>JABHEG010000233.1 GCA_018676675.1 Lentisphaerota bacterium
ATGATGGAAGCCGTCCCTTTTCCTCCTCAGGACAATCTCAACGTCAACGTCTCACGAACGACACGGCCGGAAACATAGCCCATCACCGTGAACGCTGACACGCCGACCTGAGATTCTCCCGGAGGAGTGGAGGAAGGGACATTCTCGGGAGGGGCGTGCGCATCACAAACGAGCCTGCCAAACCGACAACGGCCAGGACGAATGTCTGCGGGGCATCTCCAGCCACGGTGAAGATCACGGCATTGCACATGATCATAAGCCCCAGGAGAGCCAGAGTCCCTCGGTCTTTGGTGTTTTCAGCCGCTTTGCTCATGTGGCCGTGGCCGGTTTCCTCACAGGCTGGGAGTGGTCGATGTCGTCACAGTACCAGGCATCGGCCCTGGCGGATGTCCTCTGCCGAGACTGGGGTCACTGAAGTGGGAAGATCGTCCGGCAGGCGGTTCCCATCGGTGACGAGATAGGCCCGTACGGTGACTCCGTTGGCTGACAGTCTCTCGATGATGTCTCGGCGCATGTCGTTCCACGTCAGGAGGACGAGTATCGCACTGCTGATCCTGGCTATTTCTTCGATGAGTTCGGCCGAAAACTCGGCGAGTGGCTCGCCGTGGTGCGGCTGCAGGCATGCGAGGATGTCGAGAATGTTCTCCAGGTAGGCCAAGCTTCTGCCTCCCTGGAATCGGTACACCTGGGGTCCGGCTGCGAATAGGTCGACGATGTAGTCCTTGTCGGAGAGGTGATCTGCGATAGCCGCCACCAGGGATAGAGCTCCTTCGAGTATCGGGTCTTCGGGGTGGGCCCAGTGCAGGTGGATCAGCGGCGGGCGGGGCCGATAGGTGTCGATAACCATCGCGGTCCGGCAGAGGTACTCCTCACGGAATTCCTTAACGACTGGGAAACTGGTCCGAGCCCAGGATCGCCAGTGTATTCGACGCGGGTCATCCCCATCGCGGAATTCCCGGCAGCCCAGGAAGTCCATCGATTCGCCGGTGTGAGAGCTTAGCGCCACTCCGCCGGAATGGTAACGGAGACCGGTGGGCAGATCGAGGCTGAGAAGCGGGGTGAATTCGGGGTATACAATTAGGTTTTGGGGGCCGTTCCCTGTGCTTCCCCAGCGCCAGAGGTTGAAGGGGAACGCGGAGTCTGCTCTGACGGCCGGGAGGGTGAAGCGCCCGCGACGCCGGGCCGTTATGGTCGCTTTGAGTTCGGTGCGTCCCCCAGACGGGAGTTCCTTCAGAAAAGCGCGGCCTTGAGCCAGTGAGACTGCGCTGGGATAGGGGAGGGCATCGAGGGTCATATCCAGAGCGGGACGGGGGGAGGGGTTTGCGACGATGTAGCGCACTTCCTCTTCTGTGCCTACACCGACTCGCTCCGGTGCCTCGCGGCGGACCCGAATCGGGACGAACACCAGGTAACCTGCCAGAAAATCCACAACGAACAGCATGATAATGGCGAAGGCGAGCAGGTGGATTGGCATGATCAGACTGAACATTGCATAGACAATGATCAAGCCGGCACTGATGATGGTGATCCGTCCAGCGAGGGTGAAGTGCCTGACGATCAACGCGTAGATCCAGAGGGCACCGGTGAGAGTCGGGGATTGGTAGCCGTTGCGTCGGATGGGGTCAACGCCAAGGAATCGGGGGCCTGCGTAGAACAGGTCCTGCCAACGTTTGAGCCTGTGGCGCAACGTCATCATGAGAACACTCAGATTGGAGCACGGACGGTCTTGAGGAGATCCGCTATGACCGTCCGCTTCCTGACTCCGGAATAGCTGGCTTTCGTGTCGAGAACGACGCGATGTGCCAGGACGATGGGGGCCAGTGTCTTGGCATCATCGGGGATGACGAACGGGCGTCCACGGAGGTAGGCCAAAGCTTGGCATGTGCGGTAGAGGATCAGTGCGGCCCGTGGGCTGGCTCCCAGTCGCAGACGTGGTTCTGAGCGGGTCGCCCGGACAATCTCGGTGATGTAGCGGACGACGGTGTCTTCGACATCGGTTTCCTTGACCTTGTCCTGGATGGAGATGATATCGTCGTTTGTGGTAACGTGCTCCAGGTCGTCGAGAGGATGCCGCTGTTTCTGGTCCGTGACGATTCGCATCTCTTCCTCCGGCCCCGGATAGCCGATTTCGAGTTGCATGGCGAAGCGGTCGAGCTGGGCTTCCGGCAACGGATAGGTGCCGTGGTACTCGACTGGGTTTTGGGTTGCCAGGACGATGAAAGGGCGTGGCAGTGGGCGTTGCTTCCCCTCGATGGTGGCCTGTCGTTCGCCCATGGCCTCGAGGAGTGCCGATTGGGTCCGAGGAGACGCTCGATTGATTTCGTCAGCGAGGAGGACGTTACAGAAGACAGGCCCCGGCCGGAAGGTGAATTCCCCGGTTTTCGGAGAGTAGATCATTCCGCCCGTGATATCGGTTGGGAGCAAGTCGGGGGTGAACTGAATGCGCCGGAACGCGCCGTCGATGGACTGGGCCAGGGCTTTCGCCAGGGTGGTTTTTCCGACCCCTGGGACGTCCTCAATGAGTACGTGCCCGTCGCTGAACAGGGCCACCAGGATCATCTCGAGCACGCCATCCTTGCCCTGGATCACATGCGACAGGTTCTTGGTGATTGCATTGACTGAGTCGTTCATGGAAGGCCTCACCCTTCACCGGGCCTGAGACAGGCGCGTGATGATGTATGTTCTGACTGCATCCTCGGGATAAACCGCGATTCGACACGATGCCATGGTCATTCCTCGGTAGGGCGGAGGGATTGAAGATCCGCCACTTGGATTGGCACGTTGAGCGTCTCCGGGTCTCCTCCGTCCGCTTGGCCCACGGGGGGCTCCATTCTGTCATCGAGCAGCTCGATGTGCTTCCAGGCACCGTTACGGAAACGAAGATAGTACACGCAACTCATGAAGACCACCAGAAGCACAAACGCGCCCCATACGTGGAGTTCTTTGACCACGGCGATTTTGATGAGAATGAAGCAGATTCCGGCCATCAGCCAGTGCAGGAGGACGCTCACTCGCATACACCACTGCGTGTCCCCAGCTCCTCGCAAGGCCCCCCGGAAGACGATCCCGGTTGCATCGGAAACGGTGTAGAGGGCCGCCAGGCGGAGCATCATCGTGGCCATGGGTATGACGGCGGAGTAGTCCCCCGTTGCATCCTGGCGTGTGAAGACGCTGACGAGAGTTCCCGGGCAGAGGAGGAACAGGGCTGCCATCGCTCCGGAGTAGATCCAGGCGAGGTGGACGCCTGAGAAGGCGGCCCGTTCAGCGGAGGGGATATTTCTAGCTCCCACGTAACGCCCAACCAGGCTGGTCGTGGCGACGTTGAACCCCAGCATGGGAACGAACGCCACCATGTCCCAGTTGAAGGTGATCGTCATGGCTGTGGCTGCTGTTCGCCCATAGGAGTGGAACAACTGCACGAACAGGTTGAATGCTGCGAGGTTGAGGAAGAACTCGATGCCGGCCGGCGTCCCAAAGCGCAGCAGGCGTCGCATCTCCCTGTGGTCGTAGCGGAATGCCTTGTGTGTTCCGTACTCGTCTCGACAACGTCTCCCCAGGTAGAGCACTCCGACAACGACTGCGCCGGCTGCCTCTCCCGCAAGTGTCCCGTAGGCCGCTCCGGCGATTTCCAGTCGTGGGAACCCGAAGTGACCGAAGATCAGCACATAGTTAACGGCAATGTTGACGATCATCGCCACGGCACTGGCTACCATCACCACCGTCGTCCGCCCGATTCCGGCGAAGAAACTGCGGACGGCTACTCCGGGGAGAGAGATGAATGCTCCGACAACGAGGATGGTGAAGTACTGCTTCTCCAGCACCTGTTGAGCGGGTGCGTGGTCTGCCAGGGTGAGCAGGTAGAGGCCAAGCGGAACCCAAAGCAGGATGAGCGGATAGCCGCAGAGCCCACAGATGAGGCCCTGAGTCGTGGTGACGGCACAGCGATCCGGCTCTCGGGCCCCGACGTGTTGGGCGACCTGCGCGTTGACATAACCAATCAGCCCCATGAAGAACGTCAGGCTGAGGAAGGAGAGCAGGCCCCCGCTGCCGGCTGCCGCGATGTGAGATGGCCCCAGACGTGAGAGAAAGACGCGGTCCGTCATCATCATCGCCATAAACGTGGCAGACGAGACAATCATCGGGAAGGCGATCTTCAGAACGTCGGTGTAACCGCCTTCGCCGGCAACTCGTTTCCGGAAGCGTGTGGCAAGGGGAGCGGCGCGTTCCGTTGTACCGTCCGTTGTCATGGGCCAATCAATATCGTATGGGGGGGGGCTTTCACAAGACGGAGAGAGGCCGAAATGGCTCGTCCGGTGGTGTGTTCTCCTGGCTGAGCGCCACATCACGAGACGGGACGGTTGCCTCGCAGCAGGGCCGGGGTTGGGGGAGGGAGGAGGCAGAGCTATATTGGAGACTCTTCTGATACCACGCGACCAGCCTTGCCGTGCTTCGGTGGGGCACAATACCAAGGAATGACCATGTTGGAACGCCTGTCCCCTGCATCTTGGATGAAGCGTCGACCGGGGCCCGTGCTGCTGGCCATCATGGACGGAGTGGGCTACGGCAAGCACGAACAGGGCGATGCGGTTGCGTCCGCTCTAACGCCAACCCTGGACTGGTTGCATGCCAACTGTCCGCAGATCCCTTTGAAGGCCCACGGCAAGGCGGTTGGGCTCCCGAGCGACGAAGACATGGGGAACAGCGAGGTCGGCCACAACGCGATTGGTTCCGGTCGTGTGTTCAAGCAGGGGGCCAAGCTGGTCAGCAACTCGATTGCCACTGGTGCCATGTTCGCGGAGCCGGTGTGGCAGGAGCTGGTAGGTAACTGCAAAGCACGTGGGAGTGCCCTGCACTTCATCGGGCTGTTCTCAGATGGCAATGTGCATAGCCATCTGGACCACTTGCAGGCGATGTTAACACAGGCCAAGGAGGATGGGGTCACCCGGGCGCGGGTGCACATCCTTCTCGATGGACGCGACGTGGGTGAGACATCTGCTCTGGAATACGTCGATCCCTTCGAGGATTTTCTTGCCGGGCTGAACGCCGCCGGCGAGGCGGATTTCCGGATCGCGTCGGGGGGAGGGCGCATGTTCGTCACGATGGATCGGTATCAGGCGAACTGGGAGCTTGTCGAACGAGGCTGGGAGACCCATGTGCACGGTAAAGGGCGTCTGTTCGGCAGTGCGCGTGAGGCCATCGAGACGCTGCGATCTGAAACCGGCGCGATTGATCAGGATTTGCCGGCATTTGTCATCGCTCAAGACGAGGAGCCAATTGGACGAATCGTGGATGGGGATTCGGTCGTCTTCTTCAACTTCCGCGGCGACCGTGCCCTGGAGATCACGGCCGCATTCGAGGAGGACGAGTTTCCTCACTTTGATCGTGGGAAACGGCCTGATGTGCTGTACGCGGGCATGATGGAATACGACGGCGATCTGCGCGTCCCGGCGAAATACCTGGTGTCTCCCCCTGCGATCGATCGGACGATGGGCGAGTTCCTTTGCCAGGAAGGTATCCGCAGCATGGCGATCAGCGAGACACAGAAATATGGGCACGTAACCTACTTCTTCAACGGAAACCGCTCCGGGAAGATCGACGATGAACTGGAAGAGTATGTCGAGATCCCGTCCGACATCCTGCCTTTCGAACAGCGGCCCTGGATGAAGGCGGCCGAGGTCACGGATGAGGTGCTGGTTGCGATTGAGTCGGGGACGTACGACTTCATTCGTCTGAACTTTCCGAACGGCGATATGGTGGGACATACGGGTGTTTACCAGGCTGCTCAGGTTGCCGTGGAGACTGTTGATCTGTGTCTCGGGCGTCTACGTAAGGCCATTGAGGCCGTCGGTGGGGTGATGATCGTGTCCGCCGACCACGGCAATGCGGATGATATGTACGAGCACGACAAGAAGAGCGGCGCCGTGAAGGTGGAGAATGGGAGTCGCAAAGTGAAAACCGCCCATTCCCTCAATCCTGTACCTTGCCTCGTACTCGATCCCTCGTTTGATGGCGAATACGAAACCGACCTTCGCGAAGGCATGGGCATCAGCAGCCTGGCTGCCACCTGCATGAACTTCCTCGGTTTCGACGCTCCTGAAGATTATGACCCGAGCGTGTTGATGCCCCGGTAACAGCTGTTTCAGGTGCGGCCGGATGCTCTGTTCGGGCCGTTCTCGCAGCGATTGGTGCAGCCGTGATTCATATCTCCAATGAGCGGGACCCGGTTTTCAACATCGCTCTTGAGGAGTGGTTCTTCCGGAACCGCCCGGACGATCAGACAGATCTCTTTCTTTACGGAAATCCTCCCTCAGTCATCGTTGGGCGGAACCAGAACCCGTGGATGGAGTGTGATCTCGGTTACGTCGGCCAACGCGGAATAGGGTTCGCGCGCCGGGTTTCGGGAGGGGGGGCGGTCTACCACGATGAGGGCAATCTGAATGTCAGTGTGTCGATGCCGCGGCAGGCCTATGACCCGTCTCACGTGGTTGGGCTTGTTCGGGAGGCATTGGCCGCGCTCGGAATCGAGAGCGCGGAGTGCGAGCGTCATGCGCTCTGGGTGGATGGGCTGAAGATTTTGGGCAGTGCCTATGCTCTTACGGGGCGTTCGGCCTTGAGTCATGTCTGTGTGTTGGTGGACTCCGATTTGAGTGAGCTGAGGCGTTGTCTGAGACCGGTGACCGCGGGGCTTACGGGGAAGTCAACGAGGTCGGTACCGGCTTCAGTAACTGATCTGGCCTCCCGGTGTCCGGGCTTCGATACAGCAGCGCTGCAGCGAACGATCTTGGCCGTGTTCGAGACACACCACGGGGCTGCGGAGACCAGGGAGTGGTCCACTGCCGACTTGGGCAGGACACCGGGCCTTGGTGTGCTCTTGGCAAAACACCGAGGATGGGAATGGGTGTTTGGCCGAACGCCGTCGTTTGCGCACGATCTGGGGCAGGTGGAAGACGGCCTCACGAGCCGGATGATACTTGAGGTTAAGAAGGGATACGTCTCGGGGGTGTCTCTGGCGGGAACTGACGGCGCGGGGGAGGGGGCCTGGGGACTGGAAGACCTGTGGCGCGGCCTGCCATATGACGGCACCACGTTGGCGCGTGCGGCTTCTGGTGAGCCGCCATGTGTTGGCGACGGCAGCAGTGAAGGCGTGTTGTGCGTTGCAGCTCGATTGGCTCAACAAATCCCGAACACTCTTGAGCTGATCGCTGGCTAGGCTGGCGGGGCGGGGGCGTCAGGGGAGCGTGGGGATGTTCTTTATCTTGCCGCGGATGTCATCCTGGTTCTCGGCCCCCGAGACCAAGGCTTCCCGCCAGCACTTCTCCGCCAGAAGCCAGAGGCCGTTCGCCGCATATATATCTCCCGCATGATCGATGATGATTGGGTCCGGATCTTCTTCGGCAAAGCGAAGGGTCCTGTCAATCGCCGCGAGGGCTTCGGGGAAGCGCCCCTGACGGTAATAGACCCAAGCCATACTGTCGAGATAGGCGTAGTTCTCCGGATCCCTCTCCAGCGCCTTCCGCACCAGCAGTTCGGCTTCTGCCAGATTCCGGTTGTGGTCCGCGAGGACGTATCCGAGGAAATTGGCGCAGACTGGATCTTCGGGATCCAACTCAAGTGCCTTCCGTGCCTTCTCGATGCTTCGGTCAGGGAGCTTCAGTTCTTCACACAAGGTCGCAAAGAAGAGGTAGAAATCCACGCTGAAGAAGCCCTCGTTCTTGCTCTTTACGGCTTGCTCTTCCGCGAGCGTCAGTTCTCTTGCAGCGGCTTTCAGTTTGTTCAGTTGCTTGAGCGCGTGACTCCTCATAAAGTGGCCTTCAGCCGGGAGTCGTTTGAGTTTTTCTAGAACCTGCAGGGCATTCTGGGGCTGTGACAGCCGGAGGTAGACGTAACCGAGCCTGAAGCGCAACTCAACCGCTCTTGGGAAGGCGATGAGGGCACGCTCAAAGAACGTGGCTGCTTCGGTGGGCCGGTTGAGGGACAGGTAGGCTTGGGCGATGCGCGAGAAGAAGCGTGGTTGGAGCGGCGGGGGCTGAATCAGTTTGCCCAGGAGGGTAAGGGCTTCCTCCTCACGCTCCTGATTCTGCAACGTCTCAACGAGGAGGAGGTCGAGTTCCGGTATTCTCTCCTGGGAATCCCCGCGGGCTTCTTCTACCATTTCCTCCAGCAGTTCCCACGCCTCCAGTCTCATCAGTAGCGCAGCCATCGTGTGGAATTGCTCGACGGTTCCATGCTCGTCGAGTAGCGCAATGGCCTTCTCAGCGTGGCCCACAGCCTTTTTCTGGTACCGTTTCTTCTGCCGGTCTGAGAGGGCGGGGGTGTCATCCGATGGTTGGCAGATGGCGTCGTAGTAGGCGATGTACGTCTGCTCGACCACGAGACGGGCGTGGTCTTTAGCGTGCCTCCTGGCTTCGCGGAGCAGCTTGGCTATTGCGGGCAGGCGTTTTTTGCGCCAGTGACAGAGGAAGAGCTCTCGTAGCAGATCGTCATCCTCCCAGTTCGACGCGATCAAGGCACGTTTCAGAAGGTGTTCCGCTTCGTCCGTCCGGTCTTCAGCCAGTAAGGCCTGGCTCAGGACCAGTTGCAGGTGGGGGACGTTCGGGTGTGCCTCGGCGATGGGGGTCAGGGCATCAATGATGCGCCCGAACTTGCGGGCAAAGAGCCAGGGGGTAACGAGGTGTTTGAGCAGGATCGGGGATTCCGGCATGCTCTGGAGAGCAGCAAGATAGTGCTTCTGGAAGCGGTCGCTCGGGACCTTCCCTTCCTGTTGCAGAAAAAGGCCCCAAGCAAAATTGCTCAGGGCCTCGCATTGCGCTACATCATTCGCACTCAGGCGGAGATCATTGGGCAACGCCGGCGTCTGTTTATCCGGGGGCTGAGATGCAGCTACACGGATGAGGCAAAGGCCACAGAGCACGGCCGCCGTTGCAGTCCGTCGCTTGAGCTGCATAGAGAGCTCTCCCTCAAAACGCCCCCAGAGGGGGACAGCACGTAACTACTGGGGAGGGCGTCACCCGCTGGAAGGCGCTCTACTTATTCTTGTGGCGGTTCGCCTTAAGCTGTTTCCGTCTTTTGTGCTTGGCGATCTTCCGCAGGCGCTTCTTCTTGACCGAACCCATTGGCTGTGAATCCCTACTTGGTTCTTGTTGCTTCTTGATGACCGATTAGGTACAGAGCAAACCAATACAATAATCCCCATTCGTGGCTTTGCAACGGTGATTTGGTGGTGTCTGCGCTCCAGCGTGTTCTCGGGGACTGGCGTGGGCGCGGGGGAGAGAACGCGGATGTGCGTCCTGGACGCGGCCTGTCGTCATGCGTTCGGCTTCACAGAGACAATTCGGCGTCCAAAGAGGTCGGCGAGAACGTGGGTTGGCGTGGAACGTCAGCAAACGGGACAAGAGCAACGAATCGCTTTCCTAACTGAGACGAGGCGCTAACTTACGACCTTCGTTCAGCCCGTTTCTCTTTGTCGTTTCCGTGTTGCCTGTTCTTCTTGCCTTGGGTGGTTCAGATGGGAATTCCGTGGAACATCAGTTTCAGTAAGCTTGCGGCCGGAGGCAATGATTTCATCTGCCTCGACAACACTGCGGGCAAGCTGGACGTTCCTCTTCATCCCGATAACCTCCCGGCGTTTGTGCGGGCGCTCTGCCGTCGTGGTTTGGCCATCGGCGCTGATGGCGTCATTGTCGGGTGCGATCTTGGGAATGGCGGGGGGATCGACATTGTCGCCCGTTTCCTGGAGCCGGATGGTTCTGAAGCCGAGCTTTGCGGCAACGGGACGGCCTGTTTCACGCTGTGGGCCATTGAGAACGAGATTGTGTCGGGGCCGGAGGTCAAGATTCTTACCGCCGCCGGGACCGCAGTCGGCCGGGTTGTGGATGTGGAGGACGGGCGCGTACGCGTGTGCGTCCCAAATCCGCGTGATCTGCAGTTTGGGATTGACCTGGAGGTGAAGGGGGAGGTCTGGCAGTTGGATTACATCCAGACGGGGGTGCCGCACGCGATTGCCTTCGTTGACCGCCTGGATCGCCTGGATGTCGACCACTGGGGAACCGGGATCCGGCACCATGACCACTTCCAGCCACGCGGGGTGAATGCCAACTTCGTGCAGGTCTTCGAGCCCGGACACATCGGGGTCAGGACCTTTGAGTTTGGGGTTGAGGACGAGACGCTGGCCTGTGGCACGGGGTCAGCTGCTGCTGCCATTGTATCGGCTTTGAGGTTCAGGTGGCCTGATTCCTACAGAACCGGCGACACGCCGGTACGGGTTGATGTGCGGGGAGGGGAGACGCTGTTGGTGTGGTTCGTGTGTTCTGAGGGAGATCAGATCACCGACGTCTGCCTGGAGACCCGTGCCCGGCCAATCTATTCCGGAGTCTGCGCTGCTGAGTTCGCTGCCGAACTGCAGGCTGCTGTCCAGGAAGGTTGACGCCCTGGATATGTCCGGAGTTCTAAGCATGCCCAACCGCGATTTCCTCTCGATAGACCAGAACTGCCACTCCCTTTGGGACACGCTTCCGAAGCTGCAGGCGTTGGGGCGGATGGGGCATCGAGGCATCCATTGTGTCGAAGATGTCGATGTTGCCTTCACCCGGCGTGGTGCGGGGGTTGGGGACTATTCCCTTGAGCTCGCCAGGGAGCGCGTGTTTCGCGGCGGGGCAATGGAGTGGGGAGCGGCTCTGTTCTATACTGACTTTCTCGGCCGCCTTCCGCTGGACATCCGTCGGCTCGAACCCTACACCGGATGGTCTTCGGCCGCGCTCTCCCGACGACTTGGCGAAACGGTCGACGATCTCTATGACCGCTATTCCTCGTCCGACAATTGGCAGTTGATCGGCCCGAGCTACGTTGATGAGTCTCGTTACCATCGGGTTATTGGTGACCTCACAGTCGATGAAGTTGCGCCGTTTCTCCGGCAGCTCATGACGCACGCCGAAAAGGACATGATCGGGGCGTTTCCCGAGGCGGATGCACGAGAACGGATTGGCGATTGGTTCGGGAGGGAGAACGCATTGGTGGAGGAGTTGATCCGCGGCACCGGTGGAGGAACGCTGGTCACGCTTTACGAGGAGTGGTTGCGGACCCACCTCCCCGCTCAGATCCGGGTAGAGACTACCTCTCAAACGTTGGCCTCCGAATCCTGCCGTGAAGGCGTTCGGTTGCTGCTTGGACTTTTTGTGACTGAGTACGACAGCTGCGTCGCCGCCTACAACAGCGCTATCGAGGAGGCCGGTGTGGGCCTGAACCCCTTGCGGGGCAGCGTTGGGGAGTTGCCGTTCTTTGCTGTCATTCAACGTGATGGCCGGATGGTGCGTACAACCGTTAACCTGCAGGATGGTGCGCTACACGCTGGTGACCTTCAGTGGCCCATCGATATGGTGGCCGGCCGATTTGCCGGAGGGCAGCTGCCTCCGAGCGTTCGGTCGATTGTCGGGAAGGCGTTGGTGCTTGTTCTTCAGGTGCGTCTTCAGCCTGGGGGCAGCCGTTTGGCCTTACCTCGTCAGGGCTCGCTTTACATGCCTGCCGCGCATGCGTTTGAGCGGAATTTACGCGCGTGCGGGCTGCTGACTGCCCCGGTGCACGAGATTGAGCGTGTGCGTCTGGGCTTCTTGGAACGCTGGTCCTCCTGTCGCACACGGATCCGGGTTCCTGACTATCTGTGTCCCGCTTTCAGCAGCTCTGAGCTGCTTGCATGTGAGTTCTCCGAGGAACTGCCAGTTGTAGTTGCGCGTTGCCGGAAGACCCTGGCACAACTTGTGCAGACGGACGGTCGCGAGGCCGTTGCCCGTGAACTGTCGCCTCGCCTGTACGACCGGCGAGCTGGGCTCGAGGACCGGCGGCGTCAGCTTGCGCGTGACCCCGCGACACGAGCGCAGGCGGGCCCAATTTGGGACGAGATCAAGGACCTGGACCGACAACTGCTCAGAGGATTGGTTGACGCGGTTGTCCTCCACCTGCGAGTCTCCGAGTTGGACTACTATGACTCGCGCGGCGCCCTCCTCCCGTGGTCCATCGCTTTAGGCGGGAAGGCGTTCTATGAACAGCTTCTCGACCACGCCGAACTCTCTCTTGAAACGTGTAACAGCCCCGGAGGCGGCGGCTGAGGGACCTTGAATTGAAAGCAGATGCGATGGTGGATGGAACAGGAGAACGGGATTTGGAGCTTCGACTTCCCTCAAAGAAGAACCAGATCACGGCCCACTACGAACGCCGGATTGACCCCAATCGGGCGAGTTATGATGTGTTGGACTGGGGGACCCGCGAGTCCCAGCTAGCCCGGTTCCGCGTCCTGCTGGATGTGTTGATGCGCAGTCCGTCGCCGGGGGGTGTTCCGACGGTCCTGGATGTCGGCTGCGGGCTCACGGACCTGTGCAGTTTCTTTGAGCAGTGCCGGTTCCCGGTTGACTACACCGGCGTGGACCTGACCCCGGGTATCCTTACGGAAGCTCGACGGCGTCACCCGGGACGGCGTCTGGTGCAGGCGGACGTTTTCGATGGCGGACCGTTCCGAGGTGGTCAGTTTGATGTGACCTACTGCTCCGGTGTGTTCAATCTCCAGCTTGGGAACAATGACGAGTTCGCCCGACGTGGTCTGGCCGCACTGACTCGCTATGCTCGGCACCGGGCCGTGGCGAACTTCCTCCACATCCGGACGCGGGAGAAGTACGAACACTGTCACTATTTCGATCCAAGCATCCTCGCCGCCTACGCGGAGACTCTGGGGCGGCAGGTGGATTTGGTCGAGGACTACCTCGCCAATGACTTCACGATCGTGATTCACCCGCGGTGATCTCCTCTCCGAGCCCGAGGAAGCAGGTTCAGAGAGGGAGGCGTGTCCCTTCTTGTTTGCTTTGTGTGGTAGGAAAGCCTACTATTATAGTCAGTTGGCAGTGATTGAGTGCCGTGGTTCAAGGATGGGCCCCCGGTGCCGATCGACAGGAGATGTGTGGGCCGCGGGCAGCGTCCCCCAGGCGCTTAGGCCGGATACGATGAAGGAGACAGAATCCATGCAGAAAAGCAAGACTGGAAACGTGCGCTGTGGGCGGACGTCTGCATCTGGAGAGAACGCCTATTTCACCCTGATTGAGCTGTTGGTAGTGATCGCGATTATCGCGATCCTGGCCGCGATGTTGCTTCCTGCTTTGCGCCAGGCAAAAAGTCGGGCCCTGACGACCCAATGCCTCTCCAATATCAAGCAGGTTGGCATGGCTCAGATCATGTATACCGACGAGAACGACTACCGCTTTGCACGACGCTGCAGTTTCTATTTGGACAGCCGCGAATACTGCTGGATGTACCGTATCTATGACTTTCTCGGGAGTTCGGGAACCGACATTCTCAAATGCCCTGAGATTAACATCAGCCCTTGGCCTCGGCCTGGGGATGGCGCGGCCCGTTCGCACAACTTGCCGGGTGGCGTGGCGTTTTGGCCCGGGAGCTATGGGGTTGAGTGTAACACTACCAATCAGCGTCTTCCCCAACTGACCAAACCTTCTTCGACAATTTTGATCTCCGAGATCAACCCCAATGGCTGGGCCATCAACAAGCGCCCCTGGGGGGGGAGCGGGCGGTTTTGTGGCCCGAATATCGAGTCACGGCACAGCAACAAAGAGCGCTTGTATGCGTTCACGGGGCAAACGCGAGTGCCAATGACACACCCACGTTACCCCTGAGAACAACCCAAGGAACTGACCACGGATTACACTGATTCCACGGATACCGGAAAGAGGGATTGGGAGTGTGGGCCCCTGCGGGGC
>JABHEG010000242.1 GCA_018676675.1 Lentisphaerota bacterium
AAGGACTCACCGAACGCCGGCCTGGACGCAGCTTTCCGAGGAAAAAAACACCAACGAAGCACCGTCACGTCATGAACCGCAAAAGGATCTGAGGCCGTCGCGCCGCCCGGACGCTTAGGTTGACGGCATTGCCCCCCGGGGGCCAATCAGTCCCCGTGTGACACTGACCGCGATGGAATGGCTCTGAGCAGCTTCCCTGGCAGAACAGCGCTTGGCTGGTTCGCAGGACAGCGGGAAGCGACGCCGAGTGACGTTCTGCCTTACTTAGGGTTGGCGCGGAAATGACTTTACATTTTGGCGGGAGCGCAGGATGGTCAGCCGGGAGGCAGGAGGAGCAGCGCATACCGAGATATGTGTGCGACGACAGCCGAGCGTAGCGAGACGGGCAGCCTGCTGGGCTGCAGCGAAGCGTCAAACGCCGCGGATGGCCGTGCTCCGCCCCGCCCCGTAGGGCTGCGTTCTTTTTGCTCTCTGGCTTCGTTGCTTCACTCGGGGCATATCACGATATGCCCGCTCGTTCGCGCCTGGCCAGAAACCAAAATGACCAGCAGCAAAATGTGAAGTTATTTCCGCGCCGGCCCTTAGCACTTGCGACGAAACGCAGACGGGGGCACACTTGCCGGGATCCACGCAAAGCAAGCGATTGGCAGGGCTCCGTTCCAGCCGTTATGTGACCGTCCCCGCGCTGATGCTGGGAGACGTTGTAGCGCTCGGTTGCAGCGTGGCACTGGCAGTCTGGATCCGCTGGACGTTCGGGGGAGGCTTCCCTCTGGCACGCTACTGGCAGCTCTGGCCGTCTCTCCTGCTGTTCGTCCTTATGTACGAAGGCAGTGGGTTGTATCACGGGACGGCGCTGTATCCCGGTGTCGCGCTTGGCCCGGCTGAGGAGATCAGGCGTCTGACCTACGGCACAACCGGTGTTTACCTCTCTCTGATGTTGGTCGCTTTCTTCCTCAAGATGTCCCACCACTTCTCCCGCTTCGTGTTCCTGGCCAGCCTGTGCCTGAGCGTTCTTGCCGTCCCGGTCATGCGTCTGGCCATCCGGAAGATCTTCTCGCACTGGGGCCGTTGGGGCATACCGGCCGTGGTGTTGGGAGCTGGCGATACGGGCGCCCAGGTCGTCAAGGCGCTCTCATCGCATCCGGAATTCGGGGTCCGCCCCGTGCTGGCGTTCGATGACGACGAGGCCCTGTGGGGACAGAAGCTGGAAGGCGTTTCGATCATAGGGCCGACATCGGCCGCTGGCGAAGCGGCGGCAAAGCACCACATCCGCCACGCGATCATAGCGATCCCGAGCACGGCGTGGGAAGCGCTCTGCGAGATGGCCGACAAAGCGTCAGCGGATTTCCCACATGTCCTGATCATTCCCGATCATCGGACGTTCTCCAGCCTCTGGGTGACAGCGCAGGATGTCGGGGGGCTTCTCGGTCTGGAGATCCGGCAGCGTCTTCTGCTCCGTGGTCCGCGAATGGTGAAAGCCGTCACCGACTCCGCCCTGGCCCTTCTACTGGGGATTGTCGCATTACCCGCATTTCTCCTGATCGCCTTACTCATAAAGGTGACCTCCCCTGGGCCCGTCTTCTACAAGGCGAATCGGCTCGGAAGGGATGGGAAGGAGTTCCTGGCGTTCAAGTTCCGCACCATGGTTACCGACGCGGATCAAACCCTACACGGGTACCTCGAGGAGCATCCGGAGTGCCGTTCGGAATGGGAACGCACACAGAAGCTCAGAGCCGATCCCAGGGTCACTCGGCTCGGTTCCTGGCTGCGCAAGACCAGTCTTGATGAACTGCCGCAGCTATGGAACGTCATTCGCGGGGAAATGAGTCTCGTGGGTCCACGCCCCATTGTGAAAGCTGAACTGCGCTTCTACGGGGACGCCTATGAGCGATACAACTGTCGAGTAAAGCCTGGGATTACGGGGCTTTGGCAAGTGTCCGGAAGAAACGACACAGCCTATGACGAACGCGTCCGGTTGGACAGCTACTATGTGCGCAACTGGTCGGTCTGGCTCGACCTTTACATCCTGCTCAAGACAGTGAAGGCTGTCCTGACCTGCCACGGCGCCTATTGACGCCCACGGCTCCCCCCACGTCTCTCTACCAATCCCGATCAATCGCCCGGTGCCCGCTGGATTGGCGAGGCCGCCGACGTTCGCGGTTCTCGCGTTCCTCGTCGAGGATGTCGCGCGCCTTCTCGTCCGGCACGGCTTGAGCTTGCTTCTGCTGCCCCTCTTCCTCTTCCTTCTTCCTCTGTTCGCCCTCCTGGGACTGCTTCTCCCCCTCCTTTTCTTCGTTCTTCTGCTCCTTCTTCTCGTCCCCTTCGTTCTCTTCTCCCTCCTTTTTCTGGTCCTCGTCTCCAGCCTGCTGTTGCTGTTGCTGCTGTTGCTGCTGGTCTCCCTCCTCCTTCTTGTTCAAGGCCTCCAATGCCTTCTCAAGTTGCTCCTCTGCCCCCTTCTGGCGAGGCTGGGCGGCTGTTGGTTGGTTGTCGGCCAGCTTTCCCGTGGCCTGCTCCTGGAAACCAACGGCCTGATCCAGATGCTGCTTGGCCTGGTCCAGCACTCCGGGCATCTGAGGGCCCTGTTGAGGCATCCCTCCCTGCCCTCCGGGGCCAGACATTCCCCCTTGCCCCTGGAGTTGCTGCTGATGGCCGGCCTGGGACTGCTGCCCCAGTTCGTCCGCCACGGTCGCAGTGTCATCGCGCAGTCTGCCTTGTCGGTCGGCAGCTCCAGCTGTGTCCTGCTTCCAGGTCGGCGTTTCTCGTTCACGCCCAGCCCGCCTGATCAGTTCCCCACCGTAGGATGTGGCCTCCCGCTGGCGTTTGAGCAGTTCCTCGATCTTCTTTGCAGCTTCCTGCCGTGCCTGCTGCTGTTTCTTCTGCTGTTCCTCCCGCTTCTTTATCTCGTCCAGTATCGTCTTGATGGTCAGGCGAACGACCTCAATGTTCCGGGCGGCATGCGGAATCTCCGGATCACGTTCCAGAGCGTCCTGGTAATGCGTAATGCTCTGCTCGCAGGCCTTGAGACACTCTTTCAGGTCGCTGTCACGTTGACGTTCACTTTCTCGAAACGCAACATTTCCCAAGTTGTAGTGGCAACGGGCCTCGAGGCCGGGTTCCAAGCTCTTTCGGGCGGCTTCCCGGAAGGCGTCAGTGGCCTCAGAGTAGTCTTCACGTCGGTAGTGGATGTTGCCCTTGTTGAAGACAACCTCCGCAGATTCGGGTGCCTCCACTGAGGCTTGCTCATAGAATTCCAGAGCTTCCTCGTAACGGCCCGCCGCGAACGCGGCATTCCCCGCATCAACAAGGTCAGACGGTGTCTCCGCCCGCAGCACACAGGACGCACTCAGGAAACCGAGAATCAGCCCGATCACCACACGCGTTCCGGGACCGCCGAAGAAAAGCACCTTCCACAATGTCCAGCCACATCTAAGCATTCAGCGGCCTCCGACGCTTCCGTTCACTGAGAACGAATTCCACACAAAGCAGCACAAGCGACACGGCCAGGAAGACCTGATACTTCTCCTCGTAGCGTTTGATGGTCTTGGATTCGACTTCCCGTTTCTCGGCGCTGGCGATAAGACGCGTGTAGACGGCTCCCAGATCTATCGTCCCGGTGGATACATTCAGGTACTTCCCACTGGCCGACGCGTTTACCATCTTGCGTAACGTGTCAGCATCGAGTCGACTCCACACCTCCTTGCCGTCATGCTTGAGAAAGGTCTTGCGTCCGCCTTCATCGGTGACCGGGATTCGCTTCCCTTCGTTTTCGTCCCCCAACCCAATCGCGATGATCCGCACCCCCCGCTCGCCGGCCTGTTCCGCCGCCTCAACCGGGAAACTGTCATGATCTTCACCGTCGGTGATCAGGATGACGTCCTTGTACTTCTTGAACTGGTCATCAAAGACCTCCTCAAGCACACGACGGATAGCATCACCGATCATCGTCCCGCCCCGGGCAATGCTATCGGTATTGACAGTATCGAGGATCATGCGAAAGAACCCGTAGTCCAAGGTCAGTGGACACTTCACGGATGCAGTCCCGGCAAAAGCAACAAGTCCTACACGGTCTCCCTCAAGGCGATCCAGGCAGTCTTTGATGGCGAGTTTGGCACGCTCCAACCTGTTCGGAACGAGATCCTCTGCGAGCATACTCTTGGAGACATCGAGGAGAAACACAACGTCCCTGCCCTGACGCTCCACTTTCTTCGGCTTCGGGTTCCACCCGGGGCGGGAAAGAGCCACGATGCCAAAGGCGAACGCAGCGCTGATAAGAATGGCTTTCCAGCGTCGCCGAGCCGCACTGACGCTGATCTTGATCTGGTCGAGCAAGCCCAACTCGATGAACGCCTCAAGAGCCTGCCGCCGACGCACCGACGCATACACGTACATGCCCGCCACAAGCGGCAGCAACCAGAGAGCGTAGAGCATCTCGACATTCTGCAGTCTGATGCCGTTCATGGGATCCTCCGGAAGACGGTGCAGCGCAGGACGACCTCCAGAAACAGGAAAGCAAGAGCAAGGACCACAAAGGGTGTGAATGCCTCGCGATAGTCCATGTACCTGACCGTCTCAATCTCGCTCCGCTCCATCTCGTCAATCTCTTCGTAGACAGATCGCAGAGACTTCGCGTCCCGGGCCAACCTGTAGATCCCACCGGTTGCATCGGCCAGCGCTTTCAAGGCTTCCTCGTCGACGCCACTCCCTCCCATCCGGTGCAGGAGCGACCCGATGATCGTCTGCGACTGCATGACCCCATCCCGCCCCCCGACACCAATCGTGTGGACTTTAATCCCCCACTCCGCGGCCAGCTTCCCGGCCTCTTCCATGGTACGCTTACCGCAGTTCTGTTCCCCGTCGGTCAGCAGAATGATGACCTTGCTCTTGATCTCATAGGTCTTCGACGTGTCCTCCTGCGTCTGCTGCGCCAGGGTCTCCTCTGCTGTCTTCAGGCGTGCGGCAGCCAGGGCAACGGCATCTCCGATTCCCGTCGCGTTCTCGTTGCTCCGCTGGGGTACCATGCGCACGTTCTCCAGGAAGTGGGACAGGGCACCATGAGCGAGGGTGAGCGGACAGACAGTATCGGGATACCGAGCAAAGGCGATCATGCCGATCAGGTCATTGGGACGCCCCTTAAGGGATCGACCATCGCCAGAGACGAACGCCTCGAAGACACGCTTTACGGTCTCCAGGCGGGTCAACCGTTGCCCCTGGTACTCCATCTCCGCGCCCATGCTGCCGGAACGATCAACAACCATCTCGATCGCGATCCCCTTACTGACGTCGTGAATGCGCTCACGGCCCTGCTGTGGACGGGCGAGCGCGAAGATGACCAGTACCAACGTTAGAAGCCGCAGCAGTTCAGGCAGGAAAACCAGCCGTTGACGCAGCGATCTCCCCGCCCGCCGCGCGTTCGCGGTGGTAGAAAAACGAATCGTCCCTCCGCCCTTGCGCCGCCACAGACACCACGCCAGGACGGGCAGGACGAGCAGCAGAAAAAGCACTGCTGGTGACCCGAGCCGCATATCCATCAGAATCGAAGCTCCTTTCGTGAACCAACGCACAGTGGGCGTCGGCCCAACTTGAAATCAGTCATCGGTCTCGGCCGTCTCAATGATAAACGCTTTGCAGGTGTCGAAAGCCTGCTGAATTTCGGCCGTGGTCGGCCCATGCTTGGCGAACTTGACCAAATCACAGTGAGTGAGGAAGTCGCGCAGCAGGCCCTGGTGTCCCGGTCGCAGCGGTCTGTCCGCACCGAAACAAGCGGCCCCACCAAGCTCACTGAGAAACTCCTCTGTGGTCCTCTCGGGAGCATGAAGCCCAAACCGACACTCGATGTACCGACGCAACACGGCCGACAGCCTGACATAGAAAAGCTCGACCTGCCCAGCTTCGATGAGGTCATCGGCCACCAGTCGCTCAAGGGCACTGAACGCAAGCTCGTGCGCCGGGATTGCCGCTTCCGCCTCCTCACGACGGCGGCCGCGCAGATGCGTCACCAGAAAAACCACCAGTATCGTGAGCAGCAATGAGCCACCACCGACACCCCAGAGCCAGACCTTTGACTCCCGGGGGATTGCCACCGGGCCAGCGATGTCCGCAATCTGGAGTCCCTCCTTGTCCTCGGGCAAGAGAGAGGCGACCGTGATAGTCAGTTCCTCCGTCTCCAGTTCGTGTACGGTCTCAGCGTCCGTCTTCTTCCAGAAGCGAACCGTCATCGGTGGAATCTTGTACTCCCCGGAGAGGAAGGGCTCGAGCACATAAGTGCGCCCGTTCTCTACCTCGTTCTCGCCGACCAGTTTGGGCTCGGCAGTCCGGTAGTCAACGATGCCGAACTGTTCGAGCTTCTCGCCAAAAGCCGGGAGCTCCACCTCATAGTCTTCGTGAGCACGCAACTGCAACGTCAACGACAGGCGTTCGGCTATCGAAAGTCCTTTCTTGTCCACCGTAATCGTGGCAGAGACCGGCCCCCGCGTCACGGTCTTCTCCAACCCAGCGGCCGGTTCGGGAGTGCCCTCCGGGGAAGGCGTATCCTCGCACGACACCAGCAGGCATGCTGCCGCAACTCCGGCGAGCAGAACGCGCAGAGAGTGTCCTCTCTGACGCCAACTCACCTGCAGTCTAGGCCTGCTCGAAAGTCTCTTCACACCGCGTCCTCGCTGACTGAATATCTCACTTCTGTCGTGCAGTATTGCCGCCCGATGGGTCCGTCTCAGCCGCAGGCGTGGGGGCAAAGCGGCTCTGATGCAAGACGACATCGTAGTCTTTTCTGAGCCCCTCCATGAGCGCTCCCTGGACCTCCCGCTCCTTCTGCTGCCGCAGGGCCTTGTAGGCCTCCTGTTGCACGTCTTCGAACGCCTTCTGACGCTCGTCTTCACGCGTAATGAGTTTGATCACATGGCACCCTTTGTCCGTGGTGACCGGCTGCGGCAAAACCGCGCCGGGCTCGACTGTGAACAACGCGCCGACTGCTTTTGGCGCCTCGCCGATCGAGGGGATGCTCGCCGCCCCCTTGGCCACCCAGCCGGCGATCTCTCCCCCCTTGTCCGCCGTTTCAGAATCAGTCGATACCCCCTTGGCAAGCGCCGCAAAATCTTCCCCCTTCTCGAGGCTCTCGAGCACGGCGTTGGCCTTCTCGGCGTCCGGAACAAGGATGTGGCTGATCTTCACTCGTTCAGGGGCAACAAACGTCGCCTTATTGGCCTGGTAGTAGAGCTCAACATCACTGGACGTAATGCGAATTTTCTCGCTCATTTCACGTTGTATGAGACGTTGGGCCAGCAGCCCCCTCTCCGTTTCGTCCAGCAAAGCCCGTACGTCCGGCTCCTGGTCCAGCCCAATCTCCCGGGCTCGACGATACAGCACCTCCTCCATGACCATCTGTGACAGCATCTGAATCTTCTGCTGAGGCACAGACAACCGTTTGAGCATTTCTTCCTTCTGTTGGCGACGCTGGTCCTCGGACATAAAGCTTGCGTACTGAGCAAGCTGCGTCTCGATCTGGGCCTCGATCTTGCGATCTAACTCCGCTTCCGTGATCTTGTGCGCCCCGATCTCCGCCACGACCTTTTCCCCTGCCCCCTTTTCTCCGTCCTGCTTCAGCCCGACGCGATCCGCAAGCTCATGGCGCAACACAGCGAACTTCCCGAGCGCCTCCAGGCACGTTTGGGTCCTGCGACTGATCTCCGACGAGAGCTCGGTCAGCTCAGCGAAGCTCTCCGACCGGTAGTAGGCGGCCAGTGCCTCCGCGTACTGCCGTCCTTCTTCGTACGCTTGACCGATCCGGTACCAAACACGCGCGCGTTTCTCATCGTCAGCATCTGCCACATCGAGGTACGCGAGCCAGGCATCGACAGCCGGCTGCGTGAGCCCCTGCTTCTCGAGCTTCAACGCCAGCTTACGCTGCGCGTCGGGATCAAGCTGCCCAGGGCGGGGGCCGGACCTCTCGGACGGCCCACCGGCACGGAACGCAACGACCAGATTTGCCACTACAGCAATCAAGATCAGCGGCGTGACCCACGGGTAGGTGCTTCGGCCTCCCTTCGTCTTCCCCGGCCGTTGCGGAAGAGTCAGATTCAGTTCATCAGACATGTTCAGCGATTCCTGTGCTGCCAACCAACATGGTGCCCGTCCTGTGAAGTACCGGCCCCATTCCGTTTCAGCGGCTTGCCCGGCGTTCCCGCGTGCGGAAAAACGTCACCAGATTCCGTACATAGTCCTGATCAGTGAGTACCTCGACATGGTCGACTCCCACTGACCGGAAGAGATTCCTCAATGCAGCCCCCTGCTCGGCCCCCAGCGTTTCGTAGCGATGCCTGACCCGGGCACTCCCAGTATCAATGACGATCAACTCCCCCGTCTCCGCATCTTCAAGCTCGATGAGGCCGACATTAGGCATCCGGACCTCACGAGGATCGGTGACCGACACGGCCACCAAATCATGCTTCTTGGCCAAGACCCGCATCCGCTTCTCAAAGCCCTCCCCAAGGAAGTCGGAAACCAGGAACACCACGCTGCGCTTTGTCATGACCCGCCCGAAGTAATCAAGCGCTTCGCTGATGTTGGTCTGGGCCTGTCGGGGGCGAAAATTGAGCACTTCCCTAATCAGTCGGAGAACGTGTGAGAGACCTTTCCCCGGAGGGATGAATAGCTCGATGCAGTCCGTAAACACGATGAGGCCGACTTTGTCGTTGTTCTTGATCGCGGCAAATGCGAGCAGTGCACAGAGCTCTGCAGCCACTTCGTTCTTGAGCTTCCCCGTGCTCCCGAAGGCACCGGAAGCCGAGAGGTCGACCAGGAACATGACCGTAAGCTCGCGCTCCTCCTCGAAACGCTTCACATATGGGTGTCCCATCCGAGCCGTTACGTTCCAGTCAATCGATCGAACTTCGTCGCCCGGCTGGTATTCGCGGACCTCGTCGAACTCCATCCCGCGACCTTTGAACACACTGTGGTACTCGCCGGCGAGGATGTCATCGACCGCTTTGCTAGTGAAGATCTGGATGTAACGGATCTTCTTGGCAAGTTCCTTGGGGATCATGGCACGTCTACCGTGTCCAGGATCTGCTGAACGAGATCCTCAGACGTCTTCTCCTCGGCTTCCGCTTCATACGTCACGATCACACGATGGCGCAGGACGTCCAAGGCAATGGATTTCACGTCCTGAGGGGTGACGTAACCCCGCCCCTGCAACAGAGCGTGGGCCTTGGAAGCCATGGCCAGAAAAATGGTTGCGCGCGGGGAGGCGCCGTAGCGCAGGAGATCCGCAATGTCCAGCTTGTAGGCCGCTGGATCACGCGTAGCCTCGATCAGATTGACGATGTACTCCTCAATCTTCTCATCCATGAAAATATCGTCGGTCAACACGCGTAGGCGGACGATGTCTTCGAGCGAGACAATGGGGTCTACGTCCAGCTTTGGCGCTGATGTTGCCATCCGGCGCAATATCTTCAACTCGTCGCCTTTGCTCGGATACGTGATCTTGAGCTTGAGCATGAACCGGTCGACCTGCGCTTCAGGCAACGGATACGTGCCCTCTTGCTCGATAGGGTTCTGGGTAGCGAGAACCATAAACGGATCATCAAGCTGGAATGTCTGATCCCCGATCGTGACCTGACGTTCCTGCATGGCCTCCAACAAGGCGCTCTGCACCTTTGCCGGAGCCCGGTTTATCTCGTCTGCCAAGATGACGTTTGCGAAGATCGGTCCTCGCTTGGTCGTGAAGTCGCCGGTCTTAGGATTGTAGATGAGGGTACCCAGCACGTCGGCAGGAAGCAGGTCGGGGGTGAACTGAATGCGCTGAAACGATGCCTGGATCGCGCGAGCCAAGGTCGTTATCGAGAGCGTCTTCGCGAGCCCCGGGACCCCCTCAATCAGGACGTGATTGTTGCAGAGCAGCGCCAGAAGCAGTCGCTCAACAAGCTCCTCCTGCCCGACAATGACCTTCCCTATTTCATCACGGATTCGCCCCAGCAAGAGGCTTTCCTTCTCAACCCGTTCGCCAATCTGCTTCACATCAACTGCCATGGGACATCCTCCTTGGCAACAACCAAACGCACCCGTTACCAGCCCTCAGTCAGTCCCTCCAACAAGTGACGTGCCCAAACGTCACCCATCTTCGGGGACCGCCTGGCCCAACGGGATAGTGCGTACTCTGAAACGCGTTCGCGCCTCTTCTCCTGTGCCGACGCCGAGCGTCGACTGCAATTAGACCATCCAAGCCAGGACTTGTTCCTGTGCGAACAACCACCGGGCCGCAAAAAAGCTAAAAACATGCCCCACCTATCGCTGTCTGTCAATCCCCGACCCAAGCTGGTTGACCTGTCCAGCGTGGCCCATATAGTGCGCCAACGTCCGACAACTCGCCCCCTTCCCGGTCGCCTGTCCGAACCAGGGCGCCGCGACTGCCGAACTGCGAGGGAGGAGGAATGGCATTGGGCCCGACTATGAGCAGAATCGTCGAAGCAAAAACTCCGGGCGACATAGCGATCGTGGCTGATCTGGCACACGAGATCTGGACCGAGCACTATGTGCCGATCATCGGCCAGGCCCAGGTCGACTACATGCTGCCCCGCTTCCAGTCTCCCGAGGCCATTGCCGAACAGTTGGGCAAAAAAGGGTACCACTACTACCTCATTCGAGACCCGGACCAAGTCTCGGTGGGCTACCTCGCTCTCATACCAAACGAACCGCCGGGGGCCATGTTCCTCAGTAAGGTCTACGTGCGAAAATCGGGACGGGGGAAGGGCCTGGGGAAAGCCATGATGGCGTATGCAGTGACAGTCAGCAAAGAACAGGGCCTCTCCCCTCTTTGGCTCACCGTCAACCGGCACAACACCGGTTCAATCGCGGCCTACGAGCGTCTCGGCTTCGTCAACCAGGGGTCCATCGTGCAGGACATCGGGGGCGGATTTGTCATGGACGACTACAAAATGGTGCACCCGCTCACCGACAGGGACTCCCCTTCATGAAACAGGTTCTGTCTGCCCCCGGCGCAATCGTTCTCTTGATCCTGGGGGCTTCCCTCAGTGGCCGGACGCTTGCGCTCGATGTGTACAAGAAGCGATTCTCCCCACCCCGGGTCTACTTCACCCACGCCAGCTTGAACAAAGGCGGAATAGCGTCGGGCATTGAGGGGCAGGACAACGTTCTGGCGCTGTACATCACGGCGATAGACCGGGAAGCGGGTCAGTATTCTGAAGAGGGATTCAGCGTGTCCGTACTTCTGCCCCCCGAGATGGAAATTCTGGACCAGGAAGCAAACGCGATAGCGGTAACCGATACAACACTTGACGGACAGCCGTATCTGCGCGTGACCAAGCCCGTGCCCCCCCTGAAGGTGTTCCAGCGCTGTCTGCGTGGCCCGTGGGGAGTAGATGACGCCGTCTGGTATCGCCTCCGACCGGGACAAACATCGACGCAGGGCCCGCGCCCTATACAAGCCGCCCTGTACTACAACGGGGAGCTCTGCTTCACGGACGATGCGAAGCTGCGCATCTATCCGCCACTCGCCCCCCCCCCGCCAGTAGACCCTCGACACTTCCGTTTCTGGCTGCACTACGGCCCGCATGTCCGGATGGGCCACTGGGATGAGCTGGCCAAACAACTCCGGACGGCAGGAATCAATGCCATTCAGTTCACTGTCGCAAGTCCCAACCGTCTGGACTACGTGCGCGAAATGCGGAATCGTGGCTTCTACACGATCATCCAGCGGGGGGCAAGCTACTCGGCCATCCACAAGGATAACCTGAAGGGTGCCTTGACATCAGGTCCTGCCTGGTTCGCCGCCCAGGACAAGGGAACCATGGAGACCTACCTCCCTTACGGCGATGCCGTGCTCTGGGACTTTGAGCCGACGCCAACCCGACTGGAACTCGATGAGTGGACCCTCAACCGCTTCCGCCAAGTGACGGGTGTCCCCGATGAAACACCCCTGACTGAGGAAACGATCAAAGAGCACCATTTCCCTGCCTGGATCGCATTCCGGCAGGATTCGTTTGCGACCTGCGTACGGAACTGGGCCGAATTCTGTCGATCCGTCAAGCCGGATATCGAGACCATCCTGACTGAAGGACGAGCGAACATGTTCGACCCACCGGGGCAAATCGACTATGCCCGCGTTGCCGATGATGTGACCTTTTGTGACCCGATGAACTACACCGGAATCGATTCCGTACGTGTTCTGCAGAAGTGGCAGGAGCACGCCCCCAAAGCCTCGTTCACGGGCTGCCAGAACGTCGCACAGGGCTCCCACCACAATGTGTTCATTTCCCCAAAAACGATCATGCTCCAGATTGTGAGTTCGGCTCTCGTCGGCTCGAAAGGCACGGACATCTATCCCGGGCATGCAATGGATGCCGAGAACTTCGTCCTCACCAATCGGGCAATGGGGCTTCTGGGGCGCAACCAGCGGGCCATGTTTGCCTCCCCGGGCCCCACCACCGACATCGTCGCGGCACCGATCCCCAAGGAAAGCGTGGAGATCAAGCTTGGGGATGGACGCACGATCCGAAACACATTCCCCGACTGGGAACGGGATGCCGTTATCCGAACGTACCGGGATCCAGTGACCAACGACGATCTGGTCGTGATTGTGAACTGGAATGCGAACGAGCCCTGCTATGTCCGCATAAATGTCCCCGAAGCCGGCGACCGCCTGATCCTCGAACAGGAAAACAACCGGTGTCTGACCCTCAATGCCCAGCCACGAGTCCCCGCCGGCAAGCTCGCCGAAGGAATCTTCCTCGTATGTCCCCCGTTCGACTTCCGTGGTTTCACTCTCAGACGGTGGTCCACGCCCCTCCCCCAAACAGCGTCCCAGCTCTCACGGGTGCGTCTAGAGGACATTGCCGCCCGGGTAGATGCCTACGTTACCCGAACCGACGCGGCGACCGCGACCCGGTCCACCGGGGACCTGAGCCTCGGCTTTGACGACTGCAATGCTGACGGCAAGTTCGAGTATGTGATTGCCTCTCCATCCTCGAAGGTCTGGCTTAGTCAGAACGGCACAATCAGTCGGTGGAACACAGACGACGGGTCAGTCGCCACCGCCGGGCTCGGGCTATGCCGTGACATGATCTGGCTCCCGCAGCCAGAACGGGCCAACGCCGGTATGGACGCAGTCATGACGCTTGACAGCAAGCAGTTATCCACAGATCAGGTCACCATGGTGTTCAGCAAGAACGTGACCCTGGAGGCCCTCGGGGGGATGTCCAGCCTCAGCGTGCGCAAGACCTTCACGTTCCCGGCAGATGCCCCAACCGTGAGCGTTGCGGTCGAGGTCGTGAACACGTCCGTCACCATGGACACGCCCAGCCTGCCTTTCAGCTACCGGGTCCACAACCATATCGACTACGGCGAGGCTCCGAGCCGCCTCTGGGTCTCCGACGGGGCACACACGACCAGTTGGGAGGACACCACGAAACACTACTCAATCCCAAACACAGGTCTGACCGAGACCGACAGAGCCGCCGTCTTTGGTCAAGGCGACACGTGCCCTGACGAACACATCCGGACATTCGGAGACTATCTTCCAGACCAAACCCTCCAGTTGGTGGTTCATCCGAGGAGGCCATCACAGCTCCTGCAGATCCTCCGCTGGGGCCGCAGAGCAAACCGTGGTGGCAGCGGGACACTGGAGTGGATCTACAGGCCCTTTGATCTAAAGCAGGGCGCGACAGCACGCTACGAGTACGCCCTCTCACTTCGCGCCGGCGAGGCGCAACTCCAGGCGCCGCCACCGGAGAAAAGCGACCGCATCCCCTCCCCAGCCGGGCCCAACTTGCTCTTCCATGCCGCATTCGACGGGAACGCAGACTCAACAACCCGCCATGGAGTGATCAGCCCGACCATCACGGGAACACCGGCCTACGAGGCAACCCGAGACGGGCAAGGGATCCGTGTAACCGGAGGGACTGAACTCACCTTCCCCGCCGAAGGGCTCCTGAATCTCGAGCGAGGAAAACTGCACATACGGTTCAAGCCGCTCTGGGATGGAACGGACCAGAAGACGCACTATTTCCTCACCGCCCGCCCCAGGCCGGGCTTCGTGTATTTCGGCAAACTTGCCGATGGGCGGCTCCTCTTGAACATGTTTGACCGTGAGAACAAACAGCACTACCCTCACCACACCATCCGCACAATGAAGGCCGACACCTGGCATACCGCAACCGTCACCTGGGATGCCCCGAAAGGCGCCATGGCGCTGTTCCTCGATGGCAAAAAGGTGCGCGAGTCCCGACAGACGCCCTGGAGCATGGGGCAACTCAACAATGCACACCCGGAATGTCGCCTGGTGATCCCCGGAACAGCCGACACCGTCATCGATGACATCAAGATCTGGAATCGCCCCTGAGCCCGACAGAGGGAAGTAACAGCGCGAGAGGATGGGACATGTCAATCCGGACCGTTCTGCTTTCAGCCGTCATAGCAGTTGGCATCCTCATGTCTCTGTTGGTGGCCAGCTTGGCGGTGAAGTCGATCCGCCGCTCCGTTCAACACGAGGCCCAGCAACGGGTGAACCATGACCTCGGTATCGCACATACGCTCTACGAACAGGAACTCCGCTCCCTGGCAGACGCCCTGGTGGCCGAGGCCGGAACTCTTGACCTAAGCGCTGAACCTGAGTTGCTGACCGCCCGGCTCCAGAACCTCAAGCATCGCTCGACCCTAACCGTGCTGAACCTTGCCCGTGTGGAAGAGGAACTGCCAACCGAGACACCGGCCACCGCTCCCCGAACGCAGGAGACGTTCAGAGACGACCCAATCATCCGCCAGGCCCTCGAAGGGCATTCCGCATTCGGGACGATTCTGCTCACAGGGGAGCGATTGGAGCGGGAAGGTGGCAAGGCTCTGCGGCAGGCATTGTCTGTCCGTGCCTCGGGCGCTCCCGAAACGACGGCAACAGACTCGGCGTTGTTCTGGTGGGCGGCCTGCCCGCTCCGCGATGACACGGGTGACGTCGCAGCAATTCTGTACGGTGGGCGTGCTCTGAATCACCGGTACCAGCTGGTCGACGGCATTCAGAGGCGCATCTTCGGGACCGAACTGCATGGCGGCAAACCCCTGGGAACAGTGACTGTTTTTCTGGAAGACATCCGCGTCAACACGAATGTGCTCGGCCCCAACTCACGACGCGCCCTCGGAACGCGTGTCTCCACAGAAGTGCGGCAATGCGTGCTCGACGCCCGGACGCCATACTATGGGCGGGCCTGGGTGGTCGACGCGTGGTATCTGAGCGGCTATCTCCCGCTGCGCGATCCCGCCGGAACGGTCATCGGCATGCTCTACGTCGGCCTCCTGGAAGCCCCGTACGATTCCCTGGAGACCGAGCTGATCCGACGCTTCCTGGTGCCCGCCAGTTGCCTTCTTCTTGGAGCTCTCGTCGTCGCGATCTGGTTGGTCCGACGAATCACCGACCCTTTGGGGCAACTGAATGATGCCGCGATGCGTTTGGCCGATGGTAACTGGGAGCAAGATCTCCCCCCCCAGAAGAGCTACCTGGAGATCACTCATCTGGGCGATGCCTTCTCCCGAATGCAGAACGCAATTCGGCAGCGGGACACGCAGCTCACCGATGCCAATGGCCAACTCAGCACGAGCAACGAGAAACTGACCCAGACTAACCGAAATTACATGGAAATGCTCGGATTCGTCACTCACGAACTCAAGTCGCCTCTGGCTGCCATGCAGACCATCATCAGCACCGTGACCGAAGGCTACTGTGGAGACGTGCCCGAAGCAATGAACAAACCGCTGACCCGCATCCAGCGAAACTGCGAAGAACTCCAGGACATGGTCAAAAACTACCTCGACCTGTCCCGAGCCGAACGCGGCGAACTCACCGCAAATCGACGCGACATTGACTTCAACGCCGACATTGTCGTCCCCTGTGTGGAACAGACGACAGCGCTACTGCAGTCGCGCAGCATGACCCTCGAAACAACCTGCCCCGACGCCGTTCCGCTCAAGGCAGATCCGGAGCTGATGCGTATTGCTCTGACCAACTTCCTCAGCAATGCCGCCAAGTATGGTGCCGAAGATGGAGCCGTCCGCCTGGAAGTCGCTGTTCAGCAGGATGAGCTCCAAGTTTCAGTATGGAATGAGGGCACCGGATTCACCCCCGAAGAGAGCACGTCTCTGTTTGGGAAATTCAGTCGCCTCAAGAACGCGCAGACCCGCGAGAAGCGCGGCAGCGGCTTGGGGCTCTTCCTGTGCAAGCAAGTGGCTGAGCAGCATGGCGGAAGGGTCTGGGCCGAGTCGACCCCCGGAAAGTGGGCTCGCTTCGGTCTGGCTTTTCCCGTTGAGGGCCCACCCAAGGCCGACGTCTCGCCCCGACCTCCCCAATGATGGAAAGAGAAACGCGATGACCAATTTCGATGAAATCCTCACGGCCGTTCGGGCCCAGCCCGTTCGCCGGATTGCTGTGGCCGCTGCTTCCGATGCCTATGTCATTGAGGCTGCGTCAGAAGCCAAGAGACAGAATATCGCTGAGTCCATTCTGGTTGGCGACGAAGGCAAGATCCGTCAGGCTGCTGACTCAGTGAATGTCTCACTCGATGCTGTGGAGATCGTCCACCAGCCCGAGCCGATTCAAGCATGTGCCGAGGCTGCGAAGCTGGTTTCCGGTGGCAAGGCCGACATCCTGATGAAGGGCTACGTCCACACGGACGACTTCCTTCGAGCTGTACTGGACCGGGAGTTCGGACTTCGAACAGGCTCCATCATGAGCCATGTGTTCGTCGCTGAAATGCGAGTCTGGGACCGGCTAATCTTCATCTCCGACTCTGCCATGAACATCGCACCGGACCTGGAGCAGAAATCCGCCATTCTGCTGAACGCTGTGTATCTGGCCAAGCTCTTCGGAGTCGAACAGCCCAAGGTTGCTGCCCTGGCAGCCGTCGAGCTCGTGAACCCCGCCATGCCGGCCACCCTTGATGCCGCCGCGCTAGGCACCATGGCAGACCGTAACCAGTACGTACCCGGAGCCACGGTGGATGGCCCTTTTGCACTGGACAATGCCGTGTGCCCGGCTGCAGCAAAGCACAAACGCATCTCCGGCCCCGTGGCGGGACAGGCCGATATCCTCATCGTGCCGAATATCGAGGCCGGCAACATGCTGGCGAAAGCCCTGGTGTATTTCGGTGGGCACCGCCTTATCGGTTTGCTGGTGGGAGCCAAAGCCCCCGTCGTGCTTACCAGCCGAGCCGACACGATGGAGTCCAAGATGCTCTCTATGGCCGGTGCCGTGTTGATGGTCAACCGCAAGCGTGCCACTCGCCTGAAGGTCGGGAAAGTGCATTTCTGATCCCGGAGGATCCCACCCGATTTGCCGTGGACGCTCTTCCAGACGAGCAAGGAAGATCAGGAGCAACTCATAGGTCGGCTGTCACCTCGGCAACGGTGGCACTCAGGGCTTTGGCGCTGGCGATTGAACGCCTGTTGTGAAGATTGGCAAAGAGGGAGACATCGACCTCCGCGGTGAGCAACATCTCCGTGTGGCGCGTGCTGCGGACAGAGATTTCCCCCTGTGGATCCATGAGGTAACTGTCTCCGTACCCGACTCCTTCCCGGTCGAGTCCCGCATCATAGCCGCTGCAGACATTGTTGCCCCGGAGGAACCAAACGCCATTCTCAACCGCCCGGGCAGTGTGATCTGAACGCACCTTCTGGAAGTGGTTGATCAAGGCCGGGGGAGGAAGGTAGTTGTAGTGAGGGGCGAAAATGAGCTGTGCCCCTTTCAGAGCCAGGATCCGGCATGGCTCTATGTACCCACCATCTGCGCAGATCACCACACCGTACACAAGATCGCCCTTCCGGAAAATAGGAAAATCTCTCCCCGGAGTGAAATACGCGAAGCAGGGAAATGCCTTGCTGTACGTCCCGATGATCTCCCCCGCCTCAACCACGATGACCGTGTTGTAGAGCTCGTCGCCGCGCTGTTCATTGAACCCCACCATGAACGTTGTCGAAGCGTGAGCCACGCGCGCCAGAAAGGCGCTGATCTCCGCTCCATCCGCAGCAATACTGTGCGCACGAGCCCCTTCCTCAGAGCCATAGTAGCCGGTTATGAAAGACTCTGGGAAGCTCACAATCTCGAGACCGACCTCGTCCGCGCTCTCCAGACCTCCCACAACCTTGCGGATATTCGCTTCGTAATCGCCCGGGGTGCATTCAAGCTGCCAATGCCCAATTTTCACGGGTGTGACTCCTTCACTGAGAAGCGGCTACTGGTCCCAGGGCGAGACCGGAGCGATCGGCGCTTCGTTGATACAGTTACCCAGAGCGTTCCGGTAGCGATACAACACGCCCGGATCACGCGTGTAATCCTTCATGCTCTTCACGACGTCTTGAGGGACCTCCATCAGCGCTCGAGCCCTTGCGGACCAGTCCCCCCTGGGGACGCCGCGTTCTTCCTTGGCCGTGACCGCTGCCGACGTTGCCTCCAGAATCCGGTAGTAAGCGTAGTCTTCCAGGCCATCGCGGAAATTCTCGAGTCGGATTGTCGGCAGTGGCGTCCCCTTCGGGCCCACGCAGGTCCAGGATCCATCCCCATGGTACGTCGTCCAGCTACGGGGATCCCAGTGAGTAAACGGCCCCGAGTCGATTGGGTGCTGTGAGTTCCAGATGCTAATCTGATAGTAGAGGAACCCATCCGGGCGGTACTTTGCCGTCATCGCCCCCATGAGAAGGCGTCCCTCGATGGCCGGATACTCAATGAACATGTTTGCGTGAGGATGCCGAGGGCCACAACAGATGTACCACCACACTTCCTTGCCATGCTTCCGCGCCACAGTCGCCTTTTCCATATCGTACCGTGGGGTCAGCGGACACCACGCATCCATGGACGTGATGACAGAGTCCGCGCCAAAGCTGTGGTCGTAGGTGGTGGTCATCACCATAACGTCCGGGAAAGCAGCCTTAATCCGGGCCGCCGCCCGCTCAACCTGCGGGAAGTCTTCTTTCCTGTGTTCATCGCACCCGTAGATATAGGCGTGGTCCAGGAGCCCAAGTTCGCGGGCCCGTTCATACCGTGGACGAATCCGATCGATCACAGTCTTCTGCCAGGCCGCGATACCGTCGGGAGCAGCCGGACATTTGCCGTAGTACCCAAGATTGAAGCGTCCCAGGCGCCCCTGAGTGTGCAAACGAGCCAGGATATCGAAGTCGGGCCCCCTGTTCTTGTAAGCATAGAGGCTGTCATAGGTGATGAAGTAGTCCGCCAGGAACTCCCCCCAAAGAGCCTTGTGTTTGCGCCAGCCGACAACTGGGTAGTTGGCCGATTTGCGCCATTCCGCCTGCAGGGCGCGTGTTTCGTTGGTCGGGTGATCGTGCGGGGCAAACGTGATCGCCATCGGCAACGGCGATGTGTCCGGCAACGAGAATCCATAGACGTTGACAAGCAGACGGAAACGAAAGGCAACCCGACCACTCTGAAGCACCTCCAGCGTCCCGGAGTAGCGTCCCGCAGGTTGAGCTTTCGGGGGCTTGACACGAACCCAGTACGCCTGGGCATCTCCTTTGGCAATTTCTGTCGAAGACATGAAGTCCAGGATCGGGTCCGGCCACCAGCCGACGTGCGACGCCCCGTATGGAGGACGTTCCTTCGTTTCCACGTAGCCAACCACCGATGACGTCACAACGTCAGCTGCAAGGCGATCGCCATCGGCACTCAGCAGCTCCCCGACGCGCAGAGAGACATCCTGTGCCGAAGCCTCCATAGGCAGCACGACCACTTGGAAACTCTCCGTCTCGTTCCGGGCCGCCGCCAGTTCGACCGCAGGCGAAATTTCAAGTTCAGGCAGTGCCGCTCGCGGCAAGACTTTCGTCATCGAGTCGACCGTGCCAACCACGATGCCCCTCCCGCTCTCGGCGTCCTGGGCCACCTGGGGACGAATCCTCTCAAAGGCCAGGCGAGTGGCCAAAACGGACTGCATCCACGCTACCTGATCTCGGAGGCGGCTCAGCTTCCCGGGCAACATCAGCCCCAATGAGGCATCGCTGCTCGCGGCCAGCGCGAGAGAGCTCACCTGGCTGAGCAATGCCTCCCGCTCAGTTCTGACCCACTCGGCAACCTGCGCACTCCCGGTTGCCTGGCCCAGCATCTCCTCACAAGCCTCGCCAATCCCGGCACGGGCTCCGTCAACCGCAGGCTTCTGAAGGGCCACAAAATCGTCAACGAACTGCCTCTGCGGGGCCGGAACACTCTCCCCGGGCTCAAGCAGTAGAAAGCGATCCAGAACAATGGTCATGTCCTCCGGTGGGTCTTCGGTGTAGAAATGCATGCGCTGAATGTCGCCCGAAGCGATCTTCCTGGCAGCAAAGCCCTTCCTCAATTCCACGACAGCCTGCGTGTAACCATGCGGGGCAAGCAGTTCACGATGGGGAAGCCCACTGCGTGTCGCCTTCTTCGAGTCAGTGATAAACAGCATGAGTTTCTGCGGAACGGCGGTCGTGTTCACGATCTCAAATACAAGACGATCGAAACGCTCCCAGTCTCCAATCGGTGGGGTCCCTTCAAAGGCAGGCCACTTCTGCCTTCCACCGTGCTCCTCAGGGCGCCAAGCGGGTGTAAAGAACCGCATGGCCTGCTTCCCGGAAGCTGCCAACACGGTGCTCGCGGCAAGCCGCTTGTCCTTCCCAAGCGTGTCCTTCCCCTCATCGTGCCAAAGCGAGATCTCGGCATCCTCCTCAAAGTCGAACAGGAGAGTTGCAGTAATGCCTCTCTGCGAACAGAAGCACAACACAAGGCAGAACAGAAAAGACGAACGGAACCTGCTCATCGGTCTGGTTCCCTCTCTTGCTTGCTGATCAACTCATCGGCGAGCGCTTGCAGAGGCGCTCCCGAGCGCAAGTGAATATCGCGCTGTGGAAAAGGGATCTCGATCCCACGCTCGGCGAGAGCATCCCAAACCTGATAGCGCAGATCGCTCTGCAATACCGGCATCAGGGCTGGCTCAGTCGTCCAGACAAGCAGCTCAAAATCGAGGCTGCTCTCCCCGAATCCATTGAACACGACAGTCGGTTCGGGGACCTCGAGAATGTGGGGGTGGTGGGACGCTTCACGAAGCGCAGCGGCCACTTCTCGGGGATCGGAATCATAGCTGACACCGACAGCCACATGCATCCGGACCTTCGGATCAGCACGAGTGAAATTGGTGACCGCATCGTTCAGAAACCGGGAGTTCGGGATGATGAGCTCAACATTGTCAAGCGTTCTCACCACAGTGCTTCGGACACCAATCATCTTCACTACCCCAAGCGTCTCCCCAACCTGCACAACATCGCCAGCCCCAATTGAACGCTCCAGCATGAGAATGAAACCGCTCATGAAGTTGCTGACAATCTCCTGCAACCCAAAGCCCAGCCCCACGGACAGGCCACCGGCCACAACCGTGAAAGCAGTCAGATCGATGCCCATCGTCCCCAGCGCAAACATCGCGCCAACGGTCACTGTGGTATATGTGGCAAGTGAGGCGAGAATCTGCCCCAGTCCCGCCTCCACCCCCGCTCCGGGGAAGAACACCTGCTCGAGAAAGCGACGCACCCCGCGCGAGGCAACATAGAACGCAACGAGAACGGCGATCCCGGTCAGGACAGATCCAAGGGTAACGTTCACGTCTTGACGAGGGGCAAGGCGCCAGGCAAGCACATCGTCAAGCACACCTGCTGCGTGAAAAACGGCCAGGACGACCACGAGCGGGAGAAGGACATTCCGACTCCAAACGCGCACCTGCTCCTTGGTCAAGACGACACCAAGCACAGCGATCACTGACCGGTAGAGCCCCCACAGTCCAGCGAAAGGCACGGCCCACTCGAGAAGGCGAGGCTCCCAGCCGAACTCCTGGAAAAAGCCAATAGAGAGTCGCCCCAACCCCCACAGGGAAAGTGGCAGAAGTGCCGCCCCTAGAACGGAGAAGAAGGCGCGGGCCCAACTCAGCCGCGCGCTGCACCGTGCCTCCCAACTCGCCAGCACCTTTCTGATGCCGGGCTGCAAGGCTGTCGCCACAAGCACGACCACACACAGCCCAGCAAGCTGAGTGCCAAGTTCCCAGGCCTCGCCCTGCCCTAACCAACCCGCCAAGTGACCGGCCACATCACGCAATTCCTGAAGCAAACTCTCACTCCCGATGACCTTGCCCCACATGGAGCGCAGGACCTTTACGGACAGGTTCCCCAATCGATCACGTTGCCGAGTCGATCTCTCACACGCTCGGCAACATGCTCAGCCGGGACGATCCAGCAACCATCCTCGTCCGCGCGCTCAAGCAGGAGTTCCTCGGCTCTGTTGCGTACGGAACGTCGCAGCCAGTACTCCAACCCGGGGATGCCGAACAGAACATGGTCAACAGCTTCCATCCAGTCCCTGCCCTCGGCATCCAGACATTCGTTGAGGCTGCCATTGACCGCCACGTGTATCTCCTGGGCAAACACGTCCTCCAGGACGGGGGTACAGGTCCCCGTGAAGCGGTACACGCCTGAAACGTCAAGATCGCGGCTGAATTCGAAGACGAAGTCTCGGAACGCGTCCGCAACTGTCCCGCCCAGACCGCTGCTGGTGAGACGATCGGCGAGTTGTCGGGCGTCCATGAATTGCAGCATGACTTCGTTAAAACGTCCGGAGAAGCCAAGCGGCCCACTGGTGGGGCACGGGCAGTCTGACCACTCCCGCGGGAAGGCGAGCTTGTCTACAGTCTGGTCGCTTGTGAAGAGCTGGAAGAAACGCTCTCCCAGGACACCACCGGTGATCCCACTCGCACCTGCGCCCCGAGGTATCTCCAACTCAAAGACATCGTTCTTCACAACAAGTACCCCGGCAACGAGAAGGAATGCCCTGCGGCCGGTTGCGTGACGCCCGAAGGCGAGTCGCCCCCGACGGATCCGCAGGTCAAACTCCCGCAGCCCAAAACCACGCCGTTTGAGCTCGAGCTTTCCGTCAATATCGATACCGAAGAAGGAGAAATTGTCTTGAAAATCCACCTGATAGTAGCGGTCCAGCACCGTCCCCTCGCGGGTGATGTAGACGTTTCCATGCACCTGTGAATGGCCGTAACTCAGCTCAATCCGTCGATCCTGAACGTTCCAGTTGAGTGTCCGATACGCTGCCAACGGCCCGAGTGCGCGCGTTGACCGTGCTCCTCCCCGTCCGAGCCCGTCCAGAGCGCCGTCCAAGGCGTCTTGCGCATCTTCGTCTGCGGCGATCTCGTTGATGGCGCCCTGCAACGTAGCGAAATCGCTCATCATTCTGGCTTCGTCACCATCCCAACCGTCCGCGCTGAACACCGGCTCAAGGTCATCAGCCAGCCTGACACCGCTCACGTCTTCCAGTGCGTTGACCCAGTACCCCATTCCCGGGGTCAAGAGCTCTTCTTCCTCGACTCTCCAGTACTGAGTTTGCTCTGCATCCCACCCCCAGACGTCCGGCCAAAGCTGAGGGATATCGGGAACGGGAACAGGTGTTGCGGGCCCCACGAGGTTCCACCCGGCCACCAAGTCCACGACTCCGGTGGGAGGGACTCCAGAGATGGGCCGAGTCAGACCGCCCGCCATGCTGAACACCCAGTAACCGACCAAGGCTTCCGGGATATCAACTCCGTCAATCCCCACGTAAGTCCCCCCGCGCTCGGTAGTGCTCCAAGTGTACAGCGACCCGACCTTTATCGCAGTCTCCGTGTCGTCCACAAAGATCTCTTCCACAGCCATGCTCGTCACACGCGGCAAGCTGATCAGGTTCCATCCGGGGAAGAGCTCAAGCTGCAGATCCGCCCCGTCCGCGACCACAAAATCAAGCGTCGATTCGCTGGACTTAAGGACCTCATACGGAATGCCGTCCGCATTCTCAGCCTCTCTGCCGTTCTCGAAACACAGGACGGCCGTGTGGCGCCCCGGGCCCAACACCCCGGCGACATAGCTGGTGTCGTCAATTGCCAGGGTCTCTATATCGCCATCATCGAGGTCCATGAAAAGGGCCTCGGCCACATCCTCAGTGTAGGCATCCCAAGTGATCGTGACCGGGTCAGTGACCAATTCGTCCTGGGTTGGGGACAGAAAAACGGGGGCCTCCATGGGCTGGGGAATCGCCGCCCGGACATCCGGTGCCGAGAAGGGGAACGTCGTCTCTTGCACTCGACCATCCCGGAAGGTCACGCGAACGACATAGTCTCCATCCCCATACGGAGTAAGTTCCGTGGGATCCGCGAAGGCCCCCTCATGCTTCCATACGTAGACACCGCGTCCCATGTCATACCAACGGCTGGTCGAGACGGCCCCCTCCTCCGTGAACACCTCATCGGGGATCACAAACGTGTTCCCGGCGGGCGTATCAAACGCGACCTCCGCAACACTCTCATCGGTATCGACCTCTATGTTCAGCAGGTAATGCAGGTCCCGTTGAGGTCGGCCATGGACCCAGATCTGTTCGATCTCGAAGCCGAGTACGCGAGCTGCGATATCGCTGTTGAACTCAAGCGAAAAGTCGATACTGGTGAGGACATCCGTGCCCGTCAGTGTGTAAGCCAGAGCATCCCCAAAGAGGGCCACGTCATCGTGGTACTCCTTTACATAGCTGTTCCCTCCGGCCTCGATGACAAACTCGGTATCCAGGGGGACCCAAAGGGTGTAACTCCCGTCAGCTCTGGAGCGTGTTCGGGACAAAAACGCCGCATCCGCCGTGGCAAACGCGTCGACGGGGATGTTGGGAAGGGGCACCCCGTCCGCTGTGTCCAGGAGAGTTCCCAAGACAGGACGAGCCGGTCCCAGCGTGATGTCGATCCCCGGGAGATCTCCCGGGCTAAAGCTCCGAATCGGGGTGGCTCCTTCAGGAGTGACGCTGGCGTCATAGAACCCAGGCAATAGGAAGGGCCCACCTGCAACAAGGATGACCTCGACACCCGCCGGAATCTCAATCTCGTACGTCCCAGGATCCTGGTTGGCGTCGTCATCCGTGCTCGCCGACACCAATGGGGGAGCGCTGTTTCCCCACATCAAGGCCGAGACATGGGCCGAAGCGGCTGGGTTCCCGGTCGACGAGTCGTAGATCGTTCCCGTGATTACCACGCCGCCGCCGGGGACATTCGGATCATCGGGATCAGCCCCTGGAATCATCGTCTCGGCCTTGTCGTAATACCCGTCATCATCCGTGTCCGGATCAGTCGCGTCCAGCCCCATTTCCCACTCTTCATAGTTGGTCAGATAGTCATTGTCATAGTCCATCCACGGATCCTGCTCAAGCCCCCCAAACACCTCTGTTTCCCATGCGTCGGGCAGTCCATCGAGGTCGGTGTCGGTCAGGTCCACGACCTGATTGGCATCGAAACGCCGAACACGAACATCGAACACGGCATTGGCCAGCTCCGTCTGGATGTCGGTCAGGAGATCAGCGGTGATCTCAGACGTATTGGCCAACGCGTCAACCGTGTTCTTCAGGGTGTCAGAAAGCGAGGCACTGGTCCACGCAACGAGGGGTTGGTCCATGTCACAGATGACATCAACGCCTCCCTGTAGTCCGGCCTCCTCGTTGATGTCGGAAGGCAACCACCACGACTTCGCGAACGTGTCCCAGCTCTGGTCCTCGTTGTCCCACACCAGAGCGAACACGTTCAGCGCGGCATCGGTCCAGGCCACAACGGCTTCGCCGTCACCGGTGACGGTCAGGTCGGCCCCGGTGGCAACGTCAAAGACACTGGCGGACAGATCACGCCATCCGCGGTTGTCGTCATCAACGTAGTAATCTGTCCACTGGCCCATCATCGGATTCCACACCTTGCCGCTGATCTGGATCACTTTCGTCCCGGTCAGTTCACTGTTCTCAGGGCCCGTTCGAGTGAAGACGACGGCGACCTCGCCGGATGGCAACGCCGCGATGGCAGGCTGGGTGCAGATCCCCACACCGGCCTCGGTGTTCCATCGGCTCACCCCTCCGTCAGTTGCCCCGGTCCCGCCAAACAACGTGTCGCCCCAGGCCGAGCCGTCGTACCTGATCGCATGCACCTGACTGAGGCCCCGGTAATCAGCCGCCGATCTGCCGGCGGCATCTACCTCGGTATGCACCCAGGCGATGCTCGGCCTGCCATCTGCACACAGCGTCACGCTCGGGGAAACCGAAATGTCCCACTGACCGGTCGCCGTCAGTGCATGTGCGGCTGCCATGTCGTAATCGATGGCGACTCCCTCGAGAGTCAACCATCCTGCCTCCTCGTTCGCCGCCCCGTAGACGGCTCCCAGGTTGTTGTTGGGGGCGTCAATGATCTTAACGATGTTGGTCAGACCCGATCCGCCTTCCGGAGAGAAGCGGATGTAATCCCAAACCACAAACGGGGCTCCTTCTGCCGTCAATACGGCGTCGGGGCGGGAGGCCATGCTGTAGTCGTCGTTCCCGCTGATAGTCTTGCCTGCAGAGGCGTCCGCGTAGTCCAGCGTCGCGTCCCACTGCTCAGTCTCAAGGTCGTAACACTTGGCATAGATATAAGTCCCCTCGTACTCGATGTCTTTGATGGCCTCCAGGACGCTATAGAAACCGCTCTCCAGGTCAACGCCCAAAATCTGATCCAGGACACCACCCGAACGCCCCTCCTGCCAAATCACCCACAGGCGCTTGGCGGGGGTCATCTGAACCAGCAGCTTTGGGGACACGGAGTCTCGGTTGGTGTCAGAGATGCGCCCGTCGCCCGAGCCGCCGTTGGCCAGCGCAACCCAGGCTGAGGTCCGAGCCACCGGATCATACGTCTTCACGTAGATTTCATGGTCTCCGTCCGGCGCGTCCTTTTGGGACCAGGCACAGAAAAGCTGGCCTGTTTCCCGGTCTCGAGCGAGAGATGGGCCGGTTGAGTTCTCATCGTCCGCGTCGCTGATCTGGGCATCCGCCTCCGCCTCCGGGACGTTCTCCCATGCACCAGTCTCCTGGCCAATGCTCCCGAGAAGGGCGTCGACAGTGTCCTGGATCGTGGAGCGCCCAGCCGTGGGTTCGGCATAGCTTGAGATCACGGCGCAGAGAGAGAACCCGTACAAGCATACGGCTACGGACGCCAGGAAACGACAGCGAGGGGCCATGACGTGAACTCCTTCCGCGGAAAGCCTCTATTCGCAGTAGAACAGGTGAGAAACGCGCCGATTGGGCGCCGACGAATGCTGGAGAACTCTACAGCCCTCGGGGGCTATCCGCAACCCTCCGGCGTAGCCGGGAACTCGCGCGAGAACGGCCCACGCAAGACCGCCCCCCTTCCACGCAACGCACAACGCAGGAAGACACAAGAAAGGAGCCGCGGCTAAGAGGGAATCTCAGCCACGGCTCCTGAGGAACCTTACCTCCCCCCAACCTGCACTCAGGCCGGGGTGAAAGACAGAGGACAAACTAGAGGTCGCAAGGAGAAATGTAGTCTCCCTTGGCCGCCCGGAGGGCTTCCAAACGCTCGCGCTCCGCCTTCATCTCCGCCTTCATGGCCTCTGGAGTGTCCTGAACCTTGGTGGTGTAGATCTCTTCCATGCGACCGATCTTGGCGATCACCTCAGGGAGGTTCACCGTGAACTGCTGGACGTACTGCTCCATGGTGTAGTCCTCATCGCGGACTTCCTTGAACAGCTTCCTGAGATCCTCGTACTTCGGGATCAGACCATAGCCGGCGTCGAGAACATCGACTTCGCCGTTGATGCGCAAATCCATCCACTTGATCCACACGCCCTTGTCGAGTTTGCCGTTGAGGAACTTCCCGTCCTTCTTGAGGAAGTAGTTCGTCCCGAAAACCTTCGGGCGTTTGATGTCCTTCGCGAAGTCGAGGTTGTTCTGGATGTACCGGCCGACGCTCATGGAGAGGAAGTCCATGTTGGACATCACGTTCCATTTACGGACGCCTTCCTGCCCGATGGTGGCGGAAGTGGTCTCGGATTCGAGAGTCGCGCCCATCATGCAGACGCCGTGATCCCAGCTGTACGCCTCACGAACAGGAACGCTGGTGTCGCTGTCGCGTCCGCCGTAGATGATGCCGCCGATGGGGAGGCCCTGCTTGTTGTCCCAGTCTGGATCCGCGTTCTCAAGGTCGCGCATTTGCACGGTGTACCGGGCGTTCTTGTGGCTCAGAGTTGTCACATTGCCGTCAGGCCCGACCATGCCCTCAGTCCACTCGTCGGAGGCGTAGTTCGCTCCTGCGACGGGTGTTTCCTCGGACATTCCGAGCCAGTAGGGCTTGCCGTCTTTGACGCAGAGATTCCCGAAGACGACCTCACCGGGCCTGTGCAGGACGTCCCAGATCACGGGATCGTCGTCCGCGTTCACGTCAGTGATGATGCCGAAGATGCCGGCTTCGACGTTACAGGCGCGGAATTCGCCGTCGATGACCTTGAAGTAGGCGAGGTCGTCGCCAACGATATTCTCGCCGGGGAGCATGGCGGTCGCAGTCTTGCCGCAAGCGGAGGGATAGGCGCCGGCCAGATAGGTCTCGCGGCCCTTTGGGCCATTGCAGCGCATGATGAACATGTGCTCGGCCAGCCAACCCTCGCGGTCGGCTTTGCGGATGGCCAGGCGCAGGGACAGCTTCTTTAATCCGACCGTGTTACCGGCATACTGCGTGTTGACAGACAGCACCGTGTTGCGGGTATGGTCCATGTAGACGCGGTTGTCTTCGTAGTTCTTGCTGGTCATGCGCTCATCCACCTCTCCGGTGGCATGGCGGTACCTGAAAAACTCGAAATTGGGGTCGGCCGCGCTCTGGCGTTTGAACTCCTCGTAACCGCGGCGGTACAGCAGCTCTTCGGAGTGGACAACATAGGCCGAGTCCGTGATCTGCAGGCAGGGAATGGCGAACGCGCTGTCGGTTGCGCCCAGGCAGAAAAAGCGGACGTACATCAGGCGGCCCTTGTAAGCGCCCCTCTGCATGCCCTCGATCTCGGCCAGACCTTCCTCGCGTTCCACTTGGTTCAGGTTGGGATCAAGCGTCTCATCCGCGGGGACCAGGTACTTGGTGACGTCCTTCTTACGGGCCTGGTCGAAGTAACCGTCAAAGTGGACCGTGTGACCGTTCGTGGCCAGCTGGCTCTCCTCCTGGCCATCGATGGCGCGCATGCGGCAGTAGGAGGCGTCCATATCGCTGTCGTCGCCGACGAATACAGAGTCGGGCTCGCACAGCTCAATGGCGTAGGCAACAAACTCGTCCACCTGATCATTGTTGATAGCAGCCAACTTCTGTAAGCTGGTCGCGTCCATCTTAGACTCAAAAAGGGCCTTCTTCGTGGGTTCCATTCTGTGCTGCTCCTTTTGAACACTCTCTCTGGGGGGAATACCGGTTCTTCCAGGCTGGCCCGGAAGATGAAGATCTTCGCTGGCTCCTACGCCGTTTCTAGGTTAGCCGAAAAATATAACACGCCTCCACCCCTTACGCAACGATTTGCCCCCTGCAAAAAGGCTCTTTTGGGCCGATCCCATGCTAACCACCAATATGGACGCGTTGCGCATGGTGCCTCCCGGCGTCCCCGCAGATCAGTCAGTTCCGGTGTCACCCTTTTCGTTTCTCTTCCCAAGCGCCCACACCATGGTGCTGCAAGGCGCCATATCAACGGCGATTTCTTTGGCGTGTGAACACGCGGCCCTCCCGGAGAAAACATCGTATGCATCACTGACCTCGGGAAGGCGCAGCACACCCTCGGATGCCTCGTTGCCGGTGTGGAGTGACAGGAAGCCTGCCCCGGCAAAGAAGATCTCGTCTCCTTCCCAATATATGTGCACCCCGGCCTCTCGAGCAAGATTGCGGAGTTGGGCAGCATTAAGGAGAGGAACGGCCGCGTATACCGAACGCCAACGACCGTCACGACCACCGATATTCGCACGGGAGCAGTAAGCGATGCGCTCATGCGCAGGCTCTCCGTTCAGCACCCATTGACCAAGAATTTCCGTATCCGCCCCGCACCGTTCCGGATCAACGTACAGAACGGGCCACACGTCATTGCCAAAACACTCCCAGGTGGCGCCCGGGGGAAAAGGCAGCGCGGCGAACCTCGCCTCGCTCTCAAGTCCCGCATTGAGGGGGTGCTCCGGATCGCACAGCTGGTAGCTTTGAACCGCTCGTTGTTCCAGCGCTCTGACGCCCGGGATCTCAATCAGCGCCGAAACGTTGTCCGCGTTCGGGCTCCGATCACTGCCGCCCAGCCCCGGAGCCCACAGCCACAGCAACGTGCGCTCTCCCCCCTTGCAGAGGTCAAGCGATGAGCGCTCGGCTGGAGTCAAATAAAAGGGGTTGAGAAAGACGCAAAGACGGTACTGTTTCAAGAGCCCACGCTCGTGAAGAACGGGAATATCCGCAAGGTTGTAGAAATCGAAGGGAGTCCCAATCCGTTGCATCGCATTCACGAACGTCAACCTGCTGATCGTGATGTTGACCTGGGCAGTCGGCGCGAAGAGATCCATCCCGGTCAGGGTTTCCCCATGGTAGAACACCGCGATCTGTGCCTTGGGCCCCCGGTGAGGGACACGCAAGCCGCGTTCATAGATGGTCTTGAGTTGCGTAGCAAGACCCAGGATGGCTTTGTCGGCAAACCAAGGCCGTGCCTGGGGCCCCGCCTGCCCTTTGGAGAACTCGTACCACCACCACCCGGCGGCGTGCGTCAGAGCCGCAGCAGCATCCCGTTTGAAGACCTCAACCGTTTCAGGCCGACTGAACGTCTTGGGCATGTGGTCGGCGAGGAATGTCCGCGAGTCCTGCTCATAGATCCACAGCTTATTGTGCAGCCTCAAGCTGTCCTGAATGTTGTGTCCCCAGTAGGGGTGACCTGCCCGGCGGGCCGCATTGTATTCACTTGGGCTGACATAAAAATCAAGCCATGGCGTTCGACAGGCCTCCGCGACCGCCGTGTGCCCATGGAAACCGGGAATAGACGTGAACATCTGTGGCACGGCATAGCCATAAAAACAGCCGGCAATCAGGGCCCCGTTGGAGGCCTCCTTGACCGCCCTCCCCCAAGCCGAAAAGCTGTCAATCATCGCTTCAGAGAAGCACTGCAAGTAATCCATTGGTAAGGAGCCGACACCACGTCTCAGCGGATCTCGAAGCGCCCCGTCAGCCGCCTTTTTCCCGCTCCAGACCAGATGATCGCACAGGACATCTCTGGGCAGCACTGCCGGGTCAAGGATGTCGTCGAACGTCACCTGCGGCATGCGCCACGCCGCGCGAAGGCGTTCCTCCTCCCCGTACTTGTCGAGCAGGAACGTCCGGAACGTCCTCCTGGCCGCCATGGAGAAGTCCCCCACGTCCCAGGCCGAGCGATCTTTGGCAGCATAGTCACCTGCTTCGTCGCGGAATATATTTCGTTCATTCCCTCCCCAGTAGTTTTCTCCCGCACGGCCCGCGAACAGACAGAGCCCGATCACGCGCTTCGAATAGGGACGCGATGCCATGTGTTTGACCAGCCGTTCCAGGCCGTGAGCCCCGGCGACTCGCCAGGCCCGCGACATGAACGTAGGCCGGACTTGCCCACGATCCGGAACAGCATAGCTCAGGGTGATCACCGGATTCCCCCGCCCCCCCAACATCTGCTCGGTCGGTTCGGCGAACAACCATTCCGGATGTGGATCCATCGGTAACGCGGGCAGCAACCAAACGTCGGGGTCAACGGCAATTGCAGCCTCCAGCATCCGGTCGATCTCCGAAAGCCACACCCGGTAGTACTCGTCCTCCTCACCCGGAGCACAGATCGGCCCGCCCTGAATCAGCGGACGGAAGATGCGTACGCCGGAACCAGCATACTGGCTGTACCGGGAATAACTGCCGTAGCAGGACGACCAGAGAATCGGGGGAACCAAACGATCACCGATAAACAGTGAAGGCGTTCCAGCCACCGTCCGGACCTCACAGCCCGGAAATGCATTAGACGCCTCCTGAGGTGCAGGACTCTTCCCCCTGGCAACGGGGAGCGAGAGATGAACGCCATACGCATCAGCAGACAGGCCCTCGAGATCACAGGTCACCTGAGCGCCTCCTTCCGGGCGTGAAACGAGGAGTGTGACCGGCACCGGGTCCGGAGCAGCATCCGGGATGCTCAGCTCAAGCTCGACCGGATGTCTCCCCCTCTTCCACTCGCTGGTCTTCAGTTGGTCGGGGTGAAGCGCACGCCCCCAGAGCTCAAAATCGTGGTTGCGGGACAGCGACGCCTGCCCCAGGCGGACAACGACGGCGTAGTCGCTGGTCAACGCCGCCTCATTCTCCAGGACCATCCTGACGGTGACCACATCCCCCGGACGCGGGCGAGGTGGGGTGATTGTCAACTCCAGTAATCGCAACTGGTCTTCGGAGCACACCGTGGGGTACGGAACGTTCCACAGCCAGTGAAAACGTGTATTCGGCCACGTCTTTGCCACGCAAGGAACCCAGCGGCGATCCCTCAGGTCAGGCTTGCGCCAGTCAGGAACGACGCCCTGATCTTCCTGCCCCAGCCATGAGGTGTCCGTCACAATCCGCTCGGAGCTGCCGTCATGGTAACGGATAAGCAGCTCGGCAAGCAACCCCTGACTCCCACACTCGTAGATATCGTCGACCTCGGCTGCGATGACATTCTCACCACTAACGAACCAATCCGATCTCACCCGTCGCACCTGCGCTCTCCGCAACGACCCACCGTAGAGGCTCGAGTGCCGCAGTCCTGATCGGTTGTTGAGCCAAAAGTTGTTCAGACGATCAAATGCACAGGCGAGCAGCCAGGCCTCCTTTATCCTGGTCGGGTCATCCACTGTGAAAGACCGACGGAAGTAGCGCCGCAAAGGCTCGCGGTGAGGAATCACCAGCGACGGTTCACACCATATCCAGCGCGCCTCCCACCGCGGGGCCCATTCCCCAGGGACAACGAGTTTGGGCCCGGTGATGCGTAGTTCGGAAACGCCAACACAGGGGCTTGGGCCGCTGTCTACCACCAAGCGCACGGCATCGGTCCTGAAGCCTGACGGGAGACGATGGGATAGGACTCTGTCCTGGGAGGCGGCCCCATCCCCACTGGCGACGGTCTTCCAGCCATCACCGACCGCGATTTCCAGGCGATACGCTCCGGGGCGACCGGCTGTCGGCACGTCTTCAGGCAGGAAGGGCACGACATCAACATGAGACACGTCAACCGGCAACGGCCATTCCACCCGCAACCAGACGGGATAGACACCGGGAGGGCTGAGCCATCCCGTCGTCTCATCCCCGTCACAAGCCTTCCCGGCTGAGAACCGGGCGTTGGGCCATGCCCCCAGCGCGGAAGGTATCCCCATTCCCCGCGTCAAAGCCAGATTCTCGAGAGTTCCAGCCGCTCTCACGTGAGTCGACAGAACCGCCAACAGGACCGCGACAGAGAAGAATGAACGCCACATTGAGTGCACCTCACGGCTACCATTGGACACAGGCGAGCGCAGACAGCGACCGGCTTCATTGCGGGCCCGGCAAAACAGACACCAGAGGCCTACGTGACATCCCGGTTGCCGTGCAAGCAAAGATAGAGGCGAACGCACCGTCTACAACAACGCCCCCCTCGGACCAGGAACATTGACAGGAATCGAGTGAGCGGTACATTTTGCAGCGCAGCTTTGGCCCATCGCTTCGACGGCTCAGACGAGGCTCCGAGCGCTTCAGCAGGAAGCCATTCGTCCCGAGCCCGCCTCCGGGTAACGGTGCAACCAGCCAGCAGGATCTCGCCCTGTGGAGCCCCACCTCCAATCCAGTGCTCAAGACGCAATCGAGGCTCTGCAACGACTTCTGCAAAGCGCTCTGGCGGATACAGGCCACGCCCCCAGCACTGACCCCATCGACCTGTCGAGCGTCGCCCTCACCTGGCATCCCCAACTGAGCGCAGAAGAACTGGCTGAAACAGCCCAGCGCCTGGCCTCGGAGTGCGCCTCCAGACACCACACTTTCCGGCCGGGACACGTCTACTGCTATGCCTGCCAGGGCGCGACATGCGATCACTCCACGCCACCGGCAGCGGGGTGTGTATTCAGCGGCTACGAGTCAACCGGACGACCGCAATGGGAAGAGCTCTTCAACTACTTCCTGCAAATCGAGGATCCGCGGACCGACCTCCTGTTCGCCGAGCGGCCGGAAATGCTGGCGCGCGTGATTGGGCGACGACGACTGACCGATGAACAACTCACCTCGTTCGGAAAGAACAGCTTCTCCTACCGAGTCTGGGGACAAGTCGTCGCCGGTTACCTGCACATCAACTCCCTGCGAGCCGCCCTGACTGTGCAACTCGTCGAGACGAAAGACCACCGAGTCCACCTCCAGACCATCACCGACGAACACGTGCGGGATGCGTTGGCCAACGCCCCACCGAATCGCCGATCGGCCTTCCACCGAGTCTTCGATGCACTGACCGAAGCCCGGGGCCAGACCTTCTCCCTAAGCAATGCCTGGCAACACGCCAAGACCAGGGAAGCACAGGACAAGATCAGAGCAAACGGATTCAGCTTGCTTCGCCACCTGGCCCACTCGATCGAACGCAAAGGCCGGCAGCATCACCGCAGGACGGCCCACGCCGAACTGCGCGGCCAACAGCGCCGCCCGGTCCACAAGGCACATGACGACCTGAAGGGAGCCCCGCTCAGCGACGTCATGCGGGATACCTTTAAGGAGTCAGTTATCGTGCTGGGAAAAGCTGGGAGATTGCACGCTTTTGCGGACGGAGGAAAGCACATCACCAGCCTCGTTATCCGCGGGGATGAGCTCGAACGACGCAAGAAGCGACGGCGCTACCAGTCGATGGCACCGGAAGAGGCATCCGCGTTTCGTGACCGAGCAATGGCTTCCCTTCCTCCCCCCGCAGCCGCCCCCGGAGCAGCCAGAGCGCGCCCCGAGCCGAGAGGCTGAAGACCACCCGCCGCAACTAGTACCAAGCTGCGTAAGTCAGTGTACGCCCTGACGAGGACGGCTCCGAGATGAGAGGAGCCCCGCCGGGCAAGAGGTGATGCCGTAGCATCGTCGTTTCCCGGCGGGGCGGCTCTCGCGCGGAACCGACTCGGCGCGAAGCGCTTGCTGCCCTTGTGGTGTGGGCTCACTCCGCCGCCAGGAAGACATACCCCAGGTGTGCCTG
>JABHEG010000341.1 GCA_018676675.1 Lentisphaerota bacterium
CGGACTAACGCCGAAATCACTTCAGCAAGACCAATCAGACTGGAGTTGATCTCCGGTCCCCTCGACGTATGAAGCTAACCGCGAAACATGGCGTTCAACTTTACAGAACCCCAAGCTCAAAACACTGAGCTCTGGAACTCAACTGCGGGGGCCCTCCAGCCATGGCAGAGTTCCTTCTGCCGTTCTTCGAGGCGGCCGACGTGTATGTCAAGGCAACGCCCGAAGTGATCCCCTACACAGATCTCTTCCCCTTTGTGACGGCAGGTGTACCAGGAGTCTACATCGGACGCAGCAACTGCATCGGAGGACGGTTCTTCCATCACCGGGTCGACGACGATCTGAGCCGCGTGTCGTGTCCCTACATGGCCCGGGTGGTCGATGTAACGGCCGACGCAATCCACTGCCTGGCGAATGCAGACACGATTCCGTTCGGCCGTGAGATTCCGGCCGACCAGGCCGCGCAGGTCAAAGCCTTCTGGGAAGATCTCTTCGGTGGCTGGAACCCGGTGGCGTAGGTAACCCAACGGCCTCCGTCCTCCTCAACGTGGGAGGAGCCGCTGTGCTCCGACTGGCAGGCAATCGGCGGATGGCACCGCCTCCCACATCGAAGACAATCGGCGGATGGCACCGCCTCCCACATTGCAGGCAATCGGCGGATGGCACCGCCTCCCACATTGACGGAACTCGAGCCTATTCCGCCCGTTCTGCGGCAGCGACGGTCAACGCCTGGTCGACCGCAGCCACTACGGCACAAGAGGTGATTGTGGCTCCGGTCACAGCGTCAACCATCAGGTCCTGTCGCCGGCATATGCGCTGAGGGATGACGGTCAGCGCCGACCAGCTCCGATTCTCTTTGTGACTCAGAATCCGGACCTTTGAGAGACGCCCGTCCGCCACATCGACGGCCACCCGGATCGGTGCGACAAAGCCACCACATTCCCCCTCGTACGCCCCTTCAGGAATTGTCTTCGGATCAGGCAGGCTGCCCTTGGCCGCATTCGCTGCGGTCGTTGACATGATGGACCAGGCCGACTTCCATTGAGGCCATTTCTGCGAGTTCAGACCGCGGTCCACCAGCGGCTTGGCCAGGCGTTGAGTCAGTTCCGCATCGCCCAGGCAGCGAGCCAGTGTGACAGCCCGAGTCGTGAGGAAAACGTTGGAGAAGTTACGTTCGGGATGACCGCCGCCGCGCGCTTTCGGCAGCAGCGCCAAGGCACCCTCGCTGTCCCCGATCATGGCCAGCGCTTCGGCTCTGCGGACAGCATCATAGCCGGTGGCAGCGGGCAATGCCGAAAGCCCGTGGATGACCTCCTTTTTGAGCCCGTTCCGCGCAAGTAGGCGTACAAGCATGAAACGACTGTGCACCTTGACCGCATCCAGTGTCGGGAGCCACTTCAGCTTCTTGGTGTGGGGCGTGTCCGCCGGCAGTCGGATCACGTGCGTGAGGACCTGATAGGCAGCGCGATCCTGTTCCAGGTCGATGAAATGCTGCCCGAGCTTCAGTACCCAGAACGGGTAGTTCGGGGACCGCCTGCGATTGCGGACCACATAGTGGAGTTGAGCGGCTCCGCGACGCATCTGGCTTGTGCTGATGCGACTGCCGGGGAAAACACTCCACGGCTTGTTTTCGTTTACGTTGACGCGGACCGGCCTGGCCCATTTCGGCAGGGAAGCCGGACTCGCCAGCTCTTCACGGGAGTAGGGGGGAGCCCCCACACCGACAGACGAGATCGCGAGGACCAGGAGGAACGCCCAGGAGGCTGGGCGCAAGGGAGAACGGGAAGACATCAAGGGTCTTGGTCTCATGGGCAACTCACTCGCTGGCCTAATCCGGCCGCGTGGTCTGGGGAAAACGCGCATACCATAGAGCACCCCCACTGCCCTCACAAACGCTCTTCCTTTACGGCAGGAAACTGTGTATACTTAGACGCGTTGAGAAGGGATGGGCCCTGTGTTACCAGGTAGCGTCAAAAGTTCTATGAAAACAATGAAGAGAGACTGAGCCGGTATGGAGAATGGTGTGGTTTACCATGACGCTTGCTACCGGGCAAGTTCAGATCCGGCATAAAGCCGCTCGTTCCTCGCTATTTATTC
>JABHEG010000083.1 GCA_018676675.1 Lentisphaerota bacterium
CGGAGTCTCTCCCTCCAGGGGTTTCTTGGGCCATTTGTGTCCGATGGAGGGAGAGACTCCGTCGAGCCGCCTCACGAGACTGAGGCGCTACGTCACCGCATGACTGGTGCCATGGGTTGCTCGAATGCCCATTCAACGTTCTCGCGGAAACGTTCCGGATCGCGCGAGCGGCGGATGCGCACAAACACGTGTTTCGGCCGGGCGAAACACGTCGACAGGTACACCCAGTGTTCGGTCATCTTGGCCAGGAGGTGTCCCGGCCCGCTCAGCCATTCACTGTAGCCTGCAAACAGCTCGTCGTGGAATCCGCGCAGCGCCTCGCGAGACGTTCCGTTTTCTGCGGAGAGTTTGCCCTTGATCCGGGCAGGCAGGCTGGGGCACGAGAGCGCGCCACGTCCGATCATCCAGGCACTGACTTCAGGGAGCTGTTTGCTGAGTTCAGTGAAGCCCTCCATCGTTGATACGCCGCCACTGAGCACGAATGGGTGACGGCATGCCGACAGCGCTTCCCGCGTTCGTGGGATATCCAACTCGCCGTCGTACAGCTGGTCGGCCGTACGGGGATGCAGGATGACCTCACTCAACGGATAGCGGTTGAGTACGGCCAGCACGGCTGTGGCTTCACTTGGGTCATGCCTGCCGAGACGCAGTTTCACTGACAGACGTACGGTGGAGGTAGAGAACACCGCATCCAGGATGGCTCGGATTCGGTCCGGATGGGGCAGCAGCCCGGCCCCACGGCCGCGCCCTGCTACGGTGGGGGAAGGGCAGCCCAGATTCCAGTTCGCTTCCGCGTAGCCCAGGTCCCGCAACTGACGCAGCCCCTGGGTGAAGGTCTCGGCGTGGTTCGTCAGCACCTGTGGAGTGACCGGCAGCACCCGGTTGTTCTCGGGGGCGAGTTGGCGCACGTCCCCTGGACGCAGGGAATGGCCCCGGCGCAGCTGGATGAAGGGGGAGACGGCACGGTCGAAGCCGGGGAACCACTGCTGGAGGGCGGTGCGATAGATGCAATCGGTGATCCCGCGAATGGGGGCCAGAACCAGCTTGGGAGCAGCGGCGTCCATTGTCAGTTCCGCTCTTCCCCGCGAGGCGCGTTCTTCTGGAGGACGTTACCCGGGCGGACCGGTGTCCTGAGAAGCTCGCCACCCCGGAGTTCGACGCGGATCATGCTGATGTTGAGGTCCGTCTCGTAGCGTTTGACCAGGCGCTTTTCCTGGTCGGTCAAGAGTGATATGGCACAGCCTGATGCTCCGGCGCGCGCCGTTCGTCCTGTCCGGTGGAGGTAGGCTTTGCTTTGACTCGGGGTGTCGACGTTGATAATGTGGGTGACTGCTTCCACATCCAATCCGCGTGCGGCAACGTCTGAGGCGATGAGTATTGGGGTGCGTCCGGCTCGGAAGTCGTCGAGCGCGCGTTTGCGGGCCATCTTATCCCGTGAACTGTGCAGGTCGGCGGTCGCGATTCCCCGGTAAGCCAACTTGGCTGCGATGGTTTCTGCGTCCTCGTTGCGGTGTACGAAAACGATGGCGCGTTCGGGCTGGACGGCGTGGATCAGCGATGCCAGGGCAGTGGGCTTGTCTCGTTCTTCGCAGATCAGGTAACAGTGTTCAATGGTGGGCACAACGCGGTTGCACCCGGTATGGACCCGGACCAGGTCAGGAGCCAGGGACTCGGCCACACGCGTGCTTTCCGGTTGCTCGGTTGCTGAGACGAAGACCAGCTGTCGTTCCCGGAGCGTCGCCTTGACGATCCTGCGCACGGCGGCAAGGCTGTCACCGAACAGCATTCGGTCAGCTTCATCGATCACGATCGTCTGTGCCGTGTGGGCTTTCAGCTTGCCCATCCCGATGAGTTCGCCAATGCGTCCGGCCGACCCGACTACCAGGTGCGGCTTTTCTTTGAGTTTCTGTATCTGGCGTTTCACGGAAACGCCCCCGATCAGCGCTTGCGTCCTGACTCCTAGGCCGGAACGTTGGGCGAGCTGTGTCGCTTCACGGTGGATCTGCATGGCGAGTTCGTGGGTGGGGACGATCACGATCATCTGAAGGGAACGCACCGCGGGATCAATTCTGCAGAAGAGCGGCAACAGGTAGGCCAGCGTCTTCCCCGTGCCGGTCTCGGAACTGACCGTGGCATCTTTCCCCTCAAGCAGGACTGGGATCGCCTCAACCTGGATCGGAGTGGGTTCGGTGATGCCGTCTTGTGCCAAGGCGTTCCCGAGCACCGGCAAGATACCTAGTTCTGCAAATCCCATAGGGACGTTTACCTCGTTGAGTCGTCGAACGCGTTCGGTCAGGAGCTGTCCGCAATATAGCCCCCTCAGGGCAGGGGAGCACGACGTCCTTGCGCGAGGTGTGCCAGGCGCGAGACTGTTCAGGCACTATGGTGTGGCAGGATGATGCAGAAGGCAATGCCGAGGGGGCTCCTGTGTTCAGCAGGGCAAGCCCCGGGGCCCAGGTGAATGCTGCCGGCCTTTCGGAAGGGCGCGTTACGCCTGTGAGGATGAGTCCTTGACAGATGGATGCCAACCGATGCAACGAGTTCTGGTCGCCTTTGTATTTGCGGTCTGTGGTGCGCTTCCCGCCATGGAGAGTACGCGGGTCTGTGTGTTCGGCGACGCCATCAAAATAGACTTTGCCGACTACGGGGTTGCGGCGGACCTCTTTTCTCACGCGGAGGTCACGTCTCCGGATGAACGCACATCTCCGCGGATCTGTGAAAGTCTGGACAACTCCCTTCTGGTCGTCTTTTGTCCCCAGACTCGTCCGCCCGTCTATGATGCTGTTTTTGGCGATCCGGCAGTGTGCCGATCAATGGCTTCTCTCCTGACGCGTGGCGGGACGATTCTCATTGGGCCGGTCAGTTGGCAGATCGTGACCCATTGGCCCAAGCCGATGCGGACGTTCTGGCATGACAACGGAATGGTGCTGATCGGGCCCGGACAGTACAAGGGAGAAACGCCGGACAAATATTACACCGTCATTCCTGCCCCGAACTCGCAGTGCAAGCTGCTGGCCGAGCCCAATCTCCTGGCCGAGACCTGGCAAACCGGTCGCTCCTGCCGCTACATGCCGCGCTTGCCCGAGGGACTGGAACCGCTGCTGATCGCCAAGGAGAACGGACTCCCGGTGGCTGCCGTGCAGGAAGGGATCCAGGCTGCCGGTGGACTGGTATACACCTATGCCTACAGCAGCTTTCGCACCGCCGCCGACGCCTTTATGGAGAACATCGTCGTCTCGCTCTACGGTCAGCGGAAGCGGTTCTCGAATCGGGCTCGAGCCCTCGCCAAACTGGGGGGCGCGTCACAGACCGAGGCGCCACAGGTTCTGCCTGAGAGGTTCGTCGACGTGCCCGAGACAGCCGTCTCTCCGGTGGTCGATAGCCGGAGAGACCGCGCCTACGATCGGGCGACGAAAATCGAGCTGCGACACTACAAGACGGAGGAGGCACCGGAGAAGGTCACCCGGGTGGAGCTCCTGCGGGATGGGCGAGCTGTGTACGCCTATTTTACGTGTTCTGAACCACGCCCCGAGACGATTCGTGCCGACGTCACTGCGCGGGATGGACGCGCCTGGGATGACGACTGCGTGGAAGTGTTCCTGACCGATGGGCTCAAGCGGGCTCCCGTGGTCCATGTGATTGTCACGGCTGCGGGGGTGTGTTTCGACGAGAAGGATCGAAATGCTGGGTGGAATGGCACCTGGCAGGGCTCGGCTGGGCGTTCGGAAACGGGCTGGTCAGCTGAATTGGCCATTCCCTTCGCAGACCTTGGCGTGGCCCCAGGCATCCCCGTTTTGAAGGGGAATTTCTGCCGTGAGGAGAAGGAGTTGGGCGAGTTGACAACATGGTCTCCGGCCCCCGCGGGGTTCGCAGATCGCAGTGGCTTTGCTCACATGGCGCTTTGCTCGGGTGCGGAGTTCGCGCGGCAGGTCGCCACTCCGGCCGCGGTGAAACCGTTGTATGACAAGGGGTACCTGGTGTGGGATGCTGATCCTTACGCCCCATGCTTCGCCGACCTGCTGCCGGAGAAGCTCGTCCCAGCTACCGAGGTCAATGTGACTGTTGCCCGGGCGGAGAAGGAAGCCGAGGCGTTGCTGCTCTCCAATCTGAGCGATCAGACCATCACCCTCCGCGTGGAGCCTGACTTCGTTCTGGGCGACAGCACGGTTCGGTGGCAGAAGCTCGCCAAGCTCAAAGAAGCCGTGCCGCGTCTGAGTCCCTTCAAAGAGCGGCAGATGGATCCTCTGGTTGGTCTGAACGAAGCTAACCTGATCACGATTCCTCCATACGAGACGCGGAAGCTCTGGCTGGAATTCCGCACAGAGCTGTTGGCCGGGACTTACGATTGGCAGCTCACATTCGTTCCCATCGATAGTCTGTGGCCGGCGCATCGTGTGGCCGTTCGAGCTGAGGTGGTGGCGTTGACCTTCCCCGCCCGAATGCCGTTCATGGTGTACAACTTCGGTCCCTACGGATTCTCCTGGGCACGTGGACAGGACCTACGGCGCACGTATCTGGAGACCTGTCGCGACTATCATTTCTCCCATGTCATCAGTTCATTTCCGTTCGGGACGACATTGCAGGCCGGAGCGGGGGGGAGAATCCTGGTTGCCCCCCGCGGCACAGACTACCTCCGCGAGGAGAAGCTCATTAGCTCGCTCGGCTTGAAGTGGGTCTATTCTTACGGCGTGCAACCCGAGTTCGACCGGCACATACGTCGACTCGGGTTCAGAGGCAAGGTGCATGACGCCGAGTGGGCCGAACTGTTCCGGACGTGGGCCGGGAACTGGCTGGGGGCACTCAGCGACGCCGGCTTCTCCTCGGATCAGTACGTTGTGCCGATTGCGGATGAAGTCCATGATGAGTGGGCGGAGGACGTCCTCCGCACGGCGCAGATGCTCAAGACCATCTCCCCAGACGTCCGTACTTACCAGGATCCTGCCACCTGGACCAGCTTTGAGACGGTCAAGATGCTCGCACCGGTAACCGATCTCTGGATCCCCTGGGAGCCACGCCTCAGAGGCCGGGAGAGCAGCGCCGCCGAGCTGGCATTCTACCGGGAGTCTCCGCAGCCGTTCTGTCCCTACCTTTGCGGCGTCAATACACAGGTTCTTCCCGTCCTTTCCTACTACCGTCTGCGCGGGCTGCGGTCATGGGCCTTCGGAGCCGACGGGTTCTGCCTCTGGAGCTTCAACTCATGGCGGGGAAACGACTGGGCGGAGTTCGATCAGCGCGACAAGAGCGGGGATAACTGCCTCTTTCACCATGGGGACAGTGGGCCATTGCCGACGATCCGGGCTGAAGCATTCCACGAGGCAGTCGAGGACTTTTATCTACTCAAACTCGCTGAGAAGCATCGCGGCGATGCCGCTGTCGCGGACTTGGTCGACAGCACTGTCATCAATGGGCTTCTGCAGAACACGGATCCGGGGGCAATCCGGGAGTGGAGGACCACGCTGATCAAGGCGCTGAGTGCGACAACCAGGCCTGCAGAAGAAGAGAACCCGTGATTGTGCTGAAGGTCGTCGGACCGTCTCGATCCGGGCTCTGCCGAACGGAGATGCTTTTGACCGAGTCGCGCACGGCGCAAGAGGGGGTGCCTCCCGTTGGCTTGTCCCGCCATCTGGAGCTCCGGTCGTCCCGACCGGCTATCTTCTGCTGGACTGAAGACACCGGTTAGGGATAACCGGCCTCCACGGGAAGACACCGCACCGAGTCGCGCACAGCGTAATGGGGGGCCTCCCGTTGGCTTGTCCCGCCATCTGGAGCTCCGGTCGTCCCGACCGGCTATCTTCTGCTGGACTGAAGACACCGGTTAGGGATAACCGGCCTCCACG
>JABHEG010000336.1 GCA_018676675.1 Lentisphaerota bacterium
CCTGATTGAAGGAGACGCATTGTGTCCGCAGTACGCCGCTCAGGGAGCGCCGAAAACTGCCAAACCCCTGCCGTCGAACGGGCCCCCGGCCTCCCGAATCTGAGCTCAATCGACCCCCAGCTTAACGGTTACGAGAATGCGTCTCTAACAGGCCTGATCGGCAGTATTGCCTCCTTACCTTACTTGTCTGCAACCTGTAACGCGACGTCGAGCTGAGCACCCCACTTTCTAGTAGTAATTCACGCTTCCTTCCGGAATCCATGAGTAGTCGTTGGTGAGCACGACGGCATCCACGTCCCAGCCTGACCGGATCCCCCCCAACGTCACCACATGCTCGCCCTGCGAGAGGTCGAGTCGCACCGGCCGCGCGTCGGTCGTCCGGTAGTTCGGCACCTGCGTCCAGCACCAGCGATACGCCTTCTTCGCATCGCCCCACATCATGCCGGTGGCCCGTGCATCGTACCAGCCGAAGAACAAGCGCGGTTCAGCCACCTTTTCGCCGTCCACGCTGATCGTTGGCCTCACCTCCTTGGTCCGGCTGCGTACGCGCAGCCAGACCACATACTTGCCCGGCCGTCTTACCTGAACCCGCCAGGCCAGCGAGGTCGCTTTCGCACGAAGCTTGACCCGTTCCGGGACAGGCGTTTTGCTGTCGCCTGGTAGGCGCATGCCGGCGAACTCCCCGCCCGAGCAGCTCTCGTCTTCGCCCAGGAACGCCACGGATTCGCCCTCGCCGATCTCCTGTCGTTCCGCGGCCTCGGCCTCCAGCACGACCAGATCCGTGGCTTTGTGCGCACTGGCGACGAGTACGGGCTTGCTCGCGGCGCTCTCGTTGCCGGCATGATCGACGGCGGTGACGATGTAGGAATAGCGGGTGTCCGGCTTCAGTCCCCAGTCGACAAATCGGGGCTCGTGCGGCGAGCCGACGAGCATGCGTTGACTGGGCACCACTTGGGCGTTGGCCGACGCGTACACATTGTAATGCGATACACCGAACTCGGGATTCGCCATCCACTGCAAGAACACCTCGTGCGCCCCGGCGGGAGCCGCGCTCAAACCGGCTGGTGTATCCGGCGGCGCCCCATCTGCATTTCCCGCTCCTCGCGGCCTGTCGTTGGGGTCCGACGTCAAGGCCAACATGTCGATGGCAAAGGCGTTGACCACCGGGACGATAGTCACATCGGCCAGACCTGCCTTGACTCCTACAGGCAGAGGCCTCCCCGCTTGAGTGTTGGCCCGCACCCATTGCCAGGCCCGCCCTGCGGCGACCAGTGTCGCTTCCGGGGCGCCGGGGCACCGCGCCGTGGCCAGCCCCTGTTTGGAGTCCGACTCGCTCCGTGCACGGACCCACAACGTGAGGGGGCGCCCGTCAAGCCGGCGTGGGACGGAGCATCTCCAGATCAGCTTGCCGTCTTGCTTCCGTTTCGACCGCACATACGAATCTTGCGCGACATAATGCCAATTCGCGGCGGACACGTCGCGCCGCTCAACAACGGGCGATTCCATCGTCAGTAATTCTGCCTGTGCGAACAGGCGCAAAGGCGCGTGGCCCTCCACTCCGACCTCGACTTCCTCGCTGTATGGACTCGCCAACCCGGAGTGTTCGATTGCCGTGATCACATAGTGTTGCGGCTGCGGAGCGTTGTCCGGCACCCGCCATGTTGTTGTGGTAACGGGCTTGCCCGTAAGCTGCCGGTATGGCCCACCGCTTTGCGTCGCACCGTGAACCAGATAGCCCTTGACTTCACTGTGGTACTCGGGCGCCTCCCACGTGAGCTCCTTGTCGACAGCACGCAGATTCGCCGGCGGCGATGGCCGGTGCGCGATCATGAGCATCATGTCCGTGTTGTCGAACATCGTCGTTTTCGTCACGATCTTCGTGCCGTCCGGGCTCGGCTGGCCCCATCCCATCGAGTAATAGTCCAGACTCTTTGCGAAATGGAAGCCGAGGAACGCGTAGCTGCGCCCATCCCGCCAGACCTTCACGTAATGCAGGCCCTGCTCGATGATGAACCAATCATCGCTGGGACCGAACGTGGCATAGCCGTTGTTCCCGATGAACCCGCCAAGATGCCTGAGCGGGGAAGCGTCGTAGACTTTCTCCTTGTGCCCGTCCGGATGCGTGACCTGGCCGCCCGAATTGACTCTGTACCGCTCGGATGGGTCCGTATGCCCATGATGTGAGGGATGCGCGTTCTGAAAGCCTCGCGCTTTACGCTCTTCTTCGCCCGTGCAGACCCGAGAAATGCTCCCATCACTTCCCAACCGGTAGATGCCGCGGTGTGCCGTCAGGATGATGTTCGGATGCGCACGGCTGAATAACGGTTCGATGACTTCCTTTCCGTCTGGCGGCTCGAACACCACCTCCTTGCGGTCGGACCCGTCGAGCTTGACCGTGAGCCCAGTCCTGTTGTCGGACATGATCAGCACGAGCCGGTCGGACCACTTGCCCGGTCTGATGAGTTTGCCGTAGCAACCCCATTTCCATTTGCCCAGCTCCGTGACAACGCGCCGATCGCCTGTCTCCACGTTGAGTTCATAGAGCAGGCCGGGATCACCGGCGGCATCATGATAGAAAATATCGCCGTCCAGCGCAGACCAGTGGTAGCTCTGGGAGCGATGCGTGCACGTGGGAACGATGGCGCTCCCGTCCGTCCGTGCCGCCCAGCGTCGATGCTTGGCTTGGCCCCACTCGTAACGATCAGCGCCGAAATCGATCCATCTCCCGTTCATGCTGAACGTCCACCACATGTTGTGATACGTGTGACATTCGTTTGCGCGGTCACGGGTCATGAGCCACGTCTCCGTGCCGGTCGACGTGTCGCGAAAGACCGTGCGTTCCTGTCCGGCGCATCCTCTCTCGGCCAGCAGTTTCCAGGGCTTAATCCCGAACCGGCGCGCCGCCAGCGCGTCCAGGCCGTGGCGGGGCAGCGGCTCCTTGATGTTCCAGGTCAGATAGTGGGGCTGAACACCACTCCCCTGCTTGAAGATCTCCAGCTGGCGGAAACTCACCTTCCGACCCTTGGCCGGTCGGTCCGCACTGAAACAGAAGCCCACTTGAGGGCCGGGTGACGAGAACTCGAACGAAGCGACTTGCCACTCGTCGCGGCCGCCGCCTCTGGCGTAGATCGGCACGGTACGCTCTTCGCCACGCACGAGCACCCGCACCTGCAGACCACCGCTCACCTGACCGCGCACCTCTGCATGCACGACATACGTGTCATCAGGCCGGACACGGACGGTCTGCCACATGGATCCGGACCGTCCCCGCTCCGCATCCACGGTCACCACACGTTCGCCGTCTTCGGTCGTCACGGTGTAAAACCGTGGGTCCCCGGCTTACCGTGCCAGCTCGGATAGAACCCCTGCTTGTTCGGCACCCCGGTGAATTCCGTGTTCACCAGCAGGTTTTTGGCCCCGAAGTACAGTCGGCCGAAACCCGACGAGCCTGAATAGGTCCGGCCCTTCGGCCACATACAGACCCGGCCAGCCGTCCCTGGCATGTCCGGAGGCAAGTGACTCCACATCTCGCGGCCGAGCTTGAACGCCAGGAAATCGCCCCGCACGGGAGCCCCGCCCACACCCAGTTCAGCCAGCGGAATCCGGATCTCGGTCGTCCAGGAATTCGCGCCGATCTTTGCCCGCGTCTCCCAGGCGGAATCCCATTCTCGGCCCGGCGAATCCGCCGACAGGTGTTGGTAGTCCTCGTGCACATCTTTCGTATTGGTGATGAGTTGCAGGTGCTCGGAAGGTTCACTCGTGTGCCGAATGAAGACCTCTACGGAGTCGTCCTTCCAGACATCGCGGTCTTTCTGGCCTCGCGCTCTGATCCGGGCGGGCACAGGTTCGGAACACCAGACCGCCAGGTACAGGTTCGCTGCATCGTACGCGGCCTTCATCCATGTCGCTCGGAAGGGAGCCCCGCCCGTGCCCGGATCCGCGAACCCGTCGATACGCGGCACAGCCTGCCAGATTTCATCCGTCAACTCACCGTCCAACGCGGGCGCCCGGTTCGTCTGCCTCGCCACCATCTCGTCCGGCGCCAGCCTGTCCGCGCCCAACGCAGTGACTGCCATCCATGCTCCGCACAAGATGATAGACCGGAGCAGAAGACGGCCCCGTCGTCCGTGTTGATCTGTTCTCATTGATCAACCACCGTTCCAGAAACCGCAAAGAGGATTGGTTTCATGAGTGTCTTGATGTCCTTGGTGAGGAAGTCGATCGACGCGATCTCCTTCTCCGGACGCGGATTGGTCCATTCGTAAGCGTACAGCGTGATATGCTGGCCCGAGCGCGTATTGCCGAGCCAGACCGGCCGGGCCTGGGGCACGTAGCCAGGTTGGGCATATCCCGAGTGGTCGTGGTCCCATTCAACGATGTTCTTGCGCCATGACAGCCGCGTTTCCTCCGAGCTTCCGTCGGCATAGTTGATCCGATAGAACCCCACCTTCGTCGTTTTGGCCGACCCCCAGGCGTACACGTCCGGGGCCGTGGAGACGGAGTGGAGGAACAGCAAGCTTGCCGCACGCCGGCCCACGGAGATACCTGTCATCTCGCCGGGCATCGTCCGACCGGCGATCCCGGGGCCTTCGAGCATGACTGATTTGCCCGGCAGCTCGAAGGGAACACCGCCCAGTTCGCGTAATCCCGTCGGCAGGCGCCGGCAGTCGTAGTACGCCCCGAGGTCCAGCCACCCCTTCCCATCGCCCGGCTGGTCATCTTGAAGAGACCGATTGACGAAGGGCTTCAAGTCAACCTGAAAGAACTCCCGCTTCCCGGTCAAGGATGGGAAACTCGTCCCCGCCTTGAGCGCTTCGAAATTGATGATGGCCCGGCGCAAGTGTGCGGCATAGCCCGCTGTGAACAGCTTCTCCTCGTCCTTCGCCAGCCGTTGCGGCTGATCCGGCGACCACATCTCCTCGCCCCAGTAGACGAAGTTCGGGTAGCCGAAATGGACCGGACCGTTGGCATAGAAGGAATCTTCGTCTTCATAGCGCAATCCCCAATGTGCCATGATCTGCCCCCAGAGCGGCTCCTGATGACCCACCGAATCGACGAACGGGCGGTAGCCAGTCCAACTGATCAACCGATGTCCCTTGGCCCGGAGGTACTCGCGGCTCTCCTCGCCCTTCCAGGTCGTGACGATGATATCCCGGGGCAATGTCTTACGGAGTTTCCAGAACTCCCGATAGGGCGGATGCAGCTTCTCGCCCATCGACGGAGCCAGCATTGTGTCCAGCATCGTGACCTCTTTCCCGAGATCCTTGCAGAAGCTGTAGTTGCGCATTACGAAGTTGACCCAGGCTTTGTACGAGTCGGTGTTCCGGTTGCGCTCGCTCATGCACCATCGGCCCTCTTGGTAGATTTCATCGATCCCGATGTCGATGATCTGGGAGGGAAAGACCTCCGCAGCATCGCGTAGCGCCTTGTAGACAACTTCCTCGGCCTCGGGCAGCGTGGGATCGATGCAGATGCCATGCCCGCGGGGAGCCCGCTCCTCGCCCGGCTTCTTCTCAATGCAGTGCTTGCGGCGCCCCCAGTACATCCAACCGCCTGCGACGTCTACCTGCGGAATGACCTGCACGAAGCG
>JABHEG010000140.1 GCA_018676675.1 Lentisphaerota bacterium
ATGGCTCATGGTGTTGATCCCGAGTTTCCGGTAGATGTCCCACTGGCATGCTTCAGGTCGTCCCGGCTTGCGGAGCCGATGAGCCGTTCCGTTCTTGAGGGGCAGGTGGACAGTTGCATAGCAGTGCGTGGCAAGGACGTGGCGATTATGCCGAGCTCGGCATAAGCGCCATTCGTTTGCCACACACCTTCTCATGAGCGGAGTCGAGATTCATCGTGTTCAGGAGTACTTGGGGCACGAGCGCATCGAGACGAGCATGATCTATCTCCACGTCATCCGCGAGATGTGCACGCCAGCGACCAGCCCGTTGGACCTGCTGCTCCGCGGCACGTTGCCTGGTCTAACGAACCGGGAAGCCGCTGCAGGGCGTGCTGAACCCGCAGGTGGAGTCGCTCCCCCGGTGAAGTCTGCAGGGCCAGCTCCTGCAAACTCCGCGGCTCCTCCGCGGCCGCCGGAGGCGCGTCCCGGGGCCCCCGAGGCCCCGCCGTTGGTCCAGGCTTCCCGCTCTGCAGCTCCGCCGTCGAGTGACGACCCCCAGCCAGCGCCCGGGCCAAGGGACATCGACGATGCTGACCGTCCCGAGGCGACGGCAGAGCAGACACTGGCTTTCCAGCCCTCCTCGACCCCAACCACGGGACAAACCGCCCCGGACACTGGGGCCTCCGTGGACGCCGGCCCCAACGAGGAGAATGGCGACGACGAACCCACGCCGCCAGCCCGAGCCTCCCCTGACGCGATGCCGGAGCGACGCGCGCAGCGGACGCCGAAGCGGGAATCACACCGGCAGGCCTGGCGGAAGCGCGGTGCCCACACCCACAGCAAGCGTGCCCGTGCATCCCCGACTGGGCATCGGCATTGGTCACTTCGCCGGATGGCACCGCCTCCCACATTGGCCTCAGACGCGAGCAACGTAGGAGGAACCGCTGTGCTTCAACTGACCTTATCTTGCATCCTGGGGCCATCCGCCGTACAAGAGAAGCAGGGGGCATCGTCCCCGGTCTCCAGGCCTCATCTGTCCGGTTTGGGCCACCGCTTCGCTGTCACCCACTCGGCTCGGTATGCGGCCAGCGCCCTCTCCAGCTCAGCCTTGGCGACCGCAAGCTCCAGGAGTACGGGGGCACTGTCAGCGGGGACCAATCTGCAGGCAGTGGCATACCGCTCACGGGCAGAACGGACCTCCGAGGCGCCTTTGGGGGCTGCGGCGGAAGGGAGTTTCACCAACGCAGTCGGTCCCGACTCCGGCAGAAAAAATGCCTTGTTACTCTCGACCCTCTCGGCGTCGCCATGGCTGAACAGACGCGCTCCCCGCAGCCCCCAATGCTCGCCAACCCAGTCGCCACAGACCACCTGCACGCAACGCCCATGGTCCTCGGGAACAAGCTCGACCACAACCGTGCTGCCCGCCCCCCGCACCGTCACGGTGGCCACATTGTTCAGGAAACGGTCAAGAAACGTCCCGGACGTCAGGTGGGCACGGCGATTATGGAACAGCCACGGGCCATCCTCGGGAACGAAACGCTGCGACGCCTTGTCCGGCAAAGCCACCGTATTGGCCGCCGTGGTGACCGCTCGTTGGCGTTGCCAAAAGCCGCGGTCGCTGTAGTCATGCGGCTGGCAGACGAGTTGCCAAACGATCGACTCTACGGTCTCGCCAGGGGGCGGGGTGTAGTGCATGGACACGCCGAAACGGTCCCGGCAGTTCAGCAGGCCTGCAAAACGTACGCGCGTCCAGCCCCCTGCCTGGTCACGGAACAGCGCCTCGGCGACGATCCGGTCTTCCGAGCGTTCCCGTATCCCGGCGAACTCGCAGCGGCCATAGAGCGTCGGCGTGGGCACGGCCTTCGTCTGTCCGGTGGGCGTGACCTGCGGACAGAGAAACGTCCAGGGGCTCCAGTTGGCTGAAAAGTAGGGGCGTTCTTTGTGGCCTGTGACGCCGAAGAAGCTGTCGCCCCAGGTGCGCTTAACGGGAGGGAATCCTGTTGCTGGGTCGATGCGCTGCGTCACCCGGGCTCCGAACGCGCCGAAGCGGAGCGTCCACGTATGCTCCTCCCAGCCTTTGCGTGGGCCGGCGTCAAGGATGCGGACGGTATGCGATTCTCCGGCCCGGAACTGGCCGCTTCCGTAGGAACCGCCGGGTTCGGCAAGAGCTCGGGACGACGGTAATGCGAATGCCAACACGAAAGCGACGGCTGCAAGCAAGGCAGGGAGTTGCCCCCGGGAGGCGAAGCCCTGGCGCCCTGACACCGCGTACTGTGGCCGGGCGGCTGTCATTTCGGCGTACCTTTCTGCTGCACATCGGCGACCAGGACCGCGAGACGTGCGTTCCAGATTGCCCTGTCGAGTTCTGCGCTCTTCTTCTTCAGAGCCGCGCCAGACCGGTCACAGGCCCCAATGGTAAGTTCGGTGCCGCGGACCTCTGCCAGAAGTTCCCGTGTCTCCGTCAACGTCTCCCCGAGTCGGGAGACGAACGCATGTTTGCCTCCCATGCGCGCACGTGCGGAATCCGCCACGGAGCTTGCCTTCCGGACGACCTCATCCACTTGGCTCAACCCGTCCGCGAGCTTCTCACCGAACGTCAGATTATGCCGGCCTCGGCCACTGAAAACGGTAAAACCAGCGGCGGTTGGGACCTCGACAGATCGCCCATCAAGGGCTCCATAGATACGAGCTATCTCCTCCGCGGTAATCTCTCTTCCCCGCACTTTCTCACCGGGCGCAGCGAACACCAGATGGCCCCAGGCCGGGATGCCCTTCTGTCGTTTACTTCCTCTGAACGTCCAGGCGCTGAACTCATCCCCTGCCCCCAGCCGGAATCGGCAGGGGTTGAATCCACAGACACTGCCGGGAGTTGGATCAATGCCGAACGACGCACAGTCTACGCGGATCTCAACCGTCCAGGATACCGAACCCCGCGCGCTCCTGCCCTCCCAGTCCGCAAGCATGTACCAGGCCTTGTCCGCCCACCATCCATACCCTTCGTCGTACGTCTTCTGCCACATCCGCTGCCCGATGCAGTCGATGACCAGCTGAATGCTGCGGGTGCCATCATGGCGTGGGTCGAAATAGACCTCGATGCAGTCGTTCCAAAACGGCTGAAGCGCAGGGCTTGCCTTGAGCTTCTTCATCTCGGCCTCATAGAAGGTTGCCCCAATGAACAGATTTGCGCCATCGCAGAGCACGGTGAATTCAGACCGTTGTGAGGCGAAATCCCCTACCCGGTCGCCCAGGAAGTTCCGCAGCGTATCAATCCGGTCACGCCCGCGCCAGACCGGTTCCGTCAGCGTCCCGTCTATCACCGGGGCTTCCGCCGCATCGATCCGTTCGACAGCGTACACGAGACAGCGCTCAGATTCGGCCATCCCAAGCTGCGGAAGCACGGCCAATGTGAGCGAGAAGAAGAGGCATCGGTACGTCATTCGGCTACCTCCCGCACCGGCAGAAGAACGGTTGCGCTCGCACCTGTGCTGACGTCGGTGACCGTGATCTGCCACATCCCTGAGGGATCATTGTGTGCGACCCGCAGAGGCATCACGAGAGTCCCATCCCTGGGAACACGTACAACGCGTTTGAAGGGGAAGAAGTCCTCCTCTTGTCCCGGGGGCCGTGCAGTGATCCGCAGAACATGTCCCGCAGGGGCTTCGCCATCGGTTTGGATCCGGACCTTCAGACGAGCAAGTCCCCCAGGTGCAACGGAATCCCTATCCAGGCCCGCGGCCAGGCCCGCCACCCGATAGGGAAGCAATGCGTACGCCCGGTGTCCGCCGCGGGGGATGTCCTCCTTCAGTGTGTCGGCCTCTCCCATGTACTTGGAGGCGCGAATGTCGTACAGATGGTATCTGCCCGGCAACGCGACCTCAAACGGTCTCCTGTCCCCCGTGTCGTCCCCACAGCCGAGATCCTCCACCCCAAGAAGCCAGCCATCACCATTGCGGAACGGGCTGAATTCCAGCCCCGGAGTCTCCTTCCCACGGCTCGTCCCTCTGAAAGACGGTTCGAGGCCGGCACGCTTCGCGGCCGTGGCGATGACGGCATGCCAGGCTTCCCAGTCAGCCCCCCCACTCCCGCGAATGGTGTCATAGCTGCTGAACGATGCGTTGAGCAGGATGGCGTATCCCTTGCCGGCCTCCTCGGCGAAAATCGCAGACGCGGGTGGGGCGCTCTCCGTCGCCCCCTCGGCTGGCTGGAGTTGGCCGAATGCCACCGCTCCATCAGCAGCCAGACGCGGATCGCAGAGCGTCAGACCAAAATTCAGATCTGCCCCTGCTCCCAATGCCGTCCCAATCAGCACGCCTTTCGCCCGCAACCGTGACTCTTTGCGGTTGTGCTTGACCCCAAACAAGGCGTCCAACGCCCCCGCCTTCCGTAGGGAACCATTGGGGAACCGAGTTGCGGGTCGCGTGTCCGCAATAACCACGCCGCCACCGTCCACATACGCCTGCACGGCGGCGATCTCCGCAGCGCTCAAGCTGTTGCAGCCCGGAAGGAGCAGCATGCGAGTACCATGGGTTGCGAGCCAGCCACCGATGAGTTCGCCATCTGTGATGGTGTGGGGGTTAAGCCCGGCGTCTTCCATGGCGTGTTGGAACGCTCCGAAGCTGTTCGCTTTGGATGTGAGTGGTTCGCCTTTCGCCTCAAGCTGATCACAGATGCCGCTCGTGCGGCTGTAGAGAATGGCGACGGGATCAAACACCCTCTCCGCCTGCGTGAAGAGCTCACCAATGCCGTCCATGACCTCTTCGGCGACTTCGCATTGGTACAGGGCATGTGCGTCGCTGAGCGTAATGTCCTCGGCCAGTCCCACACTGAAGCTCCAGTAGTAGAATCCCGTTCCCCCGGCAAAAAGCACATCCCAGATCTGGCTTCGTCGACCGGTCATACGTTCCGGCTTGTCTCCGTAGGACCCAAGGCACGCGCCGTAATCACCAGCTCGGCGGGACGCACCGCGCGAGACCGCCACCTTCACGGCAACATCGCGATAATAGGGAGCGATGTAATCGAGGCGTCCGAACAGGTCAGCCATCGTGTTCCTGTAGTATGAGGCGTCGGACCCCACGTGTGCTTCCGGATGGACCGAACGGACGGCCTCCTGAACGAGGCCCATCGTGTCCACCCAATGCTCTTCCAGGAAACGTTGCGCATCAATCCATGGTCCCGTGATGCCTTTGTCGTACCAGGCCTTGACGCTCTTCTGATGAATACGCCCCCAGGAATGCATGCGACCGAACCCGGACGTCTTCATTCCCCAGGCGGCAGCCGTCTCCCACAGCCCCCCGTACTCTTTCTCCAACCAACGGTGGAAGGCGATCGTGGTATAGGGCCCCAGAGGCAACTGGGGACTGGGCGACGAGTCATCGCTGAGGTTGTAGCCACGCAAACCGAAAGGTCTGTACATGCGCGTCATAGTCTGGTGCATCTCGACCAATTGCTCGCGGACCGATGGATCCTCCCAGTCCGTGATGCGGTCATCGGTATGGCTGTCCGAAGCACCCGTTACGCGGTATGAGAACGGATGGAACTGCAAGTCACACCAGGCCAGGCTTTCAGCGATCATCGGGTTCCCACCGGTATAGGGCCGGTTGGCCAGGAAGCCAAGACGGCGCAGGTACTCGGCCCGGGCGGCCTCCTCAGGATTCGTGGCGGAAACGCATGTCATGACTGGGTGGAAACCGCCGCGAGACGCCCGGGTGTGCGGGCTGGTGATCGTCAGGAAACTGCGGGAGAGCGTGCGGTCGCCCGGATCCACCAGATCCGCGTGGATATTCCAGATCTGGCCGTCGAGCCCAGCCGATTCAAAGCTGAAGGGGACGGCTTCCCCGGAAGCGACAGGCTGTCGCACACGCCCCACCTCACGCCAGTGTCGGTCCCACAGGCTCAAGACCAGCCTCGTACCAACGGGAACAGCAGGTACAGCCGCAACTCCCGACAGGGGAGTCCCACGCGGAACACCTTCCGGTTTGGCGCCCTCCAAAACGCAAGGTTTGACCCCACGCTCGACGATCGTGAAGCCACTGCCCCAGTCCACCACTGCCCCATCCTCGCGCAGCAACCAGACATCGACGAAACGACGGCCGGCATCGGTCAACGAGAGGGCGGAGAGTGGAACGCGTTGCGCACCCGGTGCAACAGAACACGCCTGTACCCCCTGTTCGGACACCACCCCCCACGTGTCGCGAACCTGCCAACGGATCTTCCCGGAAAACGACGTCTTTCCTGACAGCAGAACGGCCGGTTCGCCCCCCGGTATCACCTCCGTGATCTGCCCCATCTGCGGAATCCGCACAGCGCGCATGATGGCCTTTGCAGTGTGGCTGTAGTAGTAGTCTGTCTCGACCCACATGTCGCGGCGTTGGCTGATGTGCGGCAGGAGCGTCCGCCCAACCCGACCAGCTCGGCTCCAGTGGGTCCCCGTGCTGATCCACACCATCCGTCCCTTGCCAAAGGGAGAGATGGTCGTGCCGTAGGAGTCGAAAGGCTCAACCACGGCCGATCGGGGCAGCGATTTGGTGTTCCAGTAGTTCATGATCGGGAGATCCAGGACGTCCGCGCTCTTCCATTGGCGGAGCCCATCGTAGGGAATCCCGTCGAAAACACGTTTGCCCTTCTCGAGCGGTTTCAGTTCCAGGAACTTCGGGGTCAGTGTCGGGGAACGATCAAAGTCATCAACCATGACGAAACCCGCTCCCTCCGACACGCGCTTGAGAATCTCGTACTGCAGTTCAGGAGGCATGCTCTTCGTCTTGAAGCGACTCATGACAAAGCAGTCGATCCGTGCCCGGCTGTTGAGCAGGTGCAGGAACCGGTCCCGATCTTTCGCATCGTTGCCCCAGAAGTGAAGAACATCCATGGGGAACCGCCGGGCGAGCTCATGGACCGTATCAACGCCGCCGTAGTTGGTGATGAACATCACGGTCGGGCTGGGCCAGCTCGGCGTCTCGGCAAAGGTGATCGTGTGCGGGAAGACGGCCTCGACCCAGCGAAGTCCGCCGGCCAAGACGGGACCGCCTTTGTCAGATGCCGGCCTATCGTAACCCACGGGCAGGGAAGTGGCGCCGAATGCCGCGGCAACGTCCACCACCAGGCAACACAGCAGGGACCGGACCAGAATACGGACACAGGGTCGGTGAAGCGGACTCTCACACATGGGCCGGGTTCCTCCATGGAGTTAGGCTGTCCTGCAAGGTTCATGTACTATAGTCGCTGCCGAACGCCAACGACCACTGCCTCAACAGAGCGGCGACTTGCGGGAGCGGTCTTGCGGCCCGCGGAAGAAAAGGACCGCTTACGGTGTGCGCGGCTCGGTTCGGGGACGCCGCTGCCCGTCCGAGCGCGACTTGCGCATTCGCGTCAAGCTAAGCCGTGAATTCCCGCTGCAGAAGAACACCATGCTCTTCGGTGGCGGTTTCGCGACGTCCGCAGAAGCAACTTGTGTGCCCGTGGCTGTAGCGGCTTCCGGACTTCACCACCCGCTACGCTTGAGACACGGAGTTACCATGTAGAAAGAGAAGAGTCAGTCCCCCTATCTGAGGTCATGTTGTGGAATGCGTTCAACGGCGCTTCCAGCAATAAGCCCAAACCAGGAGAACGTGATGCACATCAGGATTGTGTGCCTTTGCCTGGCGCTCGCCCTGCCCATCATCGACACGGCTGAGCCGCCAACCTTCACCCCCGTCCACAGCGAGAGTTTTGACTACCCGGCCGGCCCCCTGCCCTCCGCGCTCGGGGCCTGGCAACGTGTTGTGAACACAGACACTGCTGTAGAGATCGCCAGACCGAAGCACAGTGGCGGAGCCCTCCGAATCATCGACGACCACAGCGCCGCAGCCGACGCAACCTGCCGCTTGCGCCTTCCTCTGGCCACCCAGCCCGGCCAACTCCGAGTCTCGGTCAGGATGATGATGACCAAAGGAACCTGCGGTGCCGTTGCGCAAGACATGGGACTCCACCTCTTCGGCGGAGGGGTTCTGCTGGACGTCTTCTTCTCCCGCGGAGAACTCAAGACCTGGCAGGGGACAGGCTGGGCTTCTCTGGAACCGCCGGTCAAGTGGCAGGACGGCCGATGGTATGGACTCCAGATCACCGTCAACCCCGCGATGGGCATGGCGGACCTGAGCGTTGACGGAGTGCCGCGGAAAGCCGTCTCCCTCCGCCGGAAGGCCGACCGGATCGACCAATTCGAGATCACGTCACAGCGCTTCGCCCGGGGTGAGTTCTGGGTCGACGACCTGAAGATCGAGCACGCCCTCCCTCCCGAGCTGCTTGCCCAGCCAAGCGAGGCCTGGCAGGCAACCGATGACAACCTGCGCCAGGAGCGTTGGCTTGCCGACCGCGGCAGCACCTCCGAGCAAGGGACACTCGCGGTCACAGGCAACGCCCTCGCCTCGATGCGACGACGTATTCTCCTGGATCCGGACCGACTTCCGTACTTGACGCTCGGCATCGAGTCGACGGGAACTGTGCAGTACACGGTCTACCTGAAGAGCGAGGATGATTCTCTTCAGCCAGTACTGTTGCTGACCGGAACAGGAAGCCGGACCGGCCAACCCTTCAACCTCGCCGCCCGAACCGGATGGTCAGAACGGACCTTCGCGGACATCCTGGTGTCCGGACGCGGAAGCGGCATGTTGCGGATTCCGCAGCTCCATCTGGATCAGGAGGACGTCTTACCCGATCCCTATGATCGGGACCACACTTACGCATTCAAGACGCCTCCGTTACACGCCAAGCCCGGCATTGGCCCACTGAAGCTCCTGGCCAAGGGCCCTGCCGGTCACCACCCGGTCACATTCGGCGTGCCCTTCCCCGCCGGAGGACTGAATCTCCCCTGCCGGCTTGAGCTATCGACCGAAGCCGGCGAAAGACTCCCCTTACAGACACAAGCTCTGGCAATCTGGGAAGGCGGAACGGTGCGTTGGGCCCTTCTGGACTCAGCTGTCACACTGCCCGAAAGTGGGACCGCTGAGCTGACGCTCACCCCACTGACGTCCGCCCCACGCCCTGATCGAGTCATGGCGTCAATCGAGGAGCAACCAATCACGATTCAGAGCAGTCTCGGGGAATGTCGCGTTCCCGGACAGAGATTCAGTCCTTTGGAGGGACTTCCCGCTCCCTTCACTGGGGTTTGGGATCTCCATGCACGCTTTGGCGAGAGGAACTACCGGGCCTCGCTCGGGACGTACAGGGCCCGCAGCGAGACGAGCGAAACGCTCCGCACCACCATCCTCGTGGAAGGCACACTGTCCGACGGCAACAAAGCCCCCCTTCAATATGAGCTTCGCCTCACGTTCTTCCGCCTGTTCCCGCGCATCCTCATCGAGCCGACCTTCACCCTCGCCTGTGATCAGTCTGAGGTACAACTCGAGCAGGTGAGCCTCAGATTGGGCGCTGACCACAGAGCCGGAGCACTGGTCTTCGGGGGTGACAGAGAACACGAGATCGCGTGGGACGGGATCAGCCAGGTGGAACTCGTCCAGGACCAGATCAAGCACTACGCTGTTCAACAGGACGACGCGTTGATTGCTGAAGGGAAGCGTGCGAAGGGATGGCTCCACTGCAACGGCTACACCCTCGCCAACCGCCGTTTCTGGCAGCAGTTCAGCAAAGCGGTCCGTCTGGACGCCGACGCGATCACGGTCGATCTGTGGGCCCCCGAGGGCGGAACACGCCGATTCGGCAACGGAGCCGCGAAGACGCATGCACTTGTGCTGGATTTCTCGGGCGCCGCCCCCGCAGACCAAGCGGCTGCTTTCGAAACCCCGGTCATACTGGACCCCGGCTCGGACTGGTACGCCACATCGCGGGGACTGGGTGAGATGCCCGTTCCATCGTCCGAGACTGCCAGGATGGATGCCCTCTACGAACAGGCATGCCAACGTCGTCTAACAGAACGCGAACGACGCTGGAAAAGCTCCTATGGCATGGTCAACTTTGGGGACATCGGGCACATCAACAGCGAAATCGACGCGCACGTCGCGCTCTTCCTGCAATGGGGGCGCACCGGAGACCGGAAGTGGCTGGACTTCGCACTGGACTGGGCCCTGCACAGCCAGGATATCGATGTCTGCCACCACAGTGCGAATCCGCGACAAGTCGGTATTCACCACTCGCACTACCCCTCGGACCACAACAATGGCGGCCTGACGCTGACCCACACCTGGATCCGCGGACAGCTCTTCCGCTACTACCTGACCGGAGACCGGCGCTCCCTGATGGCTGCCGAAAAGGCCGGGCGCGCCTACGCGGTGAACATGCTGGCCACCGGTCAGGCCTTCGACGCGGGGCGCCTGGGAGGCGGCATCGGCTCCCGGGCCTACGGCCGCGCCTGCTGGGCCCTCGCCGAACTCTACCAGACAAACAGGAACCCGCGCCACCTCAAGACGATGCGGCAGCTCCTGAGTTACCTTGCGGCAAGCCTGCGCGAAGATGGCGCCGTCCCCGCCAGCCACGACGGCGCCGGCGAGTGGAACAAAAGGGATGAATGCCCGCACATGGCCGCGATCTGTGCGGTCGGCATGGCTCGCTACGCCGAACTCAGCGGGGATACCAGTCTGCAGTCCGAGCTGGAACGGATTGCTCGCTGGCAGATCAGCCGTGGTGGCATGCCCGAGAAGCTCGGTATCATGTACCACAACTACCCCGGCGGCGAGACCATTCACTTCATCGACGCCTGTTCAGATATGCTCGAGGCGTGGGCCTATCTTTACGACGCAACAGGCGATCCGCTCTACCGCAGCATCGCCGAAAGTGTGTACGACAATATGATCGAGATGGCCCCCCGCTGGGTCAACGACTGGACCATGGGAGCCCGGAACGTGCTGTTTTACCTCGGCCGGCGGCAACGCTGGCCCCCGTGGTCTGTCCAGTCCCTGAGCAAGACGGAGAACGCAACGAGATGGCTGCAGCGTTGCCAGAACACGGATGGCGGCTTTTCCATCACGCAGGGATTGCCTTCCGAAATGGACTCGACGTTCCGGGCCGTCGATGCTCTGGCAGCACTCGGAGCGCGACCGAAGAACGCGCAAGCGTGTATTGCCTGGACACGATCATGTCGCAACGACGACGGTGGCTACGCAGGTGAACCAGATTGGCACTCCAACGTTGCCTGGACTCATATGGCGCTGGATGTGCTGGGCAAACTTGGCGAGAAGCCGCCCAAGCCTGCGGACACCGCAGCGTGGCTGGCAAGGACGATCAACGAGGACGGAGGAAGTGGAGCGTCCCCCGTAACAGGTCGAATCCCGTATCATCCAGGTTGGCCCTCTTCTACCGAGTACACGGCCTATCGAATCAAAGCCCTGGCCTCACTTGAGCGTCCCCAGATCCGCTCAGAGGACGCCTTGCGTTTCTTCCTCCAACGCCAGGTGGCCGGCACAGGTTTCGGTCACCGTGGACGCCCGGCATGCCCAGCCTACACATCTGAGGGACTCGAGGCACTCTCTGTGCTCGGGAATGAGATCAGTGACCGAGAGACATGCCTCAGTTGGTTGCTGGGCCTTCAGAAGGGGGACGGAGGCTACGGCTGGCCAGGCGGCGACCGGGGTACATTGCGCCATACGTTCCACGTACTGCGGTCACTCCAGACACTCGTCCATGGGCTTGATCCCGAAAGCGCGCGCAAGACCGCCGGCTTCGTGCTCAAATGTCAAGCGCGAGATGGAGGGTTCGGATATCGTCCGGGCCATCCCCCAACGGTCACGGGCACCTGGTACGCCGTGCATATCAACGCACTCCTGGTGTGGTGACACGCAAATCCGTTGCCATATGTTGCGGCTATTTTGGTGTCAGAGGCCAAGGTGCTCAGGGGAGGTGAGTTGCCGGAAATGAGCCACCCGCTTGGCCTTCTCGTAACGGGCGATGCGGCGGTCGGCCTCGGTCAAGCGGCGGGGGTCGAGCTTACGGGCTTCACGACACAGACTGATCGCCACATCGAGCTTCCCCTTCCTGGCCAGAGCCCGAGCCTGGCGAATGAGGGCGTCTGCCCAGATTTGACTCACATTGCGCTGCCCGGCTTTGACGGCTTCAAGTCGCTTGCGCACCTCGGGCGCCGTGCGACTCGCAGTGAGAAGAAGCGCTTCAGCCTTGGCAAGCATCCGCCCCGCCTCCTGGAAATGAGTACGCTCCCGAGCCTTCCTCGCGCTGACGGTATACTGTTCCGCAGCAAGCAGCAGTTCGGCTCGACGCGTGTCTTCTGTAAAGCCTGTTTCCTGCCCCTGGATGGCCGCCGGAGCCGCATCCAGACCAACGGGTCCTCCCCCTTTCCCGGAGGCCACCCCATTGCCGTGACACTCCAGGCCAAATCCCATAGCCAACGTCACAGTCCACCCAATCGCGGCAGCCCACAATGTCCCCGTGGAAGATGACTTCATCATGGCATGTCCCTCCTGCTGGTGTAGTCTATAGCACGTACATTCTCTGCCCCTCCGCCCACGTCTTGACAGTAACAGAAAATCGTCGAAACGTCAAATTTCGCCGGTTGGTCAGCCTCGGGCGTGGAGGCCGCTTCACATTCTGACATGACTGGCAAGACTCCTGCAAAACCACCTTCCCACCCGGTCACGGATGGGACAAAGAACAGGAACACAAACATGCGATGGCGCACACAGATACTGGTCGCCGGACTTGGGGCCTGGAGCTTAGGACTGGCCACGCTCGCAGCTGACTGGCCGACTTGGCGTCTCGACACGGGGCGAACGGCCAGCAGTCCTGCGCCCCTGCCCGCAGAACTGCACCTGCAGTGGCGCCGCGAGCTCGGTCCCTTCGCGCCGGCATGGCCTCTGGAGTCCCGCCTGCAATTCGATCCCTGCTACGAACCCGTTGCCGCCGGACAGCTGTTGTTCGTCGGCTCGCCGGCCGACGGGAGCGTGTCTGCATTCGACACCCGGACCGGAGCCCTGCGCTGGCGGGTCTACACGGAAGGGCCTGTCCGTTTTGCCCCCGTAGCCTGGGAAAGTAGCCTCTACGTCGCCTCCGACGATGGCCGTGTCTACTGCCTCGATGCCGCTTCTGGAAAACAGCGGTGGGCATTCCGAGCCGCCCCCGAACAACGTCCTGACCTTCGACACCTGGGCAACAATCACCTCATCTCGGCTTGGCCGGTGCGCGGTGGTCCTGTGATCAGCGACGGAATCCTCTACTGTGGCTCAGGTGTATGGTCCAACATGGGCACATTCGTCTATGCCCTGGATGCGCGGACGGGGAAGACGCTGTGGTGCAACAACCGCCTTAACTACTTGACCAACATCCGCACCGATCACAACCGCATAGCCGACAGCACGGTCGCTCCCCAAGGCTATCTGGTCCTGTCCGGAGGAAAACTGATCGTCCCGAACGGCCGCTCGATGCCTGTGGGCCTGAACCCGGAGAACGGCGACCTGCTCTACGCAATCCAGGGCTATCGGAACGGACACTGTCGCGTCACCGCACACGGCAAACACATTTACGTCGGTCCGAATGCCGTCCTGGACATCGAGACCGGCAGAGAAATGGGAGAACGCTGGCACGAAGGCCATCCGGAAACGCCCAAGGAGTACAGCAAGCGAATCGATCTCTTCGAGGCCCCGCATGTCCCCTACAAGTTCGTGCCGGGCTGCGATGCCTGGTCCGTACTGGGCAAAGGCACGGCCTATGGTGCCTCAGCCGGCGTGTTCTACGCCCACAATGTGGCAGGAGCCACCCGCACGACTTACGAGCGGAGAAACGGCCTCAAACCAGGTAAATGGGACGTGCCCGAGCTCTGGAAACTACCCACATCCCAAGCGCAGGCCAAGCCCGCCAGTCGCCTCATGATCCGGGCAGGGAACAGGCTCTACGGCCATGTAGGCCAAACGGTGGTCGGGGTCGACCTGCCCCAGGAGGACGCCTCCGCCAAACTGGCCTGGGAGAGGGTGATCACAGGGGCCCCCGCAACGATGCTGGCAGCCGACGAACGGCTCTTCGTGGTGACCCAGGAAGGTGACATTCTCTGCTTCGGAGCAGAAGCCCCCGCCTCTCCTACCCAACACGCCCGCACTCAGGCGCCGTTGAGAGGCGGGAAGGACACGTGGAGCCAACAGGCAACCGAACTCCTCAAGCACGCCCGCACACAGAGCGGCTACTGCCTTGTCCTGGGGCTCGACCAGGGACAGCTCGTGGAAGAACTGCTGAAGCAGTCTAAGCTCAAGATCATCGCCGTCGATCCGGACAAGAAACGGGTCGACCGGTTCCGGGACCGACTGGCAACCATGGGCGTCTACAGGAAGCGGGTCGAGGCCTTGGCGGGGGACCTGACCAGCCTTCGTCTCCCGCCCTACATCGCCAGCATCATCGCGTCGGAGTCTGCAACGGCCGTGCAGCTTGCCGACCGCATCCCAGCGACCCAGATGGTCACCTGGCTGCGTCCCTATGGGGGGATCGTCTGCCTGCAAGCGAATGCCGTCGAGCGCGATCGGCTCGCCGGATGGCTGGGCAAGGGCGAACTCGAGAATGTCCAGACGTCCGGAGCGGGCGACTGGCTGACATTGCGGCGCGTTGGAGCCCTGCCCGGAAGCTCGCACTGGACTCACGAGTGCGCGAGCGCTGCCCGTACCTACTTCTCGCCGGACAAGCGCGTTAAGGCGCCCTTGGGGATCCTGTGGTATGGCGATGGCCCAGACCATGGATTCAAGAAGCGGAAGGACTACCATGCCGGGGTCAAGCCACAGGTTGTGAACGGAGTCGTGGTCGCGTTCGAGGACCGCTCAAAGCACCTGCGAGCCTACGATGTCTACACCGGACGTCTGCTCTGGGAAACACCCGCTGATCAGTTCACCCGCTTTGCCTCGATGCCCGATGGTATCTATGCCGCACAGGCAGACGCCGTGCTCGTCTATGACCCGGTCTCAGGGCGCGAACTGCGCAAGCTGCCCTATGGCTCGACAGGGCAGGACGGCAAGCCCCTGGCCGTAGCCGATATCCGAGTAGGGAAGAACGTCGTCGTCGTGGCAGGCGCGTTCGAGAAGGTACGCAACATCCCGAAGGGCCTCTACAACAGCGATGTACTCGTCGGTCTGGATCGGCGGACCGGGAAACAGCTCTGGTCTCTTCGGGCCACCGACCGCTTCAACCATCACGGCCTGGCCGTTGGGGGCGATCGTGTCTTCATAGTGGACTCCCCATCTGCGGACAAAGCAGCTGCGGCACAGCGCAGAGGGAATCCTCCCGAAACGCTGGATTCCACCGTGCTGGCCCTCGATGCCCGAACCGGCAAGCCCACCTGGAAACGCGTCTTCGCAAACCCGTTCCTCTCCTACCACGACAGCTCTTACCCACAAGGCAGCATCCAGTCTCTCGATGACGCCCTGTTCTACTCCGCCGCGTGTGACGTGCTCATCGTCTACAAGGACCGACGCTACCGTGGGGTCAACGCAGGCACCGGGGAACCCATGTGGGAGATCCCCAGAGGGGCGGGACAACCGATCATGATCAGAGGCGAGACGTTCTACAACCAGGGAGGCGGCCTGTTCGATGTCCGGACCGGCGAGGCGCTGAATTCCAGTGCACGGGTCCGTGGAGGAAATGGCTGCAACCATGCTGTGGCCGGAGAACACCTCATCTTCCGGCGAACCTTCACGGCCGCGTTCTTTGATGTCCACGACGGGAAAGCCTACTACATGCGAAACGCCCGTTCCGGGTGCACAAACAGCCTCATCGCTGCAGATGGTGTGCTGTCATCCCCATGCTTTTCGGTCGGTTGCGTGTGCAACCACCCTCTCGAGACCTCCTTCTGCCTCGTTCACATGCCCGGAATCGAGACCTGGGCAGGCACGGAGCCTCTGGAGGAGCCCCTCCCTCTCGGCGAACGCGACCCCGCCAAATGGCGGAAGTGAAAACGACCGCGCACGACCACCGGAAGCGGGGGCAGCAATGACAGTGTGGGAGGCGCCTCTGTGCGGCGACTGTTCCGCTTGTCGGCCCTCCGATCGCCAAGAGAAGATGCCGCCCGGGGGGCCGTGCGGCGTACGCAACAAAGTGGGCGGCGCCCCCAACGCGGTGTTGCGGTCAGCATTTCCGTGCTCAGAAACGGTGTGGTTGCACGAGTGTCCCGCCCCCACACCGACCACGTTTTCACGCTTTCACAGAATGAAAACTGAACAGCCCTGCTCCCCTATCCCTATGCTCACTGCTTCCCGCGCCGCAAGAGGACCCTCCCGGCAAGATCACCTGGTTGCGTCGAGATCATCCAGGAGAGCGCCTTTTCAGGAACGAAAGACTCGCGCACAAAGCCGAAACTGTCAGCCAGACGTACCTCCCACTCGAGACGGTCATCGTGCACGCGGAATACACGGTACATATTGGGCCATTCGACGAACGCAGCGTTCTGGATGCAGGTGATTCCTCCGGCAACGTCAACCGAGTTCCAGTGCGTGTGCCCATTCAGGGAGGCAATGACATTGGGGGACGCTTCGAGGATCCCGAAGATGCGATTGTCCCGGGACGTCCGGAGTTTGTACCCACACGACGAGACGCCTCCCCGGTTGCTGAACACGTAATGCCAGACAATGATCGTGGGCGTTGTCGTGTCCGCAGCCAATGTCTCCCGTAACCATTCGATCTGTTCCGGCTTGATCCCAATGCCGCGAGTCTTGGCCCGGTCGTAGGTTTCAGTGAACCCACCGTCCAGCGTACGCCAGTAGGAGGCGTCCAACACAATGAAACGCAAAGGCAGACGCTCCAACACATAGCTCGTCTTCCCCCCCGGGAACATGGATGGCAGCAACTCGAGCTGATCAGCCCGAGACGAGGCGTGGTAGGCGTCGTGGTTCCCGACACAGCCGAAGACGGGGAGACCTGACGTCTTGAGGACATCGGCCAACTGGGCGAACTGCGGTCGCGTGGCGCCATCGACCATGTCCCCTGCGATAATCGCGAAGGCAACATCACTCTCCCGCAGGCTCGTGAACGTCCGGCTCAACTCACTCGTTCCCGGGCCACTGAGTTTGTGGTTCATCCATGTAGACCGGCCCTGCCCCACGTGGGTATCCGAGAATAGCGCGTAGCTGTAGCGGGGTTCCTCGGGCAGGTCCATCGACGCCGTGATCGTGAGCGAACGGAACAGCCCTCCGGGGCGAAAATGCGGTCCGGCGATGGTGAGATAGTGCCGGCCGGCCGGCAACAACCATGTGCTCAGCGCAATCTGCTTCGGCGGGACAGCCCCGGCGATATCGGGGGCCGGGTTGGTCATCTTGCCGCCGGTGCTCTCCCATGGCGGAGCCCCGACCATCGGTGCAGCCAGGAGAGTCGTATCACAGAGCACGTAGGCACGCAAACCAGGCCGGAGATCGTCGCCGTGTTCCAAGGCCAGCGTCCCGGTAACGGACAGCGGTTTGGCCGCATTGATGGCGAACGTCAGGACGCCGTCGGCGTCAAGCGCCGCATGAGGCGTATCGGGCCTGCTGATGGACACGCGTCTGAGGTCCGGCGCAAGGGCTCCGCACCGAGCATCCAGAATCGCCGTTTCCCCGGGGGCCAGTGTGGTGACACGATCGTCCGCAGCCAGCCTCAACGTCTCCTCCACCATCGGCCAGGTCTCGATTGGGGGGTCAGGCAGTTCTGTGGTCCGCAGAATCACGTCATCGAACCAACTTGTCCCTCTGGTCGTCATGGCGAGCATGACATCTCGGTCCGCGCCCTTCCACTGCTTGCGACGGATGTGGCCAATCAGCTTCACCCACTTCCCTTTGACGCCCCCGCCAGTGCGGGAGACGGTGAAGCGGCTCTTCTCCCCGGCAGCGGACACATAGAGAGAAACGGCACCATCACTGCCGGCCCACACCCACGCGGAGAACTCATAGTCCTGCTCTGTGTCAATGACCCCGTCAAGCTTGAAATAGGCGCCACCGGTCGGACTGTCTTTCGGATCCACGCGAAGGCTCAGCACACCGGTGCGCGCATGAGCAGTATCGGCGACGTAGCCGGCACGGTACGTGTGGAACTCCGGAATGCCCCCCTCAAAGCCCTCCTGGATTGTGGGCGGAGCGGCAGCCAACACGACCGGCAACAGGACAAGGGCAAACAGAGCTAATGGACACATGCGGAAGACTCCAATACTCTCCTGAGACAAGGGCCCGGTTACGGAGAGCCGGTTCCTCCAGGAGGGCACAAGAACGTTGGAGGCGCCGCATCTCCGTATGCGGCCGGCTTTTCGTTCTGTTCGGACCGGGACTCGTTGGGTCCCGGGACATCGCTATGAAGCGACTGACAACTGACAACTCCCAGCACTCAATCACCGAAGCGGAATGCGTAGAGTTTGGCGTCCGCGCCAACGATACGCAGGTGAACACGGCGGCCAATCAGATCCGCAAGGGATCCCTGAGCGGTCCACTTCACCGGAGCCGACACGCTGTTCCCGCGGATCGGGACGGCTTCCTGGAAAGAGAACCCCGGGATCGGCTGTTCGTCTTCATCCAGGACCGCGACCTCAAGCGTGCCGCCCGCGCCGGCATCGACGTTGACGGTCAACGTGGCCCCGGTAACCTCGACCAAGTGGGTAACTATCCCACCACCCTCGCGGTCAAAGACCTGCGCAACGAAGCCGTCCTTCCGGCATCTCAGCCGGCCGATGCCCACGGGGCGGTCTACCGTCTCGAACGAATTCGCGGGGTGCAGTGGTGCGCCGTGGATGTGCTCATAGCCGCGGTAGTACATTGAGAATTCGTCGCCCTGATCAATGATCCCAGCAGCCATGTAGATACTGCCTGCGTCAAAACTGCCGGCACAGCCCGGTGAGAGGAACGGTTCGGGATGGATAGTGTAGCCGATGCCGTCACGGCTGGATGCCAGGTGCACATCAACCATACCGGTATCATGGTGGAAGAAACTGACGAACAGGAAGTACGCATCCGGGGCGAAGGGATATTTCATGGCAGCCGTGTTGTAGTAGTCGGTGCCCGTTTCGTAGGGCTGCCAAAGCTCATCAGGTGGAGTCAAGATGCATTCCGGCGGCGGGAAGCGGAAGAAATCACGGCTCTCACTTCTACCCACCGCACGATGAAAACGGGGATCTTCCACCACGGTTCGGCCATCACGATAGACCATACCGGCATTCCAGCGCACATGAGCAACATAGCGCTCCCGTTGATCGTCCCAGTACGCCACGTTGGTTGTGTCAGTGTACCAGGGGAGAATCGGCTCCCTCGTCTGTCGCCAGTGAACACCATCCCCGGACTCAGCACCATAGATGGCATGGTAGATGGACCGCGACGATTCCGTTTCCCCTGGAAGCAGATGCGGTAGCCGATTGCCCCCGCCGTAGATCATCTTCAGCCGAGACTCAGGTGCGGCATTGGGATCGAGGAAGACGGTTCCCCCAAGACGCCCCGTCAAGACGATATTCGTCCGTTGACGGTCGCCGAAACCAAGCACGTCGAGTTCCGGCTTGACCCAGTGCACACCGTCAGGCGACGTGGCGTAGCAGAGAATGTAGCGCGTGCAGCTGAGGAGATCGTTTCGGGTCTTCTCGTCAAGGTCGCCGGCGGCAAGCTGCCCGACCGACGCATCCTGATCCTCATACTTGAGCATGTACCAAAGGTGACAGCTGCCGTCGTCATCCTGGAGAACACTCATGCCCGGGTCGCCACCCCAGCGATTCACCTCCCAGGGATGCTCCGGAACGATCACAGGCTCCGAATCGCGCTGTGGGACCTGTATCGCCACTCGGACTCGATGTTTGTGCAAGATCGGTGCATCATCGAACAGGAGACAGGTCGTGTGCTTTGATTTGCCGTTGTGCTGCTTCATTGGGTGCCTCCGAATGATGCGGAACTTAGTAACCCTTCAAGGTGGGAGGGGCCGTTTCGACGCGTCCCACGGCTGTGGGACTTGCTCAAGGCCCTGAGCCTAGCCGAAAGGGCTGCCACGCCCCGATCTTTGTCTCCAGACCAAGAACCAGGCAATCGGCGGATGGCACCGCCTCCCACGTTGACGCAGCCGCCTCGCAGGAGCGAAGTGCTTAAGTTCCGCCTCATTCGGGTGCCTCCTCCTTTTTCCCTGAATCCGATCACCCTCCAGGAGTGGCTACCCGGGCCGCACGCCCCTGGAGGGTCGATGTCCACAGCGACCGGTGTCCCGTTGGCGGGCAGGGCGGCGGCCAGGAACACGTCTCGTCTGGCTCACCCGTCGGTCTCCTCACCAAAGAGCCTCCGCACGTAGGTCGCCGGGGCACCAATCTCTTCGCAAAACGTACGGATCTCGGCTGAATACCGTGCTATCAGATCGGGCCGCGTCCCGGCGAGATTCTCTGTCTGTCCGGGATCGTTGACGACGTCAAACAAGGCCATCGGCAACACACCGGCCTCGCCTCCTTCTGCCCTGTACGCTCCAATCGGGTCCGTACTTGTGTCGACCAAACGCCTGTAGCCATCGTCTGAATCCTCGACCCGGCCAAGTTCACCGGCCCCGACGAACTCGCTCGACTGAAGCCCATGCCAGTAGAGCGGTTGATCCGGTTGGTGCCACAGGTGGAAAGCGTAACGGCCGTCGTTCACCACGTGGTACCGGCCGAAAAAACCGGAATGGGCACACTCTCGCACACCTTCCGTTTCGCCGCGCAGCAACGGCAGCAACGATGCCCCATGCATCGGCTCAGCAGGAGTGACGCCGGATGCATCGAACAGGGTGGGGACGATATCCACATTCTGAACCAAGGCGGCTTCACGCCGGGGAGTAACGCCCGGGCAGTAAACCATCATGGGGATATGCCCCACGCACTCGTACTGGTACGACCCCAGCTTACCGGTCCAGCCATGGTCCCCGGTGTAGGTCCCATGGTCGGTCGTCACGATGACCATGGTGTCGTCCAAAACACCCAGCTCGTCCAACTCGTCCATGAATCGCCCGAAACACGCATCGACGTGGGTGATGTTGCCTGCGTAAAGAGCCTGGATAAAGGCAACTTCTTCGGCTGCGTAGTTCCCCTCCCAACGGGCGTAAGCGGGTGTGATCAGTCGATCCCCGTTGTAGTCGGGTGCGTAAGCTTCAGCGTACCCCGGCGGAGGGTCAAACGGCTCGTGCGGGGGGAAAGAGTCGATCTGGAGATGGAATCCGCTGCGGTGTGTGTGGTTGCGATTCACCCAATCGCCCGCCGTAGCAAACGTTCGCGCCGCCGGCCAATCTTCCTCGTCTTTCATCTCAAAGTGCTTGTACTTGCAGTAATAGTCACGGTAGACGCGACTGATCCGGTTGGGGTTGCTGCACTGAAAATCGATATCCAGTCCTTCCGCAGGATCACTGTAGACCTTGTCACCCTCGATGCCCCGGATAAACTGCCACGAGTCGTAGCGCCAATGGTAATTGCCGGAGCCATCCCGGAAGAGGTGGTAGTGATCAGTCACGAGGCCTGTGGTGATGCCGGCAGCGCTGAGTTGCTCGGCCACTGGCTTGTCCGACTCCTCAAGTGGCCCCCAACCACGGAAAGGGAACTCATAGTTCCCGGTCACAAAATCCCGACGGGCAGGCATGCAGGGAAAGCTCGCAACGAACGCGTTGTCAAAGACGACCGATCGCTCAGCGAAGCGATCGAGATTCGGGGTCTGAACCCAGTCAGAACCGTAGCATCCCAAGTAGGACCGCTTGAGCGTATCCATGATGACGTGAACGGTGTTCATGCAAGCTCCCGGTCGAGCTTCTTCAGGTCAAGAGGATAGACGCCCCACTCATCCCGGCACTGCTTCATCTGTAGGACATTTTCACGCCTTGCGCCTACAGCGAGGGAATGGCTCGATCCCATAATCAACCCACCCCCGGGACCGGCGTGGCGAAACGAGTAAGCAGCGTCCTTGCGGATCTGCTCCGGACCATCGGCAATGATGTGCTCGTGCCAAATCCCCCCCCAAAGGCAAAGTCGGCCGCCGACCTGGTCCTTCAGGCGCTTCATGTCCATCCCACCGCTGGCCTGTATTCCCTCGTAGGCGTCGTACACGGTCAGCTCCTCGATCACCGGCCACACGTGACCGCAGCAATGCTTGAGCACCTTCAGCCCCACGGCATGAGCCGCCTCAACGTGGGCCTTGTGCCAGGGATGGACCATATCCCGGTAAATCTCCGGACTGGCCAGAAGCCCCGTGCTGCTGCCCAGATCGCCGCACGGCATGATTCCATCGACCCCAAGCTGCGCGTGCAGCTGCACTTCGCGCTGCAGCTGCTTCCCACGGAGCTCAGCCTGCTTCCGGCAGATCTCCGGATCCGTCAGCAGGCTCACCCAGCGGTCTTCCTCTGTCGCCCCAAATCCCGGCCAGCCCAGGTCTCCACACATAAGGAGCACGAAATGGGTTTCGCCAAGCTCCTTGACCACGTGATGAACAAACTCCCAGCGCGAGTCGTTGGGATCCCCGATCGGCTGGTCGTCCGCCCTGTCAATCGCGTCCTGCAGCCCGTCGAGTGTCGGCGGCCGGTACCCGTCCGTGTTGCGCTTGTAGGGCATCAGATCATGGGTGGTCGACGAGACCTGATAGATGTTGCCGGACTGATCGCGATAGGTCTCGTCGTCGATCTTCTCCATAGGGGGCGGATGGTGGCCCTTCGGGGGAACGGTGCTGACGAACGCGATGTCCATTTCCAGTGCTCGGATCAGGTCGACCCGGTCGCGCTTGGAGTGCTCAACGACCTCGTCCCGCCGGCCATCCCACAGCGCCTGGGTCTGACGCATCTTGGCCTGCAGCAAGGTCTCACGGCCGAGAATGTCCTCGTAGACATTGTAGTCGATGGAGTGTTCACCCCACGGAATGCGGTCAGGTTCGCGGTGTTCAAGGGCGGCAATGACGCGTTCTTTGGGCAGCATGTGGCATGTCTCCAAGCAAGGGGAACAGCAACAAGTCACAAGGTATGTCAGCCGGGCCAGACACTTCCTTTTCGTCACTTCACGTGTAGCTTATCGCCCTGCGCTCCCGGGGCCCTGAATGCCTTTCAAGGCTCGGCCATCAGGAGCGCGCGACTACAGCTGAATGTAACTGCCTGAGGAACGAAACCAACTTGGGGGGACGGCCTCAGCTCCCAGTTCGTAAACGCCCCGCAAACAGATGCCCTTGCCATGCCATCCGACCTTCTCGACAATCTCACAGAGACACAGCTTGAGGCCGTCACACACATCGATGGCCCGATGCTGGTTGTTGCCGGGGCCGGTTCCGGGAAGACGCGTGTCGTGACCCGCCGAATCGCCTACCTCATCTCCAAAGGTGTCTGGCCGAACCAGATTCTGGCGATGACGTTCACGAACAAAGCAGCGAACGAAATGAAGGAACGAGTCGAACAGCTGGTCGGCGTCGCCCCGCGATGGGTGGGCACGTTCCACTCAGCGTGCGCCAAATTCCTGCGGCAGGATCTCGAGAAGCTTGGCGATGGCCGCAATGGCAACTTCACGATCTACGACAGCAGCGATCAGCAATCCGTGGTCAAGGCTTGCGTCAAGGAGCTCGAAGGTACCGAAACCAGCGGACGCACCAACGCAAACAGTATCTTGTCCCGGATCTCTCGAGCGAAGTGCGCACTCGTTCCTCCCGCCACGTTCGGCAAAGGCACCCCGGAAGATGATCGCGTCGCCCGGGTCTACAAAGCCTATGAGAAGTCCCTCCGGCAGATGAACGCAGTCGACTTCGACGATCTCCTCCTCCTGACCGTCAAGCTGCTCGAACAGCGCAGCGACCTCCGCGATATCTATCACAGCCGCTTCCGCTATCTGCTGATTGATGAGTATCAGGACACGAACCGCCTCCAGTACCGCCTTATGCGCCTCCTTACCGGACCGAAACATAATGTCCACGTCACCGGCGATCCCGACCAGAGCATCTACTCCTGGCGAGGAGCCGATTACCGCAACATCATGGACTTTGCCAAGGACTTCGAAAACACCCGAGTCGTTCGCCTGGAACAGAACTACCGATCGACCAAGACCATCCTGGCCGCCTCAAATGCCCTGATCCAAAACAACACCAAACGCTTCGAGAAAGAGCTCTTCACCGACAATGACCGAGGCGTCCAATTGACCGTCAAAGGGGCAGATAATGAACGTATGGAAGCGCTTCACGTTGCCCAGGGCATCGTGACGTTGCGCACCCGACGGGTGCCGTTGAGTGAGATGGCCATCTTCTACCGCACGAATGCCCAATCCCGTTCGTTCGAGGAGGTATTCATGCGTGTGGGGGTTCCGTACCAGATCGTCGGCGGCGTGCGCTTCTACGAGCGCAAAGAGATCAAGGACATCCTCGCCCATCTCACGCTGCTGGGCAATCCCCGAGACGTGGTCGCTCTGAAACGCGTCGTCGGCTGTCGGTCGACCGGAGTAGGCGACAAGACCCTGGCCCGTCTCCTCGCCCGGGCGAACGAAGCCGACATTCCGGTCTTTGACCTGCTGTGCAGCAGCGACTTCAAAGAGCTCCTGGGTGGCCGCATCCCACGGAAACTGGCGAATTTCGCAGCATGGTGCCGAGATCTTGCGGGAGTGCCACGAATACCGGTCGGTGAGTGCGTCCGGGAAGTCCTGGGGGTGGTCGGTCTGGTGGATGTCTATCGCAACAAGAGTGACACGGACCCCGCGGCCGAGGACCGCATCGAGAACCTCGAAGCCTTCGTGGATCGGGCGTTCGAGTTTGAGGCAGCCCGCCCGGAAGCAACGCTGGCCGACTTCCTGGAGGATGTCGCTCTCGTCGCCGACGTCGATGCCTGGGACTCCTCAGCCGACTGCCTCTCGCTGATGACCCTGCACAGCTCCAAAGGGCTTGAATTCCCGCACGTTTTTGTCGCGGGAGTCGAGGAAGGCTACCTGCCCCATCAGAATTCCGAAGCGGACTGGGCGGTTGAGGAGGAACGACGCCTGCTCTACGTCGGCATCACCCGGGCCCAGAAGTCAGTCATGCTCACCTACGCGCGACAACGCTACACCTGGGGCCGACTGGAACCGCGCGGCCCCAGCCGATTTCTCAGCGAACTCCCTCCCGAAACCGTGACCTACGATGGCACAGAAGACGACCGAAACGACAGCGAGGACGCCAAAGTGGACGCCGCGACCGACGACGGCGAACTCTACTACGACTACGACGACACGTGGTAGAATCTCTTGCTTCCTCGTGCCAATGGAGAGCGACCATCCTGGCCGTACCTCTTGCTTCCTTGTGCCAATGGAGAACGGCCATCCTGGCCGTACCTCTTGCTTCCTCGTGCGGAACCACGGCGGAGACCGCCGCTCTCCAGGGCTCCGTCCGCCAAGACCGCTCCCTCAAGTCGCGCCCATCCTTCTCCCATTGATGCACCAACATCGTCCCCCTATATTCTGCCCTGAATTGACGGCACGAGACAGTCTCAGGAGCACACACACATGAGCAAGCAACTACAGGCCATACTCGTTGGCTGCGGGAGCATCTGCAACGCATGGCTGAAGGGCATCAAAGAGAGCGACGCTGTGGCCATCGTGGGCCTGGTCGACCTGGACGAGGACCAGTCAGTCAAGGTCGCCGAAGCCCATGATCTTCAGGATGTGCCGCGCGGCACCGATATGGTGGCGATGATCCAGCAGGTCGCCCCTGATGCCGTGTTCGATTGCACCATTCCCGAAGCCCATTTTACCGTCACAACCACCGCCCTGGCTCACGGTTGCCATGTCCTTGGTGAAAAGCCCCTGGCCGACACCATGGACAACGCCCAGGCCATGGTCAGAGCAGCGCAAGATGCCGGACTCACCTACGCCGTCATTCAGAACCGCCGGTACCAGGACGCGATCCGGTCTATTCGAGCCTGCCTTGACCGTGGAACCATCGGAAACATCACAACCGTCAACGCCGACTTTTACCTCGGAGCCCACTTCGGAGGCTTCCGTGACCGCATGGAACATGTGCTGCTCCTTGACATGGCCATCCACACCTTCGACCAGGGGAGGTTGCTCTCCGGCGCGGACCCAGTCAGTGTTTATTGCCATGAATGGAACCCCGCCGGTTCCTGGTACGATCACGACGCGTCGGCCCACTGCATCTTCCAAATGACCGATGGACTGGTCTTCAACTACCGCGGAAGCTGGTGCAGCGAAGGCCTGAACACGACCTGGGAGTGCGATTGGCGAATCGTCGGGGACAAGGGATCGATCACGTGGAATGGGGGAAACCAGATCCACTGTGAAGTGGTTAAGAAGACGGGCGGTTTCATCTCCGAGACGGAAGCCGTCGACATCCCGATCGAGACGCCGGAAGGCATGTATCAGTCCCACAAAGGCGTCATCATGGAATTCGTCCGCTGCATCCGCGAAGGCACGGCGCCGGAAACAGTCTGCACCGATAACGTCAAGAGCCTGGCAATGGTCTTCGGGGCCATCGAGAGCGCCGAGTCCGGCCGGAAAGTGGACATTACGGTCTGAAGGCTGGCGCGGAATGGCGCCAAGATAAGCGGCGGAACGTGCATCCAGGAAGAGGTCGCCGGATGGCACCGCCTCCCACATCGAGGTCACGTGCAGCCAACGCGGGAGGGGCTGCCATGCCCCGATTGCCCTCATCTTAACGCCACTTGAGTCCACAACGACCTCCACGCCAACAACACAGAAGAAAGCCACCCACATGAGCATGATTGATCACCAGGACATCCGGGTCGGTACAATGGTCAAAGGAAATACGACCACCGCCGACTACATACGTCAGATCCTGCCGCACGGATTCGAGTGCTTTGAGGTCATGTTCTGGCAGACGATCGGGGACGTGGATCTTGAACGGCTGGCTGATGAACTGAAGGGCGCCCTCGACGGCTCCGGAGCCATCATCAGCGCGCTTAACATCTTCGGCAACCCACTCGAAACCAAGGACGTCGACCTTGAGACGCTCGCATGCTGGGAACGGCTCATCGACAATGCCCACCTCTTCGGCACGGATTTGGTCGCCGGCTTCACCGGCAGGCTTCGCGGCAAGCCAATCAATGAGTCCATTCCCCGCTTCAAAGACGTCTTCGGCGAGCTGACCAAACGGGCGGCCGACAAAGGGGTTCGACTGGCTTTCGAGAACTGTGACATGGGCGGAACGTGGAAAACCGGCGATTTCAACATCGCCCATAATCCCAGCGCCTGGAAGATGATGTTCGACGCCGTCCCGGCCGACAATCTTGGCCTTGAGTGGGAGCCCTGCCACCAAATGGTCAGCCTCATCGATCCTGTTGCGCAACTGCGTGAGTGGGCACCCAAGGTCTTCCATGTCCACGGTAAGGACGCGACCATCATGTGGGATGAGATCCGCAAACACGGTGTCCACGGCCCCAAACCCTTTGCCTACCACCGGACGCCGGGATTCGGGGACACAGACTGGCGTGATATCTTCATGTTCGCACAGAAAGGAAGAGACCATGAAGGCAATTCGACAGGTTGGCTCTCTGGCGTTTGTGGTTGGGTTGTTCACCGCTGTGTTCGCAGGGATACCATGGCACGTCGTCGTCGCCACCGATCCAGTCGTGCCCTGGTGG
>JABHEG010000211.1 GCA_018676675.1 Lentisphaerota bacterium
GGGGGTGTATTCCAATAGGGTAATACGATAGCAATAGAAAAGGACAATCGCGGAAGGCTATGGGGGACAGGAGTTTGGCGCGCGCGCTCGGGGCGGAAAGGTGTACTACGGACCCAATCTACAGTAAACTACCGCTAGATCATGGCCCGCCGTCTGCGTGAATCTCGAACGTTGAGGGACCAAATCGAAGTGGTCGAGGCCAGAATTGCCGACCCAAACAGCAAATCGGAGGACTGACCCCGAAATCCCCCATTGACCGCCCCCAAGATATCCACCTGTCCAGGCCTGACCTCAAACTCCCCAGCTCAATAGGCGCAATGTTCTGTGCGACATCGAACCCGATATCTTCCGGCAAAGTAAGCATAGCCAAGCACGGAGCGGCAGGAGTTGACACCTATTGTCCAACGTGGTAATATCAATCAGGTGGAGGTGGAATCCCGAGCACTGTGCACGAAATGTCGCATTGAAACAGTAAACGTTGCCGGGCAGGAAACCGGACACCGGACAATCGGGCAATAAAGCGATGGCGGTCGTCGCGGTTGATCGGTCCCCGGGGAAGCCAAATGCAGGTTGCCCAGCCGATCGCCCTCGGATAGAGTGAAGCGAACCGAAGCCGGACAGGAGTCGTCTCTGCAGTCAGTGGTCACGGTGCATCCGAAGCCGGTCCGCGGGAGAGACATTCCGGCAACAAATTGCTTCAGCGGACCTCGCAAACTCGGCCGCTGAGCATGGCGTTCTCTGTGAAGAATGGATAAGCGAAGACATCACAGGCATTCATGTCCAAGCTGTGGCGAGCTTGTCAGCTGGAAAAGGCGATATTTCAGACCATGGATTTTCGCGACTTGGCAGTGCGATGGCTGCAATGCAGAATTGCGTTTCTCCAAAACACAGCGTTTCTTCTTGGCAGGCGTGTTCATGGCCTGGCTTCTGTTGGCGTGTCTGGCGACGCTGTACATGAAGCCGAACAGCTTAGCTGGCTACGCCCCCATCATACTGGTGTTGATATGCGGCGGCCTGTTCATTTGTTCATTTGACAGGATCGAGACAAAACAGGAAGCAGAGAACGAGTAGGTTCACATGGACGGCGTGACCGCCGCCAGTGACCTCGGTGTTGTGTGGGAAGTATGAATGCCAACGCGAAAATGATCATCTCGGGACTGATGAAGAGAAGGGAAACGACTTGGGAGATCCCGGCTCTGGCATGCTTGCTCAGTTTACTGCTCACGATTATCTTCGCGACACCGGTCTTCGAGCGCATCATCCGGAAAGAATACCCAGGATACCCGATGCCGACCTCAACGCAGCTGTTCCTCGGGGCACCGTATCTCTACTTCTGCCTGTTCGGCTTGGTCGTGGCAGTCCTTTTCATCAAAGACAGGATCGTAGACAGCGCTCGTGCCCGCAAAGTGATGAATCTTGGCGTCTTCTGGATTACACTGGTTATCTGTGTCGTCTACGTGTATGCCATGCTTTCGCCGTTGACGAGGTTGGTCAACGTGCTCGGAGGATAGGAACACACAACCAGACCAGTGGTGCGGACCCCGCATCCGCGGCGCCGCACACCGGCACGTTCGCGGATAGACGACAGATGGAGAACGAAGGGAGGGATAATGCTACTCCGCCTGAAAGTCTTTCTCTTCGGTCTTCTCGTCGCCTTGCAGTTTGGGCTTGGTCTCTTCTTCGTGTACATGCCAGCCGTTCGGGGAGATAGATGGATACTCGGGGTGACGAACCGATACCAGAACCTGACGAAGCCAGAATGGCGTCAACTCCACCCGGAAGACACATACAAATGGTCTCTGACCGACGGGGAAGTCAGGGGATCACCTGAGCGAATCCGAGTTTCCTATTCTGCATCGGTCACCGATGGGATGACGGCTCTCCGGGAACTCAGGTGGACGCACGGGCTTGTGTCCATAGTCTTCATATTGGATGGGCTCCTGATCCTGGCCTTTTACCAGGCATGGTTGCAGAGGCTCACGCGAGATAAGAAACGAGGCGAACCTGCTCCTGCAGCTGACGCTGCACCGCCGGGCGCGCCTCCGTCGCCCCCGTCGGCACAGCGCAGCTGAGGGCGACGTTCTCCGAGACAACATCGGACGTGTAACGAGGGCAATAGAATGCGTAGCCATCGTGATTGGTCTCTCCCCGGAGCCGCTAGAGCCGGCACAGTGCGCTTTACGTTCATCTACGCGATTTGTTTAGCTTGCCTGGTCACGACTGCTGAAGCGGAGCGCGGCAGGGAGGTCCTTTCTCTGCAGATCGCAGCCGTTGCGCCTGCTTACCCCCAGGGGACGCCAGTGGAGATAAGGGCCTCGCTCAAGAACGAGACCCACAAAAACAAGCCCCAGAGGAGCGTCGAGATCGAGGATCTGCTTTCGTGTCACAGCAACTCATACAGCAATGTGCTCCCTCACATGGTCAACGACAGGGGATTGAACGTGGCGTCGTCGGTGGCCGCTGAGAAAGCGAATCCGCCCCCTCCACGTCCTCCTATGCGAATGCTGGTTCCGGGTGACCTAATCGTCAAGTACATCCATCTTGATACGTTCATTGACGTCGACCCAAAGACGGGTA
>JABHEG010000132.1 GCA_018676675.1 Lentisphaerota bacterium
GCGAGCAGGGCACTCAATCGCGCTTGACCGGCTATGATGTCGACGAACTGATCGACCATATCAAGCGGAGCGCTGGAACCGGACAGGCAGTAACCATCAACTGGCAGGTATAGTGGCGACACGTGCCCCGTGGCTCTCTCCAGAAAGGAATGACGGATGGTTCAACCCAACGTCCTGTTCATTTTCACCGATGACCAACGGTTCGACACGCTGTCAGCCATGGGCAACACCGAGATCGACACACCGAATATCGACCGTCTGGCCGCGCGAGGAACACTGTTCACCCACGCCCACATTATGGGCGGCACATCTGGTGCTGTCTGCATGCCGAGCCGGGCCATGCTGATGACCGGGCGCACTCTCTTCCACATCGAGAAGCAGGGACAACGCATCCCCCCCGAACACACGACAATGCCCGAACAATTCCGCCACGCCGGGTACGTGACCAGCCACTTCGGCAAATGGCATCAGGACAAGCAGTCGCACGCGCGGTCCTTCTCGACGGGTGGAAAGATCTTCGGTTTCCGCCGGACAAAGGGGTGGTACGAGGCATGCAACGGACATTGGCACATCCCTGTCCACGACTTCGACCCCACCGGCAACTATGCCCCGGATGGCGGCTACAGCGATCCCCCGATCGCTCCCTTCGAGAACCCGTTCGAGACCGTGAAGGAAGGCGGAAGACACTCTGCGGAAGTGTTCTCTGATGCCGCTATCGAGTTCATCAGCGGCTACCCGTCCTCAGAGGAAGCACGCGCCGGCAAGCCGTTCTTCTGCTACCTGGCCCACATCGCCCCGCATGATCCCCGACAGTATCCCAAGCGTTTCCTTGATCAATACCCGGCTGAACGGGTCACCCTCCCCCCGAATTGCGCGATACGACACCCCTTCGACAACGGCGACCTCTACATCCGCGATGAGCTGCTGGCTGCGTTCCCGAGACGCCCGAAGGAGATCCGGCAGCACCTGGCCGACTATTATGCGATCATCGCACATGTCGATGAGCAGGTGGGGCGCGTCCTTGATGCGCTCGAGGAATCGGGACAGGCGGACAACACCATCGTCGTCTTTGCCGGAGACAACGGGCTGGCAGTCGGGCAGCACGGGCTCATGGGCAAGCAGAACCTCTACGACCATAGTGTGCGCGTACCGCTTATCATGGCTGGCCCCGGCATACCGGAAGCGCAACGGACAGACGCCTTCTGCTATCTCCTCGACATCTTCCCCACGCTCTGCGACCTGGCTGGCCTCGAGACACCGGACACCGTCGAGGGCCTGAGCCTTACCGGCATTCTGGAGGATCCCACGGCATCCGTCCGGGACTCGCTTCTGTTCGCCTACAAAGGTCTCCACCGAGCCGTGCGAAATAGGCGCTTCAAACTCATCGAGTACGCTGTGAAGGGCAAACGGAACTCCCAGCTCTTCGACCTCGAGAACGACCCCCGGGAAATAGTCAACCTGATTGACAGCAGCGACCATCAGGGAACGGTGGCCGAACTCCGAACAGAGCTCGGACGCTGGGAGAACGAACTGGATGACACTCAGGAAATGGGCCGGGCGTTCTGGCAGACATACCGACAAGGATAGGTGTAAACCAATGGGCTCACGACTATTCACGATGGGAGTACTCACGATGGCGTCCCTGAGCGCTGCTCCTCCGCATCCACGCCTCTTCATCGACGCGTCGGACATCCCCCGTCTGCGGGCGCTGGCCACGCAGAACCGCCCCGACGCGTTCGGCAACAATCCCTCCAAATGCTGGGGGAAGCTTAAGAGCAAAGCCGACCGCTTCGTTACAGCGAAGCCCTACTCGTACACCGTCACCATGCCTGGGCGCGAAGGAACTCCGGGGCAGAAGTGGACCTACACACTCTCGGATGGACGCCCGCCACCCCACGATGAATTCAGCCACTACCCGCCCTGGACCGCCATGTTCCAGGAGCGGTCCGACAGCATCACGACCCGCCTCCGCTATCTGCTTCTCGCCCATCTCGTCACCGGTGAAGACGCCTATGCCACCCGGGCCAAGACGATCGTCTCCCGCCTCTGTGCCTGGGACGACATCTGGACCGATCGCAGCTACAGCAGTGGCATCCCCTGCCTGGATACCGGACACGCGGCTGTCTGGGTCGCCGTCTTCCATGACTGGTGTGCGAACACCCTGACTGAAGCGGAAGCCGAGATCGTGCGCACTGCGCTCGCCGAGAAAGCGGTCGCCCCCATCGCGGGCATGATCGAGAAGATCGCTCCCTACCACAACTTCACTGCGGTCATCGCAACGGGGCTGGGAGTGGGCGCCATCTCGCTTCTCGGGCACGATGAACGAGCAGAGGCATGGCTGGACCTCGCCATCCGGAGAATGCGGCTGTATATGGACCAGCAAGGGGCCGACGGGGGATCAATGGAAGGCCCCGGCTACGGCACCTACGCCGCCAACCAACTCGCGGACATGCTCTGGGCTCTCGGCGGAATCGGGCGGGCAGACGAACTCAGCGACCACCCCTTTCTGCAGTCACTCCCACGCTACTGCATCTCACTCCTCGACCCCGGAACGAAGAAGATGCCATGCTTTGGCGATGGAGGCCCCACGACTGGGTTCATCAACCTCATGCGCGTGCTCGCTCTGCAGGGCAATGCCGAAGCAGCGTGGTACTGCCGTGAAGTCAGAGGGCTAGGACTCGACTCCCCCCGCGCATTTCTGTCGGTCGACGCCTCACGTATCCTCCCCAAACAGCCGGACTTCCGCCCCACAGCCTGCTTCAGAGACATTGGGTATGCGATTCTCCGAGACGGCTATCGCCCGGAGAGCCTGTTCCTGGCCGTGAAATCAGGCCCGCCCAAAGCCAGAATCGGGCACAACCACTACGATCACGGCAGCTTCCTGCTGCGATTCGGTGACGAGTGGATCGGCTGGGATCCGGGATACCGGAGCTACTTCGATCCCCCGCGGCGGCGCTACACCACCGGCACGTTCGGGCACAGCACGATCGTGCTCGACCTCAATGATGACTACATCGCATCCACGGCAGCATCTACGCCGGGGCAGGATCAAGTGAACATCGCCGGCGGACGCATCCTGGAGTTCTTCGGGGGCGACCGCCTCGACTTTGTCCGAACCGACAACACAGCCGTATACAACTCCGCCAAGAAACACGTGATGGATCTCTTTCGCCGTGAGTTCCTCTACATCAAGCCTGGGATCGTGGTGGTCCTGGACGACCTGCGAACACCGCAACCACACACATTCAGCGCCCTCCTGCACGCACCGGGAAGCGCCTCGCTCAAGTTGGGGACAAACACCGCGACCGCAACTGCTCCAGGCGCGTTCATGGATAGCTGGTTCTTCACGGCTGGGGGCGTTTCCCTCCGTGCTGGGCTGTCACCGGGAAACGGGGCCTATGGCCCGTGGCTGGCCGCGACCACACCCTCTGCGAAGACCGCACGCATCATCACCATCCTGGCTCCCAGGCTGAACGATGAGCTGATCATGAATCCCGGTTTCGAAAGCGGCATGTCCGGCTGGCGACCGCGGAACATGCCCGGATTCCGCGAGAACCATGTGATTGACACCGACGTGAGCCATACCGGACAGGCATCCGCCCGCATCGACAACGGGGGCTATTACTACTCACGTCAGTTCCCCGTGGAACCGGGCACGACAATCACGGCTCGCTGGTGGGCCCGTTGCACGGCTGCCAAAGGAGCATCATCGATGCTTTACTACTGGAAGAAAGGCAAGTCCTTCACCAGAGCCAAAGGCCCCGCCGCCACCGACACCGAATGGCGTCAGTATGAGCTGATCGATGTCGTACCGGAAGGAACTGAGGAAGTATGCCTGGCCCTGCAGTTCTTCGGCGAAGGACAATGCTGGTATGATGACGTCGAGATCACCTTGGATCGAGATCGCACGGTCCGCTCGATCCCGACAACTGTCGAGGAGGTGGTTCCGAATCGACTCTTCCTCCTTACGCGCGATGGCGTCCGGCATCTGATCCTGATCGGCGCAGGAGAGGCCGTCTTCGAGGGACACACCTACACTGCATCCGGAACACTCGCCTGGTTCGGCCTCAGCGACACACCCGAGGCCTTTGCGAACGACGCCGGCACACCAACCCGCGACGGCCGTCCCATACCCAAAGCCACCGGCAAATGGGACCGACCGTGAGGCAGCGCCCCCCCTCGTCATTCCCCGTTCGTAGTAAGGCTCGCAGCGCAGCGGAGTGCCGTTCTTTGGGGGGGGTGAGTTGGACGGCATGTGCCACCAGAAGAACAGCGTTCGTAGTAAGGCACTTTGCGAGCCGAGTCTGCGAGACAGCCGCAGGCAACCGGTGTGCCGTTCCTGCTTCCTCGCCTGACGCCGTCCGCGGCCAAAGCCCATCGCCCACAGCGCCCACTCCCGCGCTATAGTAGCTCGGCATTCACTGCACACAGACACGTTAATCGAGGAGCGCCTGCCACGATGCGGGCCATGGAGCCAGTTGTCCGGATCGGCCGACTGCAAGATCAGGACCAGATCCGCCGTGAGGACTGCCTGCGCATGACGGGGAACGAGCGCGGCGCCGCTTTGCTCGCAATGCGGGATCGCTCAACGGAGAATTGATGATGCGTTTCTGGGTTCTGCTGGCAAGTCTGGCCGTAGCGGCGAGAAGCCAAGGCGGGGATGGTGTCGTTGCCTACTGGAACGCCGACCGGCCCTGCCCCGCATGGCGCGACAACGCCTGGCAGAAGGGGGGAACAGGACGCGTTCACTTTGATCCTGCCGAGAAACGACATGGCATCGCGTCCGTGCGCATCGAAGGTATTCCGGACGAAGAGACCTCCATTTCCTCGGTATGTGCACACATCTCAGTTCGCGAGGAAGGCCGTTACGTTCTGCGGTTCTGGAGCCGCCGTACCGGTAAGGCAGGCACGGCTATCTGCCAGAGCCTGGCGCACCGAATGGTCGATGAACGGCGCAGCAAACCCATCGGCTGGCTCAGGCTCGACGGGAAAGACCACCTGCCCATCGCCCTCGGCAGCGACTGGCGTCTGCACGAGATCCCACTTGAGACCCTAACCGGGGGGACAGCCCGCCTCTATTTCTACTTCCGGGTCAAAGGCGAGACCACGTTGTGGGTCGATGAGTTCTCACTCGCCAAGGAAGGGGTCGAGGTCGAACTTGGAGGGGAACAGGCGCTCAGTGACGCCGACTACGCCGGCACGCGCTTCGACGATGACGCTCTTCCCTCGAACCTGCTGAGGAACGGGGGCTTCGAGGATGGCCTGGCGCATTGGCAGCTCATGACCCCCAAGATCACCTGTGCGGTCGATGACTCGCAAGCAGCAGCGGGAACGTGTTCCTTGCGAGTTCACGGCCTGGAGTTCGCCGCAGGCGGAGTGTTCCAGCGCGTGCGTATCGATCCGCGCCGACGCTACCGACTCTCCATGCGCGCAAACGGGAAGGCCTTCACCGGCTACGTGTTCACAAAGGTGCTGGGCTTCGACCGCGAAAACCACCCGCGAGGCTGGCTGGGCGGGGAGGCGCTGTATTCAGCCCAAAACGCCCCCTGGACAGAGAAGAGCGTTGAGTTCACCCCGAGACCGAGCACCGACAACGTGGTCGTCTACGTGAGAGTAGAAGACACCATTGGCGACGTCTGGGTAGATGATGTGCGGCTGAGGCCGCTGCCGCAGAATGGGTTCAATGACCAGTAGCCAACAAGGAACGCCCAACGGTCAAGGGAAGGGAGGACACCGATGAAATACCTCACAACGCTCTTGATCGCCACATGCCTTTCCGTATCAGGAACGCCGCCAAATCTCGTCATCGACGGCTCATTCGAGCACGGACAGGCGACATTCTCACCGGGGTCTGCCCGAATCACTGGCGGACGCACCGGGTCGTACGCCGCCCGGATCACGCGCGCCAGCGAACAAGACACGCCTGAGATCACGCTCCCTCCGATCCCCCTGCACCCCGGACGCTTCCTGCTCTCCGCTTGGATGCGCGGGCGTGTAACGCGTGGCGCAGACCGCAACTTCAGCGTTGAAATTAGCGCCATCTGGCTGGGTGCTGATGGTCATGTGGCCGGCCGTTCACGTGGGCCTTCCATGAGCGGTCCTCTCCCCGTTTGGGACTACCGCGAGGCGACTGTCAAAGCCCCGATGGGCACATCCGCCGCACGCATCAGAATCGCCTTCACCGGTGCAGTTGTGGGGCACTGCGAGATCGACGATACCTGCCTCACCGTAGCGGAAGACGACGACACACCACACGATCTGCCCGATCTGGACTGTCGCCCCGCCGGCCCGATCATGGCTCTTGATGAACCCTATCGGCTGAAACTCACGCTGCCAGCCACGCTGGGACACGCACGCAAGGTGATCTGCCAGGCCACGGTGCGGGACTCCCTGGGCGTACAGGTCGGCTCAGGGGAATCCCAAGGGGAGATTCCCGCCAAATGGCGCAATGTCATCGAGATCCCATTGGTGATACCAGAGGCCAACGCCATCGCTGGCGAGTGGCTGCAGGCAACGGTGCTGGTGCAGGACGCAGCATCAACGAGAGCCGTGGCACGGGGAGACTGTGGAGTGCTGATTCTGCCCCGTCCAGCCGACTTCAGGCGCAAACCGGACTCCCCCTTTGCCATACTCGTGGGACACCCTTACACCAAGCGATGGCTTGGGGCCCGCTGGGATCGCCCCAACCTCTGCAACGAGCGTCTACTGGAAGTCGCCAAACGCTATGGCGTCTCACGCATGCCCCTCATGACCACGCCCCACGAGCGCATTGACGAGCCGGGGATGGCCGATGCCTTCCGACAGAAAGTCACCGACTACGTCCGCGCCAACGCACGGCATCTGGACTACCTGCAGGTGGGCAATGAGCCCCCCCTGTTCCGCCCAGGGGTAACCGAACGGTACGTCACCTGTCTGCGCATCGCGTACAAAGCCGCCAAAGCGGTCAGACCTTCCATCAAGATCTCGTCAGCGGGGATTACGGGGCTGAACATTGACGAAAAGATGGTCGCACGAATGCTCGACGCAGGCGCCGCAGACTACTGCGACATGATCGATATCCATGCGTACCTCTCACTGCCGGAGATGGACCGCATCATCGGCAAGGTGCGACGCCAGATGGCGGACCGCAAGGTGGACAAGCCTCTGATCCTGACCGAAGTGACGGCACACCTGGGCTCGCCGATCTCAGAACGGGCCAAAGCCGGACACGTCTATCAACGCCATGCCATCTCGCTCAGCCACGGGATAGAGCAGATCTACTGGTTCGTCCTCCATTGGGTGAACTCAGCCCCCGGAGGCTTCCGGTACTGCGGCTTGATCGATTCAGCCAATCACGCGCCCTGGCCGGCGGCCGCAGCCTACGCCCGAATGACATCTGTGCTCGAAGGCCGACACTTCGAGGAGAAAATCGGTGCGGGTTCGCCGGGAACGCACGTCTACACGTTCCGAGGCCCGGACGGCCAGGGCATCGTTGCCTGGAACGACGTGCCCGGCAGTTTCGCTCGACTCCAAAGCACCGGAAGCGTGGTAGTCTATGATGTGAACGGACGCCGTTTCGTCCCCGGCGGCACCGGTCCGTTCCACATCGAACTGACCGACGAACCGATACTGATCGACACGCAGAAAGCCGTCGTCACAATCACTCAATCGACGGAGACCGGTACCATCACACTTGCGCGGGGGAATGAGGTCCCAATTGCGCTGCTCGGCTTCCCTCAGCCCTCGGAAGCCCGACTGGCGGCAGGCATTTCTGTCGTCGCCGCGGAAGAGCAGGGAACGACACTCCATGCCACTCCTGACGCCCCTCTCGGGAGGACAGAAGCCTGGTTCAGCGGTCCCCTGGAGGGTGGAGGACGGCAACTGCGACGAGCATCCCTGACCGTCACAGACCCACTGCAACTGAATGTTCAACCAGTTTTCAGAGCCGGTGTCACTGCATTCCGGGCAACCGTGCGGAACTGCGGAGGGCAGACGACGTCCGGCGACGTCGTGATCATCAGCCCGTTCACCCGTGGGCCGCGTCCGGAAGCATTGAGAACCAGCTTCCGAGATCTCGCCCCGGGACAGAGCCGATCCCTCCTCCTGCCGGTGACTGGAGCCTGTGATCCCCAGCACGCTGCCGCGGTCAACGCCTGGGCTGTCACCGCAGGGGGTGCCCGGGCCGACTGGTCCCGACGGGTATCGTTCCTGGCTGCGTCCAGGCGTCAGATTGGCCTGAGAGCCGATGGCCTGCTCGCAGACTGGTCCAACCCTCACCTGATCCATATCGGGCCTCTTGGAGCGGCTCGTCGAGATGCCCCCGGCTCCAATCCCGATGTGCCTGGAGACTTGTCTGCCGAGGGCAGCGTAATCTGGGACGACAAGGCACTTCACCTGCTGCTCGTCGTCACGGACGACGTTCACCGCAACGAACGACAGGACGCCTCTCTCTGGGATGGGGACTCGATCCAGCTCGGTTTCGCCAGAGATCCGGGCCGCGAAGGCGTAGAGTGCTGCGAAATCAGCGTTGGCCTGGGGACGGCCGGACCACAGGCCTGGATCCACAGGAACTTCGGCGGCTGCGCAACCGGAGCTGGCCGCTTCCCGCTGATGGTCCGCCGTCAGGGTACGCGGACCACCTATGAGCTGGCGATTCCCTGGGAACTCCTGGGAATTGACCATCCTGTAGCCGGCCTCTGGTTGGGATTGGGGCTGGTCCTGAACGAGAGCGATTCCGGCAAACGAGGCTGGCTCGGCTGGCATCAAGGCATCGCCACCGACAAGAACCCGGCCCTCTATGGACAAATTGTACTCACCCAGTAATCTGGTAACGGTCGTCTGACGAACCGTGCCAGGAACTCGATTGGCCGTGTGGAGAGAATGATGGAATCTGATACCCAGCCCGAACTGACGCCCGAACTCACCGAAATCCTGCGCCGATACGTCGCCAATCAGGAAGCGGAGCAGCGCCTGCGCGAAGAGAAGAAGGAACTCCAGGCTGAGCTCAAACAGGCACTACAGAGCATGCAGGGACGCTTCTGGTATCCAACCGTGGATGGCGTTGTTCTCAAAGTCTCCCATTCGCGAACCGACAACGTCGTCTACGATGACGACGCCTTGCGGCAACGCCTGGGCGATCGCTTTGCGACGGTGGCCCGGGCCGATCTCAAGAAGATGCGCAAGAACATGGCGCGAGTCGAGCCCTGTCTTACTCCTATCCTTGATATCGTGGGCAGTGTGGACCGAGACCGGGTCAAGACAGCCGTCGAAAATGGCACGGTCCGCCCCGAGGAATTCCGCGGCGCCTTCCGCAAGGAGACTGTGGTCCGGGTGGCCGTCGGTCGGCAGCGCCCCGATGACGATGCCCCAGCCCAGTAGCGGGACAGGTCTCCGAGACCGCTATTTCGGGCGGCTCGGGACGGTCCACCCCACGGCCCAAAACAGAGATTGATGACATGGCAACGCATCAGGCAAGGAGCCTCATCATGATCGGCATTGCTGTCGGGATCGCTGGCACAGCTTTGGGCCAAACCACGCGAGACAGCTCAGCCTGGGACGCCCCCGACCGAGCCGCGAAAGTGGCAGCTCTGATCCCTGGGCGGAGCACGCCCAAATACACGCCCGATACGCTCTTCACTGATTGGACACAGAGTCAGATCGAACGTTGGGACAAGGCGCATCCGACCGAACCGGCCGAAAACGCGTATCGCCGGTTTGCGGAGACCGCACCGGCCGATGCTGAATTGATCCGGGACTTCCCGCGACACATCAGCCCGTTCGGGCGTTTGCGTGGAGACCAGGGGGAGAAGCCCTCTCACCACCTGACCGGAAAGGCAGACAAGGTGCTGGTCACCTACTGCCCGGTCTGTGGCTCCAAGTCCATGAAAGTGACCTTCGATCCCGGCACCCCCTACACCCACGCAAGCACCAGTTGCTGCAGGACCGATCTGTATGCCAACGACCGGGATTGGCCTCCAGATTCCCCGCTCACCCCCAACGCCACTGTCGTGTTCCCGCACCTGGATGACACATCAGTCGATGTGCCTTGTACGCGCTACACGGACAGTGAGGGAATCGAGTGGGAGCTGTTCATCCCGACCATCTTCGCTCATCACCGCTGGCTGGAGCAAGGCTGTCAACGGGTGCGCCAGCACATGAAGAAGTTTCAGGACACCGCTGATCCGCTGTTTGTGCACAAGATCGCCGTGGTCCTCAATCAGGTAGCCGACACCTACTACGGACTCCCACTCGCGTCGAACCATCGCCTATGCAACGGCAAAGACGGCAAGCCACTGACGCGCGCTGAGTGGGAAGTCGTACCCAGACCCGCCATCTTCAAAGTGAGTTATCTCGGACCGTGGGGACGCCGCAAGCCCTACAGCAGCCCAGGCTGGCTCAACATGATGGACGAGCACATCTGGGTGGAGCCCTTCGCCCGGACTCGGCACCACCCCGCCTTCAAAGAAGTCTCGCGTCAGCTCTACGGTGATCCCGAAGCCCTGGACCGTAAGATCATGACCAAGCTCATGCGCGAACTCTCGCTCATGTTCCAAAGCGTGTTCTCACAGAAGTTGCTGCACAATTATCAGGAGGCCATCTACATCGACCTGTGGCTGCTCGGAGTCCTGCTTCAGGAACGCGTCCTCATCGATTTCGCCGGGCCGTGCCAGGAGCTGTCAATGTACAATCACACGTACCAGGACGGGATGAACGGCGAGGGCGCCCCCAACTACCAGGCCATGCCGGGCGGGTACTACTTCCCGGTGCTCAAGAGCCCCAAAGGCTGGCTGCAATACCAGCCGGACTTCCTGGAACGCAACCCATTCTACTGGGCTGCAAGCAGTGAGATGTACAAGAGCAAGACCGTACGAGGGCTCTCCCTGGAATGGGGCGACCAACATGAGCACGTGTTTGCCACGCACTTCACTAGCGACGCAGAGCAGGTCCGTGACCGGGAGAAGGTCGGAAGCCGTAACTGGGCGGGCTACGGAATTGGTGTCCTCCGTGTCGGAGGGGCAGGGCATCGCCAGGAAGTAAGCCTGGGCTACACCCGTGCCGCTCTGCACAATGCCCAGGATGCCATGAGCATGGAGTGCTGGGTGGACGGCGTACCCGTCATGCGTCGAGGGGGGTATGCGGCCTGGTGGTGCGGTGCCCGTTTGCAGTGGGACCGCCCCGAATACCAGGCCCTCCGCCAGATGGGGTACCCGCACGCAATTGAGGAAGCAGACTACAGCAGCTTCGATTCCTGGTCATGGGTGTGGGCTCACAGCCCGATGAACCAGAATGGTCTGACGATCGATGGAGTCGCCACCGGCAAAGGCTGGGGGGACAACCGTGGCTATGGCGAGTGCATCACCTTCAAGGGGGGGGAAGACGCGGGATCTCCCGGCAGCGGCTTCCAGGTACTCGACGTTAAGGACCACTACTCCTGGGCACGGGTCGACAAAGACGTCACAGACTGGCGACGCATTGCCATCGGGGTAGAGGGCCCGGACGGCAGGCCCTACGTCCTCGACATCACAAATCTCACCGGTGGAAAGCGCCACGCGCTCTACAATCAGGCCTGGGCTCAACGAGCTGACGAAGATCTGCCAAAGGCAAGCGGAGAAGCGCCTGACCTAGGCAGCGCCTTCTTCGGAGACGAGCTTCCAGAGGACACGCCAGACTACCGGAACTACACCAAGCTCCGCAACCTGAAACGGTTTGATCCGGACGGCCCTGCCTACGGGGTGACTTGGGAGCAGGACTACGGCGCCTGGGGCAATCGCGACCCCAACGGCAAACCCTACCAAAGGCCCGTGCCGGACGATGTGGGGAAGGTCCGCCTGCGCTTCATCGGCCTGAATCAGGACGATCGACGCACGGAACTGCTCAGCGGCAAAGGACCGTGGATCGGCTGGCTCCGCCAAGCCTTGCCCAACCGCCAGCAAGTCAACGGAAACGTCTCGTTCGTCGACGCCCGCGATTTCCTGATCGAGTCCCGGACGGGTGGCACAGAAGACATCCCCCTGCGAAGCTCCTTTGTCCATATCCTGGAAGGGTTCCGCGAGGGCGAGAGCTCCGTCATAGCTGCCACACAGCAATTGCCCGTCAAAAACGTTGAGGGTCCGGCGCGACAGATCGTGGCTCTGGAATTGAGCCTGACAGCGGGGCACACCGACACCGTCATCTACCAATCCGAGTCCGGAACAGTCGAGCTTCCCGACGGTACTCGAACCGACGCCCGGTACGCCCTTGTCCGGCGCGACACGACCGGGCAAGTCATAGCCACCGATGCCGTGCGTTGCACCACCCTCGTCTCCGGCGGGTTCAGCGCGACCATGCCCGGCGACTTCACCGGAACGATCGTCGATGTAATCGGTGATATCACCGGAACGCGCCAGGAATCGGCCGTCGTCATCCGGCCTGACAGCCCCTGGCCGATCGGCACGAACCTGCACGACCATCAGCTCAACATCCGGATAGAGAGCGACCTGCGCGCCCCCTGCGACGAAGGCTATCGGGTCGCCAGGACAACACTCTTGGACGACGGTTTCGTGCGCATTGATCTACAGGACTACGCACCATTCGCCGTCAGTTGGCACGAAGTGACCGAACTGCCCACGGATCAGCCCAATGCCATTCGCACGTGGCGCCCCATGGTCGACCATGCCAACGGTCCGTGGTACGGGGGCATGAAGCTCTGGTTCCCGGAACGCGGCAAGACCTACACCATGAAAGCAGTCAACGCGGTCGGTGGAGGCCATGGCGGCGACCGCGTTGAACTCGTGGAAGACGTGGACCTGCAGGCCGAAGGAATCAAGCCCGGGGACTGGTATGTCATCTACGGTGTCCGTCCTGGCCTGAAGGTGAGAGTGGCCAATGATCTCGCCTGGCGACGAGAGCCGGCCACGGACTGGCAGCAATACAGCTTGCGCGCCACAGGAACCGTGACCATTGCTGATCCGGCCTTGAGCGCCGGTGGCAGTTACCAGATCGGCGACGGCCTCTGGCAGGACCTGGCGGAAGGAACGCCGTTGACCGTGGCAGCAGCTGACCGCAACGTCACGCAAGTGATGATCGGCAAGCCTGACTGGCTGAACCTGAACGACAGCGCACCACCAGACGTGATCCAACTGACGCTTGACGGCCAACAGATAGATCCCGCCAAAGCCGCCGACCTGGGCTGGATTGAGCCGCCAAAGCAAGCTGTCATCTCTCTGCGCGATGCCGGGAACCCTTTGGACAGAGTATCCCTGAAAGTGACCCTCAATCGCAGATCCATCGACGAATCAAACGCGGTGCAGACAACATTCGGTGAGGATGGAGGCAGGATGACCGTCGTGGTCGACCTGGCCCGGGTTACCGCCGCCGATCAAGGACAGCCGCGTCGACACACCCTGACCGTGGCAGTAAACGACCAATCGGTTGGCCGCCACGAGGCCCGAGTTACGCTCTCTTACCTCGCCAAAATGCCACTCGACCCTGAGGCGGTGTATCTCAGCGACCTGAAACGGGTGAAGGCCTTTGCGCACGGTGGCCCTAATATCGACAAGGACTACAAGGGAGGCGTGGCAACCATTGGTGATCGTGTCTACCCGAAATGCCTGATGGTCTGCCCCGAACCCAGCGCGGAAGGCGCACATGGCGAGGTCGTCCTTGAGCTCCCGGCCGACGCGCCACGCATTCTGCACAGCGATATCGGCATTGAGGACATGGCCGGTCCAAGGGGAACGGTTGTGTTCATGGTTCAGCGATCCGCGTCTCCCGCAGGCCCATGGGAGACGCTCTACACGTCACCCACCGTGCGGGGTGGAACAGAGCCCGTGCGCATCGATGTCGAACTCGGCAACGCACGCTTCCTGCGACTCTACACCACAGATGCCGGAGACGGAATCAACAGTGACCACGCCCTCTGGGGGAACGCACGGCTAAAGTAACGGAGAAGCGTTCGGCGCACGACCGGAATCGACGGAGGCACAAGAGTGAGCATGGCCAACACACCCAACATTGTCTTCATTCACACCGATCAACAGCGTGGGGACTGCCTCAGTTGTGAAGGGCATCCGGTGCTGGAAACCCCGACGATGGATAACATCGCCTGCAACGGGGTCCGTCTCTCACGTTTCTATGCCGGGTGCCCGATTTGCGTTGCAGCCCGGCGCTCGATACTCATCGGGCAATCTCCCCAGAAGCACGGGATCATCTCCAATGCCAACCGTGAGATTCCCGATTCGGTCGCCACGCTGCCGGGAACGCTGCGGCAACATGGTTACCAGACGTATCACGTGGGACGCGATTTCCACCAGCATCCCCGCCGTAAGCTCTACGGCTTCGATGACAATGAACTGGTGACAGGACCTCAGCAAGCCCACTTCAGTGAGTACCAGGAGTGGTTTGCCCGAAATTGCCCCCCGGGGAGTGAGAATCAGGGCCATTGGCAAGCCGGTATCATGCACAATGACTGGACCGCACGGCCATGGCACTTGGATGAACACCTGCATCCCACGAACTGGACCGTGGACCGTGCCATGCGCTTCCTCAAGAGGCGCGATCCAACTCGGTCGTTCTTCCTTTCAGTGGGATTCGTCGCTCCGCATCCCCCTCTCCAACCCCCGCAGTTCTACTTTGACCGCTACTTGCGTACCGGCGTCCCGGACCCGGCGGTCGGTGACTGGGCCACGGCAGATTGGGGACACCAGCGCGATCATGTGGCGCCTGACAAGGTCGTGCTGAATGCGGAGCAGGCTCTTACGGTTCGGGCTGCCTACTATGCAGCCATCAACCACGTCGACACGGTGTTGCGACGCCTTGTTATGGGCATTGGTGGCCGCAATCTCTCGGACACCATGTTCGTCTTCGTCAGCGATCACGGAGAAATGCTTGGGGACCACTACTGCTGGCGCAAGAGCCGCCCTTTCGAGGGGGCCGCCCGGGTTCCTTTCCTGATCGCCGCCCCCGCACACTTCGGTCTCGAACGTGGCCTCGAGGTGGAGGCGCCGGCTTCACACCACGATATCATGCCGACGCTGCTCGACATGCTGGACATTCCCATCCCAGAGACGGTGGACGGCCGCAGCCTGTATCCCTTACTCAGAGGGGAGCGTGCGCCGTGGCGTGACGCAGTGCACATCGAGAATGGTGGATACCAGCACGCCCTGACCGATGGCCGGCAGAAGTTCATCTGGGATCCGGTCACAGGCGAAGAACTGGTTTTTGACCTGGTGAACGACCCGCAGGAGCTTCACAATCTGTCTCAAAATGCGGACCGGAAAGACCTTGTCGAAGCCTGGCGCAAACGGTTAATCGACGCACTGCGAGAACGGCCGGAGGGATTCGTGAAAGCAGGTCGTCTGCAGACTGTTCCGAAGTACGCCGGTGTGATCCCCTGGCCGACCAACCGCGAAACCGAGCCCGCAAGGGGATGAGAATACTGCCAATTCATCATTACCGCAGGTGCTGCTTGATGCTGGAGTCAGAGTTGCGCAGCCCCGCAGCGACCATCTCAGCCATACGGATCGCGCCCGGACGGCTGTAGTGCGAGCGATCAAGCTTCCCCTCATCGTTGATCCGGAAGAGGTACGTCGCCGCTTCCTCCCCCAGCGATTCCAGCAGCTCCGAATGCATCCCCGACAGATCGACACACGTCTTCCCAAGTTCACCGGCGACCTTCTCCATCGCCGCTGTGTAGGGAATCCGGTCCTTGGCACGGACCTTGCCTTCCTTGTCATAGATCAGGCGTTGATTCAGGGTAACGAAGATGATCTCCGCTCCGATCGCTTCGGCATCAGCCGCGAAGCGCCGAAGATTACGCATGTACTCCCCGTCAGCGTCCGTATGACGCCACTCCCCTTCCTTGGAGTCGTTTGCCCCGATGTTCATGAGGACATAGGCTGGCTTGGCCGCTAGCAGTTCGTCCCAACGCCCCCGGTCAATGAACATTTTCGTACTCCAGCCGCTCTGGGCGAAGTTCACCACCTTCGCGCCGGCGAAGAAGTCTTGCATGACCTCTCCCCAGCCAAAGATCTTCCGCCCGTCAGTGCTTCCGTAGCTCTGGGCCGCGGAACTGCCCGCGATGGCGATGACAGGTTCCTCTCCGTAGGACGTAACAGCGGCCGCGAACGCGGCGATGGTTGCCATAGCTGCTTTGCTGACGCTCACTATTCGGTCTCCTTAGATATGACTGGCAATGGACAGCTGGCCAAGACGCGAGCTGGAACAGGGCGAACGGGGTGACGGGCAGTGACAGGGCGAACGTCGGCAACGGATTGCCCGGTTTCGCGGGCGAGGATCCGAGCCACCAGGCGACCACACGTCTTGCCTTGGCACAGTCCCATCCCGGCACGCGTCATCCGTTTGACCGCGTCAACATCGGTGGCCCCCTGTCGGATGGCCTCCAGCACCTCTCGGAGCGTGATCTCCTCGCAGCGACAGATGATTGTGTCAAGGTCTTCCATGGTAACCTCTGTGGGGCGCTTCAACGCCCGAGACTACTGCATACATGCCGCGTAGGCGATGCGTCAACACTGGCTATGTCTCCACGGTGCCCGCCGGGCACACTCGTCCGGAATTCTCGGAAGGCGATTCGGGCAGAGAAGCCCCCGAATACTCCGGAACTTAGCACCATTTCAGGGTGGGAGGGGCTGCCACGCCCCGATTCTTGTCTTCAGACCAGAAACAAAGCAATCGGCGGGTGGCACCGCCTCCCACGTTGAAACAGACGCCTCGCAGAGACGAGGCGCTCAACCGCCCCTCAATCGCTCTGCCGCCGAACATGCCGAACATCGTGCACGAACGCCTTCGGTATCGCAACGGTCAATGATCGGCACAGTTCTGACGTCCCGATTGCCCGAACCCGAACGACTCGTCCCTCGCACACCTCCCGTCCCTGCCGATCCAGGGCGTCAACGGTCTCGCCCTCCTCCGGAAGCGGGAGCAGTTCGTAAGGCATGGTCACGGTCGCTTCGGTTCCACTGTAGCTCCCGTCAAGAATGAAAATGCACAACCCTGGGCAGCTCGGCAGACACAGACCGCATCCAGTGCAGGAGGGATCCAGACGGGGTATCCCAGTGATGTCTTCGCCGATCCGGATGCAGCCACGGGGACAGGCCTCTTCACAAGGATTGCAGGGAATCTCCTGCATACACTCGAAAACTGCTACCGGTCCTGCAGCGATGCGATCGTCGGTCGGATAGAGCCCCTCCGCTTGCAGCTTCTGCAGGTCGGGGACTCCGGGCTCTGCCATGTATTTCAGGCGATCGTCAGGCATTGTTCTTCATGTCTCCGACACACATCCTCTTTGCGCTGAGCCAGCGTCGAACCGAAAGGTCCACGGCGCAACTGGTTCAGGCTTTCTTTGATCTTTGTCCTCAAACACTCCGCCTCCGGCCGGCGAACCACGCCCAACGCGGAGAGAGCGGACAGCGCTGCCAGCCGGCCCTCTTCCATCGCGCTGGACGCCTCCTCAACCCCTGACACGTCCCCGGCCACATAGACACCGTCAATGCTCGTCTGCAGCGCCGCGTTGTGCGACGGGATCCAGCCTCCCAGTTCACCGACATGGGTCATCTCCATCCCCATGGAAGAGCAGAGCTCGACTGCGGGGGACAGTCCAACGGCGACGCAAACCAGATCCACGTCAAAGGTCCTCTCGGTTCCGGGCTGCGGTACAAAGGCCTCGTCAACAGCTGCGATCGTGCATCGCTCTACCCGTCCCTCCCCTTCCGCCGAAAGCACAGTGTGATTCATGGCAAACGGAACCCCCATCCGGCGAATCTTGGCGGCATGAACCATGTACCCGCCCACGGTGTGGGCAGCTTCTGCCACAGCAACCACCTCGATCCCCGCCTGCAACAGCTGGTAAGCCACGATCAGTCCCACATTGCCCGCGCCGACCACCAAGGCCCGCTCTCCCGGCCGAACGCGATGGTAGTTCACCATCGTCTGCACGGCCCCAGCTCCCATCACGCCCGGCAATGTCCAACCAGGGAACGACAGCGCATTCTCGGACGCCCCGGTGGCTACAATCACCTGCTTTGCCTTGATCGCCGAGGGAAGCCCTTCGAATGTGGTGCCAAGACTCAAATCCGGAAACAGGGCCCAGGCCGGGCTGTTGAGCCGAACCGGTATCTGCAGTTCTTCACAGCGACTTAGCAGGAGCTCGCCGATCTCAAACCCACGCATCCCGGCCATATGGCGTTCGGAGCCAAAGAACTTGTGGATCTGCTTGAACAATTGCCCCCCGGCAGCCGGCTTCTCGTCGAGCACAATCGTGTCCGCTCCCGCCTCTCCAAGTTGCACTGCGGCAGAGAGCCCGGCCGGTCCGGCACCAATCACGGCAACATCGCAGTGTGTCACGGTACGCGCCATGTGCCCAGCCCTTCCTGAGTCTCAACGCGCATGCCGTCCTCAACCAACGCTATGCACGTCCGCACATTTGGGACACCGTTGACCGTCATCACGCAATCCGTGCACTTGCCGATAGCGCAGAAGACTCCACGCGGTTCATGGCGCTTCTCGGTGTGACGAAACGCGGTCCATCCCGCCGCGATGAGGGCTGAAGCAATGGTGTCACCGTCACGAGCCAACAGGGGACTGCCATCCACCGTGATTGTCACCTCACGGCAGTTAGGGGATGCCCCCAGTATGGGATGGTCATCAATCCGGCGCGATGTCATAGCGCCCCTTCTCGGTACCTGTTCATGGCACGGATCTGTGCCTCGACGCGTTGCGCGTCGTACTCCGGACGATGCCAACGGAGAGCCTGGAACACGAGTCCGCCTCTTGGCGTGTTCAGTCTCTCCACCATCGCTGCGACATCAGCCTCTATCTCAGCAGGCGTCCCCTTGGCCAGTGTCACCATCATGTCTACGGCCATCTTCACGCAGCGTTTGCCTCGGCAGAACTCGGCAATTGTGTCGATGCCCGTGGACTGCGGCTGCGCAAACAGGATCTGGTCAAGATCCAGAGCCATCACGTCGGGGAGAATCTCCGTGATGTTGCCGTCAAGCAAGATCGAGGCGTACATATTGTGCCGATGGATCTCTGCGATGAGCTCGGCAAACATGGGCAGAAAATGCTCGCGGAACTGGTCAGGGGAGAACATGAGCCCGGCTGTGCCTGCCACTTCGTCAATGATATTGACCATGTGCGCCCCCATCGCGCTGAATTTCGGCACGAGAGCAAGCTGATAGTCAACGATCCTGCGGACAACGGCTTTGACCAGGTCGAGATTATCACAGAGCTGCAGCAGCAGGCCGTCGTACCCAAACAGGTTGAACGCGACCAGGAAGGGCCCCGGGTCGATGAAACCACAGATGAAACGATCCGCGTAGTGTTGTTCGATGATCTGCTTGCGCTGTTCGAAGAACGGGTTGGTCAGCTCAGGGTCCGGCCAGGGATGCGGTGCGATGTCCGCGAACGATGCAAAACCAGGCTTCTCGACGACCGCATAGGCCACGCCCTTGTCTTTGGGGACGACTTGTCGGCACCCCCATTCCTCAGTGCGCAGCGGTTCGCCATCGTCAGTGGCACCGGCATCCGTGAACGTCCAGTGATAGGTGCACCACGCGGAGTCAAAGCTCTCAGCCCCCGCAGGCACGACCACACCACCCGGATCCTGCGTTCCGTAGGCGTTGTACAGGAACGGGACGTCCACCAGCTCCATGGGGATGTAGGGAGGCGTCCCAAACTCGATTGCCCGTCTCATCGCATCGATGTGTGTACTCATGCTACCGTCCCAAACGCTACCCGTTCAGATACACGCGCCGCCCCTCGTCTGCTGACCGTTGGGCGGCTTCGCAGATGCGCATTGTGTCGCGCCCGAACTCACGGGTGACATAGGGTTCATCACTGCCATCGAGAACCTGGGCCACAAAGCCGGCCACAGAGTCCTCATGAGCCGTTCCCCGGATTCCTCCGAGCTCGAACGTCTCATCGCCGTCCACGGCCTCAAGCCGAATTTCATCTCTGCTGAAGAGCTCGGTGTCGTAGACAAGGCGCCCTTTCTCGCCCTCGACAACCCAGAGCCAGCGCCCTGCCTTTCGCGACCCCATGTGCCACTCGTTGAAGGCAAGCACGCCACTCGGATAGCCGCTCATATAGAGGCCGCTGTGCATGCGTGATTCGTCGTCACAGTGGAGGGCCGCATCCACCCAGGTCGGGCTCTCGCCGAGAAGCACGTTGTAATACACGATGTTGTGGATCGTCAACCCGGCAAAGTAGTTACCGCGTTGCTGCGTGCTGGTGTACCACTTGTCCACCGCACCGCCGATGTAGACGCTCCGCATGGTCATGATCTTGCCTATTCGTGGGGCAAGCTCAATCATCTTGAGGGGCTGAGCCTCGAAAACCGGAGTCAGGATGTCCTGGAGGACGAGTCCTCGGCTGTCCGCTGCTGCACATAGCTCGTCGTACTGGGCTGCGGTCTGGGTCATCGGGTACTCAATGGCAACGTGCTTGCCGGCTTCAAGTGCTTGAAGCGCAAAGGGGAAGTGCAAGGGATTGGGAACAGACACCAGAACAGCATCCACGTCCTCACGCCCCAGCATCTCCGCGTAGTCACTGGTGAACGTCGCGCCGAGTTCCCCGGCCTTCGCCGTGCCGGCCTCTTCGTTCTTGTCACAGACCCAGCTCACCTGAGCTCGTGGATGCGCACCATACATCGACGCGTGCTGTCCACCCATGCCACCGACACCAACAACACCTATTCGCAGTTCGCTCATCGTTTTCCTCCTCAGCCTGCCCGGTTCAGATACTCGGCCAGCACGGTGTAATCATAGGTTTCCGGCCAGTCGTAGCGGCGACCGGCAAAACGGTTCGGATCGAGCGTCTCCAATGGAATAGAGCTTTGCCCTTCAACGATCAGCTCGGCGAGGAGACGCGCTGTCACCGGCGTGTACGACATCCCATTGGGATAGCCGGCTGCAACATAGAGACCGTCACAGCTGTTCAGTCTACCGACACAGGGGAGACCGTCAGGGGCAATCCCCATTGCCCCCGACCATGCTCGAATGACATTCAGGTCCGCCAACCCCGGGAGCAACTCGGTCAGAACCGATGTATTGAATTGCAGCTCCTGGAACGAGACATGTTCTTCGAACTGCTCGTCGCGCGAAGCCGGACGCTCCGGCGGGCCGCCCACGAGAATGTTGCCTCGCTTGGTCTGCGTGCAGCCGTAGACGATCTTCGTGTGGAGTTCGGCTTCGAATGTAAATGCAGGAACGGGTGGCGCAGGTTCGGTGATCACGGCCAACGCTCGAAGCGGAACCACGGGTAAGTCGGGCAGCAAATCAGCGGCCCAGCCATTGGTGGCAACGGCAACGGTCCCCGCCTCAATCGTCTCACTCGCCGTCCGGACCCCGGATACGCTGTTCCCGGTCACGAGGATCTCCTCGACCGGTGTCCACGTTCGGACTTCAGCCCCAAACTCCTTTGCCTTCCGCAGCAGCGCATGTGACAGCAGGAACGGGTCAAGGCAACCGTCCGACGGGCGGTAACGCGCCCCTTTGCAGCTGTCACCCATCACCGGTGACAGACGCCTCAGAGCGCGGGCGTCGAGCAACTCGATTTCCTCGTCGCCGAGCGCATCATGCTGCATCCGCACGAGTTCGCCCAACAGGTCCATCTCCTCATCAGAACACGCAATGTCCAGACTCCCTCTTCGCCAGAGCCCGAAATCAACCCCAAGCTCTTCCCCGAAGGCATTCAGCATCCGGTCATTTTCTGCGACGTAGACCCAGCGCTTTGCGATCTCGGCCGGATCGGTGTCCCGACCATCAATCTTCATAACCATCCCGCCACAGCGCCCGGTGGCTCCGGACACGATGTTGCGCTTCTCAAGCAGAAGGACAGGGCGCCCCATGCGCGACAGGTGATAGGCAAGGCCACAGCCAACAAGACCGGCCCCAATCACAATCACTCGTTTGCCCGACAAGTTACCCACCACGCGTCTCCGTACCGCGGGAACGCCGCTCGCTGCGACTTGTCACGTACTATGCCCCCACCCAGCCAAGTGTCACACCCAAGAACTGGACACAGAGGATGCCCGTGCCCATGGTAAGGGAGTCGGAACGCGCTTGCCCTCCCAAAGCGAGTTGCGGCGGCGCCATATTCCATCTTCCGGAGACCGAACATGACCTCACGCGAACGGACTCACCGAGCTCTGCTGCGCCAACCGGTTGACCGAATCCCACGCTATGACATCTCGTTCTGGCCCGAGACCAAGACGCGTTGGCACCGCGAAGGTCTGCCGCTGGATGTCACGGACCTGAACGCACACTTTGACCTGGATCGTGTAGCCTTCGGACGCTTCGATGGCTCGTTCCAACTCCCGGCCGAACAACTCGACGAGACGGCAGACTCCATCGTCACCCGCGACAACAATGGCATCGTGACCAGGAAATGGAAGACCAGGTATGGTCCCCCACATGTTCTGGACTATGCCCTCAAGACACGGGACGACTGGAACGAACTGCGCGAACGCCTCGTGCCCGGCAAGGCCCGGCTCGCAGCAGGACTCGCCGAGACGGTCCGGGCCCACATCACCAACGACACCTTCACCTGCATGAGCCCGAGTGAGCCCTGTTGGTTCTTCGTCCGGTGCATGGGATTCGATGCCCTCCTCCTCGCCATGGCCTCCGAACCGGAATGGGTGCAGGAGATGTTCGACACCTACGCGCAGTTCGCACTGTCCATGTGTGAACTCTGTGTCGAAGAGGCGGGACCATTCGATGCGCTCTGGATGTTCGATGATCTCTGCTACCGCAACGGGATGCTCTTCTCGCCGGCCATGTTCCGGCAATTCCTCACGCCTTTACACCGCCGCATCCGGACGTTTTGCGACACGAATGGCATGCGCCTTATCCTGCACTGTGACGGATACGTCGGTGAGTTCATTCCCCTGCTCATCGAGGTCGGCTACGATGCCATTCAGCCGCTCGAAGCGCGGGCCGGCAACGATGTTCGTGAGTACAAGAAGCTCTTCGGGGACCAGATCAGCTTGTTCGGGAATATCAATGTCGACATCATGAGCACAACGACGCAGGCGATCGAGGAGGAAGTGCGAGGGAAAATTTCGGTGGCCAAACAGGGGAGCGGCTACCTCTACCACTCAGATCACTCCATCCCCCCAAGCGTCAGCTATGACAACTACAAACACGTCATGGAGCTCGTGAAGGATGTCGGCAGGCAGAGATAGCCCGGGCGCTCCGCCCCAAACCAACTGAAGGAAACGTCTATGCGATCCGCGCCAACGCTGCTCCTCACAATCTGCCTGCTCGTTGCGGGCGCGCATGCGGAACCGGTGAATATTGCCCTGTTCGGAGACTTCGAGACGCCCCCGTGGGACGACGAAGGAACGCGCCCGGCCGAAGTCTGGCACCGCGGGGGAAGCGACTACACACCCGCATTCCCAGACTGGGTGCTGACCCGGGAACAACCGGCCAACGGCCAGTACGCTCTGACGACCACGTCAGACCGCGAATTCGTGACCTGTGCTGAAGGTGAAGGGGGGATAGTTCGGGCAACTGTCTGCCTGCGTGCAGCGAAGCCGAACACCAAAGCAACGTTGCGCCTCAGCTGGTGGCGCCGACGGGTACGCAAGGACACACAGACCGAGGTAACCGTCGGCCGGGAGTGGGAGCAGTTCGAGATCGAGACCGAAGCCCTGCAAGGAGGCCCCATAGAACTCGGTGTAGCACTTCTGGACTCAGATGCGCAACTGTGGGCCGACGATATCACCATCGTTGCGGAGCCATTGGCGGACCAACACGTTGAGATCCGCCGCATCGGTGAACAAGAAACGGAACACCAAGTAGAGCCTGTCCGGGCGATCCCCATCGATCTTTCGGCACGCCAGCGGCACGAAGGCCAGCAGAAGGGCAGGAACGGGATCATTGAGGTGACCGTTGACGTGCCTGAGTCATGCCTACAGTTGCCATACACGAGCGGCGGTATTCCTTTCCCACGCGGTGCGCTTTTCCAGCGCCATCATGTACGCGTGATCGACGCAGCCGGGAACGGTGTTCCTAGTCAATGTGATGTCCTGGCCCGATGGCACGCGGACGACTCGATCAAGGTCCTGCTCGTGACCGTTCCCACTCCGGCTGCAACCACGAAGCTGTCCCTGTCCTTCGGTCCTGACCAAGCTTCCGAACCGATCCCGGATCCTCTCACCGTCGTGCGATCGGACGAGGGTGCCCAAATCCGGACGGGTGTCACGAACGTCCGCCTCCAACATGGAAGGGGATTGGTACGGGTTGGCCCTCTCGCCCTCGGCAATCCGGTCACGACCATGGCCGACGGTCGCCGCTGCACAGTCCAGAACGCCGACGCACGGATCGAGCTCTCAGGACCGCTTCGGACCGTGGTGGCTTTGCGTGGAAGGCTGCGGGGTAACGATGCGGCGAGTTCCGGCCGCTTTGTCACACGCTACACCTTCTGGAGGGGCAGCAGCCGGACACTCGTCCAGCACTGCTGGATCTGCGATGAGAGAGCCACCAGAACGCCGATTCGGGACGCCACTTTCACGATCACCGGCCTGCCCTCAACCCCCATCCCGGACGGACTGATGGCGCCCTTCCAGACCAGACGTGCGTCCATCGCCGATCCGTCGCGCACCCCCTCCACCAGCTCAAGCTCGACCGGCACGCGGCCCCCGGGGCTGCTCGGTCCACTCGCCATTCGTGACTTCTGGCAGAATCACCCGATTGGGGTCACCCGCGAGGACCAGCAGACCGTCATTCATCTCTGGCCCGGGACCGTCAAAGGCGTGCTGATTCCACAGGGCTTTGCCCGGCAGTGGGAATGGCTGGTCGACACAGGAGGGAAGCCACTGCAGCACGCATTCCAGACAACCGCACTCCCCCTGTTGCACGCGGTCCCGGACTGGGGCTGCAGCTCAGGCGTCTTCGAATTCGTTCTGCCACCGGCCCCCGAGACGTTCCCGATCTTCGAACAGCGCGTAGGCAGCCTGGCCACGCTTGGCAGGTTCTCGGCAGCCAGCAAAGAGAGCTCAGGGCTCTACGGCGTATTCAACTATGGTGACGCCCCGGGTGATGGGGGCTGGTCAAACCTGGAATCCATGGCAGCCCACGAGCTGTTCCTGCACTGGATCCGCACAGGTTCACGCGAGCACGCCGACGCGGCACGGCTGGCGGCCGAGCACTACCGAGACGTCGATATCCATCACGGAATTGGCTTCTGTCACACCCACTGCAACAACCACGTCCAGACAGGCCAGGGATGGTCGCACTCCTGGATCCAGGGGGTCCGCGACCTTTACTTCCTGTTCGGTGACCTGCGTGCCCTCGACGTGCTTCAGGAAGTAGGAGAACGCTTGCTCACAAAACCTGTTGGCTGGACCACCGGTCGGGACTGGACCCGCCCCATTGACAACCTGGTCGACATCGCCGGAGCCACCGGCGATCAACGCTACGTGGACTGCGCCCGGAAACACATTGAGGAGCTTGGACGTCGCCAAATCCCGGCCCAAGCGGTATGTGGGGCGGAACGTGACTCCTGGTACCAAGACCGTTACCAGGCAGGCTGTGCCTTCACGTGGTACGGCTGTCAGGCCATGGCCAAACTGCACGCCGAAACAGATGATGACACGGTCCTCGCCATCCTGCGTCGAGAGCTCGACCTGTCCCTGGATGTCCAGACCAAAGCGGCCCGGGCACATGTGGTGCTTCCGCGAACGGCAATGAGTCACGAGAAGCAAGCATGTACGCTTGCCAACCCCTATGCCCTGGGACGAGGCAGCACCCTCTTTCCGCCCCTCGGTTACCTGGCCGCAACAACCGGCGACCGGAAGTATCTGGAACTCGGCCTCGACATTCTGGCCCACTACATGCTTAACCTGCGTGGCGGTTCGGATGCATCCGCCACCTCCTACGCCACGGTCTTCCTCCACTATGCCAAACAGGCAGGTATCGGCGCGCCGCAAGAAGCCCAGGCATTCGCCCGGGCACGAGCGTTCAGCTACGAACAATGGCCGGAGGGACTGCTGAACGGCGACTTCGAGGCCGACAATTTCCAGGGCTGGTCCGTAAAGAAAGTCCCCGGCCAGAACCACTACTACGATGAACTCGTCCACGTAGGCTACTACCTCGATGAGGACGTCAATCGATCCGGCAAACGTTCGCTCAGGCTACACTCGGACAACCGCAGCCGCACCATGGGTGTCAAGGGACACGCAGGCCTTAAGCCCAAGACGCAATGGCGAGTATCCATCTGGATGAAGGCGGACGACTCGATGAATCCGAGCGCGTCCCTCTCTCTGCGTGAGTATGACACTGACCAGCGAACGTCTGCGGCCCTCAGGCCGGCGGGTGAGCGCGTCGGGGGGTGGCAACAGCGCGCCGCCGAATTCACGACATCCGACCGTACAGTCGCAACTCTTGCCCTGAGCAATCGCACTGGCACAGGCGATGCCTGGTTCGATGATGCCCGTATCGAGGATCTGGGCCCGGCCCTGACGCTGTTCACCAACAACGGGGACAGACGGGACTGGCGAAAGCCGGCCTACCCTGGACTGGGCATCGACTCAGTCGGCAGCTACGTCCCGGACGAGCCGATGACCGGCGACATCAAGGTCAACGGCCGACCCATCACGTTCGCGGAAGGCTGCCTGACAGACGGGGTAAGCAAGTATGACCACCGTCAGAAACCGAATCCCTCATACTGCTACTGGACCAAGCGAAGCGGGGGGACCATCACGTTCGACCTAGGTGCGCCACGCGCTCTGAGGCTGGTGAAGGTCCATACGCTCCAAGGCGGACGCAAAGCCCATGGCACGCAGCGCATCGAGCTCCACAAAGACGGACCTGATGGCGAGTTGCTCGGAAGCATCGAACCCGTCGCAGAGGGATGGAGTCGGTTTGATGGCCTCAGCGCTGTGACGCAAAAGCTGACACTTGTCCTGACCGCCATGAAGGGGCGCGCCTACACCACGCTCTCCGAAGTCGAGATCTGGGGGGAAGACTGACGGCAGTGACGCCTGTTTCCTCAGCCCCGTCCGGAGACGGATCAGCGGGGCTCCTCGGGGCCATCAGGCAGCGCGGCCGGCGCGGCCTCATGGCTGTCCGGCCAAGCTCCCCACCCGTCGTGAGGATGGAGCGGCCGGACCGGCATGTGCTTGGCCATCAACGTAAGTCCTCCCCAGGCAACCACGCACGTCACAACCCCGACGACGGTGCCGACCTTCAGCCACTGCCAGAAATCGAGACTCCGGCGGTGTCGCTTCTCGAAGACGCCTATCGCGATGACGTTAGCCGCTGAACCAATCATGGTCACATTCCCTCCCAGGCAGGCGCCGAACAGAAGTGCCCACCAGAGCGGGGTCGCCTGCAGTTCGCGCACGACGGGCATGAACGCCGCAACGAACACCACGTTGTCCACAAACGCAGAGCCGATCGCCGAGATGCCGAGGATCACCGGCAGCAACAGCGCCGGACTGCCGTGGAAGGCCGTCCCGAAGTCCCTGGCAACGCGTGACGCGACTCCCGTGTGCTCCAGGGCACCGGCCTTGGCAAAGAGCATCATGAAGAAGAGGAGCTCCCACCAGTCCACCTCAACCTCGATGTAATGCTTAGCGCGCTCGTGACGCCACACCATGAGGATCCCGGCAATCGCCAGTGGCGCCGTCATCAGCAAGGTGTTCTGTTCGAGGTCAAGCAGGGCCTCAAGCCGATGGTGGAAAGCGATCGCTGCCACCGTGACAACGAAAATCACCAACCCTTTACGGTACGGCACTCGGACCAGAGGGCCGAGAGCCTGCTTCTGCTGACGCCGCTCTTCCAGGCGTTCGGAGAGCTCACGGATCTCCCGCCGGAACCAGACCAGAAGCACGCCGACAGCCGTCAACAGGCATGCCAACATCACAGGAAACGCCCAGATGAGGAAATCCTCAAAGGTGAACCCCGCCCGGTGACTGATCAGCAACCCGACCGGGTTCCCGATCATGGTCCCCGCCGAGCCGATGTTGGTAGCCATCACGGCCATGATCAGGAATGGTGTAGCTGAGACGCGGAGGGTGTCGCAGACCTGGAAAACCAGGGCGCAGACAAAGACGATCGAGGTGACCTCGTCCACCGCGCATGCCAGCAGAGCTGACAGCACCATGACGGTGACAGCAAACGCCGTTCCGGTCATATGGTGCATCCCCACAATCAACTGGATGATCCAGGAGAAGAACCCCAATTCCTTGAGCACGCCGACCGTGATCATCATGCCGACCAAAAACAGGATGACAGGCAGCTCGCAGGACTCGACGAACCGGTCAAGGGTGAGAACGTCGCAGGAGAAGAGAGCTGCAATGCCGAGAAACGCGACCGCCAGCCGGAACTCCCAAAACAGCAACGTTGCCAACACAGTCATCGCGAAAACCGTGCAGGCAATGACTTGCGGCCCCGTGTAATCCAGAGCTCGAACAAACAGGGCCGTGCTCGCGCTGAGAACGAGAACTAGCATTCCCCGAACGAACATCTGCTTCGGGGTCAGGCCCTTGTGTCGAACCGACGGCATACGTGCCTACTCCCTCAGGACTTTGGTGATGAAATCCTCAATGGCAATCACGCCTACGAGTTCCTCGCCCCGGAGCACCAGCACCTGGCGGACACCGCGCTTGCACATACCTTTGGCCACCTCAATGGCCGGCGAGTCCTCAGAAACGGTCACGTAGTCATCGCTCATGATGTCGGCCAGCCAGGTTTTTCCCTCGTTGCGCAGGAGCTCGGCGAAGGGCTCGAAATTGATGATCGGAGAAAGGTCCTGCATCCAAAGGATGTAGTCGGGGAGACAGACCTTGAGCAAGGCGTCGGCGGTCACGAGGCCCGCGAGTCGGCCATCGGTATCGACCACGGGCAGGTCAGCAAGCTGATGGCGAACGAACAGGTCAATGGCCGCCTCGCAGGTGTCGTCGGAATGGACGCTGACAAACTGCCTCCGCATGATGTCTCCCGCGCAGACATAGTCCGGCAGAATCAAGCCGCCGCGGTCGAAGAAATGCCAGACTTTCTCGCCGCTATCCAGGTCAGCGACTTTGTCGGCCGTGCCGGGGACCTGCAGGATTCCGGCCAGAGAGCTGACCGCCTGGAGATAGGCAGCGGGGGAGTCGTGCGGCGTCAGCACGAGAATGATCAGCTTGACCACCCCCCCGACATCGTCACTGAAGCGTACCCCCTTCTGCGACGTCGACACGGCAACAACAAGCCGCTGCAGGCCGCGGATACGAGCATGCGGAAGAGCGATGCCCGGCGCCAGGACGGAAGGCATCTCGTCCTCGCGCTCAATAGCCAATTTCACGACCTGATCCAGCTGCCCCTGCCCCAACGCCGGCCCCAGCGCGCGTACCATCTCACAGATCAGTTCATCACGGTCGACAATGGGCGTGTGGCAAAGAACCTGGTAGGACGTGAAGAGCGAAGAAAAACTGGCTCCATTTGTGGAGTCGGCCATGCTGTCTCCCTGGCTCATGACGACACAGTCCTATGGTCTTGAAGGTAATGGCCCAATGAACAGTCAGCAAGGCCCTTTCGTGCCGTGGGCATAAAGGGGCAGTTACGTGGAGAAGAACTCCAAGATGGCTCGACGGAGTCTCTCCCTCCAGGGGTTCTCTGGGCCATCTGTGGCCGATGGAGGGAGAGACTCCGTCGAGCCGCTTCACGTAGCTGAGCCATTGCCCGTGGGCGATTCGCGTCCAGTCCGCATTCCTCGCAGATCACTGGATGTGCTTGAACTGCACCGACCAGCCGTTATCCTCCCTGGCAAAATCGAGCCGCTTCTTGATGACCAGGGAGTTGTCTCGGGCATCCTTGGCAACCCAGAGCTCCCGGGGGTCCACCACGGCAAGTCCGGCAGGAGCTCTCAGGAAGACATGCCCAACCTCGGTCCCAGGGCGCCAGGCATGCCCGAAGAGCGTCATGCTGTCGGCATCCCACTGACAACGTCGGACCTCCATTTCACCCATCAGAATGTGCATATCCGTGCCCAGCAGTCCGGGACGCGCCGCGTCACCGGTCAAACGATAGACGCGCACACTGGCGGCCGGCACGACAGCTTCGACGCTCCCGCTGAACGTCCCGACGTACTGCTGATTCCAGAACTCCCAAACCGCCAGTTGCTGCTCAGGATCAACCCCCAACTGCTCCCAGGCAATGTCCTGCCGGAGCTCATGTGCCCCGAAGTTGTAGACGGCCAGGACGTGATACTGCCCCCATGCGGTGGCGATGTGGCGGTGGAACAGATGCGGGTGGTCCGGGTGCGGCGTATCGAAGAGATCCAGGGGCTTGGCCACGTCGCGAGGCCGCGGGAACGTCTTGCGCAAGATGTCGAGCCGGTCGGGTGCCATTCGATCAATGTCGTCACCGACCATGGCTGGGCTGCCGCCGAGGGTGTGAATCGTGGCGTGGAGCCGGGCATCTTCGAGGGGCAACGGCGAATCCACAGTCAGGACGTTTCCTGAGTCATTGATATAGAGTTTGCGATGGGTGTAATAGGAACAGGCTTGGTTGCGCAAGGCGAACAGTGGGCCGGTCCAGAAGCCACTGCTGTTGATCACGAAACTCGCCGGATAAAAGAACGAGTCCGGACTGATCTGACGCCCTTCTCCGAAATCGTTCCCCGTCCGAATGGCATCGACAATTCCGGCATTGTGAACCATGGGGCCACTGCTGCTGAGGAGGTAGGTGTCGTCGCCGCATGCCTCCCGGATGACACGCAGGAAGCTCTGGTATGCTTCCGGACCGGCGACCAGCTGTTGGTCATGGTGAGAGTCATAGACATGGGGGCCAATGGCTCCGGCACCGGCATTGAGAAAATCGATCATGTAGTAACGGACACCCCACTCGCGGTACGTCGTGAACACCTTCCGAATCCATGCCTGCGCACGCGGGTGGCTGGGGTCCAGCGCATAGATGCACGGGCGTTTCGCTTTGGGTAGCCGTCCGTGGTCGCCGTAGCTCCACTCGGGACGCACGACCATCAGCTCGCCGTCCCGTTCCAGGAGTGCGTCACCCAGCTCCTCGACCGTGTCTTCCAGCGCCGAGCAGATGTAGAACGGCCCGCACCACAGCCCCAGACGGAATCCCAGTTCATTCAGTTTGGCCGCAAGCCCCTCAGGGCCGCTTGGGAAGTTCTCGTAGTTCCAGCTCAACCAGTCACCCGGCGTACCGCCGGCAAGATTGCCGATGCTGACCCACACATACCGCAAGTCGTGCCCTCCGAGGCGTTCCCGCATGGCCCGGCAATTGCGCAACAATGTGGCCTCGTAGTTCTCAACGTTGAACGCGTCCACCCATGACCAGCCCAGCCAACCAAGTGGCACGTCTTCCCACGTACGAGGCGCGCACCGCTCGGCAGCTCGGTCAGCCCAGCTCTCCAGTTGAGCATAGGGACAGGTTCCGAGCGAAAGCGTAAATGCCTCAATCTCAGTCATTTCACCGCCCCCCAGCTCCCAACCGGCGTAGTCGCACGAGGCTTCCAGACTCAACAGGCGCCCGGCTTCATCGGCGGTGTGGGCCACCACCGTGTCGGCCCGGCAGAAGGTCACGAACCCCACCTGCAACGCACGCCGCGAAACGGAGTTGTAGAACTGCGCCTTGATCTTGCTGTCGCGTGGACACTCAGGATCGGCCAGGCGATGGACAGCCCGCTGTTTGATCACACCAGGCAGTGGCTGAACAACCGTTGCAGAGGGATCCCAAAGGTCCACTTCACCAGCCAGAGCGAAAGGCCTGACCAAACCAAGCGACAGTGCGGTCTCCGACGTGTTCTGCAGAATGGACCACAGTTCCAGAGTCTCCCCTCCATCGCGTTCACGCGCCGTGAACGACCAAAGCAACCCGATGTCCGCAAACTGGAGAATGGCCTCGGAAGCGGATGTCTGGATGGCCGCGGAGGCCGTGTGGGTTTGCCCATTCACAATCACGGACGCGGACCATGGCCCGATCAACACCCCGTTGTGCTCAAAGCTGAAATGGCCGCTCTGCTCGTCGAGTGAGATTCCCATTGCGCCTATTCCTTACCACGTTCCCGAGAGATAACTGGGGTACTGCCAACCACCTTCCGGCGAGCCATGTCCAGGGGGTGGGACGGCATCGTTCTCGGCAGTCAGGCGGCTCAGCTTCTCAGGTTCAGCAATCCAGTCGTCAGTCTGGGTCATCCATTCACGCAGCGCGTTCTTCAGACGCTCTTCCACCTCGGAGAGCTCAACCTTGCCGGCCAGGTTCTCAAATTCCCAGGGATCAGCCACCAAGTCGTAGAGCTGGAATTCAGGTGGATTCAGCCAGGTCGCGTAGACCTGCTGAACGCGCTCGGGGGCATCCCGAAGCTCCTCTGTGCTCGGACAACCGCAGTAGGGCGGCCGAGCCTGCCCGAGGTAGCACTCAACCCCGGGGTCCGGGCGATCCCGGACCGGCGACCAAATCAGCTTGTAGCGCCGGTCCCGGATCGCTCGTTGAGGAAAATGGAGGAAAGCAACGTCCGAGTTCCGCTCCACCGCCAGGTAGTCGCGAAATCCACAGCTATCCCCCTCAAGCAGCGGGACCAAGCTGCAACCTGGAAGCTCATCGTTGGGGGGGAGTCCGGCGACTTCCAGAAAGGTCGGCAGGAAGTCGATGGTGGAGACCAGCTCATCACAGCGCCTCCCCTGCCCCGCAACACCTGGCCAACGAACCATGAGCGGGATCTTCACACCCGCCTCCAGCGGCCAGATCTTGCCGCGCGCCATCTGTGCCCCGTGGTCCCCGATGAAGATCACCAAGGTGTTCTCTGCTCGACCGGAATGCGCCAGTGCTTCCAGAAGTTCGCCCACACAGCCATCCAGCCTCTGAACGCAATTGTAGTAGCTCGCCGCGTACTCCTGGATCCGCTGGTTGGTCATCCCGATGTAAGGCATCACCGTCACGTCACCAGGCCCCACTGGATTCTCGGGTCTGCCGTCAACCTGATCCTGGAAGGGCCAGTGCGTATCCGGAAGGTTGACGGTCAGGAAAAACGGGCTGTCGCCTGCCGACTCGATGAAGGTCGCGGCGTGATCCGCGTATTCTCCCAGATTCTGCTTTGCGAAGTTCGCACCCTCGATGGCCCGGTAGTCAACATAGTCCTCAACGACCGAGGCCGGGTTCACATGGGTCTTCCCGATCAGGCCCGTGGCATACCCCGCCTCCTGCAGGATGGAATACGTCGTCGGGAAGCGCCTGAACATGGTGTACGCATGCGTCGCCAGACCGATCTGCCCATTCTGATGCGGGTAAAGGCCGGTGAAAATTGTGCTCCGAGATGGGCTGCACACGGACTGCGTGATGTAGGCATTCTCGAACAGCACGCCGTCCCTGGCCAGGGAATCCAGATGCGGAGTGGGGACATTCGTGTCTCCGTAACACGAGAGATCCTGCCCCGTGTCTTCAGACACGATCAGGAGAATATTGGGACGCGGCTGGTTGGTTTGTTCCATGGTGCGGTCTCCGTCTCTGGGTCTCACTCACAGCGGTCCAGGAAGTCGTCCCCGATCTCCTCCAGCCGCTCTTTGAGCTGAGTATGCAGCCGGCCACGCGTGTCGACGTGCTCTGGGGCATCGATCAGGTTCTCAAGCTCAAATGGATCGCGCCCCAGGTCGAACAGCTGGCTTGGGCCACGGGTCAGGTAAACCGTGTAAAGCCACTGCCCCGAGCGAATGGCCCGGAAGCAGCTCTCCGGCCGAGGCGGATAGAAGATGCCATCCTGCTGGATGATCGTGGCGTCATCGCCGATGTCGGTGGCTCCCGTGAGAAGACCGCTCAAATCGCTTCCCTGAACCGTATCGGGGACAGGAACACCCAGGAGTCCAAGCAGCGTCGGCATGAAGTCAACGGCCCCGATCAAACCATCCGCGACACGCCCAGCGGGCACCATTCCCGGCCAATGCACGATCAATGGGATGTTTGCGGACTCCTCCTCCGGCCGGCATTTCTGCATTGCACCGTGACTGCCCATCATGTCGCCGTGGTCAGAGAAGTAGAAAATCAAGGTCGAGTCGAGCTGTCCGGCCTCCTCAAGGGCCGCGAGGATACGCCCGATATTGTCGTCCATATTGCTGATCTCGGCGTAGTAACCGCGCGTACACTGTTCGAAGAAATCGGCACGAGGATGATCTGCAGCAAAGTTGGGAGGCAACGTCAGGGGCTTGTCTGCAAACGCCTTCATGTAGGTGGGCGGAGCGACGTAGGGATCCCCGGGGGAGAGCTGCGTGTTGATCGAATGCGGCGGCTCAAACGACATCACGTGAAACCACGGCTCACCCTTGGGCCGGTGCCGGAGCCACTCGATGGTCAGATCCGTAATCGCATCCGTCTGGTAACCGTCCAGCGTCCGGACCGGGTGCGGGTGGTCGCCTACCGAATAGGTGGTCTTGAAGAAGTCGTTTGAGTTCTCCCAGCCCAGCCAGTCATCCCAACCGGGCCGGAAGTAGGGCGACACGTAGTGGCACGGGCAGTCTCCGCCGGACAGGTGCCACTTGCCCATGTGAGAGGTGTGGTAGCCATGCTCATGCAGGACCTCCGCCAGCTCGGGCTGATGCGGGAGCAACGGGCGGAAAAGCGATGTGACGCCATGCGTGTGGACGTACTGGCCCGTGTACAGGGTGGCTCGGAAGGGGGCACACAGCGGACAGGTTGTGTAGGCGTTGGTGAAACGGGTCCCACCAGCCGCCAACCGATCAAGGTGAGGGGTCTCGATATTCGGGTCCCCTGCACAGCTCATCGCCGAACCACGGTGTTGATCCGAGAAGATCCAGAGGATGTTTGGCAGGGATGCAGGAGGCATGTCGACCTCGTTTGGCTCACCGGTGAACGCACGACACATTGCGGTAAACCAAGATGCCGGGACAGGACCGACGAATCAAGCGCGTGCACGAAGGAGTACGTGGTAACCCTCAGCTATATGGGGCGGCTCGACGGAGTCTCTCCCTCCATCAGGCGTAGATGGCCCAGAGGATCCCTGGAGGGAGAGACTCCGTCGAGCCATCTTGGGGTTCTCCCCCCACGTAACTGAGGCATCGCGGTACGTGCTCCCCTCCGGGCTGGCGAAGGCCAACCCACGTGGTAGGTTCACTCAAGCGAGCGCCATCCCGAACAGAGCCGTGACTTACGGGACCGGCCTTCCGGGCCACCATCCCGAACAGAGTCGCGGCTCGGACGGACAGCCCGATGCCAACACGAGAGGGAACGTCGGACACGGTGGCGGGCCACTGAACGATAGGACGGATTCAGTGATTCACTTTTGGGGGAACATTCTGGAAGGGATTCTCTGGCTTTCCATCGCCGGAGCGATTCTCATCCGGAATCACGGGAAGAAGGGCCTTCGGCGGGGCCTCGCGAACCGCGCAGCCGTGGCATTCTTCTGGTTCGGGATCTCTGATTTCATCGAGGTCAGCACGGGAGCCTGGTACAAGCCACTCGGATTACTTGTTCTCAAAGCAGCGTGCGTGGGTGCACTTCTTCACTGCCTGGTCGCCTACAACGCGCTGAACCGGTCCCCGCAACAAGGGAAGACCCAATGACTCCATATAGCCAGGTCGCCTCGACGCTTCTCAGGTTCACCATCGGTATCTTCCTGGTCGTGCTGGTGTCACGGCCGGCGGCAGTCGGAGCAGCACAGACACCATCGATATCGACCTCATTCGATGCCGGTTCGGGACGCCTGAAGGTCATCGTGGGTGATCGGGCGTTCGAGCCGCTGCGTGGCGCAGGCCCAATCCTGCTGACAGAGTCGGGCCCGATTCTGCCGAAAGGCCAGACGGTCAGCTTACTCGGAACGGAAGAACGACCCGATGGTACACTGGTCTGCCACTACCAAGGCACGGTGGGGGAGACTTCTGCACGGTTCACGCTCGAACTCACGGGGAGCATCGGCGACGGCACGGTGATGGAATTCCGCCTGCGCTGGCACTCTCCACAACGCGTGTGGGCCGGCGTTTCGCCCGGCGTGGCCATCGGCGGAGGACGACGACAGCCGTTCTTCTTCAACCGCGTGTCAGAAAGCTATGGCCAGGCGTCTGGCGGATGCACCTTTCACTGTGCGGGGGTCGGAGTCTGGCTCCACGCGGACTGGGATGTCCCGGTCAGCAACCTGTCCACCTGCAACAAACAGCGGACGATCAAACCGGCCGAGATCAACACCAACTTCCCGGTGGACCTCACCCAGGATGAGATTGCCGCGGGGAACGTGCCCTTCCCTATCGCCGCAACGTCCGACTATGCTCCCAACACAGCCGGGCAGCGGCTCCCTCTGGACGACACACTCATACTCCGAGTCGGGCACGACTTGTGGGACACCGTTCCCACGCCTCCCCAGGCATCCAGCCCCTATCGGGACGAACTCAGTCGAAGCGCCTTCCTGGACATCTGGGGCGGACACCGGGCCTCGCAGCTCACTCACATGATCGGGCTGATGGGCCGCATCGTGCGTGATCGCGTCCGGTTCCACAGTATTCTCCAGAACTGGCAGTGCGGAGGGTTCGACACGCTGCAGCCTCTCTCACTGCGGATGCCTGATTACCCTCCCAACCCGCATGTGGGAACGGTGGCGGAACTCAGGGAGTTGACCGAGACAGGTAAGCGCTTCGGACGCTTCGGATTCAGGACCAACTACGTCTACGCCAAGCCGAAGTCTCCCGTCGTTGTTTCTGGTGAGGCTCGCCTCTCCGTCAATTCTGACGGGTCACCCCGGCGTTTTGCCCGTTTCCATGACATCATCCGTCTGGCCCATCGCCAGGAGGCCGAGATCTCCGCTCTGTTCGGAGCCAACGCAACCTTCTCCGATCAGCTTGGCAGCGCCGGAGATTGCAGCCTCTACACCAACTACGACGCGGAGACCGGCGCCCCGGCTCTCCGACAGACCTGGGCCCAAATCAAGGGCGTGTGCGAGTTCCTGCGGAGTGCGCACAATGGGCCACTCTCCAGCGAAACACTCTGCGGTGACTTCCTTTTGGGTGCCTGGATAGATGCAGGGGACTACGGGATGTTCGGTGGGAATACACGGGCCCTCGCCCCGGACTACAAACTACGCAAGCTTCAACACCTGACCACCTTCCATGGCATGGCCCTCGGCTACCGCTTCTTCTTCGCCCCCCCCTATGGAGGGAACGACCACCATCAACGGGGGGACGCCATGTACCGCGAAGCAGGCACTCCGGCCGACGACTATCGCGCCTGTGAGGTCCTGTACGGAAATGGCGCCTACCTCTACCTGACCTCCGGCACGCGCTGGCAACACATCCTCTCCGAAATCGTCATCATGGGCCGTCTCCAACAGCAATATGCGCTGGTCCCGGTGCATGCGATTGAGTATTATCAGCGCGATACCGAGAAGTGGGTCGACCTGGAGGCCCTGGCGAAATCCGGCGTAAACGTGACTCCGGTCCGCTGGATCCCCCAAACGACCACGACGCAGATTGCCCGGGTCCGCTACGTCAATGGGCTGGAGGTCGTGGTCAATCGCTCACCGGAGCCCTTCAACGCCGCCTGCGGAAATCTGCGCACCACACTACCCCAATCAGGCTGGTGCGCCGCCCTTCCCAATGGGGAGTTCGAGGCCTACAGCGCCTGGAAACCGGGAACATCTGAGCGCATCGACCATCTGGTGGACAAGGCTGTGGGCTGGGAGTTCACCGATCCACGGGACTGTCCGGACCTCGAGGTCAAGCACCCGACGCTGAAGGTCGACGCCAGGACCGTCGTCGAGCTGCTGCCGGGCGATCGATTGCGAATCGACGGTGAGATCATCCCCGGACACCTCCCGGCGCCCCCGCCTCTGACAGCTATCGACACTGACTTCCATCAGGGCCCGCAACGCTGGCACGCCGCCAGAGACATTGTCAGACTTCAGCAGAAGAGTGACGCCATTGCCCTGACGCTCTGCGGACACGATCCCTACATCATCGGTCCACAGCTCGACGTGCCGGGTGACGCCGTCCGGACCCTGATCGTGACCATGCGAACGCCGCAAGCCGGCAAGGCCGCCATCTTCTGGAAGACCAAAGCTGAGCCGGCGTTCCGGCCGGGAGCCATGAAGACCTTCCCCGTGGTCGCGGGTGATGTCTTCCGTACATACCGCATCGACATGCACTCCCATTCCGCCTGGAAGGGGCAGATGATCACCGGCTTGCGCTTCGACCCATTGGCCCACGAAAGCGACACCGTCGTCGAGATCCAGAGCATCCGGGGCGAGTGAACGAATCACCGACACTCATGCCCGTTCGCCACTGTAAGTGCCCCGCTCCTGAGGCTATGTTGCCCCATGGTCTTCGTTCCGGAACATCTACTGGTCGGTGCCGCGCTCGTGACCTTCCTTACTGGCGTTGTCAGGACGGGTGTCCTTCGAGCCGAAGTACCTACTGCGGCGGTATCGACTCCCGTTGCATTGCGCGCGGGTCTCGGGCTGATGCTCACCGCATTGGCGGTTCGCGCATTCCACCTTGGAGAGTTCCCGGTTTACGGTGGCTTCGAAGTACTGGCCTGGTACAGCATCGCTTTGGGGGCCGGGCACGTACACTTGAGTCGACGCGCACACCTGGACGGAATTGGCACGCTCCTCTTCATCCTCCTGGCCGTGCTGGCCCTCGCCTCCGGAATCCTGCTGGCGCGGCCTACGCGCGTCCCGGAAGACACTCGCAGCCTCATCCTCTCCCTGCACATCGTGACCGCATTGGCGGGCTACGGACTCTTTACCCTCGAGAGTCTTCTGGGGGCCCTCTATCTCGCCCAGGATCACAGTCTCAAACGGAAGCGCTTCGGCCCACTTGCCCGACGCCTGCCGCCGCTTGAGACATTGGATCGGTTGATGTCTGAACTGATCGGCGCCGCCTTCATCCTGTTCTCACTGGCGTTCGGGCTGGGCGTCTACCTGGCCCACAGTTACGACTGGCCAAGAACGTGGCCTCTGGACCCCAAAGTGGTTGCCACCGCCGGAACGTGGTGTGTCTACGCCGTTCTCTTCCATCTGCGCCGCAGGGCCGGTCGCCACGGCCGCAAAATGGCGTTGGTCGCTGTGGCAGGATTCGTGCTCGTTCTCATCGCGGCCCTTGGTATCCCCCTGTTCGCGGAAAGCATGCACAGCTTCCTGTCAGCCGTGGAAGGAGGGAGCCCGCTATGAACCTCCTCGTCCTCGGAGTCAATTTCCGTGATGCTCCCGTCGAGTACAGGGAGCGAGTCTCGCTCGGCAACGATGAAGCAGCAATCTGCCTCCAGCGCCTGGCCGGCCTGTTCCCGGAGCTGGAATTCCTCCTGCTTTCTACCTGCAACAGAACGGAACTGGTGGTGGCAGGCCGCAATCTCCCAGGACGCGATGCCCTCCTCCACGGGCTGCTTCAGGGCCGATCCGGTCTCCCGGCTCAGCTGCTTGCCGCATTCTACCTGCGCTGCGGGACAGTCGCCGTGGGACACCTGCTCAGAGTCGCGGCCAGCCTTGACTCGATGGTGGTCGGCGAGACAGAGATTCTCGGCCAAATAAAGGAAGCGTACTTGCGAGCGGGCGAACTCAACACGCTGGGCGCGGTGCTTGACCCACTCATGCAGCAGGTGTTGCGAGTGGCCAAGCGCGTGCGAAGCGAAACGGACATCAGTGCCGGACGCGTCTCGGTCGGTTCCATTGCCGCCGACCTGGCTTGCCGTGTCTTCGATCGCCTGTCAACCAAGCAGGTCGCCATGCTCGGAGCCGGCGAGATCGGGGAGCAGACGATGCGGGCACTCATCGACAGGGGAGTCGACCAAATCGGCGTGTTCAACCGCTCGCTGAGCAGGGCCCAGGGGCTGGCCGAGCGATACGGCGGGGTGGCCTTCCCGGGAGAACAACTGGGCGACCACCTGGCGGATACTGACATCCTGATCACGTCGACGTCAGCCGCGGAGCCAATCCTCGGCCCGCAACCGGTCCGCGATGCAGTGGCCGAACGGCATGGCCGACCTCTTTTCATACTCGACCTGGCCGTACCAAGGGATGTCCACGAGGCCGTTGGGACCATCGACAACGTCTACCTCTACAACATTGACGACCTGCAGGGAGTAGCGGACGAGAATCTGAAACGCCGACGGTCCGCGGCAGACCAGGCCGAAGCTATCGTGGAAGAAGAACTCAGTTCCATCATGGATGGTGCGCCCAACCGGGACGGACTTGCAGCGATGATGAAAAGTCTTGAGACACGGGTAGAAGAGATCAAAGCGGCCGAACTGACCCGCATCTTCGAGAAACGCGGCGTCGCGGCCGGTGAAGAGGCGCGCTGCATGCGTTGCCGCGATGAGATAAGGGCCATGCTGCACCGCGCTCTCAACAAGATGACGGCAGCTCCCAAGAGAGCCCTCCAGGACGCCGCAAGGAACGGGAACTGGGACGATTTCGCAGAGGTCGTCGAACAGCTCTTTGACCTGCCCCCCGAGGACGATGACAGTAGCAACACATAAGACCATCCGCGCGGGAACGCGAGGCAGCGCTCTGGCCCGGGCTCAGACAGCCTGGGTACTGGAACGGATCCAGTCGGCCGCCGGCCCTGTCGCCTGCGAGACGATCGTCATCAGCACCCAGGGCGACCGCGATCAGCAGCGACCCCCTGCCGCATTTGGCGGCAAAGGCATGTTCACGCTCGAGATCGAGGACGCCCTGCTGAACGGCAAAATAGACCTGGCCGTCCACAGCCTCAAGGACTTGCCGACTGAAAACCGGCCCGGCTTGTGTCTGGGCGCCATTCCTCTCCGAGAAAACCCAGCTGATGCCCTCATTGGACCAACCGTGGCCGATTTGGTCAAGGCCCCGGGGGCGTTTCGCATTGGCACGAGCAGCCTGCGCCGCTCCGCACAGCTCCATTCAGCGTTCAGGGGCTGCGACGTGGTCCCCCTGCGAGGAAACGTGGACACACGCCTGCGCAAGGTTCGCGAAGGTGTAGTCGACGCCGCGGTCCTGGCCGTCGCAGGCCTGGCACGACTTGGCCATCGAGATCAGATTGCGGGGGAGCTGCCCCACAGGATCATGTTGCCGGCCCCGGGACAGGGAGCGCTGGCCATACAAGTGCGAACAGACAGTTGGCTCATGCCGCTCCTGCAGACGCATCTCCACTGCCCTCGAACAGCGGCGTGTGTGACTGCCGAAAGGGCACTCCTGAGTACGCTTGGTGGGGGGTGCATCCTCCCCGTCGGCGCGCTGGCGACGGTGGAGGAAGACAAGTTATCCCTGGTCGCCCGAGTCGTCGCACCGGACGGCTCAACGTCCGTTGAGGACGCCGTGACAGGCCCATTGGACAACGCCGACGCACTTGGCATCCAGCTCGCGGATCAGATGCTCAATGCCGGAGCAGCAGAAATCCTCGACAAGCTCTGATCATCTGGCGAACATCTCCTGAAGAGCGTCAAGGATCTTGGCCTGAACACGCGCCGAGACCGTCCCGAGTTTCCGGACCAGACGTGCTTTGTCCACAGTGCGAGTCTGATCGAGGACAACCTGCCCGCGTTTGCCTTGGAATGTACAAGGCACACGGGATGGATACGGTCGTCCCTTGGTGGTCATGGGAGCGACGATGACGGTTCTGATGTGGTCATTCATCTCGTCGGGAGAGATGATGAGACAGGGGCGAGTCTTCCGGATTTCGCTCCCGCCCGTTGGGTCGAGCGAGATGAGGAACACGTCAAAACGGTTTGTCACCATTCCCACTCATCATCATCCCACGTAGGTCCTTCCTCCGCGACGTGATCGAGGAGTTCGTCGTCGCCGCGTTCGGACATCTGGGCAAACGCGCCAGCCCAGCCTTCACGGGGCTGTGAAGAGGAACGGATCACCAACTCGCGGCGATGCACCTCCATCTCTACCTCGCCCTCAAAACCACACTGTTCGATCACTGGCTTCGGCAGGCGAATGCCCCGGCTGTTCCCGATCCTGACAAGGGTCACTTTCATGATTACATCATGTAATTACTCTGGGAAGTCGTGTCAACCCGTTCCCCGATGCAGAGCGACACGACGGGGGGCCGGAGTCCTCGACGGTCCCACACAATCTGCTGGTTGGCTTCTTCTGTCTCTTGTCTTCCCCGAAATCGCTATCGAAATCGGCGCCCGCCAGGGCAAAATCCCTAGCTCTTCTCCGGTCTGTTCCGGAATCGATCTCGATCCCGGTCTCGATCTGGATCTGGATGGGATCGCGCCATCAGGGGAAAAGGCATTGACGCTGACCCGGATGCCCAGAGAGCTAAGGCTGAGAAACAAAGACAGAGTTGTGAGGAGAGCTGGAAGTCAGCGGAGACGTTTCCCCGAGGACGTCTGTCCGCTATCGAGGGCTTTTTGTGCTTGACAAGATGGGCTTAATCGGTGTTCGCCTGTTCAGCAACTCTATCGTTTCGGTCCGCTCTGCCGAAGTAACGCGCGAAACTCCGCGGATCCAGACCAAACAGGACGGTCGTTACAGCCCAACTCAGGATCTGCCCCGTGTTCGATAAGAACCCGGCCAATCGTCACGTTGTCCTTCCCGGCTGCCACGTACAACGGGGTGCGACCATACAGTCCCCTCGAGTTAACATCGGCCCCGTTTGCCAAAAGGAACTCCACCATCTTCAATTGGCCGTGGAATACGGCCGTCTCCAACGGCGTGGCTTTGTCAATCCCCTGCCAATTGACGTCAGCTCCATGGGCCAGCAGCACGCGGGCGACCTCGACCTGGCCCCCCGACGCAGCAGAATGAAGTGGGGTATCGTGCGACTTGAAGAGCGAAACGTCTGCGCCGTTTGTCACAAGGAACTTGACGATTTCTAAGTGCCCCCGGTACGCCGCGTGGTGCAGAGCAGCGTCCCAGGCTTCTCCTTGGAGATTCACGTCCGCGCCGTTCGCGACCAAAAGCCTGACTACGTCCGAATGCCCGCCCTGTGCCGCCGAAATCAGAGGAATCTCGCATGTCCACAGTTGGCGTTTATCCGGGCTCGTGCCCCATTTTAGTCGTCTCTCGACACCCCGCACATTCCCTTGACGCGCGAGGGTGTGAATGCTCCGACACCCACTGTGGAACGCTGCAAGGCTTACGACGAGAATCGCGATCCCAAGCGCAAGTCGTCGTCGTCCGTGCAGTCGATTGCCACTCATCCCATCCTCTCCTGCGTCTGTCTTCCTGCAGATCCGGCGAACACAACGCCGTTCACGAGCGGCTATCAGCCGTCGCGTGGAACGGCTGGTTCGCTGAGCCTTACGGCTGTTCCGTAAGCCAGAAACTCAGCCGCACTGCCCACGACGCTGGTGGTCATGTACCGGACGTTGATGATCGCATCCGC
>JABHEG010000357.1 GCA_018676675.1 Lentisphaerota bacterium
CCACCAGGGCACGACTGGATCGGTGGCGACGACGACGTGCCATGGTATCCCTGCGAACACAGCGGTGAACAACCCAACCACAAACGCCAGAGAGCCAACCTGTCGAATTGCCTTCATGGTCTCTTCCTTTCTGTGCGAACACGCAGATCACGGGGCTGGCGCTTCGACAGTCCCGTGAATCTGGCTCGTTCTCCCGTCTTTCGTCTTCTGCGCCAACAGCGCCCCGCATAGTCCCCACCACCGCGACCGCGGCCGCAGAGGCTATGCGGCGCCCCTACAGGGCAAGACCAATCTACCTCACCATACCCAAGGCGTCGCTGCGCTGTGCCCTGGGCTGGTATGCGACCGCGCCTTCAGCGCTCAGAAAACCGGTCATCATCGTCTTCTTTTGAGGAACTGGCCCGCGAGCCGAGGCAACTGAGTCTTGAGCATCTGCGGCCCCAGCTGGCCCATCACGGCCGACAGCTGGGATACCGACTGGAGCATTGCCGGGAGGGAGGCGAGCACCAAATACAGACCCAATACAGACAGGGCGATCACGTGGAGGCCTACCGAATCAATCGATGCGCGGTTGCTGTTGCCGTTTGCGTTCTCGATGTCCCCCAAAAGGGCGGCTGCCATTCTGTCCGCCCTGATGAGGAGAAAGGCTGCGAGCACCGCATCCGGCGAAACCGAGGAGACCCCATCGACGACGAGGACACCCCATACCGGAAGCTGCGCCGTACGCGATGGGCGGCGTTGAACAAGCGCGTCTACGAAGTCGACCCTCTTCGCTGTCCGAACTGCGGCGGCGAGATGGAAATCATCGCCGTCATCGAGCGCCGGGACCAGCCCGATGTGGTCGAGCGCATCCTCAGGCATCGTGGACTGTGGGACCGCCCCACCTCACGCGCGCCGCCGGCACCCGGACCTACGCAGCTCGACCTCGAGTTGCAGTACGTCGACACCGACGAGTTCCTCATGGCCCTCTGAGTTCACAAGCCGGAGGGCACGGGGAAGCTCGCCCCGAAACGCCAGATTTGGCCTGCATTTGCCTCCCGAACGGCTGGACCTGCCCTGACACATTTCTAACCCAGTCCTTTGCTTGATCCGCCAGCCCCAGCTATCTTCCTCCCCGCAGTCGGAAAGCAAGTTCCTATCAGTATCAGTCGTTCTCCTCACATGCTTTGCACTCTGGCATGGCGCGCATGGGCGCGCCGCCATCGCCCCAACAGCCTATGGCGGAACAGCTTACGAAAGAAGAATCACCCCGGTGCCCTGTCCCACCATAGTCCCTTCCCAGGACGGCGGCTGATCAGGGCTCACACGGACAAAACCACATGAGTAACCAGACGAACAAAACAGGCAAGGTCTACCTGGTTGGCGCCGGCCCGGGAGACCCGGGGTTGCTCACCCTCAAAGGGGCCGACTGTCTGCGCCGATGCGACTGCGTTATCTACGACTACCTGGCCAATCCCGTGCTTCTCGACCTCGCACCAGCGGAAGCAGAACGTCTGTATGTCGGCAAGAAAGCCGGGCGCCACAGCATGCCTCAGGACCAAATATGTGAACGTCTCGTGGCCCGTGGACAGGCGGGGGACACAGTCGTCCGCCTCAAAGGGGGGGACCCCTTCGTCTTCGGCCGTGGCGGAGAAGAAGCACGGGCACTGGCTGAAGCAGGGGTGCCATTTGAGGTCGTCCCCGGCGTGACAGCTGCCATCGCAGCCGGCGCCTACGCAGGAATCCCGGTCACAGATCGCACGTGCAACTCCGTGCTCACGCTGGTGACCGGCCACGAGGACCCGACAAAAAGCGAGAGTCGGATCGATTGGGCATCTCTTGCCCGGGGCGGCGGCACTCTCGCGTTCTACATGGGGGTGGGGCAACTGCCGCGCATCGCGGCAGAACTACGGGAGAACGGCCGAGCGAGCAACACCCCGGTTGCAGTGATCCGACACGGCACGCTCCCAACCCAGCGAACCTTGACGGGCACCCTTGCGAACATCGCAGACAAGGTCGAGCAGAACGGACTGAAGCCGCCAGCCATGATCCTGGTTGGTGACGTGGTCGAACTCCGGGAACAGATGGGTTGGTTCGAGTGCCTCCCTCTGTTCGGCAAGACCGTTGCCATCACACGGCCTCTCCCCCAGCTGACCTCCATGGAAGCACAGTTGCGCGCCCTGGGCGCTGAGGTCCTGCGTCTGCCCAGCATCGCCATCGCTCCGCCAACCGATGCCGCGCCGCTCGAGACCGCTCTCCAGGACCTCAACAGCGTGGATTGGGTGCTCTTCACCAGCGGCAATGGCGTCGCGCACGTGTTTGCTGCGCTCTCACAGCTTGGTCTGGATACACGCGCATTCGGAGGATGCCGTATCGCTGCCATCGGCTCCGCTACAGCTACATCCCTCCGGCAACACGGACTCATCCCCGATGTCGTCCCTGAGCAGTTCACTTCGCGGAGCTTGATTCAGACGCTTGTGGATCAGGGACTCGTCCACGGGCAGCGCTTTCTGCTGCCGCGCGCAGACATCGCACCGGCCGCTCTACCTGAAGCGTTGGCCGAAGCCGGAGCTGCCGAAGTGTCTGAAGTGACAGCCTATCGGACCGTGCCCGGCACCCCCGAAGAAGCTGTCCTAAGTCGCCTCCGGGAGGGCACGATCGACACCGTCACATTCACCAGTGCATCAACCGCCGCAAACTACGCCGCGCTCTGTCAGGAGCACTTGGGCGCCGTCCCGACCCGGCCGGCCCATGTCAGCATTGGTCCCGAAACATCGCGTGCGCTGCGGGAACTTGGGCTCGAAATCGCCGTCGAAGCAACAACGCACACGCCAGCGGGAGTGGTGGAGGCATTGGTGGGCTGAAGGCGGAAGGCAGTTGCCAATCAGCAGCAGGCAATCGCCAATCGGCAGCTGAACCGTTACCGGAGACAAGATTTGATCGGCATCTCAAAACTCTACTGCGGCACAGTCGAAGCATCGGATCCGCTGCGCTATGGCCGCCACTCCAAACGCTTGCCGTCGCATCTGCTGCAGTTCTCAAAGGACAAGCGGCCCGTGGTCGTCTGGAACGTCGGCCAGCGCTGCAACCTGCGCTGTGTGCACTGTTACTCCCATTCACGCGACTGTGAGTACACCGGCGAGCTGACGCATGAGGAAGGCATCCGGCTCATCGACGATTTGGCCGAGTTCGGTGTTCCCGTGCTGCTCTTCTCGGGCGGCGAGCCCCTGATGCGTCCGGACATTCTTGAGCTGATCACCTATGCACGCAGCCGAGGACTTCGAGCTGTTGTCTCGACCAACGGGACGCTGATCGACGATGAGTTGGCCATGAAACTCAAGGATGCCCAACTGTCTTACGTCGGAGTGAGTCTGGATGGTCTGGAAGAGACAAACGATCGCTTCCGCGGCATCCCCGGAGCGTTCGGACGTGCGCTTTCTGGCATTCGGGCCTGTCAGAGAGCCGGCATCAAAGTGGGGCTGCGGTTCACGATCAACGCCCGCAATCTGGCGGATGTGAACGGTATTTTTGACCTGATCCGAGACGAAGGAATCCCGCGCGTGTGCTTTTACCACCTTGTCTACGCCGGCCGAGGCACGCGCATGACCGATGACGACCTCTCTCACGCACAGACGAGGGACGTCGTCGACCTCCTCATGGATCGTACGCGGGAACTGCACAACTCAGGCCGGCCTATCGAGGTGCTCACTGTAGACAACCACTGCGATGGTCCCTACCTCTATGTGCGCCTGCTGAAAGAAGACCCGGAACGCGCAGCTGATGTCCTGAAGCTGCTGAAGATGAATGGTGGGAACAGTACGGGACTCGGTATTGGTTGCGTAAGCTGGGACGGGGCTGTGCACTTTGACCAGTTCTGGCGTCACTACTCCCCGGGAAACGTACGCGACAAGCCGTTCAGCCAAATATGGACCGGCACAGACGACGAGCTGCTCAACCAGCTCCGCGAACGGAAGACACACTTGAAGGGGCGTTGCGCGGCGTGCAAATGGCTCACGGTCTGCAACGGCAATTTCCGAGTCCGTGCCGAGGCGGTTACCGGGGATGTCTGGGCATGCGATCCTGCCTGCTATCTGACGGATGAGGAGATCGGTCTATGAGTTTCCCCGTAACGCGCATGCGGCGGCTGCGCCAGTCCTCCGCACTTCGAGAGATGCTCGCGGAGACTGCCCTCAGTGCGAACGATTTCATCATGCCGCTGTTCGTCCGCCCCGGGAAAGGTGTCCGCAACCCGATTTCGTCCATGCCCGGCAACTACCAGATGTCGATTGATGTGCTGGTCGAAGCCTGTGAGGAGCTGCTTGCGGCTGGCGTGCGCATGGTCATTCTCTTCGGGATTCCGGAACACAAAGACGCAGTCGGTTCCGAGGGCTATGCCGACGACGGAATCATCCAGTGCGCCGTCCGCGCCCTGCGCGAGAACGTTCCCGAGATGCTTGTCTGCACCGACGTATGCCTTTGTGAATACACGGACCACGGACACTGCGGCGTGATCCGAGACGGGCGGGTGGACAACGATCCGACCCTGGATCTCCTGACCGAGATGTCCTTGTCACACGCCCGAGCCGGCGCTCACGTCGTCGCTCCCAGCGACATGATGGACGGGCGGATCGGTGCAGTCCGTAATGCCCTGGACGCCGACGGCTTCGATCAGACGGTGATCATGGCCTACTCCGCAAAATACGCCTCCTCTTTCTACGGCCCCTTCCGGGATGCAGCAGAGTCTCCCCCGCAGTTTGGGGATCGGCGTGCCTACCAGATGGACTTCCGCAATGCCCGTGAGGCAGGCCGTGAGATCGCATTGGACATCGCTGAGGGAGCCGACATCGTCATGGTGAAGCCGGCCCTGCCGTATCTCGACATCATCCGCACGGTTCGCGACAGCGTCTCTCTCCCTGTCGCGGCCTATAGCGTCAGCGGCGAATTCGCCATGGTCAAAGCCGCGGCAGCGAACGGTTGGCTTGACGAGCGCCGGGTCGCCCTTGAGATGCTCTACAGCATCAAACGGGCCGGGGCCGATCTCATTCTCACCTACTGGGCCTGCGATGCAGCTCGGTGGCTGAAGGAGGACGGTGCATGCCTGTGACCTCCCCCCCTCCCCCATTGCGACTGGTTTTCTGGGAACTCACGGCGCGCTGCAACCTCAAGTGCCAGCACTGCCGCGCCGAAGCTCAAGACGACTACGCTGAAGGCGAGCTTAGCACCGAAGAGGTCCTCGCCGCGGCCGATGCCATCCGCGCTGCAGGCGACCCCATTGTGATCCTGACCGGGGGTGAGCCCCTGGTGCGACATGACATCTTCACGATCGCCGAGCATTGTGTCGACCGTTTCTCACGCGTGGCCTTGGCCACCAATGGCACGCAGGTCGATGCAGCCATGGCCAGACGCATCGCCGATGTCGGCATCAAACGGGTCAGCATCAGTCTGGACGGGGCCCAACCCGCTGTACACGATGCGTTCCGGGGCCAGCTTGGATGTCACCAAGCCGCAATGTCCGGCATTGATGCCCTGCGTACGGCCAACGTTCCTCTGCAAATCAATACGACCGTCACACGTGACAACGAAAACGAGCTTCCGTCGCTGCTCCAACTGGCTTTGGACCTGAAGGTGAGTGCCTTCCATCTCTTCATGCTCGTGCCGGTCGGATGCGGAGCGGAGATCAGCGATGACAAACGGCTCACTCCGGAACGTTTCGAGGAAGTGCTGGTCTGGCTGGCCCACAAGACACAGGAACTCCAGGGCCGCCTTCAGATCAAAGCCACGTGCGCCCCGCAGTACTACCGCATTATCCACGAAATGGGGCTGAAGCCGACTGCCCCCCCTCCCGGGCATGGGCACGGTGGAGGGCGCCCCGGCGGGCACGGGATGAATGCCCACACGCGAGGCTGCCTTGCAGGATCGTCCGTCTGCTTTATCTCGCGCACCGGTGACATACAGCCATGTGGCTACCTGCCCGTGAGCGCCGGGAACATCCGTACGAGAGCGTTCGAAGACATCTGGTCTGGGAGCGAGCTGTTCCAGCAGCTCCGAGACCCGACGTCATTGAAGGGCAAGTGTGGGGCCTGCGGATACCGTGTCCTCTGCCAGGGCTGTCGAGCTCGCGCCTATGCCGAAACCGGTGATGCTTTTGCGGAGGAACCAGACTGCCCGTACAACCCACTGGAGAGCGGCGGTCCTCCGCCGTAGACACACGCATGCCAAGCAACAGGACACGGCACCCACAGGACGCAGCAGACATGACTGCTCTCGAGCGTGCTGTCCTCACCCGAATCCAAGGCGATTTTCCCCTTGTCTCGCGCCCCTACGACGTTCTCGCGGATGCTCTGAAGGCATCCGACGACGAGATCAGGAAAGCCATTGACGCCTGCCGCGATACAGAGGTCATCCGTCGCATCGGGGGATCCTTCTCCGCAGCACACCTGGGATACGTCAGTGCACTCATCGCCGCTCGGGTCGAGCCACTGAAGATCGCCGCGGTCGCCCGGCACGCCGCTCAGTTCGAGGAAGTCACGCATGACTACGAACGTGACGACACGTTCAATCTCTGGTTCACCGTCGTGGCCGAGACCACCGACCTAATGACAGACATCACCGATTCTGTGCGCGCCCAATCCGGCGTCCACAGCCTGCATGTGCTCCCGGCGCTCCAGACCTTCAAGCTGCGCGTTCGGTTCGACATGATGTCCGCTGAAGGCGAGGCGATCGGACCCGCTCGAGACACCGTCGACACGTCCGGGACAACGGCTTCCCCGGACTCTCCGGCTTCGTGCAATGCGAGCGTGTTGGATGACACTGACCGGCGGCTGATCGCCCGGTGTTGCGATGATATTTCCGCAAGCAGGACACCCTTTGCGGACCTCGCACGAGACGTCGGGATAGATGAGTCTGCTGCGCTTGCCAGGCTGCGGCGTTACCGGGGTGTAGGGATCATGCGCCGGTTCGGGGCGATGGTGCGGCATCAGCGAGCCGGCTTTACCGCCAACGCGATGGGCGTGTGGAGTGTCCCGCCGCCGGACGCCACGAGGGTCGGAGCTGTCCTGGCCGGGAGTCGGGCTGTATCCCACTGCTATGAACGGCCGCGTTTTGCTGACTGGCCTTACAATCTCTACAGTATGATCCATGGCCATTCGGTTGCAGACTGCCGCGCCGTACACGACGACCTGATGGTGCGGGCGGGGATCACCGAGTCCCGTCTTCTTTTCACCGATCGCGAATTCAAGAAATCGAGTGTCCGTTACTTTGCGGAACACCGCCCCTAGGCAGACAGGAATATGATCATGCACAACCCGGGTCAGGAATCAGCCCGCCTCTGGAGTGACGCTCAGCGAATGATCCCGGGAGGCGTGAACAGCCCGGTTCGGGCATTTGGGGGCGTTGGCGGTCAACCGCCGTTCATCGACCATGGTTCCGGCTGTCGTGTCCACAGCATCGACGGCAAAGCCTACATCGATTACGTCATGTCGTGGGGACCACTGATCCTCGGGCATGCTCACCCCAAGGTAGTCGAAGCGGTCACCGAAGCAGCGACGAAGGGCACGAGTTTCGGCATGCCGACTCCCGGAGAGAATCGCCTTGCCGAGCTCATTCAAGCCTGCTTCCCCAGCCTCGACAAAGTCCGGCTTGTCAACTCGGGAACGGAAGCAGCAATGAGTGCCATCCGACTGGCTCGGGGGGCCACTGGGCGAGATCTCATCCTCAAGTTCGAAGGGTGTTACCATGGCCACTTCGATGGCCTTCTCGCGGCGGCGGGCTCAGGCCTCGCCACATTCGCCATCCCTGCCGCAGAGGGGGTACCCGCTGCGTACACCTCGAAGACGATCGTCATCCCCTTCGGAGACCTTGCCGCGGTGGAACAGGCATTCGAGGAACATGGTGACGACATTGCGGGGCTCATCCTTGAGCCTATCGGGGGCAACATGGGCGTCGTGCCACCCCGGGAAGGCTTCCTGGCGTCCCTTCGTGACATCACCCATCGCAACGGCTCCCTGCTGATCTTCGACGAGGTCATCACCGGGTTCCGCGTGGGTCTCGGAGGAGCGCAGGAGCTCTACGGGGTGACACCGGACCTGACCGTCCTTGGGAAAATCATCGGCGGCGGGCTCCCGTGTGCAGCCTATGGAGGAACTGCCGCCGTGATGGACTGCCTCGCCCCCCTTGGGGGAGTCTACCAGGCCGGCACGCTGAGCGGGAACCCCTTGGCTGTGGCAGCCGGGACGGCCATGCTTGAAATTCTCCGTGACGCCCCCCCTTACGAGCATCTCAACACCGTAGCCGCGTCCCTCGCCGACGGGCTTCGAGAAGCCGCCACCGAAGCCGGCGTCTCCGTGCAACAAAATCGCGTGGGATCGATGCAGACGCTCTTCTTCACGGAAAGCCCGGTGACAGACTACGCGTCAGCAAAGACTGCGGATACTGACATGTACGGACGGTTCTTCCACGGAATGCTGGATCGCGGCGTGCACTTCGCACCGTCTCAGTTCGAAGCATGCTTCGTCTCGACCGCCCACAGTGCGGAGGCCATCGCCCAGACCGTTGAGGCCGCTCGAGACGTAATGAAGACACTGGCCCAGAATGGCGCTAGGATAAGGTAAGTAGAGCCAATCCAGGGAAAGGTCGCCGGATGGCACCGCCTCCCACATTGAGCTCAAACACGAGCAACGTGGGAGGAGCCGCTGTGCTCCGATTGACCTTCTCTTGGTGCCACTCAGCACTGGCATAGCTGGAAACCGTCAGCCACACACATAAGGCTCAGATACGAGCAACGTGGGAGGAGCCGCTGTGCTCCGATTGACCTCCTCCTGGTGCCACTGAGCACCGGCACAGCTGGGAACCGTCAGCCACACACAATCGTGAGGCACCTAACGTGAAGTACTTTCCGATCAACCTGAATGTCGATGGTCGTCGCGCCGTTGTGATCGGGGGGGGCAGAATTGCCCTGCGCAAGGTCAACGCGCTCGTGGACTGCGGGGCGGATGTTGTAGTGGTGAGCCCCGAGTTCTGCCCGGAGTTGGCGGACATGCCTGGGATCACGCAGATTGAGCGTTGCTACGAGATGGGCGATCTCGACAACGCGGCAGTCGTCATCTCAGCCACTGATTCTGAAGCCGCAAACCGACAGGTCTGGGAAGATGCGACGGCTGCGGGAATCCCCGTGAATGTCGTAGACCAACCCGAACGTTGCACGTTCACCGTACCGGCCGTTTTCAGGCGCGGCGACATCATGATCGCCATATCAACAGGCGGCGCCGGGCCAGCCCTGTCAGGGAGCATTCGGCGACGCCTCGACGTGCTGATCGGTCCCGAGTACGCAGACCTTCTTGAGTTGCTCAAGCCAATGCGCCGGCGGGTCCGGAAGACAGATCTGACTTTCGAGCAACGGGCCCGCCTCATGCGGGCAATGAGTGCGGAAGACGTTCTGGACGTTCTGCGAAATGACGGCCCGGAACCGGCTCAAGCTCTGCTCGACAAAATGCTGGAGAAGGCCCTCGCTCAACGCTGACTCCCATTGGCTTAGTGGCGTCGGGCGCGAATAGCGAGCCCACCCCCGGGCCAGTCTTCGATGAGGCTTCGTCCGGGCCGGCAAAAGGCGATGCCGAGTATCGTCGTTGGCGGCCCGGGCGGAGAGTCGCGAAGAATGGTCCGACCGTAAGGGTTGCCAGGAAACAGGAAGGCCTGATTCGTCGAATGATTAACGCCGAGCCAGGAAACCGTGCCCGGCCTACGGCTTACCGATCCCTGGCGCGGGAGCATTCCGGCCTCCTCGGCACGTACGCCTGTACGCACCAAGGTGCCCGAAACACTTCCACATCCAGGCATCAGCAAGGGGTGGGCCCGCTATTCGCGCCCGACGCCACTAGGCGCTTGAAAGACGGCACTGTCTCTGTTACAGTTTCAGTTAGTATTTGGGGAAGCGCTTGGGGTAAGCGCTTGGGGGCTAGACAACGGTCCCAGGGACTACCACAGGGTTCATGAACCGAATCCGGTTCGCGGGCAACGTGATGGAATCCCGAATCGCGGAGTATTGTCCCAACCAAGGGGCTCGAAGGGAACGCTCGATGGGAGCGAAGGCGACACGTATTCTCGTCGTCGAAGACGATCCAATGATGCGGGAGTTCGTGTGTGAGGCACTGCAGCTGGAAGGGCTGGATGTCGACCCTGTCGACGATGGTCTCAAGGCAAGCAGACTGCTTCTCACGCAGAACTACGACCTGCTCGTGACGGATGTCCATCTTCCTGGACTCTCGGGCGTCGAGCTGTTCGACCTTGTCCGCAGGTCCTGCCCGTCAACTGCAGCCATTCTCCTGACCGGGCAACCCGATCTCGAGGAGGCCGTCGCGACCGTCCGAGAGGGTGCCCGCAACTACCTCGCCAAACCAGTCACAGCAAGCAAGCTTCTTGACTGTGTCAGGGATGCCCTCAGGAAGCGGGAAAGGGAGGAGGAGCCTCCGGAAGACACGACCGTACAGTTGACCCGAAGCGGAGGGCACCGCGTCGTCCGAACGCTGGGAGTCGGGAGCATTGGGATCGTCCTGCTGGTGGAAAAGGACGGCGTTTTCTCCGCCATGAAGATTCTCCGCCGGTTCCCGGACCAGACGGTGTCCCCCCAGGCTGTTCTCCGTTTCATCCAGGAAGGGGAGATCATCTCAAGTCTGGACCACGAGGGAATCGTCAAGGTCTATGAATACGGATTGCGCCCCGCAGACAATCTCCCTTTTATCCTGATGGAATATGTCGAGGGCGTCCCGCTATCGAAGGTCATCGCCGAGGAGGAACTCAGCGAATCGGAGAAAATCCCCATCATTTACGAGTTGGCCCTGGCTCTGGAGGCCGTGCACAAACACGGTGTGCTGCATCGCGACGTAAAACCCAGCAACGTTCTGGTACAGGCTGACCGCCATGTGAAGCTGACTGATTTTGGGATTGCCCGGCTGGACTGGTCCCGGTTAACCGTGCATGGGGATGTGCTGGGATCACCGGCCTACATGGCTCCCGAGAGCTTCGATGCCGGACATGAGGTCGACCGAAGGGCAGATCTGTTTTCACTGGGGGTTGTGAGCTACGAGCTCCTGACCGGGCAGGTTCCGTTTTCCGGCAAGACACTGCTTTCGGTCGCTCACGTCGTGAGGAAGCGTCGCCCGGTCGCACCGAGTGTGGTGTCCCCCGAACTCTCTCCGAAACTCGACGATATACTGGGGAGGATGCTGCAGAAATCGCCAAAGCATCGCTATGCGTCCGCCGGACTGGTTGCTGAGGATCTGCAGCGAATTGCTCAGCCTTCGGCCGATGACGCCCCACTCCACGCCCAACAACACCCGAAGCGTTTCCCACGCGTCTGGGCGTAAGGGTTGGTGGCGTCAGGCGGGACGGATCGAGGCCTCAACCGCTCGTTTGACGGCCATCCTGAAATCCGCCAGCGTCAGAGGCTTGCGGAGAACGATGTCGACACTGCGTTTCTTCTCCCGGAGCACCGAAACGTCGCCAGAATCCGAGAGGACGACCACCGGAATGACCGGGCGCTTCCGGTGGAAGACGGCCATGGCGTGTTTGAGCGACTCGCCGTCCGCTTCCGTAGCGATCATGACCAAATCAAAGCGGCTCTGTCGAAACCGCTCCAGGCCTTCCTCGGTCGTGACCGCAGTCGAGACGGTGTGGCCGTCCTGAGCCGTATACTCCATCAGCATTCCCCGGACACCGTCGTCCGGCTCCACGACCAGGATCCGCAGGCGCTTCACCACAGCCGTATCCGCCCCCACCGGGAGCGCGGAACCGGTTACCGGGACCAGCGGCAAACGGATCGTGAACGTCGTCCCTCTACCGGGCGTACTCTCCACGTCTATGCGCCCGTTGTGCCTACGCGCGAAGCCATAAACCATCGCCAATCCCAAGCCGGATCCGGTGTCTGTCTTCGTCGTGAAGAACGGCTCAAGACAACGCTGCCGGGTCTCTTCATCCATCCCGACCCCCGAATCCCTCACCTCAATTACAGCATGGGCGTCGGACTCATGCAGGACCACCTCTATCGCTCCACCGTTCGGCATGGCTTCAGCCGCGTTGTAGAGCAGATTGATCAGGGCTTGGCGAAGGTCAGTCTCGTGAGCGGTCACAGCGCTCGTCGTCTCCAGATCCGTCTGTATGTCGTAAAACCGATGAGACGTGGCGTCACTCGAGCCGATGCGAGCCCTGGCCAGGGCGACAGCACTCTCAATGGTGTCCTCCAAGTCCACTGACTGTCGCTCCTCGCCGGCTTTGCGGGGGCGGTAGAAATCGCGCAACTGGTCGACCGTCGAGGCCGCATCCCGTGCTGCCGTGCAGATGTTCCTCAGGAACCGTTGCAGGCGTTCCCGGTCCTCCACAATCTCGGGCCGTTTCATGATCATGTCGCTAAAACCGAGGATTGGTGCCAAGCTGTTGTTGAACTCATGGACCATCCCGCTGGCCATCTTACCCAGAGCGGTGAGTCGCTCCTCTCGGTCAAGCTGCTGCCGCGTCTTCTGAAGCTCCTCCACGGTTCGTTGAAGGTTCAGCGTCTGTTCGCTCAACGCGGCATTCAACCGTGATTGCTTCAAAGCCACGGACACACTCTTGGACAACTCGGAAAGAACCGCAAGATCCTCCCGCCCAAACGATTTTCGGCGTCGACAGGCCACCACCAGGCAGCCAAGCAGTTCATCGCCTGCCATGAATGGTATGACCGCGTAGAAGGGAAGGCCGACACGGTCGAGCGCTACCTCAATGGCGCAGCGGGGCCTGGCTGGGACCCGCCTGACACGGTGTCGACGAGACGCATTCACAGTCGCAGCCAGCGGCTGGAACACTGCTGTGTGGACGACCTCCCCTGCCTGGAGATCGATGGAATCGGTCGCATCGTGCACCCCCAGCAACCGGGCGACGTCACGGTTGGCGACAGGCGATGGCTCCGGGGTGAACTCCAGGATGCCCGCCCAATCGAACGGAACAAGATTCGGCAGATGCTGGAGAACGGCCTCGGCGATCTCCTCCAGGCTCTGGGCCAGGAGAATTCCCCGGTCTACGGAGCGGAGGACCGCCAAACGGCGCCCTGTGCGCCGCTGCTTCCGCTCCGCTGTAATCCGAGCCGTGATGTCCCGCAGCGTAACCAGCTGAGCAGGCTGCCCCTCCCACTCAGTCCGGGTGATCTCGACGTCGAAATCCACGCACTCGCCTGATTCTGCACGGACCTTGAGCGTCCGGTTCGAGTCCGGCCGTCGTTTGGCGATGCGGTCAACCAACTCTCCGCCACCATCTCGCAGCAGCTGGGTTGCTACCGGATTCCGGTAAACAACCTGCTGTTGGGCTGCAATGACCAGGACAGCGTCGGTGCTGTCCTCGAGAAGACTCCTGTAGTTCGCATCAGCCGCGCGGCGAGCCTCCTCGGCCTTCATGGTGTCGGTGATATCAAGCGCAAACACGAGGACACCGCTGACGCTCCCATCACGCTCACGGTAGGGGACTTTGTCAGTTCTGACCCAACGTTTCTCAGTAGGGGATACCTGCAGAGGCTCGATGATGCCGTATTTTGGCTTCCCGGAACGGATGACCTCGAGATCATCGGCATAATAGTGCTCCGCCTCTTCCGGAAAGATGTCTTCGCATGGCATACCGGCCAGCTCATCCGCCGGCAGGCCGACCGACTCCGCAGCCGCCCGATTGACCCTGACCAGGTGGTTCTGCGTGTCCTTGAACCAAATCGTTGCCGGAACGGAGTCCAGAATGATCTCCATCTCCTCCGTTGCCTGGCGGAGTTCGCCCTCGACCCGCCGACGCCGAGCCAGTTCCTCCCTCGCGGCTTGGAGCAGACGGCGGTTCTCTCGCGCAAGACGCCGCTTCTCGAGAACACTGCGGGCCTCTTCCAGGATCTGCTCGCGCCGACTGGGTTTGATAATGTAGGAATCAGCGCCCTGCCGAACCGCATCCGAGGCACTCTCGATAGACGCGTGCGCCGTGAAGATCAGGACTCCGACATCGGGGCACTTGGCACGTAACGGGGCGATCAAATCAGTCCCATCTGCATCGGGCAACCGCAGATCGATGAAAGCAAGCTGGAAGGGCCGGCTCTCGGCAGCCACCAGCGCTCCTGCACCATCTTTGGCCACGGTCACGAAGTAGCCTTCACGGGAGAAAATGGTATCCATCAGCGCCCGGACGACGGGGTCGTCATCGACGACCAGCACGGCGGTCTCTGCGTTCTTGTTCTCGCGCTGCATGGTTCCCTCCAGAACCCCGTTTCATCCTCACTCGGGCACAGGAAATGGAATGCCTCAGCACTCCGCAATGACTCTGAACACAATTTGACTGTGATCGGTGGCGGCGGCCGGCGGCCCTGCCTGAAGCAGACACACCGAGCCACAGATTCAACCAACTGCATCACACGTCAAGGCCTCCCAACCTCACGTTGTAACAATAGGGCAATCGGGGGGACTCGTCAACCCCTTCCGCGCGGCAGAGAAGTGACTCTTTCTTCCCGGCGTCTCGGGCCGAAGAGGCGACGAGGCAGTAAGCTATAGGACAGACACTGACACGGGTTGCTCACGCTGCGCCAACGAACCCGCTCCTTAGCAATCGACCTCGAATGACGACGAAAAGAAGGCGTCCGCACATGCCCGAAGAACGGATCCCGCCATGCCCATGGGTGCTCACCCAGTCTCAACGATTTGCCCCGGCCGGCCCCCACGTCGTTGTCCTCGACGAGAATGCGCGCGTGGCACACTATGCCGCGTTCCTCGAGGCCCCGGAAACGACCTTTGTGACCAACCGCTGGACCGTGCTTGAGGAGTTCGAGGGTGCAGGCGCTCGGGTTGCGTTCTCTGATCTTGATCTGGCCACCTATCCCGCCGGATCTGTCAGCGCAGTGTTCTTCCGCGTCGCCAAAGAGAAAGCCCTGGTGCACCACGTGATCAACAGCAGCGCCCGGATGCTGGCCGACGGAGGAACACTCCATATCTGCGGCCTCCGCCGAGAAGGCATCAAGACCTACATTGAGAAGGCTGGGGCACTGTTCCAGGGCAAGAAGCACGTGAAGACGACCCGCGTCGGGGCACGGTGTGGCGTGCTGACCAAACGCGGCAAGGTGAGACCCGCTGATCTGCTCCCGGACGATGATTACACATGCCTCCGGCCCGTGGGTATCGCTCCCGAGCTGACCATGCACACCAAACCCGGGATCTTCGGGTGGCGCAAGGAGGACCCGGGCAGTGCCCTGCTCGCATCCGTTGCCGATATCCCGAGCGGCTGCAGCGTCCTGGACCTGGGTTGCGGGTACGGGTACCTGGCCATCAGGGCTTCGCAGAAGGGAGCAGCCGAGGTATGGGCAACCGACAGCAACGCGGCCGCCATCAGCGCATGTCAGCACAACTACAAGGCGTTTGGGGTTTCTGGGGAAGTCCTGGCCGGCGACTGTGGCGACACCGTGGAACGCACGTTTGATATCGTGCTCTGCAACCCGCCGTTCCATGAAGGCTTCCAAGTGAGTTCGGAACTGACCGGCAAGTTCCTCGGAGCCATCGTCCGCCTGCTGGATGCGAAGGGCGTAGCCTTCGTGGTAGTCAACAGCTTCATTATGCTGGAGAAAGCCGCCAAGACCGTGTTCACAGACATCGACACGGTCACAGACAACGGCAAGTTCAAAGTTGTCCGTCTGACACAGGGAACGCAACCATGTACGACCTGAGCCCCCTCCGAGTTTACATGCTGGAGGACGTCAACTCGGACCCACGCGCTCTACGACGGGTTGAGCGAATGGTCGGTCGCGCGGGCCGGACTATGGACGATGTTCGCGTCTACTCACGCGAGGAAGCCCACGAGGTCGTGCGCGAGCTCACGTCCTGGCCGTGGGACGCTGCATTGCCGAACGTGCCACTGCAACACCAACGGGCCTGGGTGTTCATCAACATGGTCATGGCCCCCAATCCAGCGGCAGACCCCGTTCTGCGGAACCGGCCGGGTGACATACCTGAAGCGGCTCTCAAGCATGCTCTCGGGTACATCCAGCAGGTTCGGGATACACACGCCCCCGACAGCGATCAGGAAGCGGATCTGGTCTGCTGGAACACACAGGATTTCGGGCTGATGATCGGTTGCCCGCACGGCTGCCGGTACTGTGGTCAAGGCAGGAATGGACACTCGGTGACCATGGTCGCAAACGTAGAGGAATGGATCGACGGCGTGGTTGGACCGGCGATAGAGCAGTTCCCACAGCAGAAGTGCTTCCGGCTTCTGGGCTGGGGTGCGGACATCGCAACCTTCGAGCCGGAGTATGACGCGTTTGGGCCATTCCTCGCCAAGCTGGCAGAATATCCGGATCACTACGGCTACTTCCACACCGCGGGAAACAACATCGACTGGGTGCGGGACGAGCCCAACCGGGATCGTCTCATCGGGGTATGGAGCCTCACAACCGAGTTCGGCGGCACGCGCATTGAGCCTGGGGCTCCCTCTCCTGCCGAGCGGATTGACGCTGCCCGTAAATGCCAGGAATGGGGACTTCCTATCCGCTTCAAGTTCAAACCTGCAATTCCGGTGCGCGGCTGGCGTGAGCAGTTTGCCCGAGAGATCAAACGCATCTTTGAGCACACGCGCCCGGAGAGCATCGGCTTTGCGTGTCTGATGTGGATGTCGCTCGAACAGGTAGCCAACGCGATTCCCCTCGAGCTCCTCGACGAGGAGTTCGTGGCAGCGGCCCAGGCCGCAAAGGAAGAACTCACAGGCGTCCGTGTAGGCCCGTTCCCGCACGAAAAACGCAAGGAACTCTACCAGCACCTGATCCGCGAGGTACGCAAACACGACACAGACGTGAAGCTCTACGTATCCACAGAGAGCAACCGGATGTGGGAAGAGCTCGCCGACGACTTGGGCCAGGATCCGCGCGCATTCGTCTGCGGCTGTAACCCCGTCCAGCCCCCGGGACCGCGCCTTACCCTCTGCTCAGAGCTCAACGGCTCAACCTTCGTCGGGAATCAGGAAACATCGTAGTCTCCCGGCGGGAGCAGATACGTCCCGGCTTCCTCGTTGGGATCGATCCGCGCACCTGTGCGCAGGTCGACGGCGGGGACACCCGTAGTTGCACCGGCAGCCACGGCCTGTGGCTGGTCGGTGTAGTTCCGCAAGATCCAGGTCGCCCCGAAACGAGCAGCACTTGTACCGGAACGACAAAGCTGAGCGACTTCCCAGCTGGTCAGGTAGACCACATCCGGATGCTCCTCCTCAAAACGTCCGAGGAGCTCATCCAGGTGGGCTAGCCCCGTTTGACGGAGGGTCGGTTCGAGTGAGCAATAGTGGACGCGATGGGTGCTGGTGACGGCCGGCTCGTTGCGGCGCCAGCAGTTCACGATCGCCTGATAGCTGTCATCCACCCCTTCCGGTCCCGTCCCACTGGTTTCGAAGAAGGCATTCCGGTTCAAGTAGACCAGGTCCAGGAACCGGTTATAGGTTCCCATGACGTTGGTTCCGTCCATCGTGCCATCGGGCTTGTTGGTGCCATAGGGGCGCACCTGTTTTCCGGAGTTAAGGACGACACTGCGCAGGCATCTCACGCTGATTCCCAGCAGGGAGTAGACTTCCTCCGTGCCCGGGATGGCGTCAGAGTTGACCCCACAGGCGGCTGACATACCGAACGTTCGCTCGAAGGCCGCAACAGCCGGGCTGAGCCACTCGAGCTGGTCCCGAATTGTCATGCCGTCGTGTTCGGGCAAGTGACGGTTGTAGTAGAAGATATGGTTGTCGAACAGGAATCGGTAGATCCCGTTCTCTTCATGCGGACCCCGCAGAATGTCCAGCCAGGCCTTTGGGTGGGAGTGATGCAGGCGGGCGTGGAACTCCGGATACCAGATGCCGCGTCGCATCCCCTGGTGGGCCATGGGGATGGCTCCCTCGCTCGCCCATCCCTGGCTCCATCCCTGGTCGATCGGGATGTCATGGTACTCCGTGAAACCGGACGCCCGGATCGCGTCGTAGTCCGGGTTGCAGGTCGGATAGAAGGCCGTGAAGACAGGGGACCGACTGTCGCCTCCGTGATGCCTCTCCAATACGTCGAACAGGGCTGTCATCTGCGGCGTGTCCTCAAGCGAGTCGGCCCGCCAAAAGCCGCTTCGTCGTTCCTCGTCCGCCTGTACCACAGGATGCCGGCGAACGCGTTCGAGTGTCTCCCGGTCAGGACAGGTCCCGCAGTTTCCCCAGTCATCGCTCTCGAACACGATCGCTTTGTGGACTCGCCAGTCAATGACGCTGTCGGATGGCATGGCCTGGTTCCTCACGCAATTGGGATTCGCTCAACAAGAGAGGGCATTTCCAATGAGACGCTACTCTAATGGCGAATCGGGCTAAGTTAAGGAGGAAGAACGGCAACGGGGCCTCAGGAGACGCAAAATGTCCACATTGAGAACTGCCCTTGCAGGGGCTCTGCTACTCGGTTTGGGGACCATTCCACACGTAGAAGCAGCGGGGCCACGCGTCCACGCGCGGCCTTTCCCAACCGAAACACGGTTGGTCAGGAACGGGCGGACGGACGTCCTGATTCTCCACGGGGCGGCACACGCAGATCTGGCGAAGAAGCTCCAGAGCCAACTCCGCGAGCTGTGCGGCATCGAGCTGCCTTTGATGCTGGATACGGACGCAACAGCCGGCCGGCGATGGACGTTGCGCGACGATGTAGAGCAACGCAACCTGATCGTCCTGGGGGATATCAACACAAACCGCGGCGTTCTGGCTCTTTACGCCAAGTTCCTGGCCGCCGCTACGGGCGCATACCCAGGTCCGGGTCGTTACATCCTGCGCCACCTCGCCGAACCATTCGTGCCCGGCAGAACAGCCCTGGTGATTGGTGCAAGCGATCCCGTGGGGCTGAAGCACGGAATGGCTCGCCTGCTTGCACTCCTTCGTGCTGCCCCGGAACCGACGTTGAGCTTCCCATTGCTTGAGTTCGGGGCTGCCGACGGTCCTACAGACATCCCCGAGACCGGTTCGGAGACCTTCCGCGACTACCGCGATGCCGCGTACGTGTTCTACTCCGGCGGGCGCCCCACACACCGTTACGCCTGGTTCGGGCTGCGGAACGTCCAGGTCGCTCAGAGGGTGGCCCGAGACCTGGTGCTGGCCGAGACAGGGAAGGACACGCCCTGCATCAACGTCGGCGGACACTACACGTTCATCCCGAACTACCAGGCTTTGCGCATCATCATCGCCCACGGATTGCTCTCCGCGGACGAACTCCGCGCGCTTGAAGAAAAGCTGATCGACAATGCCCTCACGCATAAGGACTCGTACGTGACCTACTTCAACGGCAGGTACAAACGCACGATGTCGACCACCAACGGCAACCCGAGCCGACACTCGTCCTCAACGATCGTTGGGCAATACCTGTTGCTGGACTACCTGATGTCATTTGCCGACCTGACCGACGATGTCCGCGGGGAGGTCGCTAAGCACCACGCGTCGTACTCGAAGATCATCCGCGATTGGGACAAGACACACATCTTCCGCGCGAGGACCGGTGACTTGGAGGCACTGGATTGCACCGCGTTCATGATTTACGGCTTCATGCACATGGGGCTGGAAGAGTTCGTGAGCAATGGCGTCCTTGAGAACATGGCGAATTTCTACCTGAACAACGTCAACAACCTGTGGTGTGACGCCGGCTCGAGCCACTACATCGGGGCCTACCGGGGCTGCCACATCCGCAGTCCCGACGGTGGTCTGGCAGTCCGGGCTTTGGCGTTCTTCACGAGAAACACGGGCCTCGAATTCCTCGACACGCAGCGATTCGAGAAGGCAGGTACATACCAACGTGGCTTCTTCGACAAAGCCCGGATGTGCCTGGGCCAACCTGAGCCATTCGCACTGCCCGCCACGGCGGGTGATGCATCGACGCTCGCCTGCCCCATGCTGCGCAAGACTCCCATCGACCCGATGATGTGGCACAGCACCGCAAGCGCTGCCGAGAAGGCCGGCTCGCCGCTGCCCCTGACCCTCGATCAAGCCTACGACACGATCGGCTTCCGCGATGGATGGTCAGCGGATGACGCCTTCCTGGCAATCAAGGGGCTGCACGCAGGTCGGCTTTGGCAGGTCAACACGATCGTGGGTTACACGGATCGCGGAGCACGGTTCCTCTTTGGCGGCAGCCAGACACATGAAAACTGGTACCGCAGCAGCATCACGGTCGACACGGCCGCCTTCCTGCCGCAGGATGCGTTCGCTCGCCTGGAAGCTTACGTGAGCACTCCTGACACAGCGCTTATCGCTTCAACCTGCACTCGTTTCAACGGCACGCGATGGCAGCGCACTATCCTCCGGCATCGCGACGCCTACTTCGCGGTTCTCGATGACCTCACGGCACTCTCAGAGAATGACTTCCACATCGCGGCAACCTGGCGGGTGCTTCCTCCGGGACAAATCGACGATGATGGTGCCTTCCGTGCGACGGGACACAATGGCGCGGAGTTCGCAATCATACCAGGAGGCCGAAGGGCGGCTGAGGTAACACGACCACCCGTTGATGGCGTCGCGCGCCCAACCTTCTATCGGCAACACCTTGACACCCATCTCTCAGCTGGCGACACCGCGAGCTTCCACAACGTGATCGCCTCCTCTCCTCGCGGCCAAGAGGCAGCCGTGAGCGCAAAAACGGTCGGAGATGGAAGACTGCTGCGCGTGCAGGACCTGAAGAGGGCTTCCACAGCGTTGATCGGCACTGGCGCTCTGCCCGTTGGGCGTGGGTTTGCAGGCGGAACCTGCGCTGCGTTCTACCTTAGCGAGGATCTCTGCCTGTTGGGCGGCGCCGAGGAGATTTTCCTGGATGGCCGACTGCTGGTGCGGAGTTCGCGACCGGTGGACTTGGTTCTCAACTGGACCAACAACAAGGCTGAAGTGCGGGTACACGGCGCGAACCCGGCCACGGTTGTTCTGGCGGCAACCCTCGGAGGCACGGACGAGGAGCAGGTCCTGCAACCAGGAGACCACACGTTCCCTTTGCTCCTGCCCAGGCAGGATGGGTTCCGAACCAATGCAGAGGCACTGCCGCAAACGCCCGCACAGGGTCCGCAACCCCCGGAGGATGACAGAACGGGCAACACCGATGTGGTCGAACTCTGGAGCAAACAGGTCCAGGCGCAGCCAGCCCGAATCGTGCATCCTGTCAGCATTCAAGCTCCGCAAGCGCCCGACATGATGGCCGTGCACAACCTGCACGACGGGGTGCTGTGGTCTTCGTCAATCCCGGCCCCCACATGGCGTATCCCAGAGCTTGTTCTGACGTTGACGCCACCCCCGGACACACCATCGATCACCGGGTTGCGGATGATCGGCAACGTCGGGCGGATCGAGATCGAGGAGGAGCGTGAGCCGGGGCAGTACACCCGGTTGCCGGCAGAGGAAACAGAGGAAACGCTCTTTGCAGGCTACTCCGATAACCGCGTCGGGGGGCGCCTCTACACGGGACGGCGGCTGAACTTCAACGGGGCTGGACGTCAACTGCGTGTCATTGTGTCCGCAGCCGATCCCGAAACGCCAAGCGTTCACATTGGGGAAATCCAGCTCCTCGGACCGGCAGGAACGCACAGCGCCTGGGGACGCCTGTTGGTCGATCGCTTGACCCCGGATGCGGAGCCTGTCCTCTTCTCCCGAACGGGGACGTACGTGGACACAGTTGAGCGCGGAGGGACCCTTCGGACCCTTTCTCTGGATGGAACACAGCTGTGGTCACATCCCGAAACTGCACCGGCTCAGTACCGCGCGGCCTACTGGCTCACGGCCGACGTGGACAGCGACGGCAGCAAGGAACTCGTCACCTACGCCGACGACATGATCCTGCGCGTCTTCAAGGGTGATGGACGAACGGCGACGACGGCGGACCTGCACGCGTGGGAAGGCGAGCGTAAGGGCGCCCCCATCGGACATATGACGTATGGAGGGAAGTCCATTGCGGCGTGGCCGGTACAGCCTGACGGACGCCCCGATCTGTTCGTGTTCGGACACGTCCACCACCACCAAATCCGCCTCGGAGGCGAGCCCCAAGTCACCCGTCGCGACCGCGTACCGACCTGGGACTGCGCCCCCTCTGCCTCAACGCCGGTCAGCGGTTGGAGCGCCCCGGGGAAACAGAATCTCGTGGGCGTCGCCCCCTACGCCACCGGCATAATTCTCTTGGAGGCGGATGTGCCGGACGGTCCCCCCAAGCTCATCGTTCAGCGAGCATTCTCGCCTCCCCTCGTGCAGCCGAGCGCCAACAATCAGCAACCCGTGTTCGTGGCATGCCTTCCCCTCCAATCGCCGGAAGGCGTTGTTGCTGTCACGCCGCGTGGAGCGCAGCTCTTTGCCAAGCCGGACCTCACACCGGGCTGGGTGGCCGCCGGCACCTGTCCGACGTCTGCAGCAACGCTCGTGCGAGGAGACGGCGACGATCCGGACCTGGTACTCCTGGGCCGGGAGAACGGTCGTCTGCTACAAGTCGATGCCGCGACAGGAGGGCTACGCGCCAAGACGCTTCTGAACGGCTCTGTGCGCAAAATCGCCGTCAGTGACACAGGAACCGTGTTCGTCGGCACAAGCCACGCCCTCTTCATCCTTGATTCCGGCCTGAACGTGATCGGGAACCACAAGGTCCCTGTGGAAGACATCGCGCTTGCCGAGGCAGCAGGCAACACGACTGTGTTCGTTCTCGCATCGACCGGGCGGCTCCAGGCGTTGCGGCTCAACGCAAGGGCACGCTGACTGAGCAAGACCAGAGCGAGTTCTGGAGTCCGTTTCTACCACAGAGCTCACAGAGAACACGGAAAAGGACGGCTCACAATGAAGAGGAACAGCGTAACGTCAGCCCGAGTTCGGCTCCATGCTTTCCTCTGTGCTCTTTGTGTCCTCTGTGGTGCAGATCCCGCTCCCCACAAGGAGATGGAGATCACCGGGCTCACAAAGGACACAGCCGCCTTTTTCGCCAATGCCCATTCGAAAATCACCACCTACAAAGGCGCGATCTACTGCACGTACCTGGATAGTGATCGGGATATTCGAGTCCGGAAGAAGGGCGCAGACGGTATCGAGTCGGACGCACGCGTATTCGGGCCTGTCGCTCGTGACCCCTGGCACATGGCCCCGGTCCTTGGAATCGACGGGAACGGCTATGTCCACATCACCGCGGGTATGCACGACGCCAGAGAGTGGCACTACTACATCTCCGCGGCCCCCGGGAGCATCGATCGCTTCACGAAGCAGGAACACGGGTCGCCCCGCTGTCCTCCCGGATGGCTGATCACCTATCCTGAATTCGCCCATGACAACAGAGGCACGCTCTACTTGTCCTCTCGACAGGGGACGAAAAACCCCGGGCACCTGGGAGCGTCCGTCGCCCGTTACGACCACACGGCAGGAACATGGCAATCTCTAGGCACGGACATCGACCGGTGGAACTACCTGATCTGGTTCCAGAAAGGCCCGAACGAGGTGCGCTGTTACCAGAAGTGGGATGCGCAGTTGCACTTCGACTACGCGAACACACTACACCTGGCCTGGAAAGTGAGCGCCATCGGGCCCAAGCGCAACTACAACACGGGAACCCACATCATGGCCGCCAGGCTGCCTGACGGCGCGTCCCAGTGGGAGACGGTCGACAGAAAGCCAATCCTGGACCTGCCGTTGACGATCAAGAACGCATCGGTCGTTGCCACTGATTTCAAGAGACCCGAACTGATCCTGTACGGTCTCGGGGCTACAACGGACGGCAGTCCTGTCGTGAACTACCGGTATTCTCTCGGGGACACCCCGGGCGGCGGGGACAAGGGCTGGATCGTCAAGTGGACAGGCAAGGATTGGAAGCGCCTTCGCTTCCCCCGGGAGATCGTCATTCCGACGTACCTGATGTCGGATAACAAGGGCAAGCTGTTTACGTACGGTCCGGGGGGCAGTCTCGCGTATCTCAGTCGGGATGACGGCGAGTCCTGGGAGGTCGTGACCATGCCTTACGACCGCGGCCCGGCCTTCTCGCATTCATTCGATCGCCAGCACTTCATCGCGACAGGGAATCCCAGACTCGCCGTCTTCTTCGACAAAGCCGGAGTGATCGAGGTGTGGACCATCGAGTGCCCCTGATGCGAACGCCTCTAGCCGCACTTCTCATAAGCTTGGGGTGCGTCGAGCCTTGTTTCCGCAAGCGGGTGCTGTGGTGACCACTGCCCCGTGCGGCGAGAACGAGGATAGGCGTGCCCCAAGTTTACCCGAAGGGTGGGCATTGCCTTCGTCTTCATTCACACAGTGTCCCGAGAAGCGAAACACTCTTGCATACGCAATTAGGTTGTGGCCCAGCAAGTAGATCACCCCCCAATTGTCCGTCCATGAGAAGTGCGGGCTAGCGATTCCACAGGCGGTACTGCACCGAAGTGGGGTTGTCGTTCCAGAGGATGAGCTCTTCCATTTTCATGAACGCCGCGTGGCCGTCGACGAATGCGACGTTGTTGCCACGGACGTGGTTCGCTGGTCCATTCGTGTGGCCTGCGATGTGAGTATGCGTCTCTCCGGCGCCGGAGCAACACGTCTTCCCGCGGATATAGCCGCCGCCGCACAAGTCATGCTCGGTGAAGAACATCTTCTGGTCCGGCCACTGGAATTCCGTAATCCGGCGCCGGTCGATGCCACGCAGATCCATACCGTAGCTTCGGCCACCACGATTCGCGGGGCAAAGCTCAACGCCCTTGTTCTGCTCTTGGGCCAAGTAAGGCTTGAGGATTCCGAGCCAGCAGTTATCCCAGCCGGTGCCCCCGTTCATACGGCAGTGATACTGAAATCTGTAGTTGTTGTCTTGGTTGTACATTTTGCAGGCCAGGATGATCTGCTTGCAGTTACTCAAGCAACTGGCACGAAACGCTCTCTCCTGGGCCTTGCTGAGGGACGGCAGCAACATCGACGCCAGAATCGCGATGATCGCGATCACAACAAGCAGCTCAATGAGTGTAAACGGACGTGTTCTCTGCGGTTGCATTCCCTGTTCTCCTTCTGGCTGTGTCTGCGTCGGTCAGTGTCTGAACCGAAGCTCCATCATTGTCGGCGACATGTCTTCCTCAACGCTTGAAGCCCAGACAGGTCGCCACACGCCGAGACGTCACTCAGGACGTTGCTTGGCGCGTTTCATCTAGTGTACCATCGTCAGAGCGAGATATCCAAGAATGTGTCAGTTCGTCGGGTACCCCGTTCCTCTGCAACTTCGGCGCAGCTGAGCGCACAATGTGGGAGGCAGCCGTGCCGCGCCGTAGGCCGACGAAGGCGGGTGTCCACCCAGCGGCTGCAAGCTCTGAGCCTGCCGAATGGGGGCGTGGGGCAGCCGTGCCGCGCCGTAGGCCGACGAAGGCGGGTGTCCTGCGTCTTCCGCCCCTTCGGCTCACGCCCGGGTGAGTCGTCGGTACTTGATGCGGTGGGGTTGGTCGGCTTCGTGTCCGAGGCGCCGTTTGCGGTCGGCTTCGTAGGAAGAGTAGTTGCCCTCGTGCCAAACGACATTTGAGTCGCCTTCGAAAGCGAGGATATGGGTCGCGAGTCGATCCAGAAACCAGCGATCGTGGGAGATGATGACCGCACAGCCCGCGAAGAATTCGAGGCCTGTTTCGAGGGCACGGATGGTGTTCACATCCAGATCGTTAGTCGGTTCATCCAGAAGCAGGACGTTGGCGCCCGCCTTGAGAATGCGCGCCAGATGCACGCGGTTCCGTTCGCCGCCCGACAGGTTCCCGACAGGTTTCTGCTGGTCGGCCCCGGTAAACCCCAGGCGCGCACAATAGCTGCGGGAAGCGGTGTGGACTCGCCCCAGGTCGATGAACTCCTCACCGTCCGAGATCACTTCCCAGACATTCTTGCTGTTGTCCAGAACGTCACGGGACTGATCGACGTAGGCGAACTTCACGGAGTCGCCAATACGCAGGCTACCGCTGGTGGGTTGTTCCTGGCCTGTGATCATCCGGAAGAGGGTGGTCTTGCCCGCACCATTGGGGCCGATGACCCCAACGATACCGGCCGGGGGAAGTTCGAACGCGACATCCTCCATCAGCAGCGTCTCACCGAACCCCTTCGTCAGGTGTTGAGCAGAGATCACCAGGTTACCAAGTCGCGGGCCGGGGGGGATGTAGATTTCTGCCTGCTGCTCGCGTTCGCGCTGATCCTGGTTCAGCAGCTCGTTGTAGGCTTTCAGCCGCGCTTTGGACTTGGCCAGGCGGCCCTTGGGTGATCGACTGACCCACTCGCGCTCGCGCGCCAGAGACCGTTGCCGCGCACTCTCTCCTCTCTCCTCCTGCTCAAGGCGCTTCTGCTTCTGCTCGAGCCACGAGGAGTAATTGCCCTTCCACGGAATCCCATGGCCACGATCGAGCTCAAGAATCCAGCCAGCCACATTGTCGAGAAAATAGCGGTCATGGGTAACGGCGATCACCGTGCCCTTGTACTGACGTAGGTGCAATTCCAGCCACCCGACCGTTTCCGCGTCAAGATGGTTTGTCGGCTCATCCAACAACAGCACATCCGGTTCACGAAGCAACAATCGGCAGAGCGCCACACGGCGCCGTTCTCCACCGGAGAGGATTGTGACTGGCGTCTCCCCGGGTGGGCAGCGCAGCGCGTCCATCGCCATGTCGATACGCTCTTCCAGGTCCCAGGCCCCAAGCGCATCGATCTGAAACTGGATTTCGCCTTGGCGATCAAGGATCTGTTCTTCGTCGGCTGGGGTCGCCGCTTCTCCCAGATCCACGAACGTCTGATCATAGTCATCCAGCAGCTTCTGCAGATGTGCGACCGCTTCCGCCACCGTCTCCTGGACGGTCTTCTCCGGGTCCAGGGACGGCTCCTGCTCCAACAGACCAACGCTGATGCCTGCCTCATAGCCCATCTGGCCATCAAAAGACGTATCCGTCTGGGCCAGGATTCGCAGCAAGGTGGACTTACCTGAACCGTTCAGCCCAAGCACGCCGATCTTGGCGCCATAGAAGTACGACAGGTTGATGTCTTTCAGGATCTGCTTCCCGTTGACCGTCTTGGTCACCCGGTACATCGAGCAGATCACTTTGTTTTCTTCGGCCATTGCGCCTCTTCCTGATCCTGTGGTCTAAACGGTCACCTGGACACTCTAAGCTTGACTCGTGTGTGGCTTGGCCCCGTCACCCCGGGCTTTCGCGTGGACAACGTCAGTCTCCACCGTAGCTGCACGCATGCAATACGGTCGAGGACCAGCCTGCGCCCGGGGGCTACGGCCCGGCACGCGACTGGTCTCAACAAGGCAGAGCTCAAGTCGCAGTACGGTCGAGGACCAGCCTGCGCCCGGGGGCTACGGCCCGGCACGCGACCGCTCTCCACATGGCAGGCAAGTTACACCCTCGGATATGGCGAGGCCATCCGCTCCGGAGGCTGGCCCCGTGTTTCGTTCGGCCACAACCGGCCAGGCTCTTCCGTTGGAGAGCGGCAGTCCCCTGCCGTAGTCAGTGTGGAGAGCGGCAGTCCCCTGCCGTAGTCAGTGTGGAGAGCGGCAGTCCCCTGCCGTAGTCAGTGTGGAGAGCGGCAGTCCCCCCCGTACCCACCCACAGGTCATACGGTCGAGGACCAGCCTTCGCCAAAGGCTGCAGGCCGGCACGCGACCGGTCTCCACAAGACCGAGCTCAAGTTGAGCTGCACGTTCACACCGTGCCCGGAGTTGTGTGTGACAGCTTGCACTGATAGGATACACGGGGGGATGCTCAGCCCCGTCGGGTGCAACGAGCGTTGCCTTACCAAATGGAGCGATTGGCTATGGGATATCATCTGGAAGTCGGGGCCCGAACTGTTGAGGATGTCCTGGCTGCAGAGCGTGGAGGCGCGGACCGAGTCGAGCTCTATGCCAGCCCGTTGGAGGGTGCCCTAACCCCCAGCGCCGGATTGATCAAGAGTGCAGCGGAAGCGGCGCGCATCACGTTGTTCGTGATGATCCGTCCACGAGCCGGTGATTTCCTCTACACTGCGCGCGAGTTCGAGACCATTCAGCGGGACGTAGACATTGCCCTGGAGATGGGCGCCGACGGTATCATGTGCGGTATCCTCAAGCCCGATGGAGAGTTGGACACAGCCAGAATGAAGCCCCTGATCGCTCAGTGTGGAGATACCCCGTTCGCCTTGCACCGCGCCTTTGATTTCTCTCGCGATCCGCTGGAGACGCTCGAACTGGCCATCGACTTGGGCTGCGAGTCTGTGCTCACGATGGGGCAAGAAGGCGAGGCCCTGTTCAGCCGGGAACTCCGTCAACAAATTCTCGCGGCCGCTGGTGACCGCATCAAGGTCGTGATCGCCCTGGGCGCAGACTTCGACACGGCCACTGAGCTGCGGGACGTCATGCGCGAGACCGGCGCGCGGGAGTACCACATCGTCAACGGCTACCGCAAACGCCCGTCCGGGATGCGCTGGACACTCAACGCCGAAACACATTCCGACTTTCTCCGCGAAACGATGTTCTCTATGGACTACCTTTGCGAACACGCGGTACGCGAGATACGAGACATCTTCGACCAGCAGGAATCGGGAGGGCTGCCGTGTTAGCAGAAGCAAAACTGAAAGAGCAACTGCGGAGCATCGGGCTGCGTGACGGTATGGACCTGCTCGTGCACTCTTCCCTGAAACGCGTCGGCCCCGTTGATGGGGGCGCTGACACGATCATCGACGCGCTCCGCGACGCCATCGGTCCCTCGGGCACGCTTATGATGTCCACCGTGTCCGGCAATGTGACCCCAGACCAGACGATCTTCCACGTGCTCGAAACACCGTCGAGCGTAGGCGCGCTGTCCAACGTCTTCCGGAAGCGGCCCGGCGCCATACGCAGTCTCCATCCCGTGCACTCCATCGCCGCGATGGGCCCCAAGGCCACGTTCTTCACCGAGGGACACCTCGAAGCCACCACACCGTGGTCACCCGACAGTCCGTACGGCAAGCTCATGAGAAACAACGGCTCTGTCCTCTTCCTCGGCACCAATTTCAGCGCCAACACCTGCATACATGCGATCGAGATTGAGGCACGTGTTTCGGGGCTGTACAAGGAGAGTACGACGGCCTTACAGATCATCGGTTACGACGGAGAACCGCATGAACTGAAACACCACTGGCACGCTCCTAAGCGGGCGTTCTATGTAGACCTGGAGCACTTCGTCGAGAGGGCTGGGGGCCTGACCTATGGACAGATCGGCAACGGCATCTCGCGGCTGGTGGATGCGGCCATTTTGCGAGAGACGCTGCTCCCTCTGTTCCGCGAAACACCTGAGCTGGCCATTGTGCGCCTCACCGACAGTTCGTTCGTCTGGGAGTAAACTGCCGGTAGATGACTCGAGGTGCACAAAACTCCCTGATGAAGGCGAAGCTACCGGTGTTCTGTGGAGCCCAAATCTACGGCGGAGACCGCCGCTCTCCAGAGGACGCCATGTGCAGCCGAGGCGAGGCTATACACGACGCCCTAGGGAGACAGTGCTGGAGCATTGACCAATGACAACAACAGTCCGTCACCGAAGATGTCTGTACCTGGGGACTGCGGTCTCCGCATGTCTTTGCCTATTCCTGGGCTCGCCACAGGCGAGAGCGGCTCCGCAGAGCCAACACGTTGAGCTCCGAGGCGATGTCGTCCTGTACCTGCCGTTCGACGGATCATTGCATGCGAACCTGCCCACGGTCGACATTGGGCTCGCCCCGTCTCCGACTGCTAAGATGGAGATGGCCGGCACGCCGCCCAAACCCACCCTCGGCCCGGGAGTGCGTGGTCAGGCCGTGTTTGTTGACAAGACGTTTGGCCCGTACCTCCACGAGGTCCTGAACAGCAACGAAGTGGGCACGGTCATGTGTTGGACCAAACATGACTGGACGGCAAGCACTGACGAGTCCCACACTCTCTTTCACATCGGGGTAAAGCTGCCGACACTCGGTTCGCTCTTCCGCTACCGCAATCAGCCCTACTGGCAATGGGTCGCCTGGTACCATCACATCGATCAGCGCCACACGTATGGCCCAACCGCCTCCCTGTCCTCGATCAAGGCAGGCCAGTGGTATCACGTCGCGGCAACGTGGTCCTACCCGGAGCGCATCCGACGGGTCTACATCAACGGTAAACTGATGGGCGAGTTGCCCATCAAACGCCCTCTCGGACGAGCCGGAGGACTGTGGGTAGGAACAGCGGTCTACGGAGCCCATGCTCTCAACGGCTGGGTCGACGAACTCTATGTGCTCAATGAACCGCTGACGCCGTCAGCTGTCGAGAAGGCCTACAGAGCAGGACAAGAAGGGCAGCAGGCATACGCGATCGGTCCACCGCCGCCGACAGAGAAACTTGATGTGTTGCCAAGCGACTCCGCTCCGCCGCCGCCCGAATGGGTGCGCTGGGACTTTGACGGCGTTGACCAACGCAGCAATCTCCATCGAGCCAATGTGCCGTTGCACAGCTGGTGGCGCTGGCAACCATGCGAAAAGGAGACGGAGCCGCCAAACACCGGCGAGTGGAAGTATCGGAAAGTGCCGTCCGGCGACGGCCGCGGCGAGCGCTTCTATGTGTTTGATACTGAGAAAAGGCCACTGAAGGACATCCACCCGGACAAAGGGAAATCCTGGTACGAACGGGAGTTCCGCGTTCCGGAGCGCTGGACCGGCCGTCGGATTGAGCTGGACATTGACGAAATCAGCGGGCGCAGTGCGGTTTACATGGGCGGTGCACTTCTCACCGAAATCCCGTCGGCCAACGCCGGCACCACAATCGACATCACCGATCACGTGACTCCCGGGGCCAGCACAACCTTGACCGTGCGCACAAAAGGTCTTGTCGGCAACATCCGGCTGCGATCGGCTCCAAAGACCGCCCGGATCGTCTCATCGCACCTCACCACGTCAGTCCGCCGGAGCGAGGTGACCATGGCTTGCCGAGTCACCGGGTCTGGAAGCAACACACTCACCATGGCCGGAGAGATCTTCGCGGACGCAGACGGGGGGCAGAGCGTGCTCCGACTCGGGCCGATCCCCCTCATAGAGGATGCGGGTCAAGCCATCGCGCCTCTTCCCAAAGAAGCCAGGCTCTGGTCGCTGGAACAGCCTGCTCTCTACTGGTACCGGGTCGAGCTGCTTGATGCCGGCGGAAGCGTCGTCGATCGGACACTCTCCCGTCGATTCGGCTTTCGTGAGTTCTGGATCGAGAAAGACCGCTTCATCTTGAACGGGGCCCCGATCCACCTCTACGGACACTCGCACCCTCATTTCATGACAACGGCCGAGACGGGCATGCCCGGTTTCGCAGACTACATGATCCGACGCTGGAAGGAAGCAGGCCTCAATGCGACCTACAACTGGGCGCACCGTCGCTCTCTGGGACGGGTGTTTGACGCGGCTGACGAGATCGGCTTTCTGTTCGTCCCCAAGATACTGCCCTCCCCCGCGGCCGGCAGCGAACACACGGAAGCCTACATGGCCGGCTATCGTTCGCTGCTGCAGCGAACCATAGACAAACACTGCGACCACCCGTCGATTGCAGCTTGGATGGTCAACCCCGGTGGTTCGCATGTCTGGGACTTCTGCCCGGCCACGCTGGACAACTCCTACCAGCCGGAGGCCCTCAGCTTCACCAAGTCGCTGGTCGCGCAATTGCGCCGATCCCGCGATGAAGTGCGACGTTTGGACCCAAGCCGCATCGGCTTCCATCACTCGTCTGGCAACGAGGGCCCGGTCCACGGGTCGATGGCCTATATGACCTTCGACGTGGACTTGCGTGAGCGCGCCAACTGGCCCCGAGCATGGAGTGCGGTCCGGCACAAACCCATTCTGGTCTGTGAGTGGGGCTTGCCGATGAGCAGCGCCTGGTATGCCCGTACCCAGGTAGCCCGGAGACGTTACCCACACCACAAAGCGATCCCTCTCTACACGCAGTATGCAGCCATGTACGCCGGCCCGGAAGCCTATTCCTGGGAGAGCGAAGATATGCTCAAGCGGCTGAGCAGGCCGGGCGGATGGGGTGCGTTCAAGACCTGCGGGACGGTCGTGCGTCTGAAGACTTTGTTTGCGGAGGAGAACATCAGGGCCTGGCGCACGTACGGCATCTCATTCTTCTTCCATGCCGAAGTGCCATCCTTCTTCGCTGGCGAGACGCCGAAACCGGATCTGACGCGCGATCCCCGATTCGGAGGAGCGGTCCCCGACTACATCCCCGCCCACATCAGTGCCGTCTGGCAGAGCGCAGCCGGGCTCTCCCCTCTGGGGAAGGCCGTGAAGGAACTTCTCTCACCGGTCCACGCCTACATCGGTGGGCCCGATGGGGACTTCACGAACACCGATCATACGTTCCTTCCCGGGGAAACGGTCCGCAAGGAGCTGATCGTGATCAATGACCGCCCCCATGCCGTGGAACTCTCAGCAGAATGGGAGGCGACAGAACAGGGACGACGCATTGCCGGTGGCAAACTGGGAGGGACAATCCAGGCGGGACGTCGCGAAATCGACATGTTCCCGATCGCGTTCAGTCTTCCCCCCGTAGCCGAAACCCGGAGGGACGTGGAGATCGCTGTAACGTGGCAGGCGGATGGGCCTGAGACGAAAACAACGACGTTCGGCGTTACCGTGCTTCCGACAACAACATCCCCGACACGTGGGGGCCGGGCCGTACTCCTGTTCGATCCCGCAGGGGAGACACGCAAAGTGCTCCGAACGAACGGGGTTGCCACGCAAGACATGAACGGAACTCCGGACAGCGATACGCTCCTCGTTGTCGGCAGGCGGGCACTCTCAGAGAAGAACGGCATTGCAGCTCTCGTTGAGGCCGGGTTGGACAAGGCGGTCAGAAGGGGGCTGAATGTCCTCGTTTTCGAACAGAGCCCAGGCGACTGGGAAGGCACCATCATGGGTTTGCGGCTGCGCGAGACTAGCACACGCTACGCGTTCGTCCGCGCCGAAGCACACCCGATCCTGAAGAAGATCACCGATGACGATCTGCATCACTGGCGCGGCAACAGTGACCTGATCGAAGCCTACCCCGGTCCAGGAACGCCGCCAAAGAGCACCTACGACTACCCGCTGCACTTCTGGCACTGGGGCAACGACAATGTCGTCGCCACCTACGTCATAGAGAAACCGCAAACGGGCGCAGCGCGATCGCTCATCGAGTGCGGCTTCGACCTGAGCGAGACGCCGCTGCTTGAAGTCGCTATCGGCAAGGGACGCATCGTCTTCTGCCAACTCGATGTGACCAACCGGTACGGCTCGGACCCGGTGGCGACACGGATCGTGGACAACTCATTGACCTATCTCCGCACGGCGGAAAGTCCTTCCCCAATGAGCGTCAACTGGCATGAGCTTAGCCGGAGTGCCTGCAAAGGAAGCAAGCCCGCAGACCTGTATCGGAGGGCCCCGCCGGAAGGTCCCGCGAGTTGGGGAATCGGGCCAGGAGACGTGTTCTTCCGGAAAGCCACTCGAGTCCCGGCACACGATGGCCCTGCGCCGCTGTTCCGGACTGCCCAAGCAGACGGGCGATCGTTCCTCGTCTGTACACTCACAACCGCTGACCTTGACGACGACTGGATACGTGGGAAAGCTGCTCGCATCGCGGCCGCCCTTCGCATCAACGCCGGATTCAGCGCTCCGGAAGGCCCGGCCCTTGAGAATCCGCCCAGTCTCTACCCGATCGAATGGCGTCGCGTCGAGCGACTGGATGGCCCGTTCGATCCCTACCTCTACTGGCGCTGGTAAGGACCGCACGCCTGGAAGATGCCGATGGGCCTCAGGGCGTCTTCCGTAGCCCACAGCCATCGGCTCGCGGTTTCCGCCTCCGTACTCCCCCAATTCCATTGACTTTCTCTGGCGACGGTCGCGGCATGGCAGCCCCTCCCACTCTCGAGAAGCACACAATGTGGGAGGCGGTGCCACCCGGCGACTCTTCGGCCAGACACGGGGGGCAGAGAAAGTCAATAGCATTGCGTACTCCCCCCCTCTTCCCCTATACGCAAGCCTATCGCTGCTGCAGCCCTTGAGCTTTGCGCACCAACTCGATGAACTCTCTCCGGTAACCGTGTGGATCGCGCTCTGCCCCGTCCGTTGCCAGATCCAGAATCGCGCCCAGGTCTGCCGTTCCTTTGTGTGGCGAGTCTCTGAGGACCATGCCAAAGGCGGCGACCGAGGCGGCGAACCGGAAGTCTCTTGATGACGTGGCCAGACCGGCCCCGGTGTCTCGCACGGCTCCCTCAATCAACTTGCTCACCTCACCATCGGGCGCTTTGTAGCGAATCTTGACCGTCATCAGCTCATCGGAATAGGCGGCATGTGTTGCCGCCGCAGGCGTCTGGTACTTCAGCGGATCAACACCGGGGAGGGCGATCCGGACGCCCTTTGGGACGATCTGGTAGAGCGCCGTAACGGTGTGTCCGGCACCGATCTCACCGGCATCTTTGGTATCGTCGTTGAAGTCCTCGGCCCGGAGCAGGCGGTTTTCGTAGCCGATCAGTCGGTAGGCCTCAACCTGGGCGGAATTGAACTCGATCTGGATCTTCACATCCTTCGCGATCGTGACCAGCGTTCCGCCTATCTGATCGACCAAGACCTTGCGTGCTTCCGCGGCCGTATCGATATAGGCGTAGTTGCCGTTGCCTTTGTCCGCAAGTTCCTCGAGTTGTGCATCCTGGTAGTTCCCCATACCAAAACCGAGGACGGTCAGGAAGACGCCGCTCTTGGCCTTCTCCTCGATCAGCCGGGTCAGATCCCCACGACTGCTGACACCGACGTTGAAGTCGCCGTCCGTTGCCAGTATCACCCGATTGGTGCCGCCTTTGATGAAGTTCTGTGCCGCCGTCGCGTAGGCAAGCTCGATACCTGCCCCGCCGTTGGTGGAACCGCCGGCGCTCAAGCGGTCGAGAGCCCCGAGAATTTCGTGCTTGCGACTGGCGGACGTGGGCGGCAAGACCAGCCCCGAAGCCCCAGCATAGACCGCTATTGCGACCCGGTCGTTCTCAGTCAGGTTTGCTGTCAGCATCTTCATCGCCTGCTTGAGAAGCGGCAGCTTGTTGGGCGAGCCCATCGACCCGGAGACATCCAGGAGAAAGACCAAGTTGCTCGCCGGGCGCTCGTCGGGATCTATCTGGACCCCTTTCAGCCCAATCCGCGCCAGCCGATGTTGGCGCTCCCAGGGACAACCCGCGAGTTCGACGTTGATCGAGAAGGGACGGTCGTTGTCTGGCTGGGAATAGTCATAGGTGAAGTAATTGATCATCTCCTCGATCCGGACAGCGTCCTTCGGGGGGAGTCTCCCTTGGTTTAGGAAACGACGCATATTCGCATAGGATGCGGTGTCCACGTCAATAGAGAACGTGGAAACAGGCGTTGTTCGGACGGCCATAAAGGGGTTGTCGCGGATACGGTCGTAGGCTTCCCGGTTGGGCCCATCGTCCATGCCGGTCGCCCGTTTAGGTCCGTCTCGGTCCCCCCACATCGGATCAGCCGGTTTGACCGTTGGTGGCGGGAGAAGCGCCGCCACGGCCCCATTGATATCCAACACGCGAGGGCTGAGGGCCTTCGTAGGCTTGGGCGTGGCGACGCTCCTAGACACCTCAAGTACCGTTTCCTCTGAAACGTCAGTCGCGCCCGTGCGCCACGGTCTGTGCGACGACTTGCTTGCCTCGTCGATCCTGGTGGCCAAATCTCTTCCGTCGACCTTCGGCGACGCCTTGGGCCCAGATCCTGGTGGTGGGAGGGAGACAGACGGCGCGCGATCACCTGACTCCATTCTCAACGCAAGTCCCGTCTGCTTGATGTTGCCTGAGCTGCGAATTCGTCTGGACTTCTCCCTCGGCTCTGACAGGAGAGGCAGGAGAAGACCAGCGACGAGGACACACGCGGCTGCCGCCCCTGTGACAAGGGTCAGCTTCCGGAGAAGCGTCAAGCGAGGCCGCCCGGGCTTCCCTGCCTCCTGAGCAATCGCGTTCCGCTGATCGTCAGTCAGCGCGAGCGGTTCATCGGATGCCAGTTCTTCGGCGAGCCCGGCGGCGGACTGGCGGATGCTCTCTATTTCCTGTTGGGCTCCGGCATCGTCAGCCAGCAAGGCCTCGAAGGCCTCGCGTTCGCTCTCCGGCAACTCGCCGAGTGCGTATGCGGTAAGGCGAGGATCATTCGTGTCGATTGCCATGATGAATCCCCTTTCTCGTTAGGCGTGTTGTTCCTGCGCTCTCTTACGGAGCGTGTGTATCGCGGTATGGATCAGGTAGCCGACATTCGAGACCGAGAGGCCCATGATCTCACTTATCTGCTTGTAGCTGAACTCGTTCTGGAACTTCAGTCGAACCACCTCCTGCTGCCGTTCCGGAAGGACCGCCAGCAGCTTCGGAAGACCTCGGATATCGTCGCTGCGTTCCGCGGTCGCCGCAGGATCAGGCTCTCGGCTCTGCTGTGCCGCCATCCGTTCTTCGGTCAACGCGGTCATTCGTCCCTCCTTCCGGAAGTGCTCCAGGGCGCGGCGGCGGCAGACCGTGAAGAGCCAGGCTGCGAGGTGGTCCTCGACCTTGCTGCGATCCGCTCTGCAAAGCCTCACAAACGAGTCCTGAACGACATCCCGGGCCTGTTCCAGGTTGCCCGTGAGGCGACATGCGTAGCGTAAGAGAGGACTCTCGTACCGTTCCAGCGCCCCCCGGATCCATTCCGTGTGTTGCGTGTTACCTTCCACCATCATGTTCTCCTGCCGGCTGTGAACATCTCCCGTATCTGTTAGTGATAATGCACGAGACGAGGTTTTATTAGGCCGCCCGTGAAAAGAAGAGACGAAAAACCTGCGATGCCCCTCCCCTGCGCAACTGTGGAGTCAACCCGGCGGAACCTCGCCGTTTTGCATCCTCGGAGGAACTCCCGTACATTCGCTATAGTGGGCGCGCGCTCAGCCGTCCACGGGCGTCCGGCAACCTGGTTCGAGCAGGGAGGGAGAAGCATGCGAAACCACACGAGGCTCTTCTTCTGGACCGCTCTGGCGATTGCCCTGGCCACGCCAATAGGGCAATGCCGCGCCGAAGACCGCAAAGTGAAGCTCTGGCCCCTGCTCTACGTGTCGGAAACCGACCAGGGGAAAGCCGTCGAGGCACTGCTCGGCGTTTACGGATCGCGCGACCGGCCCGACAGCTATGACCGACGGATGGTGCCGGTGTTCTGGGGAGACGACTACCTGCACGTCTTCCCCGTGTTCTGGAGCACGGAAGAAGACTGGGTCCTTCCCCCCTTAGCCTGGGATTGGCATGGCAGCAAGGGTGTGGGGCCGGTCTGGTGGGGGAACGACTACTTTCATGTCGCCCCGCTCTACTGGAGCGGCGATGACCGCTGGCTGCTCTTGCCGCTCGGAGGCCAGTTCGGGAATACATCGGTCCTGGGCCCCGCCGTTTGGGGGGATGATTACGCCCACGTCGTTCCCCTGTTCTGGAGCAACGACGATGGGTGGGTGCTCCTGCCCATCGCAGGGCACTGGGACGACAGTTACTTGGCCGGCCCGGCGTTCTGGGGAGACGATTTCTTCCATGTCATCCCGCTCTTCTGGAGCGGGGACGGTGACTGGACACTCCTTCCTGTTGCCGGGCGCTGGGGAAACAGCAACTGGGCAGGGCCGGCGTTCTGGGGTGAGGACTACCTCCACGTCGTCCCACTCTTCTGGAGCGACGAAGACGGGTGGGTGCTGCTCCCAATCGCCGGACACTGGGGGGATAGTTACCTCGCCGGCCCCGTGGTCTGGGGAGATGACTTCTTCCACGTCATCCCGCTCTTCTGGAGCGGTGAAGACAACTGGCTGCTCCTGCCTGTCGCAGCCCACTGGGACGACAACTACTGGGCAGGACCAGCCTTCTGGGGGGAAGACTACTGCCACATCGTGCCCCTCTTCTGGAGCGACGAGGACGGATGGGTGCTACTCCCCATCGCCGGACACTGGGACGACAACTATCTGGCCGGGCCCGTGGTCTGGGGAGACGACTTCTTCCACATTATCCCGTTCTTCTGGAGTTCAGAGGGCGACTGGACGCTCCTCCCGATTGCCGCCCACTGGGGCGATAGCTACTGGGCAGGACCAGCCTTCTGGGGGGAAGACTACTGCCACGTCGTTCCTTTCTACTGGAGCAACCAGGATGGCTGGATGCTCCTCCCCGTCGCCGGCCATTGGGACGACAACCATCTAGCCGGACCTGTAGTGTGGGGAGATGATTTCTTCCACATTATCCCGTTCTTCTGGAGCGAAGAAGGCGACTGGATGCTGCTTCCGCTGGCTGCCCACTGGGACGACAGTTACTGGGCCGGACCTGCATTCTGGGGCGATGGCTACTGCAACATCGTCCCGCTCTTCTGGAGTAACGAGGATGGCTGGGTGCTACTGCCCATCGCGGGACACTGGGATGACCAATACCTGGCCGGACCGGTCTGGTGGAGCGACGACTTCTTCCGTGCCCTGCCGCTGTTCTGGAAGGAAGGCGACAACTGGCTCCTCGTGCCTGCGGCCTGGAACTGGGAAGGCTCCAAAGGCGTCGGCCCCGTCTGGTGGGGAGAAGACTACTTCCACATATTCCCCCTTTCCTTCCATTGGGATGACAAGACGCTCATTCCGCCACTCCTCGGCTACGCACGAACCAGCGAAGATGAGACCGATGTCTCTCTGCTGGGAATGCTCCTGAGATGGACGCGTAAGGCGCAGGACTGGACCTTCGAGCTGAACCCGATTCTCGATCTGGCGGGAGGGCCGAAGAAGTCGCACTTCAGTCTCTTCTGGAGGCTCTTTGAGCACCATGAAGATGAAGACGAAAGCTACTGGCGTTTTCTCTTCCTGCCCAAGAAGTTCGGGCACCGGACGAAGTGAGCGCGAGAGAGGAGTGGGCGGCACGATGCTCCGATGGGAGCCTGATCATTGGCTCCAACGGCACAAGGCCGTTGGGGGCCCCGGCCACCGCTTTCTGGCCCTTCTCAGAACGCCATTCCCGCTTGCTTAGGCTGTGAGCGGCTCAGCCGGCGAGAGCCTGCGCCTGTCCGGAGCGCCGCTCGCCGCAACCGGTTGCCTTTGGTCGCTCGCGGGACTTCACAAGCTGCCTCTCGCTCGGTATGGTAGGTGACACGCACAGCAATCAGGCGACACACAGACCATCCGAGGAGCACCAGAACAATGGAATACCGCAGGCTTGGCAGTACCGGAAGGAGCTCCGTATGAAACGTGTACCAGTCCCTCGCTTCCGACTTCTCAAGGCATCCGCCTTGCTCTGCATCGCCTTCATGGGCCACGCCTATGCGGCCGGGCGGGCTGATTACGCCTTGGGCAAAGGGTCCGTAACGCTTGCCACAGGTGGTGTGCCGCAGTGCGTGATCGTCGTGCCCCAGGACGCGCCCGCCCCCGTGCGCTTTGCCGGACAGGAGCTCAAGGAACACCTCGATGCCATGACCGGGGGCAGCTTCCCGATCGTGCCTGACATGCCGCCTCGAGGTGCAAGCATCGTGCTGGGGAGGCTCCCCGGCGCCGTCCGCACAGTCAGCCCGACTCGCCCCATTGCCCGCGACGGCTACATCATCGGCACCATCGGGAACACGATCTACATCGTCGGCAACGACAACACGACCGAGAAGAGCGAAATCCTCTTCAAGGTCAAGACGCCGTTTGGGCGAAGGGCCGGTCGCTACGCGATGACGCAGCAGCTCGGGGCCGAGCGCTGGGACTTCGAGCGCGGAACACTGTACGGAACGTACCGGTTCCTTGAGGAACTGGGGTGTCGTTGGTTCTTTGCAGGGGAGAAAGGACGGGTAGTCCCCCAGAAGAGGGACCTGATTGTCAATACCTTCTCTCTCCACGAAGAACCAGCCTTTATCCTGCGCAAGGTGGGGAGAGAGATGTGGCAGTGGTACATGGTCAAATCGTCTCGCGTCAATCGTGTGCTGGATGTTGAAGAGTATGAAGACCTCAACTGGGATGGGCACGCACTTCGCCTTTGGATGTTGCGAATACGGGGTTCCTCCGAGTGGTTCGCCTTCAACCACCGTCCTGTGCGCATGGACCTGGAACGGCGCTACGGAAAGCCCCATCCCGAGTACTTCGCCCTGCGGGAAAACGGCGAACGCGACCTGCTTCCGCAAACGGGACGCACAGGTCATCTCTGCTACACACACCCCGGCGTCATCGATATCACGAAGAAGGACATCGACGCGTACTACGCAGGGACCAACGCCAAGGACCTCGGATTCAGCGACCACCGCACAACGCTCGGGCTGCACAACCGTGGCTGGCCGGCCAGCGCCATCTACGGACGGTCCGTCTCACTCCTCCCGCATGACTCGTTCCGCGGCTGTATGTGCCCCAACTGCCTGGCAATCACACACACGGACAAACCACGTCCGGGCCAGCACACGGAGCTCGTCTGGCAGTTTGTCACCAAGATGGCCGACTGGATGAAAACGGCACACCCGAACTCGTTCATCACGTGCCTGGCTTACAGTTCCTATTCTGAACGCCCGGAAAATCTGAACGCCCTGCCCGAAAACATCGTGGTGGGCATGTGTCCCGCCCGTTATGCCCGGACCGCGAATGATGTCAAGGAGGAGCACTACCAGGATCTCATGCGCATGGTGGGAGAGTGGAGCGGGCTCAACGAGCGTCCCATGCTCATCTGGCTGCACCACCTGTACCGCCACCGAAACGAACGGCGCCGTGGTATGCCCATGCTGCTGACTTCACTCTATGAGAGACTCTTCCGGGACCTGACCCCACATGCCAACATGATGCACATCGAGGTCGATTCTGACAGCCTCACCCTCGAACACCTGAACCGCTACGTCATGCTCCGACTTCTCTACAACCCCACTCTGGAAGCCGCGGACCTCGTCCAGGACTACGCGGACAGCTACTATGGCCCTGGTGGAACGATCATCGGTGACCTGCTCCGAGACATAGAGACACGCTGCCTGGCGGCAGCAACCGGGAGCGCCAACAGCATCGATTTCTGGGAGAAGCACTTCGGCGAGAAGACGGTCGCGGTGTACCGGAAACAGACTGACCGGATGCTGGCTCTCGTGGAAGGCACGCCGCATGAGGAGCATGGTCAGGTCTTTTCGCGCTGGTTCCTCGGCACGATGGAGAAAGGGCGCGCCCTCTACGTCCGCGACGTCAAGAGCGTGGCCGAAAGCAAAGGATCCTCAATCAGTATCCGCCAGCTGCATGGGGAGATCACCATCGACGGGAAACTCGATGAGGATGGTTGGGCCCGATCCGCCCTGCTGAACCGTTTCCTGAGCAATGCCGACGGCAAGCCGACAGCCCAAAAAACCGAGTTGCGCCTCCTGCGTGCGCAGGAGCATCTCTACTTCGCCTTCACCTGCCACGATCCCCTCACCCGCGAATTGCCGACCAAAAAGGGCGATGTCGACTACATCGAGATCTTCCTTGATCCGGAACACGACCACGACAGCTTCTATCAACTCCTCATCGACACCGAAGGACGAGTCGGCAGTTGGTACCATGAGGGGGCAGGTGAGCCCGCAGATGCGACCTGGGAGAGCAATATCGACGTCGCCGTCCAGCGCCACGATGGTCGCTGGATCATGGAGATCCGCCTCCCGAGGGCAGGTCTCAAGGACGGCCTTCACCGTCCCGTTGGGCGTCCGTGGGGAGCCAACTTCTGCCGCACCATGGCCCGACCAGCCAGACCTGAGGACCACTTCAGTTGCTGGAGCCCGCTCCTGCGCGGCAGATTCGCCCAACCCGACCTTTTCGCGCACATCTTCTTCGTGAAATAGGTCACGGGGCGGCTGGGTACAGACTGTGCTGATCGGGTGGGGACGAAAGTAGGCCCTTGCCCAACTGCGCGCGCCGGTCGTGATCCCATATTCTCAAGCCGGTGATGTGGAACGCTGCATTGCCGCCGATTGTCAGCTCGTCGCTGGTCCAGTTCGTCAGTTCCCCACGACGACCGCCGTATGGTTTGCCGAACACGGTCCCGTTAATGCAGATCCATGCCTTGTCTCGTTCCGCCTCGAAATCCCAGACGACTGCGACATGGTTCCAGACTCCGGGCTTCAACCAATAGCCCGACTGCAGGTAAGCCGCCCCCAGCTTCAAGTAGGTCCCGACCTGAGAACGACGGTAGAGTCGCATCTGTCCCCAAGTCAGGATGTTCCCATCGGTAATATCGTCCGGATCCCAATCGGGGCGGAGCCAGAACTCGAGAGTACCACGGGTCTCGTCCACGCCCTCGTAACGCGTTCCTTCCACGCGCTTCCCTCGAGGGATGCGGAACGTCTCCCCGGCCGGGACCACGCGCACCGGCTCGGTCACAGTCGGTGGAGCTGCGGCAGGAACGGGGGCGCGGACGACCGGGAGCGATTCAGGGGTGAAGAACGCATCGGGACGGGTACTCGCCACCGGCACTGTGCCCTCGACACGCAGGAGCATCTCCTGATTGTCACCACCAGGTGGGCGGACCCGGATGCACCACAGCTTCCCACGCTCGTGCTCAGGAACGGGAAGCTCCTTCGTGACCCACGCCCCAAGCGGGCTCGAACCGATCTTGTGCCTCTCAGAAACCACGATCTCACCTTGCGAGTCGAGCACTGAGACCTCAACGGACACGCGCAGTGCCAGAAGCTTGTAGCGAATGGTGAACGCTTCCGCAGCCTGCGGTGTCCGCACATAGAGGTCAGTCGCCTTGCTGATCGCGTTGCGCTCAAGTGGGTACACCCATTGATACGGGACGTGACCACGCAGTCGGATCTTCATCGGCACCTTGTCAGCGCCCCGCATGGCTACTCGGTACATCCCGGCTTTCCCTTCAGGCACGGACATATCGACAATCCCTGAACTCGCATCAGGATCAAAACGGACCGGAGCCGATGCCACAGTGTTCCCATCGGGGTCAAGGACCACGATCTCAGCCTGCAGCTTAGCCCGTCGACAATGAGACGCCCATTGCCGCAGAGAGACCCCAATGAAATACGGCCGTTTGTAGCAGACCCACTCGACCGGGACATCGAACGCACGCCCGTCCGGGTTGCTCAGCCAGACCTCCGAGTTGCTGGCACTCAGATCAACAGGCGGCGCAGGCTCAATCGGTCTGTCGAGGGTAGCCAGAGCCCCGAGCAAGTACGGAGCGTACAGCAAGTGTACGCAGTTGTGACACATATCCCAGTGTCCTTCGGGGATACCCCGATGCAGCGGATCCTCCCCGACGTTGACATCCTTCAGGTACTGCTGCAACCAGGCGAGGGGACGCCCCAAATAGGATGTGTCCCCCGTGAAGTAGTAAGCCATGGAGGGACCGTAGAATGTGTAACCGCGCGGATCCCCCATCACCAGACGTCCGGACTGGGCCTCCTTCATGTTGTTCAGGATGATCGCCTTCATACGCTCATCACCAGTGGCCTGGTAATAGGTGACCAATCCCGGATTCATGTAGACGTCGTCGTGGCGGATCACGCCGTTGCTCTTCGCCGCCGCCTCGTAGCAGTGTTCCGCCTGAGTGTGGGCCAGGTCCAGGTAACGCTGATCCCAGGTTGCCCACCAGTACTGGGTCAGCAATCGCAGACTGCCGCCGGTCATGCGATGGGCATATCTTCGCAGATGCCCTGATCCAAGGAAGCCCGGCTTGTTCAGGTTCAGGTAGAATTCGCCCTCCTCATGAAACACATCCCAGGCCCGTCGATAGCCCGTGAGATAATAGTAGTACAGCCACGGGGTCACGTGACTGTCGCAACCGACATCGTAGACGTTCCCGCCGTAGTGGATGATGCCGCCGTTGCCCCCGAAGCGTCCCCCCTTCCATTTGGGGTACGGGTAGCCCGGCACATCCGCGGTTACGTGGGTCATGTCGATGTCCATGACGTGCTTGGCATTGTCAATGGCCCACTGCAGATAGCGGCGATCGCCGCTACGGGCAAACATCGTCCACGGCATCACGCTTATGCCATAAAAGCGCGACGCCATGCGACGCCAGGGCCGTTCCCACCAACGCTGGTTTTCTTCATCCCAGTTGACCACGTAGTTGACATCGCCGTGATCGAAGAAGCCGTAGTTGTCCAGGTGGTCACGCAGGAACTCGTAGCGCCCGAACGCGACGTCGAACGTCTTCTCGATCTCCGGGTACCGCTCAGGGTCCCGGGGATGCAGGGGTCCAAAGACGTCAGTGCGACACATCCAGTCGGAATCAGCAACGACAAAGGGCGGTTTCTCTTGCGCGGCGCAGGTGGCCATTGCCCCCTTCCCATCGAGGTCGTCGGAGAACGCCACAATCAGCTCGTTGGTTTTGGCCAGGCCCATGGCCTGGTCATACTTGTCCAGGCCACCTTCGTACCAACGCTGGTGGTAGACGCCGTCGAGCCGCTCGTATCGCTCCGGGCCGAGAACGGACGACGCCCGGAAGTCCAGCATGCGTTCGCTGTGCGCAGGCCACAGGTGCGCGATCACCCCGTCTTCGGTAGCCTCGAGTTCCTTCGGGTGGTCTTGCCACATATTGCGCAAAGCCACAGCCATCACACCATGCTCAGAACCGTGAACTACCCACCCACCTACACGCTTGCCTTCGGTGAGCAACTCCCCAGCTTCCATCAGGGAGAAATGGTTCGTGGAATCCTGCACAAGTCGCGCAGGCAATGTTGTCCGCTCGACCTCTGCACCAAAGCCCGTGCCCAGCTGGAACACCGCCTTGCGGGCGGTCCCGGTGGGAGCATCAAACGGGATAGCGACGTCCCTGAGGAACGTCTTGTCCGTGTCAAAGTGAACGACAAACGTATGGATAACCCGCACGAACGGCTGACCGGCATAGAGATGAACGCGGGTCACATACTCAAGTAGGCCCGTGCCCGCAGCATCCCGATACCAACCGGTCGCCTTCACTACTACTCGCAACGCCCCCCGCGTCTCGACCTCCAGCCTGTAGTCTTCAGGTCGATCAGACGTGACGTAGCGGGTGCCATTCTGATCGACGACATCCATTCGGCGCCGGGCCTGCAACTTGGGTTCACCGCCAAGCCACACGCCGCTCATCAGGTGCGACTTGCGGCGGCTGAACTCCACACGCAGGGCCCCCGTAGACACCGTGACCCCGTCAACACTGTCCGCTACGGTGAGTTGAGATTCGAGCTCCGCGCGTTGAACGGCCGTACCATACTCAAGAGCATACGTGGCGCCCTTCCGAGCGGACATGTCTACCAGAACCCACTTTATGTCTCCATCCGGGCCATCCCACGTCGCCGTCCTGAGCACTTGCACGGGGACGCCGATGCCGGCACCGTCCACCACCCGAATGTTGCCCGCGGATGCCAATGCGCCTCGCGGAAAGGGCACGCCGAAGGTCACCGGCCAGGCGGGCAGTTCCAGTTCTTCCGGGTAGTCAAGACGCAGGGGGATCCGTCCCGAACTCGCACGCGGGACCGTGCGAGTGAACTGTGGCAGGTACCCCTCCGTGGACTGCCCCTCGGCAAGAGACACAAAGGAGCAAAGCGCCGCCATGACGGCGCTCAACACGAAGGCCCCGGCACCAGTGACAACACCCGGGACACGCAAAACCTGTCGAGCGGACATGAGTAGGCTCCTCCGTCTATCTTCCGCCGCACAACCCCGGGCAACTCCGGGCGCTCTCAGGGCGCACAGCATGACAGCAGTGGTGACGTGGTATATATATGGAGTCAACACCCAGGTAGCAAACCGCAGCTGGAGTCAAGCCATGCAAGGGAAATGTGGTGGTCTGAGCCATCATGTGTCATTCATGCTCGCCGTGGCAGCGTCTCTGTCAGCGGAACCAGCAGGGAACATGAGACCCCGAAGACAGTCCGCAGGAGCTGACAAGCCCACGCCAACCCACGCCGACGTCAGCTACGGTCCACACGCGCAAAACGTGTTCGACATTTGGCTCCCTGAGCAGGAGAAGCCGGCACCGTTGGTGCTGTTCATCCACGGTGGAGGTTTCCGTGGAGGAAGCAAGAACCAGCTTGGACGAAGCACCGTGCGACAGTATCTGAATGCGGGGATCGCAGTCGGAGCGATCGAGTATCGGTTTGTTTCGCATGCCAAACTCCCTGCGGCTCACCACGACTGCCGCCGCGCTCTTCAGTTGATCAGGAGCAAGGCCGAAGAGTGGAACGTCGACAAGACACGTGTTGGGGCTTTCGGAGGCTCCGCGGGGGCACAGATCTGCATGTGGCTCGCTTTCCACAGCGACATGGCCGACCCGACTAGTGACGACCCCATCGCGCGTGAATCAACGCGGTTAACCTGCGTGGCCACCACCGGCGGCCAGACGACCATGGATTTCTCCTGGTGGCAGAGGTGGATCCCCGGGTACGACTCCCCACACCGAGACCCAAAGGAGTCGTTCGACTACAACTCTGCGGAGGAACTCCAGGCAATCGTGGCCGACATCTCCGCCCTGTCGCTGGTCTCCCCGGAGGACCCGCCGATCCACATGCAGTATGGTCAGAACCCCAACGACCCCATTCCGGCCGATCCCCGCAAGGCACGAGGCTGGAAAATTCATCATGTCATGTTCGGAATTAAGCTCAAGGAACGCATGGACGAGCTCGGCGTCGAGGCCATCCTGCAACACCGAGGGTTGCCAAGCTCATATGGCTCAAAGGAACGATTTGTCATCAAGAAACTCACCGAAAAGGGAGGATAGCTTCGTATGAGCATCCGCCTCTCAAGGGTGGGGACGTCTGAGCTCGCCGCGTGCGCAGCTGGCGCGTTCCTGCTGATGAGCACGGCACGAAGCCTGCATGCCGAGCTGACCGTGGCTACCGATGCGAACGGCCAAGTGCTTGTTCAGGACGGGGGCCGCCCGGTGTTGCGCTACAACGCCCGGACCGTGCCCGTCCCGGACGGTGTGAGCGGCATCTACGCCGTCGCTCGAAGCGGCTACATCCACCCTCTGTTCGGCCCGGACGGAACCGTACTGACCGCCGACTACAGCAAGGACCACCCTCACCACCGCGGCATCTATTGGGCCTGGCCGGAAGTGACCTACAAGGGCAAGACACACGACCTCCATGCGCTTCAGGGCGTTTTCTCCCGCCCTGAGGGAGTCCCACACTGGGAAACGAACGGCGACGCGGCAACGCTCGAGGCCACCAGCCGATGGCTGTGGGAGAACAAGACGCCCATCGTGCGCGAAGCGGTCCAGATCGACATCGATGCCGCAACCTCGGAAATGCGAGTGGTCGACCTGACGTTCAGCTACGAGGCACTGGAGCCCGGCGTCACCATCGCCAGGCGAGGCCGTGAGGCCTACGGCGGATTGAATGTTCGACTGTCCACACGAGAACAGCAGCAGATGGTCACCCACACGGGCCTTCCCTGCTTTCCCGCTACTCAAGCCTGGGGTGAGGTCATCGGTATCCCCCCGGGCGGCGCTGACCCCGTTGGTGTGCTCATCCTGCAACACCCGGGAAACGTGGGCTACCCAGAGGACTGGATTCAGTACCCGAAGCTCAACTGGCTGCAGCCAGCGTTTCCAGCCAGTGGCACAGCCCACGAGCTGTTGGCAGGAGAAGCGCTGACCCTCAAATACCGCATCATCGTCCGCATGGGAAACGCTCTCAGCACGCCGCGCGAGGAACTGTGGCAGAGCTACCACAGTGATTGGAAGCCGTTCGGCAACCTCAAGGCCTATACGTTCGGGCAGGACACAGCATACCTGCGCAAGTGGAAACGCATCATCCGGACTTGCCCGCCGGAAGAGAGGGTAAAAGCGGAACCCGGCCTGCTTGGGCTTCTGGACACAGACGATGTGCACGACGATCTCAAAGTCTGGGTCTGTGCTCAGCTCAAGCTTGCCGGAACACAGGCCGCTGTTCCGGCGCTCTTGTCAGCCTTGCGCCGACCGTCGCTTCCTGCCCCAGCCTGCCAAGCCCTGGAAGTCATTCCCGGGAAAGCCGTTGATCGGGCTCTTCGGGACGTCTTCCCGAGCTTGACATCACGTGCAAAGGCCCACGTTGCCGTGACCATGGCAAGTCGAGGCGACCTCGAGGCCATCGAGTTGCTCACGGCCGCCGCCAATGGCGACGATTCTGAGGTTTCGGTCCCAGCCATCCGAGCCTTGGGAATATTGGGCTCGCCGAACGCTTTGGTGGGCCTGCTCGGCCTTCGGGCGGTTCACCAGGAAACGGCGGCATGGCTCGATGCAACTCTCCGCTGTATCCGAGCTCTGGTCACGGATTCGGAGACCGTACCCAGCCAGGCGCAAGATGTGCTCGGGCAAGTCCTTTCCTCTGACTCGGCTATCCAGCACCAGACGGCTGCACTGGCTATCCTGGCACAGATTGCCCCTGACCAAGCCATGCAGACCGCGCTGAATTGGTTGGTACATGGCCCGGCCACGAAACAGAGGGCCAGTGCGCTTGCCCTGTCTCTCCTGCCCACCGACGTCTTGCTCGCGGCTCTCACGCCTGCACTCCCGCAGCTCCAGGGAATGTCCCGGAGAATTGCCCTCGAGGAACTGGTGCGACGTCCTGGCGTACACGTCCGCGACATCGCAGTCGACCTGCTGAGCGATCCGGAGTGCTCGGAGACAGCTGCCCGGGCCCTGAGTCAGGTCGGCCATGCGGCTGACGTTCCGGCCTTGGCACGGATCAGTCTGGGAAGAGGCGGAAGCGCTGCAGCGGCCAGGGAAGCCCTACTCGCCATGGAGGGAAGAGGACTCGATGACGCAATCCGGGATCTGCTCCGGGCTGAGGAAGCAAATCTGCGTCGGTTGGGGGCTGATCTGCTGACCGCCCGACTGGGCCAGGGCTCCCTCCCCGACATGCTTCGGCTCACCGACGATCCAGACCGCAGGACGGCACGCCAGGCCTTTGCTGCTCTCGGCGATCACGGTGAACTCGGGGAAGCGATCGCCATCATCAGCCGGCTCGAGCACCTTCCACATGCCAGTCGTCCAGACGCGTACCGCGCGCTGGCCGCCATCAGCAGGCGTGAGGATAGCCCCGAAGCAGTCTTGAGCCCATTGCTGGCGGCCACCCGGAAACACAATCCCCTCTACCTCGATGTGCTTGGCAACCTGTACAACTTCCCCTCAGCAACATCGGAAGCGGTTTTGACAACAACGATGAACGAAGGCAAAACCGAGCTGGTCGAGAGAGCGGCCCGAGCCCTGCTCAGATGGCCCGCCCCACCAGGCAATGAGCTTCTCGCAGCGGTCAGGAAGGCCCTCGTGGACACCCCGCCGGGAGGATTGAGGCTGATCCTGAGCAAAGCGTGTGAGCATTTGGTGCTGCTTTCCACGGTGAACCTGTGCAAGGGCCAAAACGTCACGTCCTCACACGCCTGGCAAGGAGGCTGGAGGCCCGAACTGGCCGTCGACGGGAAGGTTGCCAAAGACTCCTACTGGAGTTGTGCCTTCTCGCCCTCATCGATCACCGTGGATCTGGGCGCTCTGACAACAGTGGCTGCTCTGCGAGTTGTGAATTATTGGGATGGCGTCAGGTTCTACCAATACAGAGCTGAGTTGTCCCTTGATGGGGAAGACTGGCAGATGGCTGCTGACATGAGCACGAACACCAAGCCGGCAACAGAGCGTGGCGACCTCCACTCGTTCGCACCGATCAGGGTCCGTTTTGTACGTGTGACTATGCTCAGGAACAGCGCCAATCCAGGCATGCATGTTGCTGAACTGCAAGCATTCAGCAGCGTCCCCTCAACGGAGTAACTGCGCATGCAACGAATGGAGAAAGAGATAATGCGGACTCCCTCCCGGGGCTCACGCAGAGCCTTCCTCAAGGCTGCCGGCGCAACGGCGCTGGCCCCGATGCTCGTTCCGTCCCGGGCCCTCGGGCTGGGGCGCGAGATGGCTCCGAGCAATCGCATCAGTGTCGGGCTGATCGGCTGCGGAGGCAGAATGAACGGGGTGGCCGCGGCGCTGGCCCGGGTACCCGGGGTTGAGATCCGCGCTGTCTGTGACGTCTACGATCCCAACCGGGAGCGGTTCCGTAAACAATACAAACTGGGGAAGGACGACAGTGTTCGGGACTTCAGAGAGCTCATCGCCCGCGACGACATCGATGCGGTTGCCATCGCGTCACCGGATCACTGGCACGTGCCTCAATCGATCGCGGCCATCAGGGCAGGCAAAGACGTCTACTGTGAGAAGCCATTGAGCAACACCATTGCTGAGGGTCGAGCCCTCGCAGACACCGTCGCCCGCTATGGCGCGATCTTCCAACACGGGACGCAACTGCACTCGGCCAGCGGCACGCGCAGAGCTTGTGAGCTGGTGCGGAACGGGTACGTCGGCGAACTGAAACAGATCATCATCGGCTCCCCCCCCGGGCGAGGCACGGGGGTACAAGCTGAAGCCCCCATCCCCAAGGAGCTCGATTACGACCTTTGGCTCGGTCCCGCCCCCGTTGCCCCATTCACGCCGGCCCGGGTCTTCCGACACGGCGGTTTGCCCGGGTGGTACTTCATCAGTGACTACAGCAAGTCGGGTTGGCTGGCCGGTTTTGGTGTTCATGACATCGATATCGCCCAGTGGGGCATGGGGCTCGAACGCAGCGGCCCCGTGTCCGTCGAGGGGCGAGGAGTCTACCCCCAGCAAGGTCTTTTCGACACGATCATGACCTTCCGCATCGAGTTCACCTACGCGAACGGCGTGAAGATCGTCATGACCGATACCGGGCAGAATCGGCATGGAGTCAAGTTCATCGGTGAAGACGGCTGGGTCTTTACCCGAGGAGGCATTGAGGCCGAGCCCCGGTCGATCCTCGGGCAATCCCTCAAAGCCGGTGACACCAGGCTCTACAGGAGTCCTGACCACGCCCAGAACTTTATTGACTGCGTGCGGTCGCGGCGCCAGACTATCACCCCAGCTGAGATCGCGCACCGAGCGACGAGCACGGCCCTTCTCAGCGGAATTGCGTGCAAACTCGAACGTCCGTTGCGCTGGGATCCGGAGGCCGAGATCTTCCCCGAGGCCCAAGACGCAAACCGGTTGCTGAGCTGCGCGTTGCGGGCCCCCTGGGTGCTATGACCGTATGGATTGCGCAGGCCGCAAGATAGAGCCCGATCCGGCCAGGCGCTGGAAGGAGAAAAGGGAGCAGGAACGATGAACGGAAAACTCGGCGTTCTGATCCATGGAGCCGGCTGGGTGTCGACCCAGCATGTGGACGCATTCAAGACCAATCCACACACCGATGTCGTGGCCATTTCAAGCCGCAAACTCAGCAGCGCTCAAGCGCGGGCCGACGAAGCAGGGCTGGATGTGCCTTGCTTCGATTCCCTCGACAAAGCCCTGCAGACTCAGGGGGTCGACATCGTCAGCATCTGCACACCTCAGCACGTCCATACCGAGAACGTCATTGCCGCTGCCCGAGCCGGCAAACACCTGGTCATCGAGAAGCCCTTGTGCAACAGCGTTTCCGACGGTCGGGCCATGGCGGCGGCCATCCGAGCGGCCGGCGTCAAGACCGTGGTCTGCTTCGTGCTGCGTTGGAATCCTCTTTTTCAGACGATCAAACGGCTGTTGGCTGACGACGCCTTGGGACACGTTTACGCCGTCGAGACGGGCTACCAGAGCTACAATGGTGACTGGTGGAGTGGCTATGGCGATGCACGCACCAAGGCCGGGGGTGTCAGCTCCATGCTGGTCGGGGGGTGTCACGCCGTCGATGCGTTACGTTGGTTTGCCGACCCGACCGAGTTTGGTGCTGCTGATCCGGTTGAGGTGTTTGCCTACGCCGGTGGTGCCCGGGGATCGTCAACGCGCCAATACAACCCCAGCACCAACGACTGGCATGAAGGCGAACCGTTGGAGTACGAGGGCTGTGAGATGGCCTTGGTCAAGTTCAGCAACGGAGTCATCGGCAAGATCACAGTAAACCACGAGTGCATCCAGCCATACACCTTCCCCCTTGAAGTCTTCGGAGACCGTGGGACTATCCGCGACAACCGAGTCTGGTCACACAAGTTCCCGGGGCAGAAGGACTGGGTCGAGTTGCCGTGTATCGGCCCGGACAGCGCTGATGTGGCCCACCACCCCTTCCAAGGTGAGATGGATCACTTCGTCGATTGCATCCTGACAGACTGCGAGTCGCACTGCAACTTCGAGGATGCCTGGAAGACGCACGAAGTGGTCTTCGCCGCCCAGGAATGCTACCGCACCGGCCAGCCGGTCCATCTCCCGCTGTGAATGGGTGACAGGAAGCCCGGCGTCGGTGCGCGTGGAGTGAGACAGACGCCCGGGCAAGGGGCAGGCGGGATGCCGATCGGGAGACCATGGACGGAACGAACCGTCACCGCCACAGGCGACGAAGAAACTCCTGCCCCGCCTGCCCCTCTGGTCCACACTCGGTCCATTGGCCGGACCGGAAGCGCTCGACATCGGCTCTGATGTCCGCCGCGCTTTGGTACCGGTCGCTCGGCATCTTCTGCAGCATCCGGGCAAGGATCTGCTCCAGCGGCGGCTCGATGACCATCCCCAATCGGCGCGGAGCAAGCGGACGTCGTCGGGCAATCTGTCTGCGCATGGAGCCCCATCTCTTCTCGGCAAACGGGAGCTGCCCGGTCAGGAGCTCATAGCAAAGGACTCCGAGGGAGAAGATGTCAGCTCGCTGGTCAGCGGTCTCGTCACTCCCCGCCCTCTCGGGGGCCATGTAGGCCGGGCTTCCCATCAGAGGGCCATCGCCGTCGGACTGCCACAAGCCACCAAGCCGTGAGATGCCGAAATCGGTCACTTTGGCTCGCCCATCTGCGGTGAGCAGTACGTTGCTGGGCTTCACGTCTTGGTGCAGGATGCCATTCTCATGGACCACGGACAGAGCATCGCAGATCTCCGAAATAACATCCAGCTTCTCCTCAAGAGTAAGTGAATCCTGCTGGATGTGTCGGGCGAGCGTCCCTCCGTCAACGTATTCCATCAGAATGAAGGGGAAGTCATACCCGGGCCCGATGCCGCACTCGAGAACCTTGACAATGCCATGATGATCGAGTCCCGAAACGATTTCGCCTTCGTGCAGGAAACGAACCAGGAGGTCAGAATATGGCGTGATGTGCCCCAGTTTCTGGAGGATCTTCATCGCGTATTGCGTGCCCCCCCTCTCCACCAGGAAGACTGTGGAGAAAGCCCCCAACCCAAGGGTCCGAATGAAGCGGTAGCCAAGGCGATGGAGGTGTCTCTCCGGTCCGCTCTCCTCCGCCTGTGAACTCGCGGCCGCTTGTGTCTGCCTTGCCGCCAACGCATCCGCCACGCAGTCGGCGAGTTTGTCGACCGTGATGGGCTTGGTCAGATAATCACACGCTCCCTCTTTGATCGTGGCAACAGCGTCCTCAACCCGTGGCGCCCCCGTTATCAGCACCATCGCCGCTTCGTTAGACCATGTCGAACTCTGGCGAAACAGCTCCACTCCCGAAAGCCCCGGAAGGTTCACATCACTCAAGACCAGATCGTAGGACTCCTTGACCAGACGATTGCTCGCGGAAAGGCCATCCTCGGCCTCTTCGACCTCATACCCCTCTGAGGAAAGGGCTTCGACAAAGAAAGTCCGCATAAGCGGATCATCCTCCACCACCAGAATCCGGGCCGAGGCCCCAAGTACTTGAGTTGCTCTCTGTTCTGTCACTCACGCAATCCCTCTGCTATCGTGTCTGCTGCTTGATCACCAGTGTTGCTCTGCCAACCGTCCTCTGGTGTGGTGACACGCAAGTCCCAATACAACATTGTCCTCAACCTACGGCCTAGCCCTGGGCCGGCAGATCGCCTCCGGGAGGGGGCGTCCACTCCGGAAGCTGAATGCAAAACGCGGTGCCGCGTCCCTCTTCAGTCTCGATATCGATCGTTCCCCCATGGCGCTGGACGGTCCCGTACACCATCCCAAGGCCAAGCCCGGATCCACGCTCGTGCTTGGTCGTGAAAAACGGCTCCAGGCAGCGTTCACGCACCTCAGGCGTCATCCCTGTCCCCGTGTCGGCGACCTCCACCAAGACAGTGCCATCTTCACAGCGTGTGCGAAGTGTAAGGGTTCCGCCGAGAGGCATCGCGTCGACCGCGTTGAGGATCAGGTTGGTCAGAACTTGCCGCAATTCGATGGGGTTGCCCAACACGACAGGACCGTCTTCCAGAGAAGTCTCGATGTGAACGCGTCGCCCTTCCTGCTCCGCCTCTCCCGCCCATTTGGGGCTGGTCAGAGAAATGGTCTCCTTGATGAGATCTGAGACAGAGACCGGCTCGACCGTATCCTCACGTTCGCGTGAGCGGTAGAACTCACGCAGCCGTTTGACGGTTTCGACGGCATCGGTAGCGGCCGTATAGATGTGACTGAGTAACTGTGATCGCTTTACCGCATCGTTGGCCATGTCCGGGCGTTTGAGCAGCATGTCAGTGAACCCAACGACGGGGCCAAGGCTGTTGTTGAATTCATGTGCCACACCACCAGCCATGTTACCCAACGCTCGCAGACGCTCCCCCGCCACAAGTTGCTTCTGCATGGTCTCGATCTCAAACAACGCCTTCTCCAGTTCCGCCGCATGTGATGTGACCTGTTCGTGCAAGACAACTTGATGGATCGAGAGGGCAAGGACCTCGGCCAGCTCTCGAGCCATGTCGAGGTCCTCCCCCGCTATGCCGTCCGGACGGTCGGCGAATACGTTGAGAACGCCAAGCAATTCACCCTCAGCGCGAAGAGGAAGCGTCAGGCCGCTACGCAGGCCGCCACGTGCGAGTTCGGCATAGAAAGCAGGTCGATGCTCCGCCTCTCCGGTCAGGCAGATGCTCCTGGCCTGTCCCTGGCGGAAGAGTTCCAGCTCTCCCGACGGGGGGAGCGGCAAGGCCTCGCCGGCGGCAGGGCCACGCCCCTTCTGAGTCTCGAACACACCGATGACGGTCGCGACACCTGCTTCGACATCAAACCGCATCGCACAGGCTCTGCTCGCGCAAGGCACGAGCCGTGGGACATGGTGTAACACAGCCTCGACCAAGGCATCGAGGGACTGGGCTCCCAGGATTCCGCGGTCCACATCCCGCAGGACCTGAAGACGCTCAGCACTCCGTTGAAGGGCTTCCTGAGCCTGGACGCGGGCCGTGACATCGCAAATTGACAGGAGCCAGCAGATCTCCTCGCCCCAAGTGACCTCGGTGACGTGCATCTCAGCGGCAGCAGCGTCCCGACCAGGGCGAACAATGTCGATCTCTGTTCTCGTGCCGGGGATACACGGGTAGCCGAACGTCCTGTGCAGCAGATCCTCGGGTCGACGTCCGAACAGAGTGACGGCCGCGGGATTGACAAAGAGCACAAGCCCCGAGCGGTCCACAACGACGATCGCGTCCGGACTCGAGGAGATCAGATTCTGGTAGTTGGCCTCCGCTGTACGCTTCGCCTTCTCAGCATGGAGTTGCGCCGTGATGTCAACAGAGAAGACCACGAGGCCGGTGATCTGGCCGTTCTCGTCAGCGTGTGGGATCTTGTCGGTCCGGAGCCAGCGTTTCTCCCCCTGTGCCGTCTGCAGTTTCTCGATGATCCCCAACTTCGCCTCACCGGACTGTATGACTGCCATGTCCTCCCGGTAGTAGCCTTCAGCCTCATCTGGGAAGAGCTCCTCACACGTCTTCCCCTCAATCTCTTCGAGGGCCAGTCCAGCCCCCTCGGCAGCGGCACGATTCACCCGCAAAATTCGGTTCTCAGTATCCTTGTACCAGACCATCGCTGGTACGGAATCGAGGATCACCTGTTGCTCAACAGTTGCCTCACGCAGTCGAGTATCCACGCGTCTGCGTGAGGCAAGCTCCTCCTGTAGAGCCTCCACCAAGCGCCGGTTCTCGAGAACGAGTCGGCGCTTCTCGAGGCCACTCCTGACTGCAGCCAGGATCTCGTCACAACAGACCGGCTTGGTGATGTAAGCGGACACATGCTCCCTGACGGCCTGCATGGCGCTGTCGAGTGACGCATGTCCGGTGAAAAGGATGATCTCTATGTCGGGCTGCAGCTCACGCAACGGCCCAATGATCTCCGTTCCTTTGCCATCAGGCAGCATGATGTCCAGCACGACGAGTTCGAACGTGCCTTCCGCAGCCCGTTCCAGAGCATCACCAGCGGTGGCAGCCGGGACCACCTCGTAGCCCTGCCGGCTGAGTATGCGTGTGAGTATGGAACGCACTGTTCCATCGTCATCCACAGCCAGGATCCGAGGTCGTCCTTCTTCAGTGGCAGTTGTGCTGTTCATCAGCGTCCCGATCGCTCCCAATTGCCTCGTGCCGTGCCCGGTTCTGCGTTTCAGTCCCGCGGCTGGAGATCAAGGCCAAGAAGGACCTTCTCCTTGTCTGACAAGTCGCCTATCATCCGCCGCAGAGGAGGCGGGAGTTCCTTGACAAGGGTCGGCGTTGCGAGAATCCGTTCATCTTCAGCAAGGGCGGGTTGTTCGAGCACATCGACCACGACCAGAACGTAGCGTCCGGCCAGCTCGGTTTCGCAGATCCCACGCAAGCTGTTGATCGCCCGTTCGCTTCGCGGCGTCCGTCCCGTCACGTACAGCTTAAGTACATACTCGTCCATGTCTTTGCTCCTAAAAGTCAAGGCACTTGGGCTCTCCTCAAGCACGGTCCTGTTCCGCGCCCCTGCAGCCCGGTCCACGCGTCAGAGCCCGAGGACGCCGATGAGTCCTCTGAAATCTGACAGGTCGCCAACCGCCCGTCGCTCCGGTAGGGGAGCCGCTTTGACAAGGGTTGGCGTTGCCAGCACGTTCTCGTCCTCGGCGGCTCCCGGATCCTGAAGTACATCCACGACGACCAGTTCGCGATCGTTTGCAGTCCCTTGATCCACAAGTTCCCGGGCAGCTGCCAACGCTGCACTGCTCCTCGCAGCCCCGGGGACGATGAACAGCTTGAGAATGGTCTTATCCATGTATCTGCCCGTCCTTCGCTTGTCGGTAGGTGTGGCCCGCCATGTCACGGGATGATCTACTCATTTCAGTATTGCACCAAGTCATCGCCCAAAGCCCCCTTGATCAGCTCGACAATCTGGGTGCTATCGATCGGCTTGCGGATCAGCTCGAAGTCCAATCCATCACTTCGAGCCAGCTTGAGCGGGGTAGCGTCAAAAGTTCTATGAAAACAATGAAGAGAGACTGAGCCGGTATGGAGAATGGTGTGGTTTACCATGACGCTTGCTACCGGGCAAGTTCAGATCCGGCATAAAGCCGCTCGTTCCTCGCTATTTATTCCGTTC
>JABHEG010000256.1 GCA_018676675.1 Lentisphaerota bacterium
ATGGGGGTGTATTCCAATAGGGTAATACGATAGCAATAGAAAAGGACAATCGCGGAAGGCTATGGGGGACAGGAGTTTGGCGCGCGCGCTCGGGGCGGAAAGGTGTACTACGGACCCAATCTACAGTAAACTACCGCTAGTCATGGGAGGGAATGGGCATATCGATGCTCTGCCTGTTCGTGGAGGGCCTACGGAGTCCATGCCATGGACCACCGTACGAGACGTCGGTGGCTGGAGGTGTTCTGGGGACGCTGCTGCGGCCGGCGTCATTCCTCGAGCGGCCACATGCGGTAGAGAAGGACGGTGACGTCGCCGGGGAACCGGTTCGGTTCGGTGGTCTCGAACCGGATGGTGTTGGGGCCGGGACGCAGCGTGAACGACGTGGGCTCGACGTCCAAGCGTCGGGATTCCTCCATCCCCCCAGGCCATAGTCTCACGCCGTCGGGGCCTCCCACTGTCAAGGCCTGGCCGTCCTTTGGGCTGACCGGGAACTCCACACGTCGTTCGTTTACATGCACGACCGCACGGCCGAAAGCCCCGCGCGAGTCCTGCGCAATCGGACGGCCGGGAGCAGCGTGCGGTTGGAGCTCCCGCAACATCCGGAGATCGTCGAACATCACACGTACCGACGTTTTTGCACGGATGCCGTTGAAGTAAAACAGGAGGAACTCGACCTTCGTCCAGTCGAAGCCTTTGTCTTTGGGCAGAGGGAATGTGAGGAAGCGCCAGCCGCGGAAGCTGATGGGCTGGAGCCAGTCCACATGGTGACCGGCAGCGTCGCGGAACTGGATGCAGATCTTCTCGTCCTTGGCATCGCCGTGGATCCATGCCCCGGCCCCTGCGAAGGCGTCGACGTCCAGCGCTGGTGCAAAGCGGCGGCCGATGCCACCCCAGCCACCCGCGGCTCCCCTGTTCGTCGCCGCATATGCCAGACAATGGTCACCTGCTTTCGCCCCCCTCGTCACGATCTCGAAGGACTGGGTGACGTCTTGCCGCACCGGTCCCGTCGGTGTCATCGTCCGGCCGCCTCCGAGCACGTACTTCTCGTAGCCGTTGTTGTCACTTGGGCAGTAGACTTCCGCGTTCTCGAAGGTCTCGATTGTCAGCGCGCGGTTGTCCTTGTAGGCGGCCGTGGCTACCTGTTGTGTGCCTCGAAGGATCTCGATTCCCAGCTGTACGGGCCCCGGCTCTGTATTGGTGATGCTCCAGACGTTCTGCTCTTCATCGAGCTGGTCCACGAGGCGCGGCTCCTCGTAGACTGCACGATTGAGGCGCCAACCGCCGTTGCTGTCACGAAACAGGCGGAAGTCCTTTTTCGGCTCCCGCAGCTTGGCCCGGACGCTCTCCGGGAGCGCTCTGGTCCGCCTGCACTGCTCATACCGCGCGATCATCTCGAACATCTGTCGCGTCTGGGTCAGGCGCTCCATGGCCTCACGAGACGTCTCGAGCGAGATGGAGCTGTCAACGCCCAGGGCCTTGGCGCAGACATACTCGATCTGATCGGGCCGACACTCTTTGAACCAGTAGTACCAGCCGACATCGGCTCGGGTGAAGTTGTCTGCCATGCTGAGGATGGTGGGCCAGCGCTGGTCTAGCCACCCCTTGAGGTCACCGTGCCCGTCGGCCGACGCGCTGCGCGGCACGATGTGCCACAGGATGTTGCTGCCCGTGCCGTTGCTCACCTGGTAGAGGATGTCCCGCTTGAACTTGCTGTAGAACCCCAGGTGGAGCTTGTTCTGGTAATACCATCTATCGATGTGCCCGGGAAGCCTGCCGTCGCTCGCGTCGAAGTACACCATGTCGAAATCGCAGGCATTAAAGACGTCTGCGAAGTTCTGTGTCAGTTCATCGACAAGTGTACTTCCCGGATCGACGAGGAAGAAGTCTACCAGCGTCGGCAGTCCTTTAACTTCGCTGCCGGCCGGGTGCGCCGAGGCGACGGTTCCGAGCGCACCCCGTTCGCAGCGCACAAAACGGAACGGCGGGCCGGCCTCCACGCCCGCGTAGCGGATGATCTCGTCCCCGACTTGGAAATGGTGGCCGGGGAAGCCCCTGGTCTGTTGCGCCTTGGTCAGCAGACACTGGGGCTGCTCGGTTAGCGTCAACGTCTTGGCAGCCGCGTCGACGGCTTCGGCCAGAGGGGGGCAGGGCACGGATGCCAGTCGATCGTCCGGCTTCGGTGTCACGTAGGGATCGTTGGGCGATATAGACGGGCCAAACACATGGACCCCCGCATGCAGACCGGCCGCATGGATCCGCGCGACGGCGCGCCTCAGGGAGTCGCGTCCCCCGGGGAAGTTCCCTGTATTAACATCGAAGTGTCCGTGATTGGTGAGCCAGGAGTCTTTGAGGATGAGGATGGTGCCGAAGCCCCCGAGCTTGGCGTAGTCAATCAGTGTGTCGATGTCCTGCTCTTTGACCTCGGTGGCGAACAGGTAGGATCTCCGAACTGCATCCGAGTCACGAACCCATTCCCCATCCATGACCGGGCACGGCAACCCGTTCTCCCGCTCTGCTTCCATGATGGCTGCCTTGAACTGGTCACGTGGCGCCCCAATGAGTGCGAACCCCGCCCCCACTATTCCGTGGTCCCGGTAGCAGCTGGCCTGTAGACTACGGGCGTTCGGGCCGCGGTCAGCCGGCCGGTTGCACACGTTGATCGTTGTGCCGAATAGGCAGGCCGCGAATTCATCGTTGTGCGTGCCGTTGAGGGCCCACGATATGGTCTCCAGGCGTGTCACGGGGAAGTCGAGATCGACCCGGTCGATGCTCTCTGGACTCACGTCCACGATCTCGAGCAGGAAATGGTGCTTGCGCGGGGTGATGCGGACGCGGACACTGGTCTCGGTGTCGGTGAACTGGAACCTTAGCAGTCCCCCCGCTTCGGGCGTGGCGGACAACGTGGCAAGCTCCATTCCGTCACGCGCTGCCGTCAGGACCGTGCGCGAGATGTCGGTCGCGCTGTACTCGCGCCCCGTCGCTTTGCACTGGAACTGAGCCAGCCGGGCATCACGCCCGATCCCCAAGCGAAGGACGTCGTTCTCGAAGACAATCGGCGGTGCGTTCGGATCGATCGGAGGCACCGGCAGTCGGGTCAGGGACACATCGTCGATATCGACTGTTCTTCCTGCCGGGGTGACCAATGCAAGTGCCGAGCGCTGGTAGCCTCTGCCCGAGGGCTGATAGAACGTCTGGAGGCGTTGCCAGCCTTCGGTCTTTGCCGCTGTGCCTTGAGTCAGCATACGACACTGGATCCTGCCGTCTTCGTAGTACTCGTAGACGCAGACCATCATCCTTCCGCCCCGGAACCAGGCTTCGATGCGGTACCAGTCACCCGCTACGAACCCGTTGACCATCTGGTAGAGGTGTGCCCCTCGCTGAGCCTTCGCCTCGATGCGGATGGCGCCACGGCCGGAGTGTGCGTCTACGCTATTGATTGCGAGCCGGCCCGGGTAAGAGGTGTTGACGGTCCATTGCTTCGGCAGCTTGGGCGGGTCGGCGAACGTCCAGTTGCTGAACGTGCCGTCTGGTGAGACGTAGGCGGGCTGAGTCGCCTCGAACCCGCCGTTGAGCAGCAGGGGCGCACCTTCTGCCGCCCGAACACGGGCGCCTGGGATGCAGATGAGCAGGGCCAGCAGGACACCGGGCAGCAGTCGCGGATACGGGGTCGTTCTCATAGCGGGATCTCTGTCAACTGAGTGTAGGATAGGGCCACGGGAAGGTAGCTGAGAGAGCGGGCAGTTACTACTGCGCCGGCATCGAATCAACGAGCGGGGAAGAGTATGCCGCACGGGTTCCGGGCGGCATCGTCTGCCTCACGTACGCCGAACGGCCCTCCGGGCGGCATCTTCCCTCGGCGATCGGAGGGCCGCTCGCTGTACAAGAAACCCGGGCGGCACCGTGTGCTTGTACGCCGCACGGACCCCGGGCGGCATCTGGGAATTGGCGGCTGGGGAGCCATCCGTCGTACAGGAGAACCGGACGTCACTTCCCTTCCCTGCCGGTCTCGGGGATTTCGAGAACCAGCTCGCAGGGGTAGACAAGGCGCCAGTCGCGGCTCCGCTCGTAGCTCCGCAGAGCGTCGAACAACGTTGGTCTCAAATCACGGTAGACCCGGACCTGTCCGTCCAGCACAACCGTGACCGGTTGCGAAAAGTCCACCATCTCCGGAGCCAACCATAGCGCGAGCCGCTTGACGTTCGTGGTCTCTACTTCAAACCTGTTGCGCGCCACCAGTCGCGCATCGACGAGTGCCGCGGGGATGGGGCGAGTCGTCAGCCGGAACCCCTGTTGCGCGAACGCCTCCTCAGTTTCCTTCCACTTCGGGCCCGGTCCGGTACGCGTAACCGCGCTCACAGGCAAGGTACCCTCACGCTTCTCGAGGATCGATACCCACCTGCAGTGTTGGGCCGACAGCTGAGTCCGGTTGTTCAAGTACGCGCCGCGCGGATCCATGGCCACGACATGCGGGAAGTAAGGATCCCGCCGCTTCGCAGCGACCCACTTGAAGGATTCGGCGAGTGCTTCACCCACTTGGTCTTTGTAGAGATTGTGCCCTCCCTTGTGTTCCAGATACAGATGCTCGATGCCCGCTTCCTCAAGCAGGCGGTGTGCGCTCCGGGCATAGAACACGTCCGTAAAGCGCGGCCGCTTGCCGGGGACGGCGTCTTTGGCACCGTGGATCATGCAGAAGGGCGTACCGGTCAAGCATGGGAAATGAGAGCAACTCCAAGCCCCGCTGATGGCGATCCCGGCGGCAATTCGGTCCGCCATACGCTGACACATGCCAAAGGCTCCGAACCCGCCCATCGACATGCCCGCGAGCACCACACGATCAGGGTCGATGTTGAAGCGGTATTGACATTCGGCGATGACCGCCGAGAGATATGCCTCGGTCTCGGGCAGGTTCCACCGAGCCGAACTCTCCGCCGGCGGCGCCGACGGGGCGACGGTGATGAACGGGATGTGGTCGATACAGGGCCTCAGCCCGACCCGGGCGTGCTCAGTCACGTAGATGCGTCCTGCCTCAGGCGGAGAGCCATGGCCTCCGCCGTGCATGACGATGAGCAACCCGATCGGGCGCGCTGTCTCGTACTCCGGCGGCACGTGGAAGAACAGGAGGGCGTCTTCGAACGTCCCTTTGTACTCGGGATGCAGGAACGTCTGCGGCTTGGCGTTTGGCGTCTCCAGGCCCCAATCGCGCGGTTCTGCACGCTCAAGGTCCGCAATAACCGTCGCAATTGGCCCCGCATAGGCACGCAGGGGTGCCTCCAGAGCGGTCTTGCGCTCTCCGTCAGCTTGCAGGTATTGCCTGCAGACGGTCGCGATGTGCGCAGGCTCCGCCGCGGCCAGGTTGTTCCCTGCGGTCAGACATGCGCTGCCGGCGAGGCCCCAAATGGCCACCGACCAGGAACGGATTGGTGCCACGGTGCGTGTCTCCCTGTTCGTCCCGATGCTTCGCGGTTCCGGGGCGTCAAAGCCGCATTGAGCGCCCTGAGACTACTTCGCTTCCGGTTCAGCCAGTGGCGGACGGTAGACGCGGAAACCGGCGATCTTGAGGGGCGCGTCACCCGTCGGCTCCAAGCGCAAGACGTGCGGACCGTTCCTGACGCCTTGAAGGAGAGTCATGGTATTCTCACGTGTGATGTCTTCAGAACCGGCGGGTTGGTACGTGTCGGTCGACAGTGCTACGGCTGCCCATTTGATCTCGAAACCCGCAGGTGGCAGTCCCGTTCTGCCCACAAAACCCTTGTAGTAGAAGACCCAGCCTGAAGGATCGGTGATGATGCGCTTCGAGTTGGAGACGAAGCGTTCCTTGTTGTTGCCCTTGCCATCGTGTCCGGTCTTTGAGCCGATGACCTCGAAGTCCACGCGCCCACTGGCCTCGTCGACGGCCAGGACGCGGGCTTTCCAGTCTTCGACCAGCAGCGGGGCGTCCCAGGACATGTTGCGGACCCCCGGCCAGTAGTGTCCCCACATCTTGCTTGATGGCGTCATGGCATAGCATTCGGGGAAGGTAGACGGCTTCTTCCCGTCGAGCAGGACCCGTGCGGAGCCGGGCTTGTCTGCTCCTGGAGTCGTGATGATGTCGAGACGGTTGCCGTGGAAGGCCAGCTCGATCGCCCCGTCTGCTGTTCGGCGCACCTCGGGTGCATCGGCCGGGATGTCACGGACGCGTTCCTGCCAGTCGGCGGCTGACACCGTGCCGGTGTAATTCAGGTACGGCTTGATCAGAGCGGCCAGGAGATGTTGCCCCAAAGCGTTTGGGTGTATGCCGTCGCCGAGCATGTCCTTGGCTTTCAGATCGTGCTTGTCCAGATACGGCAGCCATTGGGTCCGGATGTCGGCCAGCTCACAGTCGTACTTCGCCGCTATCTCCCGGAGTCGCACAGCGTGGTGATCATCGCCCTTTTTCCCTTTCACCACGTCAGGTTCCTCCCAGGCTGCATCACGCGGGAGTTTCTGAGGCCAGCGGTAATGGGGCGTCCAGATCAGGATGTCGGCCGTTGTGTAGCGCCGTGCCCGGGCGATGATCTGTTCCAGTTCGCCGGTGTTGTCGCCGCCGTACACGTGGAAGATCAGGAGGTCAGGGTAGAACGGGTAGAGATCGAACTTGGCGCAATTGATCAGGACCGGAGCGGTGTGCCCGCCGCGTGAATGGTTGGCGTACACGATGTCCGCGTGCGGGAACTTCTCGCGCAGGTACGCCGCAGCTTCCGTGGACCAGGGACCACGTGAGATCGACTGGCCATAGACGAGCACTTTGACGCGGTTGTGCCGTTCGGGCGTGCTCGTGGCCATCAGCGTCATGGCCCGTTGGATTCTCGTGCCCAGAGTGCCCGCATTCGGTGGGAGATCCGGTGGAGCGGGAAGCGTCGACTGGGCGGCCAGGGCCGGAAGGCACGCACCGACCAATGAGCAGCAGATCTGTTGAGCACAACGCATAGGTGACTCCGTCAGTAGAGTTGAGTGGGGAAGTGGACGTCTGACCGCCGAACGTAACCCGAGCCGAGGTCGCCTGCAAGCGCGGGGGCAACCGCTCTCGGGGGGCGTCCGCGTTCTTGTACGGCGAGCGGCCCTTCTGTCCAGCAGGGCAAGCCCTCCGATCGCCAGTCTCCGGATGCCGCCCGGAGGGCCGTGCGGCGTACCAGAAGAAGAAGCCGCCCGGAGGGCCGTGCGGCGTACCAGAAGAAGATGCCGCCCGGAGGGCCGTGCGGCGTACCAGAAGAAGAAGAAGCCGCCCGGGACTTCCTGTACGGCGAGCGGCCCTTCTGTCCAGCAGGGCAAGCCCTCCGATCGCCATGTTCCCAGTGCCGCCCGGGGGGCACTGCGGCGTACCAGCAAGACATGTCGCCCGTATTCTTGCTGTGCTCAAGCGTAGCTACAGACGAGCTCAACCGCCGGTGCGAAGTGAGCCCGGTCGTTTCCTACTGATCCCCGAACCGGAACGCGTAGAGGCGAGCTCCAAACTGCAGCTCGAAGTGCACCTTTACCTCGTTGCTGATCAGTCCCGAAAGGTCGCCGTCGCCGCGCCAGGTTACGCGGTGGCTGGTGACGTTGGCGGCGTGGATACGGTCACAGTCGGCCAGGGCGAAACCGGGGACTGGCTTGCCGTCGGCGTCCTGTAGCTCCACCCGAGCCAATCCCATGGCCGAGGTGTCTACGTTGAGGAAGAGCCCTTCCCCCTTGAACTGCAACGGCGGGGTGGTGAATTCTCCACCATCGTAGTCTGCCTCCACGCAGGTGAACCCGTCTCGCCGCAACACGACACGACTGAAGATCATGCGCTTCTGTGCCTCGGCATTGCCTGTGTGTGGATCGTCCAGTCCCACGTAATAGAGCCAGATCTCATCCCCGTGCACGTGCATGCCTCTGGTCATGTACATGGTTCGAGAGTCGAAGCTGCCGTCCTTCCCCAGGCGAATCCAGGGCTTGCGGTCGTACCGTTGCCAGCTGCTGCCGTCGCGGGAGGCATCCAGCTCCATGTCCTCCACGCCGACGTTGTAAATGCCGGCGGAGGTCTTGGGATAGATGGACATGTCGTCGGGCAGGTACCAGTCCTCATAGGACCGATAGCGGCAGTTGAACAGGAAGTAAGCGTCCTGCGCCAATGGGTAGTGGACCACTTGCGGCGTGTAGAAGTCCATCACTTTGACTCCGTCGAAGGCGGGGTCCCGTTCGTCCGGTCCCAGGACGACCTTGGGCATGGGGAAGTGTGCGAGGTCCTTGGTCACGGCGCGACCGATCGCTCGGCGGGAGTACCGGTTCGGTCCCCCGTAGCGCTGGCGCCCAATGGTCTCGAAGTAGGGGATTTTCTCCGCTGGGCACTCGTAGACCTTGTTCACCCGCACATAGGCTGTGTACTCACCGAGGATGGGGTCGTAGAAGCAGACATTTTGGCTGTCCATGCCGTGCGGGTAGCAGGCTGCTGCCGGGAAGACATTCTCGTGCAGCACACGCCAGTCCGAGCCGTCGCTGGATGCCTGGATTCGGTTCTTGAGGCCGTCGAACTTCTTGTACCGTTCGTTTCCGGGCGCCTTCGGATCCGTAAATACAGTCTGTCCCCCGAACAGCACGCCCAGGATATCGTCCGGATCCGGCGTTGTGAATCCTGAAACGCGTCGCCAATGGATGCCGTCCTTACTCAGGGCATGGTACCAGCGGAATACACCATCCGGTTTGATCAGCGACGAATACGCCGACGGAACGGCCCGCAGGCACACCTCGTTGGTTTTGAGGGGGGGGCAGACCACGATGCGTACGCCCCGACTGTCCCCCATATACCGCCCGTCGATGAAGATCTGGTTCCGATCGTTCACGTTCACAGCATCGTCTCCTGCTTGCGACCAGGCTCCGGCCGCGGCCACAGCCATCCCTAACAGCCAACGACCGGCGTTCCAGGGAGATCGGTTCACGAGACCACCTTCTCCACTACGCGGACGCGCGGTCATGGGACGTTCGGGCCAGGAGCATGTCGAACACAATTCGCTGGAATCCCGCCTGTAGCTCCTTGCTGTTCAGGTACTGCATCATCTGGTTCTGGTGGGCCTCGCTGCTGTCCATGACGGCCTCGTCCAGCGCGCTCGCGAAATCTCCCAGTAGGGCCTGTTCAGGAGCGTTGTTGGCGATCTGGTGCATGACCCGTTCGTTCTCACTGATTTTGTCGCGGATGGTGTTGGCGTAGCTGATCAGATCCGCATCGGTCAAACCATCGGTAATGAACAGTTCATTCAGCCGCGTGATGATGCGCGAGAGGAATTCCTCTTCCTTGTTCCGGGCTTTCCCCGTACCGATATCCCCGCCCCCGTAGAGGCCTTTTCCGGGAACGTCATCACGGAGTTCCAGATTCTGTTCCGTGATCTTAGCCAGGCGGTAGTGGGTGAGCTGGACGGACCCCAGGTCAATCGGGTCCTCCTCCGGCGTCTTCTCGCGCAGCAGGGGCGCCAGGTGACGCGCGTACAGACTCAGCTTCTCCAGATCGGGGCTCTCATAGTCGACGATTTGCGACATGAATTCGTAGTAGCGGGTGAGGGACAACAGGTCCGCTTTGAACATGCCCAGAGCGTCCAGCTCTTTCTTGGCCTCCTTCATCGCCGTCTCGCAGTTGGCGATGAACACCGCATCGCCCAGCGACTTGGCGTGATCGTAGAGCGCCTTCTGCTTCGCATAGGCCTTTTGCGCTGCCTCGAGTCGAGTCTGCCACCGCTCAACAGCCGGTTTGCACACGTTGCTGATGGCCGCTTGGCTCTTGCTCTTGGTGAAGAAAACCTCGCTGAACAGCGTCACTTCTGTCCACAGGAAGATCCCGGCGCCGCGGAGCTTCTCGAACAGGTCCCAGATGAGATTCGGGTCGGAGACGTCGAGCAGATGCGCGGTCTGGTAGTACTCCTGGAATGCGGCCAGGATTTCGGCCGGATCGCTGAAAAAGTCCAGGATGTAGGTCTCTTCCTTTCCGGGATGGGTCCGGTTCAGGCGCGAGAGTGTCTGCACGCAATCCACCCCGCCCAGCTTCTTGTCCACGTACATCGCGCAGAGCTTGGGTTGGTCGAAACCCGTCTGGAACTTGTTGGCGACGATCATGACGTGGTATTCGTCCGCATCGAATGCTGTGCGCAGATCCCGCCCCTTCAGATCCGGATTCATGCTCGTTTCGGTAAAGGACTCCCCGAGCAATCCCTCGCACTGGGGGTCGCTCGCACTGAACACCACCTCCCCGGAGAACGCCACCATCGCCTGCAGCGTGCTGTAGGTCTTCTTCTTGACGTACTTGTCGAACTCGAGCTTGTAGCGGACGGCCTCCTTGCGGGAGCCAGTCACCACCATGGCCTTGGCGTGCCCGTTCAGCAAGCCCATCACCGTGCCCCGGAAATGCTCGACGATCACCTTTACCTTCTGGGCGATGTTGTAGTCGTGCAGCCGGACCCATTGCCCGAGTTTGGCCCGGGCCTTCTTGCTGTCGACTTCGGTGTCGGCGGCATCCACTTCCTGGGCCAGGTTGTAGGCGACCTTGTAGCTGGTGTAGTTCCGGAGCACATCCAGGATGTACCCCTCCTCGATCGCCTGCCGCATGCTGTACACATGAAAGGCGACCGGCTTGTTCTTTTTCGACGGCGGTTCGTCCGGCTTCGGGAGACGTCCGAACAGCTCCAGCGTCTTGCTCTTTGGCGTCGCGGTGAAAGCATAGTAGCTCAGATTCGGCGACGCGCGTCGCGCCTCGACTGCGGACGCAATCCGGTCTTCGCTGGAGACCTCCTCCTCCATATCCCCGGTCTCAGAGACGAGTACGTCCTTGAGCTGTCGCGCGGTGGACCCCGACTGGGACGAATGCGCCTCGTCTGCGATGATCGCATAGCGACGCTGTTTGAGACTGACGCTGCTCTCGATGGCGTCGAGCACAAACGGGAAGGTCTGGATGGTCACGATGATAATGGGCTGGCTGTGCTCCAGCGCGTGTGCCAGCTTCTCGGACTTGGAGCCCTGGCCCTCGTCGCGGTTGATACGTCCGACCACCCCGTCCGCATGTTCGAACTGGTAGATGGTGTCCTGCAACTGGTCGTCCAGCACGGTGCGGTCGGTGACCACGATCACGGAGTGGAAGACGCGTTCGTCCTGCTCATCGTGGAGGGCGGCGAGCTGATGCGCGGTCCAGGCAATGGAATTGGACTTGCCGGAGCCTGCGCTGTGCTGGACGAGGTACTTGTGCCCGGGGCCCTCCTGGCGCGTGGTCTGGATGAGTCGGGTCACCAGGCCCCACTGGTGATAGCGTGGGAAAATGAGGGCTTCTCTCTTGGTTTTGCGTCCGTCCCAGGCTTCCTCGGTCACGATTTCCAGGTGGATGAAACGCCCGATAATCTGCAGGATGTTGGCTGGGGCCAACACCTCGTTCCAGAGGTAGCTCGTCGCATAGGTGTTGACATCCGCGGCTGGATCGTTGCCCTTGCCTCCGTCGGATGTACCCCGGTTGAAGGGCCGAAATCGGGTGTCCGCTCCGGCCAGCTTGGTGGTCATGTAGGCTTCGTATTGGCTGACCGCGAAGTGCACCAGCGCACCGCGCTTGAAGGTCAGCAAGGGCTCCGGCTTGTTCGTGGCCGGGTCTTTGGGCAGACGGGTTTTCCGGTACTGCGTCATGGCCCGCTCGACCGCCTGCTTGAACTCGCTCTTGAGTTCCATCGTGACAATGGGGATCCCGTTCAGAAACAGCACCAGATCGATGCGCCAGGCTTTGGCCTTGGTGCCGGTTTGGGCCAGGTGGGCATCGGTGGCGTAGGGGCTGTAGACCAACTCAGGGACAACCCGCAGAATGTTGCCCTCGTACATGGCCTGGGTCTGGGGGTTGAGTCCGTGCTCGGGCTTGAACTGGCAGAGCTTGAACGTGACCGATTTATCACGCAATTCGTGACGCAGAACGCCCAAGACCCCGAAGGTGCGCAGGCTCTTGTCGGAGGCATGCGGATCGGCCTTGCCGAGTTGAGACGCCAGCTTGCTGATGAACGCCGTCTCTGGGTCACTCGGATAGAGCGTGCAGTATTTCTCCCACGCCTTGGGCTGCGTGGTCCGCACGTAGTCGAGGCAGTCGGACGGGTAGAGCGCCGCCGCGCGGTGGTACTGGGACGATTCCCCGAGCTGCCAGCCGCCAGCCAGCATCTGCTGGATCACATCCTGCTGAAAAGCGCCCTCTTTCGCGTCAGCGGTCATTGCCTTATCCCTTCTTTGCTTAACTGTAGGCCTGAAAGGCCGGCCTCATCGTAGCCCCGGGCAACGCCCGGTGGTGGTGGACCCCAACGCCCATAGGCCTGAAAGGCCGGCCTCATCGTAGCCCCGGGCGTCGCCCGGGGTAAATTGTGCCACCCCTGTAGGCCTGAAAGGCCGGCCTCATCGTAGCCCCGGGCAACGCCCGGTGGTGGTGGACCCCAACGCCCATAGGCCTGAAAGGCCGGCCTCATCGTAGCCCCGGGCAACGCCCGGTGGTGGTGGACCCCAACGCCCATAGGCCTGAAAGGCCGGCCTCATCGTAGCCCCGGGCGTCGCCCGGTGGTGGTGGACCCCAACGCCCATAGGCCTGAAAGGCCGGCCTCATCGTAGCCCCGGGCGTCGCCCGGGGTAAATTGTGCCACCCCTGTTGTGCGCTGAAAGTGCACCTCAACTTCCCGCCTCAATCCCACACGTATTTTTCGTCATACACGATGTCGTATCTGTCAAGGAACGCTCGGAATTCCTCCCGAAAGCTCTGCCTGCGATGGTGCTCACATTGGCCCTCGATGTATGCCTTGACGGCAGCAACGCGCGTCGGCCCGACCGAAAACATGCCATACCCTGTCTGCCAGTAGAAATCCACATAGTCCGTGCCCAGGGTCTTGACGAACTTCGAGGATTCCTGCTTGAGTCTGCCGACCAGATCGACCGGCAACACGCTTTTCCCAAGGTCCGCAAGTACATGTGCGTGGTCATCCGGACCGCCGACAACCACGTATGGGCATCCCTGGTCCCGTGCCAGAGTCGCAAGGTACGCGTGAACCCGCGAGCGAATGGTGTCATCCAGCCAGCGATGCCTCTGTTTGGTCGAGAAGATCAGGTGGATGTAGACCTGACAGAATGATTGGGGCATACGTCACTCTCTCCTGCGAACGATGGGGCCGCCCCGTTATTCCCAGGGCGGCGGCTTCGCCTTGCCCTGGGCTACGATGGGGCCGCCCCTTTGGGGCTCAATTCGTGTGTGGCGTCTCCCAGGGCGGCGGCTTCGCCTTGCCCTGGGCTACGATGACAACGCGCCTTCAGCGCTCAGAAATGTCCTCGCTCCCAGCGGGGGTTCCCAATCCCGCACGTCGATCTTCCCCGTTACCGCCGCCGAGATCAACGCCGAACGACGCTCACGGAGGAGGGAGATCTGGCCTTGTGCGAGTGTGACAGTGCGGTCCAGCCCAGATGCCATATGCCGGATATGCTCAAGAACCGCTCTGCGTTCCTCGCTGGGCGGAAGGACCAAAGGCGTTTCCGCGATGTTCGAGGATGAGATCGAGGCCAAGTTGGTGCTCTGCTTGGCAACCAGATAGAAGTGGAACTTCGCATAATCTGCCCGAGTGACAGCATCCAGCCACTCGGGTTCGATCGTGAGGGGGCGAACTACAAACACGTGGTTCTGGTGGATACAGCGCGGAATTTCGCCGCGCCAGATGGTGCCGCGACCAAGCTTGTCGCGGTCCCCACCTTCGTTCATGAGCACATCGCCGCCGCGAAGCAGATAGCGAGAGATCTGACTTCGTTCGACAGGGATCTCGTGGACATCTTCCAGGTTAAGCCATCCATCTTGGACATTTGCCACCCTGAGCATGGGCATTGGCACAGTGCTACTCGATGGCGGTTTGCCTTTGGGCATTCCTGATTGGATTTCGCATGTGTGCTTTATCCGCTTCACCTCCCAATGCTGTGGGATTTGTCCGAGCCATTCGATGCCGGAGTCTTTCATGGGGGCATTGGGATTGAGGCCTTTGGTGACCGCATGGCTGATGACGGCCTGACGCTTCTCCTTGAGCAACGCAATCAACGCCTCCTGCTTCGCAATCAACCCATCCATCTTCCCCGTCTCATAATCCAAAAAACGAGCGATCCGCACCTGCTCGGGGAGGGGGGGACAGAAGAAGACGCAGTTCCCCACTTCGGTGAAATTGATCGTCTGACGGACACCTGATCCGAGGGTCTTCATATGGGCTACGTCAAACTCTTGGAGTAACCATCGCGCGTACCGCTTTTCCAGTATATCACTGCTCCGCAGAACCATGTATCCTGTGCTCACGACTGCACTGATACTCGACAGAGCCGTCCTGAGACTCTTGAGGTCAAAATTCATGTTGAGCGGATTGATCAGGAACTCTCCGGACAAGACCTCTTGGTATGAGCTTTTCGTCTCAGCGGAAAGCGTATCTTCGTTCTTGAAAACCACCTCGCCGAAACTGATCGATCCAGCCCTCAGATCTGCGTTTGAGGTCTTGGGCTTCTCGGAGAAAGCGTGCTTGAATCGGAGAGGACTCCAATGGTCGGGGGCTTGCCCGATCCACACAATGCCCGAGTCAATGTACGCCGGATAGGCTCTGTATTGCGTCGTCTTGGTCATTGGCCCGCCTCCGCTTGCGTGGCGGCCTGCCATATCGGTCTCGTTTCCCAATCCGAAGGAAAGCCCATGTGCTCTGTCACGGGGAGTGTCTGCGCATGGACCAGCTCTCGCAGTCTCCCCGCCCAGTCGCTTCCCGGTTGGACAACGTTCATGATGTGGGCGAGCAACACGAGCGTGTTGTAGAGGCGTCGGTCCTCGGTGCGGTTCAGACTGCTGACAACGCGTTCCGGGCGAGACTTCGGCAGTTCCACGGTGACGGTGAATCGGCGGTTCCACAAGCGAGCATGGTGAGCACACAGATTGCGGACGTACACGGCGTGCTCAAGCAGAGACCCCAAGTTCCCGGATGACAATTCGAAGATGCGGGCAACGGCTTTCCTGTCGCTGTTTCTGCGGGTGTTGCCATAGAACCGGCTCAGCAGACCGAATGACATGACCTCCACCGCCGCCCAGATTGGTGGACGGGTCATTCTGTACTTGTTCCGGAAATGCTTGACGAACATCTCATCACTGCGCCCCAATTCATCGTCGAGTCGTCTGAGTCCGCCTTCGTGGTAGTTGCGATTCCGGAAGTTCCCAGCATCTCCGTACGCCTGCGGGCCGTACGTATGGGCGAGGACGTATGCCCAGTGACTGCGCACGGAGATTTCGAGGCGTTTGACTGCTTCAATGACCAGCAAGCGCAGCTGTCGGTCGAAGGCGTACACCCCCCACAAGTCCTGGAAGGTCGTTCCCGGCAGGAATGCGTCCCGATTCCCTTTGACCGTGATCGTGAAACGGTACGCGGAAAGGCGGTAGTAGCTGTGGTGCTGGAGGCAGTGCAGCGCGAATGGTTCGTCAGGAACGATTAGTCCCCGAGATTTGAGCAATTCCAGCTGTTCCCCGTATGTGGTTGCGGGCTTCGCGCTAGACATCTGCTCCTCCCCTAAAAAGAGCAACCCGCCGATTTGCGCATCTCCAAAAGGAGAGAGGCGTGGCGGGTTTTGTTATTAGTACCGTAATCACTACGGGAGAGGATTCAAGTCGTACTGCCTTCCGTGGCAAAGCTGGGGCACGGAGCCGGGGAGAGGCTTTACCACAGAGAGCACAGAGAGCACAGAGGGCGAAGAAGAGGAAGAGGGATTGGGATTGGGGACGGGTTTGAGCCGAGCCTTGTTCCGATTCTCTTCCATTCCTGCCCATTCTCTGTGCTCTCTGTGCTCTCTGTGGTGAACCTGCCTCGTTGTCTTTACTCGTCTGCATCTTGGCCGTGCCTTCTTCCGTTCCCGGTTTCGAGCAGCCTGCGCTCCTTTTCGATCTCCAGCTTCAGCTCTTCCTCACTGGGTAGAAACTGCAGATACTTGGACGCAAAGATCCGTCGACCTTCACTCAGGATGGAGTACTTCGCCACGGCCTCACTCTTGTCAGAGCAGAGGATGAGCCCGATGGTCGGGTTGTCTCCCGCCACCTTGAAACGGTCTTCGTACAGACGGACGTAACCGTCCATCTGGCCCACGTCGCGGTGCGTCAGTTTCCCGATCTTCAGATCGATCAGGAGGAAGCACTTGAGGATGAAGTTATAGAAGACCAAATCGATGTAGAAATCATCGTCGTCGAAACAGATGTGCTTCTGTCGTTCGACGAAAGCAAACCCTTTCCCCAACTCCAGAAGAAAGGACTGCAAGTTGTCGATGATCGCCTGTTCCAGGCTGTTTTCACGCAGTTCAGGCCGATCCGGCAGGTCAAGAAACTCGAGCACCAGAGGCGAGCGGAGCACCTCCTGCGGCGACACCGGTTCTCCCGGCAAGCGTTCCCGTTGCGACGAGACAAGGCCTTCTCTGCCGCGGTTGGCCAGAATGCGTTCGTACAAGGAGGACTGGATCTGCCGTTCCAGTTGGGCTTTGCTCCAGCCACACTCAACGGCCTCGCGTTCGTAGAAACCGCGGGCATCGGCGTTGGCAACTCTCATGAGGGCGCGGTAGTGGGACCATGACAGCTCTGGGGCGAACACCGGGGCGAAACCGCTGCCTACCGCGTGTCGGGTTAGTGCAAGTGCCCCGGAATCTTCAGATGTGGAACCTGGTAGGTTCCGAAACGCCCCTGATCCACCTTCGCCAGACTTGGAACCCGGCGGGTTCCGAATTGGCAGACGGCCCGCAAATGCCGCATAGAACTGGCGGAAATGTCTTAGATTCCGGGGCGAGAACCCCGAGCCATAGCGCTGCGTCAACTGTCGGGAAAGACCGTCGATCACCTTCCCCCCATACTCCGCCCGATCTTCGCCGTCCTGCACTTGCTGCACGATTTCCTGCCCGATCAACCAATAGGCGACGACCATGCTCGAATTGACGGAACGGACGACATTGCCCCGTGCCTGCTCGAGGATGGCAACAACTCGTTCAAGAAGAACATCTCCGCCCTGCATCGCAGAATCTCCAGTCTCTGGCTTGTTCATGTCCTGATCTCCTGGAGCATCTGCATGATTTCGGCGCTGAGGGCATCGAGGTCGGCATCGATTTCGGCCAGGTCACGGGGTGGCTCGTACTGGTAGAAGTGGCGATTGAAGGGGATCTCGTATCCGACGATGCCCATCTCGCCATCGCGGAGATCGCACTTGGCGGGGTCGATCCAGGCATCGGGCACGTGGGGCGCCACTTCCTTGTTGAAATAGGCCTCGTTCACCGCGTTCACGTCTGCGCCGCGTGCGGTCTCCGCAGTTAGGGGCACGTCTTCGTTGTCGCGCAGGTTGCTGTCGGGCTGGAATGTCACCACCTGATCCCGGTAGCTGAAGGCGCCATACATCGGATTCGCCGGAGTCTTGAGCACCTTCTTGATGGCCGGTTCCGCATCGGGATTGGTCCAGCTGACGGCATCGACGAACTGCTTCTTCTCCTTGGCATCCAGCTTGATCCCGGTCTGCTTGAGCACCTTCTTGAGGGCACCCTCGAAGGCATTGAAGTCGTCTGTCCGGTCCGTGCCAATGACCGACTGTAGCGCGCGCGCCTTCTCCAGCAGCGTCTCTTGCGCGAGCCAGGTCTTCGGGTTGAGCAACGCCTTCTTCTGCTTCTCCTTCAGCTCGTTGAAGTCGGTTTTGAGCAGCGCGCGGATGTCGTCTTCGACCGCCGTGAGTTGGCCATAGGTTTCATTGGTCCAGTTTTGTCCGACTTGTTCGTAGACGGCCCGCATGGGGGCATTGAGTGGGCCGGGGGCAAAGCGTAGCGTGGCGATGTGTTCGTCGGTGAGCTGCACGGAGAGCCGCAGGGGGCGCTCCACGGTGATGCGTCGGTAGCCGAATTCATGGCTCGCGAAGATCTTGCTGCCAAAGGTCTTCTTCTCGGCCTTCTTCGTCGTGGCGGACGGGCGTCCGCGGGTGCTTGTTGCGTCGACGTTCTTGTCCAGACGGTAGGGTTCTATGGCTTCGAAGGCGCCGAAGGTGCGGGTGATCAGCGCGATATCGGCGTCTCCGATCTCCTGTCGTTTCGAGCCCAGGCTCTTGCGCATCTTGTGGTAGAGATGGACCCCATTGATCAGCTGCACCTTGCCTTTGCGCTCGGGCGATTTCTTGTTGGAGAGCACCCAGACATAGGTGGCGATGCCGGTGTTGTAGAACATGTCGGTGGGCAGGGCGACGATGGCCTCCAGCAGGTCGCTCTCCAGGATGTGGCGGCGAATCTCGCTCTCGCCACTGCCCGCTCCGCCGGTGAACAGCGGCGAGCCATTGAGAATGATGCCGATGCGGCCGCCATTCTTGTCGTTGTCGTTGGGATCGTGGTCGCGCATTTTGCTGATGAGGTGCATGAGGAAGAGCAGCGAGCCATCGCTCACGCGCGGCAGGCCCGGCCCGAACCGCCCGTCGAACCCCTTCAGCTTGTGCTCGCTCTTGATCTCGCCCTCCACCTTCTTCCAGTCCACGCCGAAGGGGGGATTGGAGAGCATGTAGTCGAAGCGGTCGGTTGCGAGCTGGTCATCGCTGAGGGTATTCCCCAGCTTGATGCGGTCCACGCGCTGCCCCTTGATGAGCATGTCGCCTTTGCAGATCGCATAGCTCTCAGGGTTGAGTTCCTGGCCAAAGGCCCGCATCACCGCCTTCGGGTTCAGCTCATGCACGTATTCCATACCGCTGGAGAGAAAGCCGCCGGTGCCCGCGGTCGGGTCGTAGATCGTGCGGATGATACCCGCCTCCGTCAGGGCGTCGTCGTCTTCCATAAACACCAGGGATGTGGTCAGACGGACGATGTCGCGCGGGGTGAAGTGTTCCCCGGCGGTCTCATTCGAGCTTTCCGCAAAGCGGCGGATCAGCTCCTCGAAGACGAGCCCCATGTCGTGGTTGCTGATCGCTTCCGGACTGAGATCCGTGGTCGCTACCTTCTGCACCACCTTGAAGAGCAGATTGGCCTCGCCGAGTTTGGTGATAAACTCATCGAAGCGGAAGTGTTCGAAGATCTCCCGGGCATCCTGCGAAAAGCTGTCCACGTAGGTGAGAAGATTGCTCTTTATGTCCGCACTGCCCAGCTTGGCGAGATCCATGGGTGAGGTGTTGTAGAACGACTGGTCGGCGGCCCGCAACAGGAATTTCTCCCGCGCTTCCTCCTCCAGCTTCGCCATGCCTTTGAGTTTCTCAACCTGGGCGAGAACCGCGGGTTTGTTCGTCGCCAGCACGCATTCCAGTCGTCGCAGGATCGTGAATGGCAGGATCACCCGTCCGTATTGCGATTGCTTGAAATCCCCGCGGAGGAGGTCCGCAAGCGACCAGATATACGCGGCTGTCTGAGAGAAGCTTGTTGCCATTGAGAGGTCCTATTGGTCGTGAACGCCACTTCGAGGAGTCCACAGTAGCGTTCCGGAGCACGTCGTTCTAGCCGTTGGCTTGTCCCGCCAAGACGCATGCGCGTCAAGCCAAGGCGTAACTCATTGGGGGGGGGAAGGCACGGGACGCTGTCCCGAAGCCCTGCCGGGGGACCTGCGGCTCCCCCGGGCCCCCACGTGAGGGTTTCGCGTACGTCGCCCGGGGAAACCCCGACCGCCGTTCGCACCACCGTTGCCACCGCTCGCGCGACGGACGACCACGTAGACGGTGGCTGTGATGCCGTTGTTTGTTGTGATGTATTGCGCTGTCTAGGAGTGGATTGCGATCTAGCTTGACGCGCATGCGCCAACGCGGGATAGGCGGTCTTTCGCCACGACAACTACGCGAACTCCGCGAGGAGGGTCTCCAGGCGGTCCAGAAGTTCAGGAGCTTGGTCACTGTCGCGGAGGATTCTGTTGAGTTTGCCCCGGACGCTCTTGATGCGAGCGGTGTGCGGATCATCGGGGTCGCCGTTGAGTTCCTTCAAGGCGCTGGACAGCGTGAGTGCTCCGGACCGGACGCGTTCGAAGAGGTCTGGGGCGTCTTCCTTTAGGCGTTTGGCCAGGCCCACGTAGTTGTCACCAACCCCCATCATATTGCCTGCCAGAGCTCGCGCCGTAACGGCAGCATTGACATTGGTGTCAGACTCTGGCGAATTCGCCATGGTCTGATTTCCGGACGTTGCGAGCCTCGCTTGACGGATCTTCTCAATGCGCTTTCGGTTCACGTCTTCCGAGATCTCGGGCAGGATGTCCACGGCCACGGCAGCGCGTTGGGAGGCGGTGAGGTCACGGCGGTGTTGGTTGGCGGAGAGAACGTAGACGAGGGCGCGTTGCTCGGAGCTGAGGAACTCAAATGCAGGAACGAAGACCCCGAGCTCTTGACAGGCCTTGGCGCGATTTCGTCCATCGAGAATCTTGCCCTGGAAGAGCACGATAGGGTTTTGCGGACCATCGAGCTCGATGGATTCCTTGAGCTCGGCGAACTGGCTTTCCCGCATGTAGGGAAGGAGATCCGCATAGGGGTGCGGTTCGAGCGTGGCCGGGTCCACTGTGCCCTCGGGCACGGGCTGCAGCTGAATGGGCTCCTGCATGTCGTCCGCGGGATTTGGAGATACCTCGTCCGCCGCGGCCATGGCATCCATCATGGCCTGCTCCTGCATCATCATTTCCTGCTCGGACATGCTCCCTGCCGAGTCCGCAGCAGTGATCGATTCCTGAGTGCTTCCGGCCTGTTCTTCCATCATGACCTGCTCCATAACCAAGTGATACCCTCAGAGACCCCAGGTGATACCATTCTTCCGTGGCATCACGCTGCTACCAATATCGCTGGGAGGATGTGGATGCAATCCCCCGGATGCCGCCCGTGCTTCTTGTACGGCACGGCGCGCCCCTTTGGTGAGATCACGTACCTGCGAGAAGTGACCGCTCCCGTGAGTCGCGGCTCTGACGGCGGGAAGACCGCTCCCGTGGGGCGCACATATGCGCCAAGCCAAGACATCTCTGTTTCCCTGACAGGTCGTTGCCTCACGACAGGAAACAGGGCCTCTGCCACCGTCTACGTGGTCGCCCGTCGCGCGAGCATCGGCAACGGGGTCGCGAAGGTCAGGTGGGCTTGGTCACCTGGCGTTCGCGACACCAGTATGTGGGGGCCTGGGGGAGCCGCTGCTCCCTCAGCGGGGTACGGGGCAGCGCCCCATAAGCGCTAACTTGTTGAGCAAGTTCCTGTCCAGTCCTGGAGAAAAGTTGACG
>JABHEG010000257.1 GCA_018676675.1 Lentisphaerota bacterium
ATTGATGAAGGCTGCACGCTACACCTACGCGTGCTTCGATGCCACAAGAGGGCAATACAACGACGCGTAGATCTTTCCACTTGAATGAGAGAAGGTTGCAGATCCCTCTTCCTGCATCCACAGTAAACTACCGCTAGCGGGAAGAGGATGGCATGGGACACCCCGGAGTGCCTTCCCCGTGGGCGAGTCACAGTTCAGCCATTGGAGGAGTCAGAATCCCTTGAGTGGATCCTCGTTCTTCTTCCTCAGTTTCTCCGCTTCGGCCTTCCGTCTGATGGCCAATTCAGCGGCCAAGTGTTCCTTTGTCCTGAAGAGCATCGTGTTCTTCCAGCGTTCAGCATGGACGCGGCCGTCCTTGGTCCTCCAACGCCCTTCAGGTTTGGGGCCATCTGTCTTCCCATCGGCCCGCGTAGCCCCCATGTCGAGCCACAGCTTGCCGTTGAGCTTCAGCAATCTGAGAGCTGTCTCTTTCTTGAGGTAGCCCTTGAAGTTGTAGGAGATCCGTGTGCATCGCTTGTCGATGAAGTAGGCCCAGACGACAACTTTGGGTCGGTAGAAGAGGAAGCCGTGTGTGGTTGGTGGTTTTGTCACGTGCTGTTGCATTGGGCGCCCCTTCCCAAAGCGCGCCTCCAACTGCTTGGCTGTCTCGCCGATGCGAGCTTCGGCACACATCGCGAGGAGCAAAGAACCCAACAGGATGCCTCGAGTGCAGTTCATTCCCATTCTCCACTTCCTCTTCGGGGACGTCATTCCCCAACAACGCTACTCCCTTGGGCCACCAGTTGTCCTGCGATAGAGCCTCAGTGCATCGGAACCCTAACTGGGCTTGCCCGACGACCGAGCCGGGCCTCCCGAGCTTGGCTCCAGGCCCTACGGCTTGGCTCGGTTGCCGCGCGTTCTCGAGCCGCACGATCGCCCTTGATTGCTCTTGGGAGGTCCGGATGGGGGCGGCACTCGCCACACTCGGCAGCGACACATCCCTGGAACAGACTGTCGGTTGAGGCAGACTACCCCCACGAGCCAGACCAAGCTTCCTACTTGGCTGACCGTCCATTGCACCATGCCTCCGAAACGTGATGGACTCAAACGGATCGTGACTTTTCTTCTGGGATTTTTTTCCTGTGGAGTTGTTCTTCCATCCTCCTGCTCTGAATGTGCTGCAAGAACGGAGGCGTGTACTCCTTTCCAGCAGAGATCTATACCGGCATCCCGAAAAGTCGTCCGGCCCCGTACCCCCCCCTGCGACCCGGGATCGACGTGCTGGTAGGAATGGCTGAGTTGCGCAGGGCTCATTCACTGGCAGACACGCCACTCGCGAGCGATAGTTCCCGCTTTGCCATTGGCTCAAGTGATGCATCGGACGGATCATCTTTCAGTTGGGGATGCCAACCAGGAGGAGTGAGTCGCACGAATCACCGTGCTCGCAGACGCTGCTGCGTCCGAGGGAGTTGGACAGTAACGAGGCCACCAGAGATGAACGGATACCTTGCAGAGCTTCTCGCCAAGTGGATACGGCTATTTGATGCGCTTCACGGGGAGCGTGTGAAGCAATGTGAAGAGGTCAGGCGCGAGCATCTGCTCGAGTGCGCATGTTGTGTCCCCATCTGGGATGACAGTCCTCACAGTAGTCGAGACTGCAGGCGGGGCCTCAATGTGAGCGAGCTCTGGCGGTACTCGCTTGATGACCCCACAAACGTTCCCGTCCTCGATCTCAACACGCCCCCGCGGTCAACAGTGATCCTGCCTTTGGCTGGGTGGGCGGTCGTATGTCCTTCCAGAGCGGAGGAGACCCTGCGTTCCATAGAACTGGCTGACAGAGGTTGTGCCCTGTTCCCGTCTGAGGCCCTGCCTGAACCGGAACCAGAGCCGGACCCGGAATTGGCCTCGGGTGCTCTGGGGTGCCGGCCTTCCACTCCTGTTGGAGACGAGATTCGACGGCGGAAACGGTGGCTGCGCAGTGAGATTGGCCTCCACGATGAGCTTCTGACGGTTGAGCTGTGTCGGGACGCGTCCTACGAGGCCGTAAGGGCAGCGCTTTGCCGTGAGGCCCGCGTGTTCCTCCGATACCGCGAGGGACTTGAGTACGAACATCTGGGGCTCCTGGTCGAGGCGCTCGTGAGCGACGCGCTTCTGCGCATGCTTGAGGAGTTGTCTGAGACAGGGAGCCTTCTTTGTCGGTGGGTGGAAGAGCTACTGGGCTACGACGGCCCTATCCATGAGGTGATGAGCGGGGGAGGAATTGAGCAGCAAGACCTGCGTTTCCTGGCAAAGCAGCTTCCGAGTGAAACGGGGACACACGCTGACCAGATGTTAAGGGCCTCTGTACTGGCAGGTGAGCACCTTGCCGCGGGGCGCCTCCAGGATGTGGCCTTGGCCATTCACAGAGCGGAAAGGGCCCGTCGCATGTGGTGGACGTACACCTGGGAGCCTCTCACTATGGAAGGGATGGCTCACCTGCGGCAGAATCACCGGCGGGGGCACTACAAACGGGAGGCGGAAGGGCTTGTTGATGGCGCCGATCGCCGCCGGGCCCTCAACTGGGCCTATTTCATTGTGGACTACTGCAGGCAGAGGGGGAAGGGGCGATTCGGACAGGCGTGTAGGAAGGCTGGGGAGACTCTGTTTGATGCGGATGGAACGGTCATGGGCGAGGCCCCCGAGGAGGAAGGGCTCTGTGCGAAAACCGTGCGGAATAATGTCAGGAAGCATTTTGGCCTGCGCTCAGAGAACGTGTCGACCATCGAGCTTCCGTCGCCGCCTTGTTTCCTTCCGGATCCAGTCGCTGAAGAGCATGCGAGGGTGGCTGTCCAGCGACTACGCTCCCTCCGCGATCTCTGAGATGCGCCAGCTGGACCACCGACCCCTTCCTGGCTTCACTTCTTGATACTGGCCTGTGGGACTGTTCCTGCCCATCCCCCCCATTGCCCGAGGCCCCCTTCCATGGGTACCTGATTCGGGCAGAAAAAGGTTGGAAACACCTAGGCTGTTCCAGTCTCTGGAGCACGAGGGTTCCTCCAGAGGCACGGCGAAGTGCGCCGTCGCCGCAGTGTGTGTTCGACTAGGAGGAACGAAAATGTCAAATGCTCTGTTGAATCATCTCGATGACGACGCCCGGGCGGCAGGTTGCTTGCAGCCGTCACTATCACTACCAGGGAGGCTCATTGGTGAGCTGACCATTCCGGATCCTGATCCGGACGAGCTCATCCGGAATCGGCTTATTTCGAGAGGAGGCGGCACGCTTCTTGTCTCTTCCACAGAAGCCGGAAAGAGCTCGCTTGCGATGCAGGTGTCGATATGCTGGACTGCTGGAGTTGCCTGTTTTGGCCTGGAACCCGTGGGGCCACTGCCTATCTGGGTGATCCAGGCGGAAAATGATGATGGCGATGTGGTGGAGGAGCGCGATGGGATCTCCCGCGGCCTTGTCCGCGACGGTCTCCTGACTCAGGAGCAGGTGGCGTTTGTTCATGGTCGACTGCGCATCATCACGGAGACCACGCGGTACGGCGACGCCTTTGGTGGATGGCTACAAGAGCAGCTGAGCCTGGCACAGGAGCAGGGAGAGTGCCCGCACCTCATCGTGATTGATCCGGCCCTTTCCTTCCTTGGGGGGGACGCCTCTCTCCAGCGCGATGTGACGCACTTTCTGCGCGGGACGTTGAACCCTATCCTTAAGCAGTTCGGGACTGCCTGTCTGCTTGTGCATCACACGAACAAGTCCGGCTGGCAGCGGGACCGCAAGGTCGATTCGCCACCCGGCGACAAGGCTTATCTTGGTTCCGGCTCGGCAGAGTGGGCGAACTGGGCTCGTGCGGTGCTGGTGATAGAGAAGACGGCTGATCCGGGTCTTTTCATTCTGCATGCCGCCAAGCGGGGCAAGCGTCTCAACTGGCAACGTGACGGCAAGCGCACTCACGACCGACACATCGCTCACGCCGGAGAGGGTGAAGGCATCTACTGGCGGGAGCCGAGTCCGGAGGAAGTCAACAGCATCCCGACAACCAAGATCAATCGCAGCGTCAAAGTGGTTGATCTGGATGAAGTGGCGGGCATGGCCCGAAAGCCAATAGCGAAATCCGAGTTGCAGCATCGGCTGCAAGAGAAGCTTGGGGTCGGGCGAGACAGAGTGCGTGGCTACGTCAAGGCATGCATTGACAGTGGGCGGCTTGCTGAGTGCACCGTCCGCGTCAATCCGCACTTCAAGCTCGTCGGTCCCCTGGAGCTTGTTGAGAAGGAAGCACGGCGGCAGGAAGAGGAATACCGACAGAGAGAGCTCGCGGTATGATGGGAGGTCTACGTTCATGTGTTGGCGGGAGTCGTGCTGCAGGCTTGCAGCATGGCTCCCGCTCCCTAACGCTGGAAGAGAAGTACCGCGATGCCCTCGCGAGCATACCTGCGCCGGGCGTTGGGCAAGGGTGTCATCCGTTCATCCTGACCGTGGCCAACTATGGGGTTATGGCAGGACACAGCAACTCGGCCGTGTTCTCCGACATCCGCAGGTGCATCCCAGGCGGCCGCCGACACGTCCCTGACAACGACATTCGTGACACGATCGCGCATGCACGCCGGGATCACTTGATGTGGGAGCAGAATCCTGCCAAGAGGCCAGGATATCAGAAGTCCATTTCGAAACCGGCCATCGACGGGCCATCCTATCGTCGGAAGCTCATTGAGCGTTCTGAGGGAGCAGAGGATGTCGATCTCTGGGAGTTGTCTCCTGTACGACTCGACTGGGAGGCCGGGTTCCGAGATGCCATCGCTCTGCTGAGCGAGCTCTACGGGCCTGATGAGGTCCTGTTCATTGGTGAGAGGTATGACCGAGACGTCGCGACTACAGTGGAGTGGATCAGAGAGCTTGAGGAACGGAAACAGGCCCCATGGCCTCACATCATGCCGAACCCGGTGGATGGCAGAGCGCACGAGACTTCCACGGGGACAATGTCTCGACGGGGCGATGCGGCCGTCTCCGAACTGCGTTTCCTTCTGGTGGAGTTCGATGATCTGCCTCTCGCCGAGCAGTGCGCATTCTGGCACACCATCATCCGGGATCAAATCATGCCTGTGGCTGCGCTGATCCATTCGGGATCAAAGTCGCTGCATGCTTGGATCAGAGCGGATATCCCGAACCGCGACACATGGGACAGTGTTGTGAAGCAGGAGCTATACGGTCCGTGTGGCCGACTCACCCTACTCGGAGCTGACCGAGCCTGCTGCAATCCGGCACGCCTATCCCGCCTCCCAGGTGTCCTGCGCGAGGACAAAGGCAATTGGCAACGTCTGGTCTACTTGGATCCACAAGCGGGATTGGCTCAGCCTGAGAAGACTCTCCCAACCTATCGCGCACCATCGCAGCGGCCCACGCTAGTACCGGAAAATGCGCATGTGGAGGCTGCTTGATGGCCTCAGAGCCTCCCCTATTCCTGACGCTCCTTCGCGGACAGAGCTGTCTCCTTTGTGCAACCACCAATGAACTGAAGTGCTGGCATGACACAACATTCACGGGAGCACTGTGTTATGGCCAGTTTTCTGAACTCGGAAAGCTGGAAGGCAGTGTCGCCCAAGCAACCAACCGACTGACCGCCCCCTATAAGGGGGGGACGGTCAGTCGGTTGGTTCGCTGGTTCACGGTGAACGGAGAAAACCTGGCTTGGACAGTTACCCGACCCCATCGCTTCCCCGGTAAGTGGATCACCGGAGTCGATCCGGAGGCAGCACCGTCGACTACGGCAGCGGGGCCGCGGCTTTTCCTGTGATTTTTTTTCTCTGAGAGTTCTCCATGGTTCCGGGACCTCCGCTTGTACATCCACTCAGCAGAGATCTATACAGAAGCTCCCAGCATCCGCCCGGCCCCGGCCCCCCTTTTTTGCGGCACAAAGTGCGGCCGTGTTCTATGGCTGTGTCAGGCAGGGAGGAGAGCAGGGCATTGGCGGGAGAATCGGCTGGACGCGGTGAGGAGCGGCAGATTGCTCTGTGCCGGAAATCACGGGAACCGACCGGTTTCCACGAAAGCCGCGGGAACTCGCGGCGGTCCAATGTCCGGACAGGAATATCGAGAAAGCGGTCTGCTTGGGATGCTTAAGGCGTTACGGATAAGCCTTTTATGGTCTGTTTGTCCGTCTCGAAAGCGCAATTTCGAGCTCAGGAGCACCTGCCCAAGGCCCTCGCGGATTCTCACCCAATAGAGATAGGCGACCAAACAGTCAGGCCGGGGGAGAATCGGCCGGCTGCCCTCCCGCAGTGCACACGTTCACCGTGCTTGGCTCATTGCGCGTCGGTGTCCATCTCCTGGTACGTGATGGACGAATCTGTTGCCTCTAGGGGGGCGACAATGGAATTGTAAGTGGCTGATTTGGGGTGTATAAGTAGTTAAGGGGTAGGTGGTAGAGGTGTATTTCGTCGTGCAAATCGGGGGACGCATCACCTTTTGGTTGCGGCTGTGTGAGTGCACATGCTTTGCGGCCTGCCTGGAGCAAGACCATCGACGAGAGGACAACAGAGTGAACATCCTTGGTTACGTCCGTGTCTCCACCGATGCGCAGGACACTGATCGGCAGGTCAAGGCCATTGAAGACTATGCGGCGCTTCACGATCTCCGGCTGGTCGACGTCATCCGTGAGGAGCTTGCCGTGTCGGGCCGGGCCCGGTCTCTCCGTAGTGAGCCGGCTGAAGCTCTCGCTTACTACACGCAGTTGGCCCGAGGGGAGTACGCCGGCCTGGAGCGGTCTGGTTACAGCTCCCTTCTTGAGCGTGTGGACGAGGGGGGCATCGATTCGGTTGCCATCTACGCTGTGGACCGTATCAGCAGGGACTGGATAGAGCTCGGGTTGCTGGAACTGCTCCTCTCCGTTCGGGGGACTCGCATCATAGCTGTCAATCAGGGCGGCGTTGTGGACACGACGACTGCTGCCGGCAAACTCCAGTACCGCCTGGCTGCGATCCTCGCAACGCATGAGTGTGATCAGACGGCCGAGCGGACATCTGCCACGCTTCGCCACAAGGTGAAGGCCTGGAACAACGGCACGGGGCGAGTCCATGTAGGGAGGCCCCCCGTCGGCTGGCGCAAGTTGCCTAACGGCCAGATTGGCCAGGACCCGGATATTTGGCCACGCGTTGTCCAAGTCCGGCAACTCCGGGGCCAGGGAATGACGTACAAGCAGATCGAGGCCGCGACCAACGGCGCGGTCAAGTCCCAGCGCGTCCGGTCCTATCTGCGTGCTCACGACTGGACGCCCCCGGCAGCCGATTGCGGGGCAGGGACGATGCCTTTCTCAGATCGCTGTCCTCAGTCATGCTGAGCTGTGGGCTCACCCTCGGTCGTCAGCGAAGGTCGGACCTCGGCCAGGCGTTTGGCGGCTTCGTGGCTGTGGCTGTAGTGCTGGGTCATCTGGATGGTGGCGTGGCCGAGGGTCTCGCGGACGTCATCCAGGGAGCCGCCCTGATCGCGGTGGATTGTCGCGTAAGTGGCGCGCAACGAATGGAACGTCACAACGGTACGTTGCTTGCCACTGATTACACGCTTACGCTCAATTCCTGCCTGCTTCAGGATTTTTCCGAAATCTGCGGACAGCCATCTGGCGTTGCGCTTGTAGGCTTCGGCCGCCGTTGGCCAGACGTATCCCTCGGCCCGGTCCGGCAGGTGTTGACTCCACTCGGGAAGAACAGGGTGCTCCAGAGCCTGTGCTCCCTTCCACTTCTTGTTCTCCACGAGACATAACTTGTCTCCTGTTATCGAGAACTCGTCTGAGTGCAGTTCGCAGATATCGCCTTCACGCAGACCGGTGTGGTAAGCCAAGGCCACAGCTGCTCCCCAGAAGCCCGGCTCTGCGTTTCTGGACTCGAATTCTGTTGCAGTTCTGTATACTGCTCGAACCTGCTCTAAGGTCAGGCTTTCCACCCGTTCGCTGTTCGCCTCGACCCGCGGGACACCCTCCCATACATTTGTCGGCAGTCCTGCGGGTATCTGGATTGTTCGCCAGATGACGCGCAGCGTGGCCAACCGGTTGTTACGCGTCTGGGCGTGGATTCCCTCACTTGCCATCCATGCAAAGTACCTTGCCGCCGTCCGCAGTGTTACCTCATGCAGAAGCTCTACTTCTGGATGCTCTCTTTCCATCCAGCGGATCCAGTTCGCCACCGTGTTCAGTTTCGCTCGCTCAGTCTTGTCAGTCGTTCTCCGCAGTTTGGGTGTCCGCACGTACAGGCCCCACAGTTGCCCCAGCGGCACGCCTGTTGTGGCTTCGTAACCGACGGCATTCAGCAGTTCTTCGATTTTCTGCCGCTGGTGTCGGCCTTTCAGCACCGCCTGGAATTCCGCCAATCTCTCCCGAGCTTTGGACTCATCCTCTGTTCCCGTTGCCTTGACTCGTTTGCTCTTCCGATCTCTGTCCCACCACTGGATATACCACTTTTTCGTCCCCTTCCTTCTGACGAGATAGGCCATTCTGTGTCATCCTCCCGTGCTTGTGGGGCGCTGTGGGGCACCCGTGGGGCACTCCTTTGAGCTCAAAGACGGCTATGGGTACAAGTATAGGTACAAAGAATGGGGTGTTCAAGCGGTGAATCGGGGGAGTTTCTCGGGAGAGAGAGTACGCCCTGGGTGGACTTCTTTCGAGGGAAGGGGAGGGGGTGTGCGTATCTGTAACAGGCTGGAGTGGAGAAGGAAAAGGCCCGCAAGCGCGGGGCTTGCGGGCCTTTAGAATGGCGGAGAGGGAGGGATTCGAACCCTCGGTACAGCGTTAAACCGTACGACGGTTTAGCAAACCGTTGCCTTCGACCACTCAGCCACCTCTCCGGGTACTGCGTTGGTGTCCAACGTCCGCCAGGTTGTCATGTCGTGAGAGAACACACTAGGCATCTACAAACGACAGGATGATAAGATAGCCGTCTGATGGTGAGCGTCAATGCCTGAGTCTGCGAAAACACCGGCAAACTTGGCACGATCGTTCTCGGGTTAGAGGTGCTTCTCAAAGGCTCGGAAAAGCTGTTCCGTTCGCTGTTCATGGCCGACAATTCCACAGCGGATGCGGATGCGAGTCATTTCGGGGGCAACGAAATGGAGCTTGACTTCTAAATCCATTTGATCTGCGAACAACGCGTCGACGGTTCCGGAGAGTTTGTCGACCCGGTTGGTGATCGGCTCAATACCCAGGTCTTCAAGGCCCTCGAGGACGGCTTTGTGCGTGGCTTCAATGGAGTTGGTGACGGTCGCCTCCCACGTGTTGAAGGGGGGCACGCGCTTGAGCTGGTAGGTTGTGGCGGGTCGCGTTCGTTCGCCGGTCAGCGTTCGACAACCCCAGCCAGTTACCATGCATGCGAGGATCAGGCCCAGGGCGGCTGCGTGTCTTGCGGGGGTTCTCATGTACTAACTCCTTATGGCGATTCAGGGGAGGATACGTGGCATTTGGTGCTGTTGAAAAATAGACCGCTTACGGCGTGGGGCAAGCCTGAATCCGTGCTTCTCCAGGCAGTCCGGCGACGCGTGCTGAGGTGGACATGGTATGCGCTGTCCGGTATGTTTAGACCGCGCGTAAGATGGACGCACACTTGGTGTGTTCGTTCTCTGTGTGAAACACAGACTAATGCGCAGGACACTCAGACGATGGTAACGGTGTGGAGCGCAGGAGCTGTCGCGGAGGGCGCCGTCCCTGGATATTCTCAAACGGCTGTTAATAGAGCATAAGGACACGTTTCAGATGACAAAACGGACTTTCCGAAGCGCCCGGACGACTCAGGGACGGAACATGGCAGGGGCTCGGTCTCTGTGGCGAGCGACCGGAATGTCGGACGAGGACTTCAAGAAGCCGATCGTTGCGATCGCCAATTCCTTTACGCAGTTTGTACCTGGGCATGTCCATCTGCACGGCTACGGCCAGATGATGAAGAAGATGATTGGTGCTGCCGGTGGGGTTGGGGTTGAGTTCAACACCATCGCCGTCGATGACGGCATCGCGATGGGGCACGATGGTATGCTCTACTCGCTGCCCAGTCGTGAACTGATTGCCGATAGTGTGGAGTACATGGTAGAGGCCCATGTGGCCGATGCTCTGATCTGTATCTCGAGCTGTGACAAGATCACTCCCGGGATGCTGATGGCTGCCATGCGCCTCAATATCCCGACGATCTTCATCGCCGGCGGTCCGATGGAAGCAGGGAAAGCGAGTACATCAAAGGGTGAGCTGACGCTTGACCTGGTTGACGCCATGGTCATGGCCGCTGACAGCGAAATCAGTGACGAGGATCTGCGCCAGATCGAGATCCACGCCTGTCCCACCTGCGGTTCGTGTTCGGGGATGTTCACGGCCAACAGCATGAACTGCCTGACTGAGGCGCTAGGCATGGCATTCCCCGGGAACGGAACGCTTTTGGCTACGCACACACTTCGGCGCACGCTGTTCGAGAAGGCGGCTGAGCGCATCGTAGCGATGTCGAAATCGCACTACCTGGAGGGCGATGACTCGGTCCTCCCGCGGAGTATCGCGACCTATGAGACGTTCCAGAATGCCATGACTCTTGACACAGCCATGGGCGGATCAACGAACACGGTGCTGCACATTCTAGCGATTGCGCGAAGTGCGGGGGTGGACTTCACCATGTCGGACATTGATGCGCTGTCGCGCAAAACGCCATGCTTGTGCAAGGTGGCCCCCAGCTCGAAGTTCCACATGGAGGATGTCAGTCGTGCCGGGGGAATCCCGGTTATCATGGGAGAGCTGAGTCGGGCTGGTCTCATCCACGAAGCGTGTTTGACGGTGAGTGGCGACACGATGGGCGAACAGATCCTGGCAAGCGACCTTCGCAGCACGCCTGACGCGGCGGCACAGGCACGCGCTTTAGCCGCTCCGGGCGGGAGAGTTTGCCTGGAGGGGATGGTGCAATCGGCGCAGTACAACGAGCCTGACATGGACCTCGAGTCGGGCTGCATCCGTGACGTGGCGAACGCGTACAGCAAGGATGGTGGGCTCTGTGTTTTGTTTGGGAACATTGCCCAGGATGGCTGCATTGTGAAGACGGCGGGAGTCGACCCCAGTATTTGGCAGTTCAGTGGGACGGCTCGTGTTTGCGACTCGCAGGATCAGGCAGTCGAGATGATCCTTGAAGATCGGATGCAGGCTGGTGACGTGGTTGTCATTCGCTACGAAGGGCCCAAAGGTGGCCCGGGGATGCAGGAGATGCTTTACCCGACGTCGTATCTCAAGTCCAAGCATTTGGACAAGGTGTGTGCTCTGATCACCGATGGTCGGTTCAGTGGCGGAACTTCCGGGCTCTCGATCGGCCATGTCTCACCCGAAGCCGCCGACGGCGGCAACATCGGGTTGCTCAAGGATGGTGACATCATCGAGATCGACATCGTGACGCGCAGCATCAACGTGAAGCTGACCGAACAGGAACTGGAGGACCGTCGCGCCGGAATGGCGGACCTGGGCAGTCAAGGGTGGAAGCCGAAACGGGACCGCAAGGTCTCTGATGCTCTGCAGGGCTATGCGCTGTTTGCGACGTCCGCTGCCGAGGGGGCCGTGCGTGACATCAAGCGTTTCATCCCCTGCTGAGGGGCAGGCCGGTAGGAGACGGGGGCCTCTGGGCAAGGGCGAGGCGAATGCCGAGGTGGGCCTCGGCGGCCCCAGGGGAAGGCACCGGTTAGGGATAGCCGGCCTCCAGGGACACAGGGAATACTGAGGTGGCTCTCGGTGGCCCCAGGGGAAGGCACGGCTCCACGGAGTGTCGCCCTCCAGGAAGGCAGAATGCCGAGGGGGGCGTTTGTTCAGCAGAGCAAGCCCGGCCGTCTCAGGTGAGGTGTGTCTGAGATTGCACCAGTCGTTCGAGTACTCGGGCGACGAGCCTGGACTGGACGTCTGCATACTCGCTGCGCCCTGCCAGATTTGCTTGCTCCAGCGGGTCGCTCCGGACATCAAACAGGAGGTAGGGCTGCCCTTCTGCGTTCAGGACGATTCTCCATTCGTCGGTCAGCAGCATTACTTCGCCTGCGATCTCAGAGATGGCATCCTTCCGTGGTCGTGAGTGGGGGTCGGTGAGAGCGGGGACCAGCGAGACCGCGAATTGCTCATAGTCGAGCGGGTTGCCGGCGAGTTCAGCGAGGGTTGGCCCGACATCAGCCCACTCCACTGGTCCTTCACACACGCCTCCTGTTGATGTTCCAAGGGTGTTCGGAGTGCGTATCAGCAGGGGGACGCGAACACAGCCGTTGAGCGAAACGCTCTTGTAGATGAGCCCATAGTCACCGTTGAGTTCGCCGTGGTCTGAGGTGAAGGCGATCACGGTGTTTTCCAGTTCTCCGCGTTTCTCGATGACACCCAGGATTTCGCCGATCTGGTCATCGATGAGGGTGACGTTTCCTGCGTAGTTCGCCCGCATCGCGGCAACGTCTTCCGGATGGAGTACGGGCGCCCTTTGAAGACGTTTCTTGAGTTCACTATCTGCGAGGTCTGAACACCACTCGGGGCACGGAGCCGGTGGGGGCATGTTAGCGGGGGCGTACATGCTGGCGTAGGGCTCGGGGGTGTCCCAGGGCTCGTGCGGTCCGCCGAAACTCACCCAGCAGCACCACGGTTCGGAGCGGCTATACTCGGTCAGGTAGGCCTTGGCCCGTTGCCCGACGTACGTGTCGGCGTATTCCTCCAACGGAAGGACAGAGGGCCGAACCACGTGGGGCTTGTTGGTGAAGCGTTCGGCGTAGTCGTCCTGGTAGGCTTTCCACAGTCCCTGTGCCTCCCACCTGGCTGTCATGTGGCTTCGCAGGCGGGCACTTGCCCGTGGACCGCCGATCTCGTCGACATCATCAATGCCATAGGCGTGCATCAGGTGTTCACGTTCGCGCAGGTCCCCGCCGTGCGGGTGGAGGTGTGTTTTTCCGAACAGGCTTGTGCGGTACCCGGCCGCGCGGATGGCCTGCATCCACGTTCGTGATGACTCCGGAAGGGTGTAGTTCCCGTTGCTCCAAACGCCGGTGTTGTGCGGGTAAAGTCCGGTTGCCATGGTGACTCGGGCAGGGATACAGACTGGGGTTGTAGTGACACAGTTGGGGAACCGGATGCCTTCGGCGGCAATGCGGTCGAGATTGGGCGTTCTCACCCAGCCGCCGGAGCACCCCAGGGCGTCCCAGCGCTGCTGATCGGTCATGATGAACAGGATATTTGGTTTGGTCATCTGTGTCGTTCTCCGTTGTGGGTCCGGGGACGTGGCGGGACTGCGTTGCTAGCTGTCACACAGACGTCGGAGGCGGACAACGACCTCGCACATGGCTCGGAGCGTGTGGTAGCAGATCTTCCAGTTGTGGCCCATGTGATCCCACAGCACGTTTCCTTTGCGGTCCAGCAGTGCGAACCACTCTCCCTGATCCCAGTTGATCACCTTCTCAAAGACGAATGTCCAGACATTGGCAAACGCATCGCGGTAGCGTTCGTCGCCGGTCATTTCGTAGGCATCGAGGAAGCCGATCAGTGCTTCAGCCTGCTGCCAGAATTCCTTTGTTGTCTCGGTGGCTGCTCCCGTGCGATGTCCCTCAACGAACAAGCCGCCGCATTCCCAGTCGACTCCGCGTTCGGCGGTATGCTGGAAGATTGGGAGGACGCGCTCTCGGCCTTGCGAACGTGGTACCCCAAGCACATCCAGGCTGTGCAGATAGAGCCAGGCCAGCTCGATATTGTGTCCGTAGGAGGTGATCTCGGGTGGTTTTCCTGTTTCATCAAAGCGGTCCGCTCCCCAAAGCGTGCCGAGCTGGACGTTGTTGACGGGGGTCCAATCGGGGGAGAACATTGCGACGCCCGTTCCTGTTTCGGGGGCGATCATCCGGTCGAATATCAATTCCGTGACTTGTTCGAGGGCTTGGCGGTGACGTGGGGCCCTGGTCAGTTCATAGAGTGTGGTGAACGCTTCCATCAGATGCATATGGACGTCGAGGGACTTGTGGGGCATGCCGTCCGGGCGGACACTCTCCAGCTGGAAGGCATGGTCGAAGTGCTCGAAGAAACCGCCGTAGTGGATGTCTGCGGCCCTGGACAGGATCAGGTCAAAGACGCGTCGGGCTTCTGTTTCTGCTTTCCTATCCCCTGTAAGGAGTGCGTACTCCGCAAGTCCGTATACAATGAAGGAGAGTCCGTACATGACGTTGCGGTCATCACGGACGGTTCCATCCTCTTCGACGATCCAGAGGTAGCCTCCATCTTCCTGATCTCGGAAGTGGCGTTCGACAAAGTCGATCCCCTGCGCGATCGTTCCGCGGGATCCAGGCCAGTCGAACCCCAACCGGACCGCGTGTGAAAGGGTGAAGATGCAGCGCCCCTGACAGAGGAACGTCTTCTCGGTGACCTCTGTCCGTTCTCCATTGCGGTCGTAGTTCGTCTGAAATCCCCCGTGGTTTGGCTCCGCGATGCGTTCCGCCCAAAAGGGGATCAGCTTCTCCGTGAGGTAGCTTTCCGTGCGTTCCAGATAGTCGTTCATGCCATATTCCTGTGCGGATGACGGTGTTGCCGCGTTCCCAGACAGCGTGGTGTTCAGCGCTAACCCGGACGTTGCATGAACACACAGACAGTTGAGTTGTAAGCGAGTCACAGTCAAGGCAGTGTAGCTTACATCCCGTGGATTCGGGAGGGTACACTCTGTTCCATCGCCCGAGAGTGGGGCGTATTCACCCTACGGGCGAGCCGGGGACACCCAACCTGCTTCGTTACAGCACGTTGGCAGTAGTCACTACAGCTCAACGTGCTCTGCCTTGCATCTCGGGCACCCCCGACTCGTGCAACATCCGGGCTAAACCATATCCGTCGCACAGGGGATTGAAACTTGTGCGGCAGGTTGCGGTTGGCTATCTTGCCCCAGTCTTCACTTGTGGCAATTCTGGAGAGCATGCATGCGACGAGTCGTCCCGTTGAGCGCTCTTGTTCTGGTCATTTCGGGGCCTTGGCTTCCGGCGGGGGTTGTCTTGCGGACACTTGAATGGAAGGAGGCCCCACCGGCGGTGGACACGGTCACCTGTGCCCTCGCGAGCGACGACGATGCAAGTGGCACCGCTGTCATGGTTACCAGTGCTGCGGAGGCCCCCGTCACGCTTCCTCTGATGACTATCGGTTCTCCGGGCATCACCTCGGCGCAGTTCGCGCTTCGAGGCCGCGTCAAGTACACGGATATGCCCCCGGGAAGCTACCTGGAGATGCTCGCTGTCTTCGGGGACGAGGACGCGATCTTTTTCTCCCGGACCGTCGGCCGTCGGGGGCTCATGAAGGCTTTGAAGGGTGATTCTGACTGGCGACCGTTCCTTCTTCCTTTCAGGATTTTTGGCCGCGAGGAGCGCCCGTCGAAGCTTGTTCTGAACGCAACGTTCGCGGGGTCGGGAGCCATCTGCGTTGGTCCTTTGGAGCTGGTTGAGTACGACGAGTCCGAAGACATGCTGCGGTTGCCGGGGCAGTGGTGGGGGCCTCGCGTGGGAGGGATAGTCGGCGCCCTCCTGGGAACGGTCTTCGGGCTGTGCGGGGCTATCGTGGGTTTTTTCAGCCGGAAGGAACAAGGTGGGGGACGCAGAATCATCTTGGTTGTTTCCACCAATGTCATTGTGCTTGGGACAGCGGCATTGATCTTGACTGTCGTGGCGTTCCTGGACCGTCAGTCTTACGTGGTTTGGTTCCCCCTTCTGCTGACGGGTGTTCTTGGAGCGGGACTGCCGCTACTGGTCTGGTTTCCGCTGCGTCACCGCTTCGCTGATGCCGAATTCCGTCTGAATGGAGTAAGCCGGTGATCGACGTGTGTCTGTGCGGCTTTTCCGGGTGCGTCACTCGATGGACAGAACGAGGTGTCGCGGTATGGTTTCGCAGCACGCGTTCTGCTGTTTCGCTATGCAATGGTTGTCTGGTCGGTTAAGTGGGGCATTGGTCCCCGCCCTTAGGTAGCGTCAAAAGTTCTATGAAAACAATGAAGAGAGACTGAGCCGGTATGGAGAATGGTGTGGTTTACCATGACGCTTGCTACCGGGCAAGTTCAGATCCGGCATAAAGCCGCTCGTTCCTCGCTATTTATTCCGTTC
>JABHEG010000248.1 GCA_018676675.1 Lentisphaerota bacterium
CTACACCCAGGCCGAAGCAGTGGTACAGTGCACTACGAGTGGACATGGTCGCATCCTCCATGTTGATCTTGTGGTAAGAACTAACATGGCGCGGCCTGTCCACTCACTCAACCATTCACGTACGCAGTTGCCGGAAGACCCAAAAAAGAGCGGATACAGGCGACGATGCTTCTGTTCTTCATCCAGATGGAAATACTGCAGCGCCGGGACGATGTGAGTCCGGGAAAGTACCAGTTCACTGAACAACAGCAGGCCCAACTATACCAATACCTGCACCGCCGTGCCTCTCAGTCGGTGAAGCCGGCTGACCTCTCCTCTTTCCTGGGGTATACCCACCACTATTTCGCGGAGTTGTTCCGCTACACGTTTGGTGTCAGTGCCCGGGAGTGGATACTGCGCGAAAAGGTGCGGGGAGCCGCCTCTCAGCTGTTGAGTACGGATCATAACATCGCCAGCATCGCGCACGCCTTCGGGTTCTCCGACGGCTACTATTTCTCAAGACAGTTCAAGAAGGTAATGGGCGAATCACCCAAGGCGTACCGGGAAAGACATCTGGTATACCGATGAGCACCGGTTCCTGACACTGCCATCCCACTTCTCGCAGCCACGCGAGAAGCGACGTATCCACTGGTAATTACAAACAACTTCTCAGTAATGCCATTGTCGCGGCTCTTCCCTCTGCCTAAATTGGATTCACTTGGCCGATCATCTTCACGATCAGGAGGTCCTGGTGAAACTGGCGAACGCAACGACAACTCTCTGCTTCGACCGCAAGGACGTCCTTGCTCCGATCCATATGGGAGATGAGCAGCGGATCGAGCTCGCCCTCGAGTTTACCAAGATCTATCAGGAGCACGGGGATAAGCCAGTCGCCGTCCGGGAGGCGCTGTGTCAACGGGCAGTGCTGCCAAAGATGTGCCGGGACGTTCCCGATGATCACCTGTTCGCGGGGGGGATGTTCTACAACTTCCTGGTGGGCGTCGGGCTCGAGTATTGCGCCAATGCGAAGATGGACGCTCTCACCGCTGATGACAGCCCGCGCAGTTCCCGTTCGCCTGAGATGCAGAAGCAGCGCAATACCCTCGGCTTCTCGAACAGCGGATTCTGCTTCCATTTTGAGGCGCTGGACACGATCGCGGACGGCATGGAGCCGGGCAGCTCGAAGCGGCAGGGCCTACGGGAGATGATCGACTTCTGGCTCCGCGAGTCGACCCGTTACAAGTACAATCAAGCCTTGCCGAAACGCATAACGGACGGTTTGGGAACAAGCGATGCGTTTGATGTGCGCTTTGCAGTTGGCTACCCCCGTCTCGCCACGTTCTCGGTGGACTATGATCTGCTCCTGCGGAATGGCCTTCCCGGACTGGAAGGCAGGATCGCTGAAAGTCGCCTGGGGGCAGAAGAAGCCGGGAGCAGCGACAAAGTGGCAGTTTACGAGGCCATGCAGATATCCCTTGATACGATCAGGGAGCTGTGCGCCGTGTATGTCGCGAAGATCGGTTCTGCCCTCGCCGGACTGGTCCTGGTGGAACGGCGGGAGGAACTCGCGAGAATGCGGGAGTCGCTGCAGGCGATCCAGGTGAGGAAGCCCGAGAGTCTCCACGAGGCGATACAGCTCTACTGGATCTACTTCATCGCAACCTTCACCAAGAACCTTGGCCGGATGGACATCTACTTCGGCGATTTCTACGCTGCCGATATTGACGCCGGGCGGGAAAGCGTTGCCAGCGCCCAACGTCTCATCAACAACCTGTGGCAGATGATCGCCGACCTGCGATACCTGGGGCTTGGCACCGGCCCCAACGGCCGGGTCTTCATTGGCGGCAGGGGGCGGCGGAACGAAGCGAACGCCGACCGTTTCAGCCTGGCCGCAATGGAGGCCTCGCGCCTGGTCAGAGCGACAGAGCCGAACTTGACCTTGCGCTTCTACCAGGGGCAGGATCCCGCTCTGATGGCGAAGGCGATCACGGTGATTGGTGAAGGAACCATACACCCCGGTCTCTACAATGACGATGTCCACATCCCCATGGTAATGGATGCGTTTGGCGTGGACGAATCGGAGGCGGCAAAGTACATCCCTCAGGGCTGCGGCGAGCTGAACATGGACGGCTGTACGGTCGGCTCGCCCAACAGCATCCTCAACCTCATGCACGGCTTGGAGCTCGTCCTTCACAACGGTTGGAACCACGTGATCGGTGAACAGCGCGGCCTGGCCCAGGGCAGCCCGGAGACGTTCACCACGTTCGAATCTCTGCTGGAGGCATACTTCCGACAAGTGGATGCGGTCTACGACATCCTCGCGCAACGTCATGCGATCGAGCACGAGGTCATGGCCAAGGAAACCGGGTTCGTGATGCTGAGCATTCTGACTCACGACTGTATTGGCAAAGGCGAGACGCTCTATACCGGCGCCCGTTACAAGGGCGGCATTATCGAGACCTTCGGCATGACCAACGTTGCCGACGGCCTCCATGCGATTCGGGAACTCGTCTACCGGAGAAAGGTATTCTCTCTCGCCGAACTGGTCGCCATGCTCGATGCAGATTTCGACGGCTGCGAAGACGCACGCCAAATGATGCTTTCCCTGCCGAAGTACGGCAACGACAACCCTGAGGTCGATGCCCTCCACCGGCAAATCGTGAATACGCTCAACGAGAGCGCCTGGTCCAAGGCCGCGAAGTGGGGACTGGATTTCTTCCTCAACTGCAACCTGAACCCGGGCGGCGCGATCTACGCAGACAACACGGGCGCCTCCGCAGATGGCAGGCGAGCAGGCGTAGCATTTGCCCTGGGCAACTGTCCCACGGCAGGGATGGACACCAGCGGGATCACCGCGCTGTTGAACTCCATGGCGCGGCCTGTGCGGAAACACGCCGGGTTCGTCCACAACCTAAAAGTATCCAGGGACCTCTTTTCTGCAGAGAACAGAGCGAAGCTGGAATCGCTCATTTCCACGTATTTCAGCCGCGGCGGCATGCAGCTCATGGTAACCGCGCTCAATCGAGACGACTTGGAGAATGCCATGCGGGAACCGGAGAAGTACCGCAACCTGATGGTTCGGGTTGCCGGCTGGACCGGTCGTTTTGTTGAGCAGTCTGCCTATCTGCAGAAGGAGATCCTCAACCGCACCTTCTACGCTTGATCCGATGACCACTGAAACCAAACCGAGTGTTCTCTGGATACAGACCGACGAACAGCGCCCTGACAGCCTGGGTTGCTACGGCTCACGGTGGGCCAAGACCCCACGCATTGATGCCTTGGCCGCTTCAGGGACGGTCATGCACAACGCTGTCTGTCAGTCTCCCGCCTGCGTTCCCAGCAGGTGTTCCCAGATCACGGCGCGGTATCCCCATGAAATCGGAATCGTCAACAACAGCGCGTTGGGAAGCGGGAGATGCTATCCGGTCGGCGTAACCCCGTTTCCGGCGGTATTTGAGGGCGCCGGCTACACCACCGTGCAGATAGGCAAAGACCACACGATGGCGAGCCCCTGGGGGCGCGCGGTGTCGCTGGATCAAAAATTCAGTCCCTACTGTGATGCCCGCGGCTTGACCAGCAACTATGACGAGGCCGACTACAGGGTCGTACACCGACCGGATGAACGAGCCCTGATCCTGGCAGGAACCTATCCGGGCGGAGAGGACAATCCCGATCGCCACAAAACCGACGCGTGCCTGCAGTTTCTACGAGGCGTCCGCAAGGGAGATGCCCCTTTCATGCTTCATCTCAGCTACATCTGGCCCCATACGCCGGTCCTCGCGCCCTCGCCTTGGGAAAGCACCTATCGGGAGGGAGAGATACCGGTGAAGCACTACGACCGGTCGATGTATGAGACAAGATCGCAGTGTGACCGGGCAATGGCCGATATCCATCATATGGAGAAACTCTCCCGAGCCCAGATCGATCAGATGTGGCGAGACTATATGGGCTGCGTCGCGTACGTGGATTCGCTGGTCGGCGCCGTGTTGGGGTGCTTGGAGGAGACGGGACTGCGCGAATCAACCATCGTCCTGTACAGTTCAGATCACGGGAAGATGCTCGGCGAGTGGGGAAGCGGCGAGAAATGTGTCTTTGACAGCGAAGTCTGGCGTGTCCCCTTTATCTGGTCCTGGCCGGGCAGGATTCCCGAAGGAAAGCGCGACACCAGTGTGTGCGAGCTCGTCGACACCGCGAAGACCCTCATGCACTTGGCGGGTATACCCGAATTGATCCCCCCTGACTACCGCGGCAGGAATCTCTTCTCCGGTCCATCTGCCCAGGCCGTATTTGGCGTCCAACGGCAGGATGTGTCCGACAATCCAGACTTTCCCCCCGACCTGATGCAGGTAGCCGTGAGAACAGAACAATTCCGGATGGACCTGCGCTGGGGGATTGACGGCAGCGAGCCCTCTCTTGACCGAATGGATGGCAATCTGTTCGATCTTGAGGAAGATCCCCATGAAAGAAAGAACCTCTTCGAAGAGAAGGAATGCCGTAATGTGGTCGGTTCCCTGTGTGGAACAATCGCGTCTTGGCTGGAGGCGATCCCGGTGGACCCGAGGTTGCGAGCGGAAGAACTTCAAGGGAGAATGTACTAGGATGTCACTGATAAGAAGGTCTTGCATGAGGATTACGTTTGCTCTAATTGTCTTCCCATTCCTGCTGTTCCCCGCCACCTGCATGGGCGAGGTGCCGAAGCTGTGGGTGCACCCTTACGTGTGCAAGGGCGGTTTCTTTGGCCCCCTGCGCGATGATTACGTCAAGGTGATGACCGACGCGTCCCAGTGGAAGGGCGTGCTGGCCCGGACGCATGCGGTGGGGTTCCACATGGCCCTCCTCGGGCGCTACCACGACAAAGCGGTCGGCAAGACCCCCTACCGGGCCACCGATGAGCAATTGCGTGCCCTGGCGGCGTTTTACAAGAAGCACAACCTGAAGGTGAACATCGAGATCGGCGGCGTGCGATTCAGGCCCGCCATGGTCAGGGCCGGGCGGGCCGGGGTGGGCCGCCGGTACACCCGGGAGGTGCAGATACCGCTGCTCGAGCGCTGGCGAAAGGCGGGGGGCAGCATCGATTATCTCACCACCGACCACGCTGTCATGATGCGCTTGGGGGAGCAAAAAGCCGGGAAGACCAAAGACGGTGTCGCCTATTCTGTTGACGAGTTGATCGGGGAGCTTTCCGAGGCCCTGGCGGAGCTCCACGGCGCGTTCCCCGAGGCCGAGCTTGGTATTGCCGAGTCGCTTGGGCATTTCCGGGTGAAAGCCCCGGACGACGGCCGCACATACCCGCTGAGGCCACCGGATCCGCATGGTGCGGAGCTATCTGTGTTCCTCAAGAAACTACAGTCCTCGGCCGCCGCTGCAGGGGTGCGTATCCACAACTTCATGATCGACCACCAGATCCAGGCCGCCCACCGCGATGCCACCGGGAAGATCATGACCGTGGGCGGGCCTTTCATCCTCAAGCGGGAATACGTCGACCGGGCCGCGGAGATCCCGCTCGACCTCGGCCGGGCGGCCGCGGCTGCGAAGATAGCGCGCTCGACCGGCATGCGCGTGATATTCCAAGTCACTCCGGGGGCATACGGGTTCGGTCTCAAGGGGGATACGGATGCCCGTAACGACCATCGCGCCGCCCAGGCCGTTCGCCGGATGGCGAAGGAATGCGCGGCAGCAGACATACGGCCGGATGCAATCATCTTCGAGTGCTGGCAACCCCATCCGTCGCGGACAGGGCCCGGAACCCGCGAGCACTCGTTCATGCACAATGTCCGGCAGAGCTTTGCACAGGCGCCCGCGTCGGTGGCCGCTACTCATCGACCACCCAATTTCGTATTCGTTCTGGCGGATGATCTGGGCTGGAAAGATCTGGGTTGCTATGGAAGCTCCTTCCATGAATCCCCTCACATTGACAGACTGGCAGCGCAGGGAATGAGGTTCACCGACGCCTACTCCGCAGCCCCGCTCTGTTCTGCGACCAGGGCCAGTATCTTGTCTGGTTGGGCTCCAGCCCGGCAGCATATTCACGGTGTGACTCCCAGTGTGAAAGGGCAAAACCCGTGGGGCTTCCATGATTATGCCTCATGGCAGGATGAAGCTGTGCATCAGTATCCACCTGTCTATGCCATGACGATTCCCAAACAACTCAAACAGTTCCCTTTAAAGCGAACGACTTTTGCCGAACGCCTGAAGGAGAGGAACTACAAGACGGGATTCATCGGCAAGTGGCACCTGGGTCCGAATCGCGACATGGGGCCGAAACAGCAGGGATTTGACTACACGTTTGCCGTGTCGGAAAGAGGCTATCCGCCGACCTATCATGCGCCCTATAAGCGGGGGAATTATGAGTTCCAGGATTTTCAGGCGAAAACAGCCAAGGAGTACCTCACGGATCGTCTGACGGATGAGGCCGTCGGTTTCATTGAGAAGAACAAAGACCAGACCTTCTGCCTGTACCTGTCCCACTACGCGGTGCACAGCCCTTGGGAATCGCGAGACGACTACACGAAGCATTTCAAAGGCACACGCAAACCTGACGCAGCCCAGAACAACGCCGCGTATGCCGGCATGATCAAGAGCCTGGATGACAGTGTCGGCAGACTCATGCAGACAGTCGAGAAACTGGGGCTGGATGAGAACACCGTCTTTGTCTTTATCTCCGACAATGGCGCCAAGGTGACAAACGCGCATGGCCGCAAACCAGGTGAGACGAACAAGGTGACATCCGTGGCACCCCTGCGCGGCGAGAAGGGCTTGATTTATGAAGGCGGGATTCGCGTTCCGTTCATCGTTCGGTGGAAGGGGATGATCAGCCGGTCTGTATCTGATGTGCCGGTCGTATCGACCGATCTGTACCCCACCTTGCTGGAGCTGGCCGGATTGCAGGTGAAAGAAGACAATCCGGTCGATGGGACGAGCCTGGTCCCGTTGCTGACAGGCAAAGGTGGCCTGGACCGGAAACACATCTCCTGGTTTATGCCCCA
>JABHEG010000191.1 GCA_018676675.1 Lentisphaerota bacterium
CGCTAGATCAATCTGAGGCGTTCTTCCCGCGAGAGGCGCTGCTGGCGGAAGGTGCTGTAGAGGGGCCACAGGTCTTGACTGCAGCCGGCCCCAGCGAGGAGCCGTTGGGCCCACTCAGTGATATCCCCCTCCGGGAGCCCACACCGCGCCAGTCCGTCACTTAGATAGGCGACGTGGAACGCCAGGACCGTGGTGCTGGGACCTGCCAGGTAGGAAGCATACATGAAGTCGATGACCCGCACGTCTCCGTCTTCGGGACTGATCAGGATGTTGTTGGGATTCAGGTCGATATGGTTGCATCCAGCCCGGTACAGGTCAAGGAGTAGGTCCGCGATTGTCTCCAGCAAACTGCCACGGGGTGTGGTGCTGTCCGCCCCTCCCACAAGGCTCGAGAGGGTGACATGGCTACCCAGATCTTCCATCAAGACGATCGTTCGGTAGATCAGCGGGCCTCGGCTTCGCCAGCCGAAGCCGTGGACTTCGGGGGCATTGATGCCTCGTCGCCGGGCCTCAATGAGATTCGCGGCTTCCAGTGGGCCATACCGGCGGTAGCGTGAGAGGCGCTGCTTGAGGGATTTCATCGGGAAGGTCTTCGCGACACATGTCCGATCGGTGGTTGAGCAGCGGAAGATATCTCGGTTTTTCTCGAGCTTGAGTTGCGTGACTGTCAGGCCAGAAGGGACACCGGCAATGTGTCGACTGACGCCCTCTGCCATCGGGCGCCATGCCTCGCTCTGGAGCAACCACCTGGTGCCGGAAGCGGCGCCTTGGGCTGTCAGGGCATCCTGAATGGCCTGGGAGATCCGCATTCTCTAACGCACCTTCGTCGCTCTGCTACGAGGAAGACGTCGGGTATGGGAACGGCTTGATTCGCCGTACCGGGATACCCACGTAGACCCCGGAGCACGGTAGATCGCTGACCACGATGCTGTTGGCACCAATGAGAACTCTGTCCGCAATGCGGAGGGAACCCAGGACCTTGGCGCCGGCATAGACCCGGACATCATCGCCGATAATCGCACGCTCCCCTGGAGAGTGGTCGTGCTGTTGACCGATGGTTGCGCCCTAGAATATCATGAAGCTGCTGCCGATCTCATTTCGTGGGCCGACGATGACGCCAGCTCCATGCATCACCATGAAGCGTGGGCCGATCGTCGTGCTGTAGTAGACCTCTGCACCGGTGATGATCTTCATCAGCGCGGCGAGATATGGCAGGCACTCATGGTCGGATGAATCACGAAAGAGGCTGTTCGCGATCCGGTAGTAGAACATCACTTGCCAGTTGATCCGTGTCTGGAGATGGGACAGGTAGTTCTCGGGAGTGAGGGTGGCAGAGAGTGCGGGGTACCAGTGGAGGATGTCCTCAAGCAGAGCATCCAGCACACCCATGAAATAGCTACTGGTCACGGCTCCGAGGTCACCGGGAGGGGACGGGAAAAACTGCTTCGCGTAGAAGTCAACGAACTCCGAGTACTGCCCTTCCAGTTCTCGGCTACGCATTAGCAGGGCCTCCTTTGCCCGGTGCCGATTCCCAGATGGGGTGTTTCAGAACCCAGTTTCCCGACCCGTCTTTGCGCCAGAGGTGCGGCGTTCGGTAGCCCTCGATGACTTCATCGAAGTGCTCGCGGGTGATGCCCATATACTGGCAGCAGTCGTCGAGGTACTGCTCGGGGTATTCCCCGTCGAAGCGCTTGATCAGGGCGACGCCTTCATCGCGTCGGATGTCACCGTTGCGAATCTCCTGTGCAGCCGTATGAGTGGCACGTCCCATCCCGAACTTGATGTGGTACGTGTAGTAGTGCAGCCAGTCGATCTTATCGTCAATGGAGAAGTACTTGCCGTAACACCCTTCGGTTCTGTGGTCATTTGGGAGGAAGTCAGTATTCTCAACCGCGTAATAGTAGACTTCCTGTGGATGCCACTTGACGTAGTAGCCAAGGTAGTGCACAGTCGTTCCCACTTGGTCGAGGGCATCCGGGCGCGGGGGCAGGTACGCCTGAAGGTCAGCCATCGTGAACCCATACTCGTCCATCAGCTCGTCTACGGCTGTTCCGCCAAGCACCAGTTTTCGGTGGGCCACCTCGGTTGAGTAGTATTTGCGGTCCCGGATCGGGGACATGGCTTCGTGGCGGTTGTTCCCGTACTCGGCTTCATGCTCGCCATAGATGACAAGTGGGATACCCAGCAGGATTGAGAGCTTGGGAGCCAGGTTTTTCTGGCCGAGAATGAACGGCTGGAAAGGGTGCCCAAGTCGCTCAAATGCGAGCCGTGTCAGGGTTGAATGCAGCTCCTTGTTCTGCTGGAATGCATAGCAAGACGCGATCTTCACCCAGGCGTCGTAGTTCCGGCGTCCGATGTTCGTGGGCAGGATCGGGGGCCAGGTGATAAGGATTGGGTGCATGCCGTACTTGTACTTCAGCAGATGTGCTGCCATGACACTGTCACGCCCGCCGCTCCCGGGAACGACGACATCATGTCGCCCATCATCTCTGCGGTATCGGTCACAGAGCTCAACCAGCTCTTCCTCCCGGCTGCCCCAGTCGATCGTTCGCTTGAACTCAAGGAACTTGCAGGCATCACAGATGCCGTCCTCAAAGGAGACGAACTCCTTCTTGTCGCTGGATTTCTGCTGGAATTCAACAGCGGAGGATGGGCGCTGGTTGCTGATGGTGCAGCAGTTGCAGTACTCGACTTTCAGGGGAAGCCCGTACTTTCCGAAGCGCTCGTCAGACATGCTCATTCACCTGCGTGTAGGAAGTTCTTCAACACACCGATACCGGCTTCTCGGCTTCTTTCAGGGTGGAACTGGACACCGAAAATGTGGCCGGTCTCGAAGGCGCAGACGTATCTGTGTTCTGCATAGCTAGTCAAACCGGTGACGTCCGTGTAGTTGACGACTTCGTAGGAGTGCATGAAATAGAACTCGTCAGTGGGTGTGACACCGGCCAACAGGCGCGAGGGTCTCACGACTTCAATCGACCCAAAGCCCATGCGCGGCACGGGGCCCTTGCACTGGATAGGTCTCACCTCGCCATCCACGACTCCGAGGCCATCGCATTCCACGAACTCGAAGCCGACTTTGCAGAGGATCTGCATCCCCAGGCAGATGCCGAGAGTCGGCTTCCGGGCGATGTTAGCCAACAGGGCTCCCCGGAGGCCCCGAGTCTCGATCTCCTCCAAGGCGTCAGGGAACGCGCCCACGCCGGGGATCACCAACTGGTCATACTGGGCGAAATCATCTGCGTTTGAGATCGTTCCTGCGTCGGCTCCGGCAGCCTCCAGAGCATTCACGATGTTGTAGATGTTTCCCGCCCTTCCGTAGTCTACGACACCGATCTTCATGCGCACTCCTGTAGCTCTGACTTGATCTCGCCTACCGTGGATACCCCGTAGTGCAGCAGGCTCGCGATCGCCACCCCGCTCGGGGTACAGCATGCCAGCAGCTCTTTGATGTGGGCAAGTGTTCCCGCTCCGCTGGCAGCGACAACAGGAACGCTAACCGAACCGATCACATTACCAATCAGCTCCACGTCGAAGCCACGTCGACGTCCGTCGTGGTCGACAGACTGAAGCAGTACCTCCCCGGCACCCCGCTCAACTGCCTCCTTGACCCACTCAAGGACGTTTCGCCCCGAGCGGATACGGCCGCAATCGCTGTAGCACTCCCACCAGCCATCCCAGCGTTTTGCTTCTACGTTGACAACAACGGCTTGTGAACCGAAGACGCGGGCGGCACGCGTGATGACATCAGGGCATTCCTGAAGCGCGTGTGTGTTGATGACCACTTTGTCAGCGCCTGCATGGAACAGGCGGGAGAAATCGTCTACAGAACGGACGCCGCCACCCACGGCAAAGGGAACGAGGAGCTCCTTCGCGCACGTCTGGATTTGGGCTAGGTCGTAGCCACGCTCATAGAGGCTTGCCACGATGTCGATGTAGAAGACCTCGTCAGCGCCCTGCTCGTAGTATCCCCGGGAGAGCTGGGCCGGACTCCCGATCTTGCGTAGCCCCTCGAAGTGGATGGGTTTGACGACGTACTGGCTCTTGATATCCAGTTTGGCAATTATGCGTGTCACGTTCCGTGCCTTACCTACTTTGGGGAACATGTGGTGTCAACGGGCTCCCGGGCGACCCAACGTGGACGGGCGCTCCTACACGGGAGGATGCCGCCTGGGTGTATTCGACGCGAGCGACTGCACGTGGGGTGTCCCACCGGTGTTGAGTGCGGGGGGCGAGCCGAAACGGATGGCGAGGCATGTCTGGCTCCCACTGGGGGACCTGGCGCCACCGGTTGCTCTGCTTATCTGGACCCACGGCGGGAGGAGGCATGAGACAGGGAATGGTTCCATGGACGGTGAACTGCGTTCGCGATTGCTGTAAAGATAGTCCTCTCCCCTTGAGATGCAAGATCCACTCTCGTATTTGGCCCGGGATGGTGTGCTGTGTTGTATGGGCATTTGTTGTAGGAGGTTACGAGCCTCGGTTCTGCCGCTATTGTCCTGACTTCGTGGCGGCGAAGACGGAGCTTGACGCATCCCGATCCCGAGAGGAATGGGGCAAGAAGACACTTGACTTCCATCTGTTCATCTGGCCATCGGATCCCCCATCAACGGGTCGGAATCGGGCCGAGGGCGGCTATCTTACAGGATGGACACACCGTCTCCCATCGTGTATTTCGCCAAGATGGTTCAGGCTTTCCCGCTAATTGCTCCTGTGCAGCGCCTAACCGGTGGGGTCTTCGTGAGCACTCGAGGCTCAACTATCCGGGCATTCCGGCGCCAGTTTCCCGACTTGGTAGCACACCGCTACTGGCGTGTCGCTTCCCGTCTCTCATCTGGCTGGCACGATCTACAGAAAGCGACCGTCATCGTGGCCGGGGCACCGCACACGAAGTTGCTCAAGCCCCTCCCCGGTCGGAAAGTGATGATCTTCCATGGCTGCACGAACCACTTCAGTCAGGGGGCGATCGCCGAGCTTCTTGGCTTCGACCATGTGTTGCTGCAGGGCCCCCGCATGGCGCGCATGCTGCGCCGCAATGATCCTGAGGAGCGTTTCTCCTATTCGGTGCCGGGCTATGTTCCGTTCGACTGCTTCCCTCGCCCATCAGTTGAGGGGAGACGTCAGCAACTGCTCAGTCTTGGCTTAGACCCAAGCCTCCAGACCATCGTTTACACCCCCACGCGTAGCATCTACGGATCGTGGTGCCAGCACGCCGAGGCCATCGCTTCCCAGGTCTCGGAGGAGTTCAACCTTATTCTGCGACCGCATCCCCATCAGGCCGTGTGTGGGAACTCTGAGGAGAGGGCCTCTTTCCGCGCTGTTTCGACGGTTCTGCGAACCCGCCGCCACGCGAAGCTCGACCTCGGTGAGTGTTCTTTGGGGGAGGTGCTGTCGGTGGCCGACCTGCTCATATCGGACACCAACTCGACGGCTGAGGAATCACTGTTCTATGATGTCCCGCAGCTGTTCACGGAGAGCTATTCGCGAGAGATGTGGGTGGAGCAGTATGCACGAGAGGGAGTTGATCAGGAAAGTGTCGAAGCGCTACTTAGCTTCTATGACTGCGGGCTCTCCTTCAGTCGGTTGGGAGTTGACAGTTGGGACGACGCAGTTAGGCAAGCACTCGCTGCGGCCGACGAGTTGGCTCCCGTTAGGCAAGCGTATTTTGCCAGTGTGTTCGGCCCTCGGAGTGATCGTCCGGTGGCCCGGAACGTGGCGGATGAACTGATGGAAATGGTATCACAGGCATGACTATTGATAGGCCCAGCGTGATGGCTTTGGTCCCTGCCCGAGGTGGCTCAAAAGGGATTCCTCGCAAGAATCTTTCGCCGTTGGCGGGTAAGCCGCTGATCGCGTGGAGCATCGAGGAGGCACTGGCCTCAGTCGGCGTTGAGCGAGTCGTGGTGACCACCGACGACCGTGAGATCGCCGAGGTCTCACGCCACTACGGCGCCCACACGCCATTCCTGCGCCCTGCGGAGCTGGCGCAGGATGATACGCCCACCATCGATGCTGTGCTCCACGCTGTCGAATGGCTGGAAGAACACGAAGGGTACACGCCGGACTATGTCCTGCTCCTGCAAGTCACATCTCCCATGCGCATCGCCGATGACATTGATGAGGTTGTTTCGCTGGCGGCCGACAAGAAAGCCGATACGGTCGTCAGTCTCACTCTTACCCACAGCCACCCCTACTGGATGATGAGTCTGGACGAGGAGCAGCGCCTCTCGACGTTCATGGGATTTGAGTTCAGGGAACTGGCCACAACCTATGGCTTCCGACAGAACCTGCCTTCCGCCTATTCGTTGAATGGGGCTCTGTATCTGGTCCGTCGAACAGCATTGCTGGAGAATCGCTCCCTCTATGGTGAGAGCTGCTTCGGCTATGTCATGCCTGAAGAACGTTCCATGGACATTGACAAGCCTCTGGACTTAGCGATTGCTGAGGTCGTCCTTCGGGCCCGGGAGTGATCGTCCAGGGGGAAAGCCGGTGAGCGCAACGGGGAGTTCCGCTATGCGACGTCGGGTGTTTGCTGGAGGGTGCCTACTCGTGGCCTTGGCTCAGGCCGGCGAGTGGCGCAATGTCAGTCGCCTACCCCAGCTCTACACGATTGACTACTCCCCGCAGAATCATCTGGCGTCTCCCGGACGCCTGGCTCGGCTGCGCAAAGGGCCGCCGGACGTATTCCATGCCGGGAAGGATGGGCCATTTGTGCACAATTGGGGACCGATCGCCGGTTGGGGAGGCGAGAATGTCTACGGCGGTGGCAAGGATCGCGTGGACTACCACCGGCGGCTGACGCCTGCGGAGCTGGACGCACGCTTTGCGGCGTGTCGACGCTACGTCCGGTCCATGCACGAGGCGGGGGTCAAGAAGCTCTACCACTATGTCGGTGCCTTCACGATCGGGGGTAATCCCGCACCGGATGTGCGCTACGGTTTCTGGGAATTCTACGACCACTGGGATGAATACACGCGTTTCGGAGTTGGGCCCAAACCACCCGATGATCCAATGCAGTGGCTCATGTGCCTCCCCAACGGTGAGCCGTGCTTCATCTACAACCGCAACTACGAGTCCTACGAGCCCGGTACACGCTGGGCTGTGTGCCTCAATAATCCCTACTGGCGTCAGTGGATGAAAGCGGTCTTCCGGGCCTCGGCGGAGGTCGGCTTCGATGGCATTTTCGTGGACAACAGCTTCCAGCGCTGCTATTGCGGGACTTGCCGCGCGGAGTTCGCCGCGTTCGTCAAGCGTGAGAAGCGGCCAACCACCGAGCTGGCGACCTACGAGGACGGCGGGCGGGCCTGGTTCGACACCCAGGAATTCTGGATGGATTCCATCGCGCGGTGGCTGGCGGACATGCGGGCAGAAGCTCGCAAGGTGAACCCCGCGTTCGGCGTGTTCCCGAACAACGGCACGCACCCCGGCTACGTGCGTTTCTCGTCCGCGGCCGACTATGTCATGGGTGAGGGGGACTTCTGGGGATTCGGTCCAAAGGGGTTTGGCGTCATTCGGTTCCACAAGGATCCGGGCATGATTCGTCGACCGTTGGTTGGCGGCCTGGCCTACCGGCAGTACCAGGACATGATCGTCTCCTACAAGTACACCGCGGCTGAGGGCGGCACGCCTCGGCCGGTGTGGCTGACGCATGGACACCAGGGGCGGAGCGATGTAGCCAAAGAGTTGCGCCTCTCTGAAGCCATGGCTTTCGGAGCTGGGGCATGTACCTATGCTCGCGCCAGCCTTCCGCCCGAAATCTACGCTCGGCTCCGACGGTTCCTGAGCCAGCAACCACAGCTCTACGATGGCCTGGTGCCGTACTGTCGTGTCGGGCTGGCCTACTTCCCACGGCAGGCGTACCACAAGGGCATGCGACATGTCGATGCGGTCTGGGAACTCGCCGCTGCTCTCGGCCGAGAACACATTCCATATCGTGTCGTGACGGAGGGAGACTGCCGCGATGGGGACCTGTCGGATCTTCATACCATTTTCGTGCCCTTCGTCAACCACGTTGCCCGGGATGTGATTGGGGGGCTTGCGGAATTCGCGAACGCCTCTGGGCACAGCCTTGTCTTCTGCGGTGCGGTCCCGGAGCTTGACGAGGCGTATCACCCGGTTGATCACGAGACCGTCTTCGGCCAGGCGATCGCGGCAAAGCGCATGCGGGTATTGGAGGGGGTGCCGCCGCGTGATTCGCTTGAGGTGTTGTGTCTCGGCGGCGGTCCCGCGGGACCGTCCATTGTTGCGTCTGTCGATGCGGGTGGCGATGCGCTTCGGGTCGAGATGCGGGCCAGCCGGGATGGGCGTCGAGTTGTCGTCCATTTGCTCAATTACGGTATTCCGCTGGAATCACACTCGGAACGGCCGGAGGAGTTGAGAGGCGTGCATCTGCGCATCCCAATTGGGCGCGAGCCGAATCCAGGAGCGCGGCTCTACACGTCCCGGGAAGAGACCCCGACATCTCTGTATGGTGAACCTGGATTGAGTGGCGAGCTGGAAATCACGGTTCCCAGTGTCCGCATCTACTCGATTGTGGAGGTGTCCCGATGAACCTCCGATCCGCTGTCCTGATCGTTCTCGGCGTCTCCGTCGCGGGTTGGGTTGTTCGTGGCGAAACCGTGTTGCGTCACGATTGCTTTGCGGTCGCGAAGGCTGTGCCCGGCTCCACGCTGTTGTTTCAGATCTCTTCGTCGCGGAAGGCGAAGTACGTGTACATGGATGCGCCCCGGGCCATTGTTCTGGGCGTTGACAGCGGCGCTCTGCTGGAACAGGCCTTCGAGTTGGGCGCTACGGCAGATCTGTCCGTAAGCGTGAAGCAAGCCGGGATCCACGGGCTCTGTCTGGAACTCGGGCAGAACACGGCGACGTTGGCAGTGCCGCGCCATCCATGGGCCCTGGTGGCACGGAAGCAAGCACCGTTGCACATCTGCGGAAGGGTTGATCCGCTCTACTTTCGTCCCCCCGTGGCAGGGAAGTCGTTCCGCATCTTTGTGCATGCCCCGGTTGCGGGAGAAGCCGCTTTGGTCCGGATCACGGATCCCGAGGGAGAGGTCGTGGTTTTCCGGGAAAACGACTTCGACAAGGCTGTCGGGCTGGAGTTCGCAGTAGCGGAGGGCACGGCAGGACGGGACTGGCGGCTTGAGATCCTGGCCCCCGAGAAAGGCGGCTGGGCACTTGATGATGTGACCATCTGGCTCGGCCAGCGACTCCAGCCGCTTCTGGCCGTCCAGGCAGCGCATCTGTCGGCTTTTGCAGGAGTTGGGGCTCGGGCCCCGGAGAAGATACGTACTCGCGTCCCCATCGGTGAAGGGATCATCAGGCTTGGGCGTGGCGATCGCAAGACCGTTGCCTTTGAGCTTGATGGACGACCGGACGACCCGGCGATCGCGCTACGCATGTTGGCGACTGACGTCGATTACCGGAACGAATCACCTGTGTTCGTCAACGGGCATAGGTTCTTCCTGCCGGTCACCGGGGATGGGCTTACCGGAGAGGTCACTCTGCGGCTGCCTCCGGACGTCCTGCGCGAAGGGCATAATCTACTGGAGTTCAGGCAGGACCCCTCCGGGGGCTCGGGAGCCTGCTCCGTTGCCCGCATCGAGTTGCTCTTTGGTACAGCTATCCACGCTGAGTGAGCCCTCAAATGGGATGGAGCTCCGTCCCGCGACCTTCTTCTTTCTTGGGGGGGGCAGTCTCCGCACGGAGGCGTCCTCTACGTTGCAGTCGTGATGCCGCTCACGGTGTCAGGCGGATGAGCGTTGCTTCGCCTGGCTCGAGGCGTATGGGGAAGTGAGTCTCGCCGTCTTCCGCTGTGGCTGAGATGGGGTGACCGGTTTCGTAATCCAGGTCCACCACGGATGAGAAGGTCCCCTGCACGTGCACTGTTCCCTCCGCCGCATCATCGATGCTCGGATTGATGATACAGAGCACGCGCGTCTCGCCTTGTTCCCGCAGGACCATCTCAAACACAGCATCGTCGTCGTACACTGCCCGATCCGTTGCGGCCGTGACCTGGCTGACCACGGTCCTGACGAAGTTCCTCTCCTGCTTGGCCAGTCGCACCATGGGGCGCAGGTAAGTCACGATGCGTGAAGGGCCTCTCGTTGTGCTGACCAAGTCGGCTTGCTTCCCGCTGCCAGTTGTCCATTGCCACGTGTTCTGGTCGAGCATCGTGAGTCCGAGCTCCTTTCCGGGGAAGACGTGGTTCCAGAGCATGGCCGAGCCGCAGCCAATGTCGTCGTAGAGGCCGAAGGGCCCGGCCGAGAGCAGCAACCGTGGTTCGGCGGCAAGCCAGGTACTGATACGTTCCTGGAGGGGGGCGGGGAGATAGAGCGCGTAGGGGAGAATCAGCACATCAAAGTCTGCGAGGTCAGCACGTCCGTCCGTGAAGTACTCCTCCGGGACGAACTCGAACACGCACTGGGCGGGGAACAGGGCCTTGTAGAGGGCGGCAGCTTCGGTCTGCGTCGCGTTGAAGGGGACGTTGCAGCGCATGGATGCGGTCGGCGACAGCATGCAGATCCGCGAGGGCACGATACGGCTGTCCAGCAAAGCCCGTTGCAGGCGGCGGAACTTCTGGAAGTAGACGGGCAGAGCGGCGGTCCGGTAGCGCAAGGTCGTCAGCCCGTAGGAAGGATCAAAATAGTTGCCGTCGTAGTTCGTGAGATACGTTGCCGGTGTGTAGGAGTACCACCAGATCTGCATGAAGCGATTCCAGGCGGTGAGCCGGAAGATGTACTTCTGCGCGCTGTGTCGTTGGGGCAGTTCCTCGAACATGCGGTCGTGGTGCTCCTGGATCCCCCAGAAATTTTCATACTGGCAGACCGGTTTGTGACCGTTGTAGCGGCTCATGCTGTTGATGAGTAGCGTCCCCAGCATCTGAGTGGGCGCACCGGAGTGAAAACCCAGCATATCGCAGGTCTCAAAGACGTCCGGCATGCTGAAGCTGCGGTAGATGCCGCTGTGTCCGGCGAGTACGGGCTTGTCTGGATCAGCGGTCTTCCAGGCTTGGTAGATGAGCTTGCACCATTCGGTGTAACTGTGTTCCCGCCATGCTTCCCATTCTCCGGCCAGGGGGTTGGTGCGAGTCCTCGCCACCACGTATCTGTCTGGCGGCGGTTCGAGGGCCTCGAAGGACGTGTGCTCAGTGCCCCAGCGTTCGTTCAGTTGAGCGATCGTTTCGTACTTGGTCCTGAGCCAGGCCCGGAAACTGGCCGTGGCGTGTTCGCCATATCCGACTTCGCGGCGTCCTTTCGTGGACCCTGCGTAGGGGCCGTAGCACTCCCACTGGAACACATAGAACAGGAACTCGTCGCGGTCCCGGAAGTGGCGCCCCATATCTGAGGCAATCTCACGCGCATAGTCCTGAACGTCGGGATGCCACCAATTGAGCTGTCCGCGGTTGCCGCGTTTGTTGAGCTCGCCGTCCTGAATCTGGTGGAGAATCTCGGGGGCTTTCCTGGCGCGTTCCCACAGCCAGGCCGGCATATAACACCCATCGTGCAGGGCCAGGAACAGCAGCAGGCAGCTCTTGGTGGGGATGCCGGATGCCCGGATGTCGTCCCACTGCTTCTCGTACGGGCTCCAGTTGTAGTGCCCCGGGCGATCGCTGCCGGGGTTGCCAACCGTCGTGCTGTGTACCGGGTCGAACAGAAGAGGCGTTTCCATCTGCTGGAACTGATACAGGCTGCGGTTGCCGAAGATGAGCTGATTGACACGTCCGTCCGCCGAGATGGATGGGGTACCAACGTCCAACGGAGCAGGGGGCGGAGCCCACTCCTCACCCGCTCGCCGATGCCGCGCTGTGAGTGCAGCGATCCGCTCACGGGCTTGGTCCTGAAGCGCATCCAGCGCGTTTTCGAGCTGTCCGGCCAGCTGCTCGAACCGTTGGGTGTGAGCCTGGGGGGCGCCACTGGTGTAGGTCTCCCCGTACACCTTGTACAGTTCGGCAACCTGGTCCTCTATGTCCAGGGCCGCTGCCGACGTTGGGATACCTGCGCTCGGGGCGAGTCCATCGTGGTGTCGAGCACGCAACCAGCGCCGCACATCCTCTTTGGCAAAAGCTGACTTCACCAGCAGTTCGTTGTAGCGTTTCGCCATTGCGATCAAGGGGCTCTCCGATGCCACCAGAGCCTTGTATCGGTCCATTGGGGCCCGTCCCAGCTCCACTCGATGCGGGTCGTATACCCAAAGGCTGGCGATCCGGTTTTCTTCGGGGTTGATCTCCCGGATTTTGACATCGTCAATCCAGAGCGTACCCAGGGCCTCGTTCAGATACAGTCCCAGCGTGACGCTTTCGCCGGCGTTCTTGACTGGTCGAAACGTCCCTCGACGGTAGTGCCACTCGCCATCCGTTTTGCGTTCCGACACCACCGGCTGAACCGTTTTCATCCTCCAGCCGGCGGCTTCAGGATCGGCAGGACGGAAGATGAACCGTACGGAGAAGCGTGCTTCGTCCAGTTCGGGCGATTTCCGCACCCACCAGGACACCTCATAGCGCTTGTCTTGCTCGAGTTCGGTTGAGATCTTGGAGACGAACACGCGCCCGTCTTCATCCGGTGCGACGAGCTTGAGAGAGTGCTTTCCTCCGTGGGCAACTGTGTCATCACCTGTGAAGGGGTAGCGGGTCATCTGGGCATCGGGGTCGTCGGAGTACCACACGCCCCAGCCCTCCACTCCCTTCTCGAAGTCGCAGTTGCTGAATCCGCAGTTGTCCGCTACGGATACCGCACCGCAGAGCAACAGAGCCACAAGTACACTCTTCATGATGTCTCCTTGTTTCAAAAACGAATTATGCCACCAGTCCGGCGGCGTTTGTAGTTAAGGCACGTAGAGCATCGGAGTGCCGTTCTTCCTGCTTATCTTAGAGTGCCACCTTTCTTCGGAAGCTTGACTTCAGCCTTGCCATTAGATTTCTCACTCAGGGTCACAGACACGGCCTTCCCCAATCCCAGGCAGCCGGCTCGGAGCGTGATGGTCTCCGGGGTCGTGAACGGCGCGGCCCGGACCAGCAACCGGTCCATGGTCCGGCGCACGACAATTGCGTTCGTACACACAGCCGCGCCGACGTCAGCCGCTGCGCCATTGCCGTCGACGTAAACGAAATCCCGGCCGTGAGCGACGTGTCTGGGGTGCCCGTCGACGGTCGTGTGGGCTGCGATCGTGCGCCCGCCCTTTTCGGCAACGTATCCGTTGGGCGGCAGCGTCGTGGTCGTGGCAGGTCCGCCGATCGACCACGGTGTGTCGCCCAGGTTGGTGCGCACTCTCAGGCCGTTCGTGTAAAGGACTTCGGTCCGTCCCAAGTCGTGCACGCCAGCCCGGATAGCCTGCTCGGTGGTCAACCAGTTACCGTTCTCCTCCGCGTAACGGATGCGCTGAACCGAAACGGCGACGTAGTGTGGCTGCACGGCACGCAGGACGAAATACGCCTTCAGGAAGTCCCGCAGTTTTCCCTGTTCGAGGAGCTTTTTCGGGTGCCCACTGTGGGTCCAGTGGCCAATGTGACCATGGGCCAGACAATAGGCTGCCAATCGGTCGGGGTCGCTTTGGTAGATCTCGGCGCCGCAATCGTTGTTGAGCATGTGCAGACGCAGCAACTGGAAGTCGAGCAGTCCCGGTTTGTCCATGCCCGTGGTTTGGGCGTAGTTGGAGTCGCAGAGTCCGGCGAAGTACCAATGGCAGGCTCCCTCGCTTAGAACCGGTCCCTCGTAGATTCGCCGTTCCTCACGCAGGACCTCGGCGTGGGCACGGAAGACAGCGTCGTGGCGCGCCGCTCCGTGCACTCGGGCATCGTAGTCGGTGCATCCCCAGAACGGGCGACAGGTGATCTGGTCCTGGTAGCTGCACGAGACCCCGAATCGGTTCTTGAGGTCCCCGGCAAACTGACGCTGCAGGGGCAGGACGCGGCTCGGTTTGGCCATGGCCGTGCTCAGCGATCCGGTTTGCCATTCCCAGTTCGAGTCACGACAGACCAGGTCTTCATGCCAGATATCGTAGGAGAGGGGGGAGATGATGGTGTAGTTGGTGTAAAACCCGACTCGGTAGCCGAGCTCGTCCCTCAGTTGGTGGATGTGTGCTGCACATGCGCCATCGCCGCCTCCGCGTGGGTCGGTGGTGGCGACGAACGTGTAGGGATCCCCGTTCATGGGCATGTACTGGCGCCAGATCGCGCAGTGCCGCCGGATGAACAGGTCGCGCACGCCATACTCGTGGAGTGTTTGCCAGAACGCGGTCTCTTGCTCGTAGTAAGGCGGCTGTCCCCCGGTCTGGATAGCATCGTAGGTCTTGCGCGACATGTACCAGGGACGCGTGATCCAGAATGCGTTGCGCAGGCTCTCCAAGTACGGCGACGGCGGGTTCGGGATGTTGGGAAGGACATCAGAAAACGTGGTTGAGGCGGTGATGACGAACCGTTCCCGTACCGGATTCCGTTGGCCGTCTGAGGTGGGAAAATAGACGACTCCACCGTTGTAGGTCGCCTGGTCACTTGCTTGCTGCTCTGCCGCCCCGAACAGCTCTGATCCGTGCGAGTTATACCAGTCCTGGATAGCGGAGAGGAAGAAGGTGTCGGTCCACAGCACGGCGGGGTCGGTCGAGCCTTTGTAGCGGAACCCGCGCATATCCAGGTAAGGGACGCGGACCAACTGACACGTCGGCCCGCCCTGGTAGCGCCCGAAGCACACTTTGCTGCCTAGGTCGGTGTCGGCCTCGATCTCGATCACGAGGCTCTTCCGTTTCGGGGTCAACGTGTAGCGCACGGGTATGCTTGCCGGCCCTACCCGCCAGAGCCACTCCGCCTCCACGTGTTTCCTGCGCCGCCGGAGCTTGACCAGTTGCCTCTCGATTCCCGGATCGTCCGGTTCACGCTCCTGGTCGTCGATTTCCAGGACCAGGCCTCCAGCCACAGCGGGCCGGAATGCCTCGCCGCCATTTACCCGAGCCTCGATATCGGAGAGCGTTCCCGTGTTTGGGAGATAGCGCCACTCGATCACATCGTCGTCCGTCTCACAGAGCAGGCGTGTCGCGTCACCATCCTTGATCACCCGGTTCCGGGCTGTCTGGCCGCTCGTCAGGGGGGGGAGCACCGTATCAGGGGTTGTGGGGGTGGGCAGGTCGTCCCAGTCGGGCACGTACGATGGCACCGGGCTGCGGTTCTCCGAGTAGAATGTAAGTGAGTCCAGGTAGAGGGTCTGTTCCGGGGCAGGCCGGAACCCGTGGATGGTGAATCCTGTGAACTGCGTCCCCGCCGGGAAAGCGTGCGGCAGCGTCCGATGCGCGATATACCAGCCTGTCCAGTAGAACCAGCGTGGATTGGCAGCGAGGTCGTGGCGTTCCTCCGTTCCGTCCGGCAGCCGCAAGTGAACGCTCATCGCCGTGCCCTGTGTCCGACCCCAGTAATGAGCGTAGACCCAGAGGTCAACAGCGCCGAACGGGCGGTCGATGCGGATCGGGGCAGGGGGCAGAATGCGGACTTCGCAGGTCGGGCCCTGGAAGGTGCTGCCCTGGAAGACAACCTTGGCCACGTGTTCACCCCAGCAACGCTGCTCGCGGCTGCGCTCCAGCTTGCCGACCGTGACGCCGCCTGAGCTGACTACACTCCAGCCGCTGAGATCCTCGAAGTCCACCAGGGGGGCATGTTTCTGGGACTTGCCCTCGAGGTGTCGACTGCGCGGCCCCGGGGGTGTGTCCGGCAGCGCATTCACGGCTCGAGACGTCACCTCCTCACCGACGTTCTCCGGAATTGCGGGGAGGTCAACGGTGCACGTGTCCGAGAATCGGATCTCCCCCAGTTCGCCTGTGAACCCGCTACTCCGCGGGTTGTCGCCGCCGACCACGATTGTTCCCTTGACGTCCTCCAACTCACCGGTGGCCAGACCGGGGCGACCCGCAGCCAGACCGTTCACAAACATCTGCATCGTGCGCCCGTTCCAGGCGATTCCCACGTTCTGCCAGCGTTCCGGCTCAAGAGCCGATTCCGCTCGCAGGCGAAACACACCGTCGCTCGTTCGCACGGTGGCTGTGACTGCTTCCCAGTCGACATCGATCCGGAATGCCGACGTGTCGTCCCCCCCGTACCTGAGAATTGGGCCTCGTAAGCGTTTTCCGGACGCCCGGAGCCAGACACTGACAGAGAGGGAGCGCGCCGGAGCAAGCGTCTCAGGTACGGGGAGCTCAAACGGGCCGCTGTCGGCACCGAGAACAAGCGCCTGCTTGAAGGTCACTACGGGGATGCTCGAACGTTCGAGCACGAGGGCATCGTGAGTTGGCGGCGAGCCCCCTTCCTGCAGGATGGCGGAGTTTCGGGCGATCACGTGGGGAGAGAGGACCGCGCCGGTCAGACGGACCAAGCCGATGTCCCCGGCGAATGTCCCGGCCCAGCCATCGGAGAAGCCGATCAGCAGCGGGGTTGACGGCACATTCAGGTCGATCACCAGCGGTTTTTCAGCCACACTCTTGCCCTGGTGGTAAATGCTGACCCGTTTGCCGTCCCAGGTGAGGCAGTAGTAGTGCCACTGATTCAGCTTCGCGATTCCGGGGTATCGGGCGCTGTGGTCGCGTTTGCTCGTCGCACGGAGGTACCAGGTGGTGTCTCCGCCTTCATGGAAAGCGGGGAATCCGAATCCATGTTTGCGCAGCATGACGTACCCGCTGTGCGCAGTGGGGCGGCACCAAGCCTCAATGGTCAACGGTGGGGTGAGATCCGTCTCCGGGCTGTACTCGACGATGAGGCGTTGCCCGTCGCCAAAGTGCCACGGCTGGTTCGGGGGCGCGTCCTTGACGTACGACTCGATGCTTTCAGGCACTTTGCGATCGGCCTGGAACAGCACGTGCGGCCCGGACTCGGCGGCGCGGTAGGCTTCCCACCATGTGGCGGCCATGGCGGGGCCGACACTCACCAGGCAGGCGACCGTGCCGGCCAGTATGGTTCGATGGATGGAAGCCACAGCGTTGCCCATCTATCACTCCCTTTCGTCGGTAGCTATGGTTCCGCTTGTACGCCGCACGGCCCTCCGGGCGGCATGCGGTGGGTGGCGGTCGGAGGGCCGCCCGCCGTACAATCCAGAGCTCCGCAAGTTACACCCTCTGACATGACGGCTGGATCCTCGACAGAGGCCCCGTCCGTCCTCTTTTTCCCTCATCGTGACGTCAGCTTGATCAGCCGGAAATCGTGGGGCGGAATGTCGACCTCAAGTACGCCGTCGGTCATAGATAGTGCCTTGCTGTTCTCGGCGTCGGTGGCGCTCAGGTCCCGGAGTCCGAATTCCGCGAGATTGAGCGCGAGGCCGACCTCCACCGGCTCACGGCTGAAATTGGTCACGTACATCAGCACAACCTCGCCGGGCCGCACGTAGAAGCTTGCTTTGGCGTCGGGGTGGTCAACCCGTGCGAACTCCGCATTCTCCCAGTACCCCAGGAAGCGGGTGCCAGGCTGTCCGATGCCGCAGTCGGCTTCGATCTTCTCGAGCCGTTGCACGACGCTCCGGTTGCAGTGTGCATACCAGATCCACATGTCGAACAGTTTCAGTTCCGCCACCATGGTGCGTGTTGGTTTGACGCCTTCCATGCCCGCCGGGAAGTGGATCTTTGGCAACCAGCCGCGCATGGGGCCCCAGTCCACCGCGCCCAGGATAGCCACTCGCTCCAGCGGCCACGAATCCATGAAGTCCCGTTCCATCGACAGTTGACTGCGGTCCTCACCGTCAATGCAGAGCCCGGCGAATGAGAAACATGGGATCACCATTGCGTCGGTCATGTGCACAGAGACGTGCGGCCGAAGCCCGCCTCTCTTGTAGGCCAGGATGGCGGCCCGCTTCACCAGCTCTCGTGTGCCGAACAGGTTGAAGCCGCCCTGCAGGTTGCCATCGTCACGGACATACCCGCACGCGGGATGCTGCACGTTGGTGCATGCCTTGGGGTAGGAGTTGTCCAGGTAGAGTCCACTCAGGCTCGTGGTGAACAGTGTATCGAGGCAGTGCAGGTTGTAGTCGATCCGGCTCGGGACGGCACCGTTGAAGAACGCGATGTAATTCCGCGGATCAAGTCCGTTTACCCGGCGGCCGAACTGCGCGAGGGGGCCTTTGTAGGTGTCGAATGATGGCAGCGCCCATTCGAAGTAGCAGGTCTTCCCGATCGGGTCAGCGATCGGGGTGATGTCGTTGGCCATGTAGACGTGCGCTGTTTCCCCCCGTTGCTTCCGTGGAGCGAGGATCTTCTCCGCGAGATGCAGGTCTTTGGAAATGAGGCCCATGCCGTACTTCCTGACGATGGGGTTGTCGAAACCGAAGTAATTCATGACCATCTGGTGTTGCGGAGCGACAGGTGTTGGGCGAACAGGCGTTGCCTGGATCCCGAAGACAATGTGCCGGGGAGCCGTGATTGTGGCAGGGGTGGCGACGATGTTGACACGCAACACGGTGCGTCCGCCGGTCCGGATGATCTCCAGGCAGTCGCTGGTCTCGCTGTTTACCCAGCCGCGGTCGTTGTCCGCGAACCAGCAGAGACCAGCCTTCTCGCCGCCAACCCACACAAACGGAGCGAACGTCCCATGGATGCCCCGGACATTTTCCTTCTGGCCGCTGCGCCACAGCACACCGTCTCCTTCAGGGAGAAATGACCATTCGCAGTTCACGCGAATCCGGTCACGCGCACAGTGCATATACGTGTCCACCGCGAGCGGAATCTCGAGGGAGAGGCGGCGTAGCCCGGCAGCCTGTTGCGGGACGAGGTCCAGCTCGTACTTGATCATGCCGTCTTGTTCCATGAGTCCGTGGACTTGGACCCTGAGGGTATCAGCTGCGCTCTCCGCAGTGAACTGCACCTCGTGCTCCTCTCGTTTGCTGAAGGTGACCGAGCCTCGGGTGGGTGACAGCTCGATCGGCGTTCCATCGGCCCACTGACCGGTCAGCTGTATCGGCCCGGCGAGGACGTCGATGCCGCGAGACGTGATGGTGCTTGGAAAGCCCGATGCCGCCAGGTTGTGTTCCCGACCCCAGCAGGTGAGCGTCGTGCCGGTGGCCCTGATCGGTGTGAAGGGGGGGATCACCTCTGAATCCTGCCCGAGCCGATTGTTCTGCCAGGGCAGGTCGCGGGGCTCGAAGTCCCCGGTCGCGATGTCTGTGACTGTGCCGTCGGTTGCTCGAAGAACGGCCTTCATGGCGTAGGTCGCGCCGGGCACGGGCTGGAAGGCGACATCGTCGAAACGGACGGTGAAGTGGGCCTCATTGCCAGCCCACAGGGGCGTCTCGACTTGGTGCGACCAGGCCTGGTGCCCTTCGTGGTACAAGGTCAAATCCGCGGCGGCGAAGCGGTTGCGGTCGGGCTCAGCCACGTGACGCACGCGCACGTTGGCCTTGCGCTGTATGGGATAGAACTCGACCTGGATCTTCCTGGAACCGACTGGGGCTGCATCCATTGAGCTCTGGGTGTCGAGAAGGACCGACTGGTGGAACAAGGCTGCGCCATCTGTATCGGAGACCTGTAGTCTGAACCGCCCGTAGATGAGCCCCACGTCAGCGCAACGCAGAGCCAGGTCGGCTTCTTCCCCCGGAGGAAGCGTGATCTGCTCCTCTACATCGCGTTCCAGCGCGCCTGTCAGGGCAATCGCGGCCTGCAGATGCTGTGGCTCGGCGTGCGGATTCCGCACAGACAGGCGCAGATTCAGCTTACCAGTGCGGATCATGCCGATGGCTTCCCAGCGGATGGTCGGTGCTCCCTCCTGAAACCGGCATTCGAACAGGGAACGGTAGCCCTGTCCGGTCAGGGAACACCACTCGCTCGGGGAGGTCAGATCTCGACACAGCTGCAGGCCGAAACGAGCGGACCGGCCGGGCTTGACCCCGACCTCGGACAACGGTATCGCGAGCTCCGCAGTCCAGACGCCGTCGGCAACGGTTGAGGCCACCTCGAGGCCGGCGCAGTTCCACTCTTTCAGGTTCGTTCCCGTCGCCGTCACCCGATGCAGGTCGAATACGGTGCCTTTTGGGTTGATGATGAACTGGTATTGATCGGTCGGGGTGCCTTTCTCGGGCCACTTGCCGACGAAGATCTCGATCGCGTCGTCGGTCCAGACGTCGCCGTCACGTTCGGTCACTGCCGCGCGCAGCGTCTGTCCCGCAGTGGGAGAGCGGAAGCAGAGGAGAAGTGTCGCTCCATCCGACATCAGGCTGACCTGCGTCTGTCGCGTGACCAGCGCATGCGTATCGATGTTGGCGAAGCCCGTGAGCTCAGTGGCTGCAGACCATTCGCCGGGCGCGACTCGTCCATCAACGCGTGGCATCCCAGTGAGCGAAGCAGGTGGGAGAACCAGTTGCATCGGCTCGGAAGACGTCGCATCCGCCTTGACGCATCGCACCTGCACATCGTCGAGAATGACGCCGTCAGCTTCGATCTGAAGTCGCCCGTAGACCGCATTGGGCCCGGTCGTCAGGTCAAGCAGGCCTGTGTAGAGTTGCCAGGCGTCGGTCGTTGCCGTGTCGATCACATCGGACAGGAAGCGGAACTCCTCAACGGCCTCCCGGACCGGCCCGTAGGCGCGCAGCCCCACGTACAATCTGCCTCCAGAGCCTCTGGCTCGGACGGAAATCAGCATCCGCCGCCGCAACGTGCCCTGTGCCTGGATCTTGCCGGAGACAATCTGGCCACGCAGGAACAGAGCATGCCTGCCGCCGGAGTCGGCGGAGGCTCGGGCCTGTCCTGCCGTACTCGGGACTCCCTTGTAGCTGTCCGGGATCCATCCACCCGGGAACAGACCTCTCCGGAGGGTCCAGTGTTGAGGTGTCTCCAGGAGTGTTTGCCAAGCCTCAAATCCGGCGTTCTGCGGGGAGAGCGACAGGGAATCGGCATTGCTCTTGCGCGAGGTCTGGGCAGCTGGCGGCGGCCCACTTGCAGCCGTGCCTCGCGGGAGGGTTCGCATTTCGTCCGCAGTGGCCGTCCTGGCGAGGCCTTCCGCATCGTCAAAGAAGACGCCTTCACCACGCAGTGCCAGGTTCACCCGGGTTACTCCCGGCGGGACGAGGATGCTGCCGGTGTATTGCTTCCACTCAGAGGTCACCGTGAACGTCGCGACCCGGAGGCCGTCACCCAGGAACACCGGCTTTCCCGCGTCGTTCGTACCGTAGGAGTAGAGGACAACCCAGGCTCTCGTGCCGGCTTTGCCACGAGCCCAGACACTGGCCGTCACGACCTGGTCGGATTGAACGTCCCCCAGGCTTGTGTAGAGGTCCCCGTCGATGGTGATGCAGTGGTTGCCTGTATGTGCCTGGCCTTGATCATCAATCAGTCGGTACGTGCAGTTGGCTCGATAGGGATTGGGAGTCCAGCCACGCGGGACAACGCACGGATCGTCGATGATCCAGCCCTTCTTGACCATCGCCTGGTGCTGCGGCGAGGTCGTAGCGAGTACCGTAGTCTTCTCGAACCCGCCGTTTTTCACGGCTGCCAAACAAGTGCCTGCCGTGAGGAGCATGACGACTGCGTGACGCATCAGTGAATCCATTGGTCCTCCCTTCCGAGGTGAGGTCATCGTCCCCGGAAAAAGCGCACATGGTACCGCAGTGACGAGTTCGGGTCGGCTATTGGTACGGGTCCGGGCTGGCTCCGAGTCTTGGCCCGAGGATACCCTCAGATGGCGGAGCATGCAACAAACCGGCTGAGACACCGCCGGGCGACCACGTCGGGTCTGCTTGCGGGGGGGGGGCGTGGGAATGCTGTTGGCTTTCTCTGGAGAGGGTCGCGGCATGGCAGCCCCTCCCACTCTAGGGGAGCATACAATGTGAGAGGCGGTGCCACCCGGCGACTCCTCGGCCAAACACGGGGTCCGGAGAAAGTCAATGGCATTGGGGACGCGGAGTATCGTTCGCAAGGAAATCTTGTAAGCTTCACTGATCTTGTCCAAGTGTTTCCTTGTGTGCGGGACTTTGCTCGCGGGGAATGGTACATTCAGCAGAGGAAGCGTCCCCGGGTATGCAGCGCAAGGGATAGGGTGGAAAGGCGTTAAGATAAGGACAATCGGGGCATGGCAGCCCCTCCCACGTTGGCTGTGCTTGACCTCAATGTGGGAGGCGGTGCCATCCGGCCTCCTCTCCCTGGATACACTTCCCGCCGCTTATCTTGACGCCGTTCGGGGATGGGGCGCAGCCCTCGCCGCAAGGAGGTCACATGCTCAGGATAATGTCAGTTTGCGTCATCGCCGTGGCCATCGCGATCCGGGTCGGGGCCAGCACGGCTGATTCCGCCCCCCCCCCTTCCAACGGTCGGATCATGCTGCAGGGCGAGCATATCACGTCGTTCACGCTAAAGGGCGGCTCCGGAGCCAGCTTTGCGGATCCCCCGAACTCCATCGAGGTGCCGTGCGGGACCTATCCCGGGGCGACGGTGGTCCTGGATGCCGGGAACGGTCGGACCTTCACGGGAACAGTGTCCAGCTTCCGCGTTGTCCCCAATGAGCCACTGGTCCTGAAGGTTGGCGGGCCTTTGGTTCAACGAGCTAAAGCGGCTGCCTCCGGGGGCTTCATGCGGCTTGTCTACCAGCTTGTCGATCGCGCCGGAAACGAGTACCGATCCGCCTCGACATCTCATGCAGACCGGCCGGCCTTTGCCGTTTACAAAGGGGGACTGAAGATCGCGGCGGGCCGCTTCGAGTATGGGTGAGGCGGAACCTGCGCGTACTCGTGGCGAGTACCGTTTTACGCGTTCGGGGAGTTGCGAGTCGTGCCTTCGGCGGACATCGGACCATTGGGGGCGGCTGAGGGTGAATTCACGGTCTGCTCCGTGGGCAGATTCCCGCGTCTGTGGCAGCTGTTACCGTGGATCTTGGTTGCGTTCCTTCTGGTCCGATATTCCTCCCGCACGGCTGAGGTGTGGAAGCTGTTCGTTCCGCTGGTAGGCCTTCATGTGGTGGCGGCTGGCGTACCCCGGCTTCCCTTTGGGATCCCCAGTGAGGCGCTGGCCTTGCTCGCGATGGTGGTCAATGCCACCGCTTTTGGGCTCGCCGGGATATGGGCCGTCTCGCGCCGGTGGATAGGGCTGGGGCGCGCCCGAACCATCGCCACGGCACTTGCTTTGGGCATCGCAGTCGCCGTTGCGGCTTCGCTCAGTGCCGTCAACTGGTCCTTCAAGGATGACGTCGCCGTGCCGTTGATCATCGTTGCCGCTATCATGTCCGCATCCTCGATCGGGGGGCTGGCTCTGGGGGCGTTCTTCTGCCGCCGCCGCTACTCTCGGGGACGTTTGCTCGGGCTGTCCGCCGTGGGGACATTCTGCGTGGTCTGCCTGGGGATGTTGCCGTTTGCGCTTTTTGCCCTCACCCAAGGCATGCCAGCGGCTTTCCTGGTCACCGGCTTCCTTGCTTACGTAGGAGCCATCGCTGGGCTGTGTTGCGTTGTGTGGGTGCCCTTCATGATCTTGGCCTTCCGTTGCGTTCCGTACCGCGAGTGTTTCCATGGTGTGCTCAGGCTCCCGGGCATGATGTGCGGAACGGAACAGACGCTTGCGTCGACGGCGACCGAGGAGCACGAAGAAGGGCCCGCTGAGCCGACGTTCGACGCTGAAGACGAGGGTGACCGGCCGTAAGCCCCTCTACCTCGTGTTGCTGGTGAATGAGACCGTGTCTCAGTCTGTGGGGAACTCGTTGAGGAAGGCTTGCCAGCGTTCGAGGAAGGTGGGGTGTTGGTCGAGTCGGCGCAGAATGTGGTTGAGCTTCGTGCGCGATGCCTTGATCTGTTGCCGTTCGGGGCTGTCCGCCTCCCCGTCGAGCCGGCGCAGCGCCTCACTCAGCGTAAGCGTGCCCGCATGCATCTGCTCGAACAACTCCGGGGCCTCGCGTTGGATGCGGAGAGCTCTGCTGACGTACGCCGGGCTCACCCGCATCATCTCACCCACGATCATGCGTGATTCAGTGAGTTTTGAGTCGCCATCCAGGTTGTCCGATAAATTTACCGGACAACCTTCGTCTCGCTTTGCGTCCCAGGCCGCGCGCACCCTCTCGAGGCGCCCTTGGGCCACCCTTTCGGCAATGTCCGGTAGCAGTAGCGCAGCCACGGCGGCGCGCTGCGACACGCTGTAGTCATGGTGGTACTGGTTCGACTGCAGAACATACACAAGGGCATCATCCGGCGAGCCGATGAGGTCCATCACGGCCACCGGAATGCCCACTTCGCAGCAGGCACGCAACCGGTGTCGACCA
>JABHEG010000245.1 GCA_018676675.1 Lentisphaerota bacterium
GGAAGCCGTCCCTTTTCCTCCTCAGGACAATCTCAACGTCAACGTCTCACGAACGACACGGCCGGAAACATAGCCCATCACCGTGAACGCTGACACGCCGACCTGAGATTCTCCCGGAGGAGTGGAGGAAGGGACACCCAGACAGACGTGCCCGCCACCGGTACCAGAGAACGTCGGCAAGACAAACGGCGGTTGGTCTGGGTGGCAAACCAACGGCGAGTGACGTCCTCGAATCAACCACGTGACGTCTCGATTGCGGACGATTGTTGCCCTGAGTTCCATGTCGGCATCAAGCCACTGGTTTTGGCCCACCGTGTGTTCGATCCTGTTGTTGGTCTTGTTGTGCCGGAAGAGGCGCGAATCATCGGGCGTGAGCAACACGACGGACACTCGTGTGTGGTTATCGAGACCGGCCATGGACGGACGCCTGACCTACGAAGGTGGCGGGGATGGCTTCGCTTGTGGCTCGCCGAACACATGGGCTACTCAGTCGTCAGGTCCCAGGCACTGAAGCGCACCCCGGGTAACGTGGTGCAGGAGATACAGCTCAAGTACCGCACTCACGAAACTCTGGGCTGGTGCCTAAGATCTTGGGATGACGGACCGTTCACGTCTGAAGGCCAGTCGAGGGGGGGGGCACATACAGTCGTTGTCGCCGCCCGCTTCAATGTCCCTGTGGCCCCCGCCACGTTCGAGATTCCCACCCCGGTGGGGACTCGGGTCAACGACCAGCGGATCAAGCTCAGCTACACGGTGGCAGCTGGCCCGGAGAGTGGCAGCACACCGCTCGACGTGTCGGGCACGGTGGTTGACTCGGAGGGCGCACCTGTTGCTGGGGCTGATGTGGTAGCCGTTGCCGTGGGAAGTGACGCCACGGGCAAGCCCCGGGCCTACAGCCGACGCGCGCGTCCACCGCAAAATGCGGTGGTCCGCGAGGTCAAAGCCGACGCTACCGGCAGCTTCACCGTTAGGGGGCTTCCGGCGGGGACGGTGATTGTTGGCGTACACGTTCCGTCGCGTATCCACGCATGGGGCAAAACGGAGTGTGTTGCTGGTGAAAGAGACGTCAGAATCTCCATTTTCTGGGGTGGCTCTGCGGCAGATCAAGCCAGAGGCGAAGAGCTCAGGAAACTCATTGCGGAGTACGGCCCATGGGGGCCGCCCGACGCAGAATGAATCCAGAACGAGTGCATTCGCGCGGACGTCGTGTCGCTGGTCGCGTCACCACGCCGGTGATGCTTGTGTTCGCCAGAACGGAGAGTAGTAACGCTTGCCGATATTAACGGACGGCGTTATGTTTTTGTATGATCCGGTCATTCAAGAACAGAGATGCTGAGAAGCTCTACGAGCGCCACTCTTCACGGACGTTGCCGCACAGCATTCAGCGGGTGGCTCTGCGGAAGCTCTGGGTGCTTGACGCGGCGGTGGACCTCGCCGAGCTTCGGGTGCCTCCGGGGAACCGGCTCGAAGCGCTTTCGGGTGATCGACAGGGGCAACACAGTATCCGGATAAACCAGCAGTGGCGGATCTGTTTCCGCTGGCGTGAAGGCCACGTATTTGACGTTGAGATTGTGGATTATCACTGAGGCAAGCAAATGAAGAAGAAACTCCCTCCCATTCATCCCGGTGAGATCCTTCAGGAGGACTTCCTGGTTCCGATGGGGCTCAGTCAGTACCGACTGGCCACCGATATCGGGGTGTCCCCGCGCCGGATCAACGAGATTGTTCACGGGGCGAGGGGCATCACGGCAAATACGGCGCTCCGGCTCGGGCGGTATTTCGGGATGTCGGCTCAGTTCTGGCTGAACCTTCAGTCACATTACGAGCTGGAGGTCGAGAGTGACAAGCTGGGCGACAAACTGCGCGAGGAAGTCCACAGCCTCGTCCCTACCTGAGTCCGGCTCAGACGGAAGGCGAACCAGCCAGTGGCCGTGGACCGGGAGAACTGCCGCTGCCTTCGGCTCTGGCAGTCCCCCAGCCAGTCACCGGCACGTTCACCGGACAGGACGATGACCGCCTGGCTTCACCCGAGACCAGGCCCGCCGCAGCCTGCCCTCCGTAGCTCAAGGAGCGAAGGGGGGAGGCGACCTTGTTCTTGCGCCACAGGACCTCCTGATCGTCGGCCTGTGATTTGCACAGTTGTGCTGAAGGAGACTGGATCGCGGGCCTCTCCTCGATCACTGCGGAAATGACACTTGAGGATAAGGTCGGACAGCTTCTGATGGTTGTTCCTCGAGAGGATTTGGTGCGTCGTGTCCATGCAGGCACAGTGGTCCTCATGGATCGTGACGTTGACAGTGAGAGTGAGACACGACAGCTCACAGCAGACCTGCAGAGATGGAATGCCGAAACATCACGTGTTCCGCTCTGGGTGCACGGCTTCATCACCACGAAGGAATGGGCGGGGCCACGGGACGGCCAGATCGCGCAGCGATGCGCCCTGCAGGACGCGGAAGAGCTGTGCTACGAACTGGGACGCCGCTGGCGGCATCTCGGACTTCACACATATCCTTCGCCGACGGTGAACGTCCCCATACATGAGACATGCATCATGCGCGCGTGGGCGATTTCCGACGACCCGGATACAGCGACGCGGTATTCCCGGGCGATTACACGGGGCCTAATCCGTGCCGGATGCGGCACCATGGCCCAGCATTTCCCCGCTCACGGGGCGACCGCCGTGGACAGTCATCAAGATGTGCCGGTGATCGAACTCTCTCGCACAGAGCTCATGCGTGACCACATTCCGCCGTACCAGGCGAGCTTCAGGGAGGGATGTACTACCATCTGTACCGCGCACCTCCGTTGTCCCGCGTTGGACCCGGATCCAGGTCGCATAGCGACGACCAGCCGCCCGATCCTGACAGATTTCCTCCGCGGCGAACTCGGCTTCCGCGGCGTGACGATTGCGGATGCGATCGGGATGGTGGGTTTTCAGAAAATGGGGGATCCGGGCGAGACATGCGTGGAAGCTGTCGCTGCCGGTTGTGACAGCATCTGCGTCACGAGTGATGACGATGCTGCCTGTAGTGTCTTTGAGTCACTGCTGCGGGCTGCCGGCCTGGGGCAACTGACAGAGACTCGCCTGAACGAAGCTGTCGGGCGCAATCTGTCCTTCAAGCAATGGCTGCAGGAGAGAGCCCCTGCATGACCCATTTGCCTTCCTAGTGGCACCACCACTAGGAAGGTCGTCGGCGTCGGTTGTTCTGTGGGGGACGTCCGCGTGGGCTGCCTCGGCGGTCTGAATTGCGGGGATAGCGGCCCTGATTGCCACGCCTGCGCATATTTCCGCCGCGCCTCGGATGTGACGTCATGTTGATGATTCGCTGTAGATGGTCACCGGTGATACCGATCTTCTCAGGGCCGGTCTCGCTGTTCTGGTTGAGGATGAAGGTTGCCATCTTGTAGGCAATCGCCGCCAGATCCTCGGCTTCCTCCAGGGATTGCACCATCCGGACGGCTTCGGGCGTTACGTCCTTGGTTTTGATATCCTCGCACAGGCGGGCAATCCGGGTCACGCGCAGCTCCCTGCGGCTCGGAATCAGGCGGTTCTCGATCGCGTTCCCGATGCTTCGCTGGATTCGCTGGAGTTGGTGGAATTCACGCGGGGTTACCAGGGTTATCGCCGTCCCCTTTTGTCCGGCCCGGCCCGTTCTGCCAATTCTGTGGATATAGCCTTTTGTGTCAAACGGCATGTGGTAGTTGAACACGTGGCTGACCCCTTGTACATCGAGGCCACGGGAGGCGACATCGGTCGCTACCAGGATACTGATGCGTCCCTCACGGAAGCCGTTCATCACGTGTGTGCGCTGAGGCTGTTCCATGTCGCCGTGCAGTGCCCGGCTGTTGTACCCCCGGGCGCTGAGGGAGCTGTCCAGACTGTCCACTTCATTACGCGTTCGGCAGAAGAGGATGGCCTTTTCAGGGGCTCTATCCTCGATCAGGCGCACTACGGCCTCCTGGCGCTCCCGTTCCTCGATGACGCAGTACTGCTGCTCAATATCCTGGTTGGTATCCTGCTCTGAGATGGACTTGAACGAAACCGGATCATGGAGGAACGCCTGGGCCAGGCGTTGAATCGGGCCCGGCATGGTGGCGGAAAAGAGGAGATTCTGGCGTTTCTCCGGAAGGAATCCGAAGATCTCTTTGATGTCGTCCAGGAAGCCCATGTCGAGCATTTCATCTGCTTCATCCAGCACGACGACAGAAGGGCTGAAGTCCTTCAACCACTTGTTCTTGAGGAGATCGAGGAGGCGGCCTGGAGTCGCGGACAGGACATGGGAATTGTGGTTGATGCGCTTGGCTTGTTGGACGATGCTCTGTCCTCCGTACGCAGCGACGGTCCGGACCCCGACAAACCGGCCGAGCCGATAGATCTCGTCGCTGACCTGGTTGGCCAGCTCACGGGTCGGACAGATAACGAGCATCTCGATGCCCTTGTCGAGACTCATTCGGTGCATTGCAGGGAGACCGAAGGCAGCTGTCTTTCCGGTGCCCGTGTGGGCTTGGCCGATGACATCTCGACCTTGCAGAATGAGCGGAATCACTTGTTCCTGGATCATACTCGGGCGTTTGAAGCCCGCGGCTTTGATGCCTTCATTGAGCTCTTCGCGAAGCTCGAATGAGGCGAAGGTGGCGGTCTGCTCTGCGTTGTCGTTGCTGTCGGCCATGGACTCTCCGGAGGATCGGGATGGGATCGAAACCAAGGTGGTAAAGCCTACCAATATAGCCTCTCAAGTGCGGCCTTGCCTGAGGGGAGAGCCGCTGTGAGGTGTTTGGCTGGGCTCTTTGGGGAGCTCAAGGCTGCTGCCTGTTGTAAGCTGGACGTCACTGTTCGTTGTCCGGTGAGGCGGCTGGTGTCCACTGCCATCCAGCGGAGGTCCGGCGGAGCTTGCCCAGGAGTTGCCTTCGATCGCCCTGGTCATGGTCGGGGATGTAGCGTTCATCCGGGTTGCCAATCCGGTTTGGTTGCCAGATTCCCGCCTTGACCTGAAGCTGTTGTTCCGTTCCTTCCTGCGGTAGTTCGAGGACGTGGTGAAGCTGGATCATCCGGGGGGTGCGGAATGGAGCTGCGGTTCGACTGCCGGGATCTCCGCCGGCCTTCAGGAGCTTGCCATTCGGTTCCTCGATATGGATGAACGGGCGCGCTGTCTCAGAGAGCGGCTGGTGCAGGTTCCACCTGATATCGAGCTGGAGCTTTCCCTCCGCCACGTTTGCGGAGTCCGCAACGGCGGCGAAGTCTCCGCTCACCATCAGTGTGCCGACTCGGTAACGGCGCTGCCCGTCGTCGCCATCCAGAGGGAGGGCGATTTCCGGCTTCCCGAGCTGGTCGCCGACGGACACAAACACGTCGAATGCTCCTGAGCCAAGCTGGAAGGGCAGGGGGGCATGACGTGTATTCCCTCGCTCAGCAGCAGGCTCCCGGAGTGAGACGGGGAGTGTCCGCAAATTCAGCTCGTGGTCGACAATCACGGCCACGATGCCGCCATCGTCATCTTTGAGAGTCAAGCAGGGGAAGGCATCGCGATAGGGAGGAGCAACACCTGCGTTCCGCCAGGTCCACCGCATGAAGAGACGGTCGTTGACGCGAATCCGGTCAGCCCAGGCAAGCTCGGTGAGCTGGAAACGGTAGCCGATGCACAGGTTGATGCGTCGTACCAGGTCGCGGTTTCGGTCGAGGAACTCGTGTGGCCACCAGTGGATTGAGGCGTAGCTCGCGTGGTAGTCCCGGACGGCATGGAGGAATCCTGAGCCGTCTCCCCATCGACCATGGGCGGCGGAGTTGCCGTAGTGTTCGGACTCGAGTGTGACGACGCGGGTGGGCCAGAAGTGCTGTGCCATCCCAGCGTGGAAGTAAGCCGAGGCCCCCTGCTGAACGAGGATGCTGTCATCCCTCAGGCCGCAACCGGCTTCCACGAGGAATCGGGTTAGACCATCGTCCTCGCGTTCCTCGCGAAGGGAGCAGATTTCCTTTCCCGTCTTGCTGTCTACCACGTGCAGGAAGGGCCCGGAGTTGGCCGGCAGGATCGTCTTCTGTCGGTAAGTGAGGCTGGTTTTGGCGGAGTGAGGCTGAATCTCGGCCGCATACGCGAAGCCTGCGCACGTGACGGCAAAGCCGGCTGAGCCGAGGTCTGCGAGGGGGGGAAGAGGGCGCATCTCAGGTGTGAAGAGGGGAATCCCCTGGGCATCTACGGTCAGTTCACCAAGGCGGACCGTCCGGTCGTCCTGGCCCTGGTACGGGAGCAGGCGCCCTTTGTGTTTCCGCTGCCCGGGCTGCCACACACCGGCGCGTAGGAAGAACCGCCTGTTCCACCACTCGCGGGGAATGTGTAGATCGAACGCTCGCGTCTCGTCTGTCGTGTGCCACGTCGGCTTCGTGCCGGGACGTGAAAGGAAGTCGTCGATGGCCACAAGCTGTGTCGTGTGGAAATGCCTGCGATGGAGTGCAACGTGCGCCTTGATCGTGGTGTTGGGATATGCCCTTCTCGTACTGGACCATGTATGTCCTTCTCCCCACACACCGAAGGAACCCACATCGATGTAGGCCACATCCGGGTGTCCGTCGTAGCGCGCTGAAGCTGCGGCAAGGAAACGGTCGAGCTTCTTCATGAATATGGGGTCATCGAAGTCCGGCTCCCAGAACGGGCCATCCTCAATCGTTCCCTTCCCCGGACGGAAACGGTACCCTTTGGCCCCGGCCTTCCGGACCCATTCGGGTGTGGGATACTCCATCCAGCTCTCGGAACACGTGAAGCGGAATGAAGCCTTCAGCCCTCGCGCGGAGAAACGCTGCATTGGTGTGTCCACCACGCTCCAGTTGAAGACGCCTTCTTCCGGCTCGATGAAAGCCCAGGGAATGCGCAGGTAGATCATGCTGAGGCCCGGCCAGTTGGGCAGGAGGTCGGCAGGCGGCAGTCGCGACCCGTAGTTCCTGGGCACGTTGTCGTAGTAATGCAGCACCCAGCCCATTCCCGGATTGGTCAGCTCCGCGCCGTTGTCAACTGGGGTGACCACGCTCAGGGAGGGGGCTGCCTGGAGCGCCACAGAGACCAGGAAGGCAGTGGCGGGAAGCCAGGTTTGGATCCGCTGCATGGGTGTTTTCCTTTCCGCAGAGCGAGTTCGTTACTCTCGTTGGTGTTGGGCCATTTGCGAGACGGGCGGCTTGCTCTTGTTGCCTATTTGGCTATATTGCCAACTAATGTCTATTGCACGTGTGTCGCGAGGAGTTGGGATATGGATGCGAAAGCATGGTCACAGTTTGAGGCCAGAGCCGAGATTATGAAGGCGTTGGCGCATCCATCCCGCCTGTTCATCGTGGACGAGTTGTCCAGAGGCGAACGGTGTGTGTGTGAGCTTCAAGAGATGATTGGGGCTGATGTTTCGACCGTGTCCAAGCATCTCTCGGTGTTGCGGAAGGCTCGCCTGTTGGTCAGTGAGAAACGCGGATTGCAGGTGTTCTACCGTCTGCGTGTGCCGTGTGTGATGGGGTTCTTCTCCTGTCTGGAGACGTTGATTCGTTCCGCCGCTGAGGAACAGCTCGAGTTGGTTCGGTGAGTGTGTCGTTGGTTGCTCAATTGCAGCTGAGTTCTGGAGACGTTGATGCGTAAAGAGATCAAGAAGGCGTTGTTGTTGGTTCTGGTGTTCCTCATCTGCTTTTGGTTGCCGGTTGGGTTTCGGCGTTTCGACGGTGCTGTGCTTGAGGCCCTTCACCTCATTCGCTGGTATGCTCGTGAGCATGTTCTGCTTTGTCTGATTCCGGCATTCTTCATTGCCGGCGCGATCGGTGTCTTTGTCCGGCAGGATGCGGTGATGCGGCATCTGGGGGCGAAGGCCCCGAAGGCCATTGCCTACGGCGTGGCTGCAGTGTCCGGAACGGTGCTGGCTGTGTGTTCGTGCACAGTTCTGCCTCTGTTTGCGGGGATCTACCGCATGGGAGCCGGGTTGGGGCCGGCTTGTGCATTTCTCTACTCGGGGCCGGCGATCAATGTTCTGGCTATCGTGTTGACCGCTCGCGTTCTGGGGTTGGAACTCGGTATTGCGCGTGCTGTTGGCGCTGTGCTTTTCAGCGTTGTGATAGGTCTGGGAATGCACGCCATTTTCAAACATGAACAGGATGACCGCGGGCCAGTCGCGGCGCTGCCCGTCACGCCTGAGGGGCGACACCTCTGGCAGGATGCCGCTCTGCTCGTGGCGATGGTTGGTGTTCTGATCTTTGCCAACTGGGCTCGTTCGGGAGATGTGCGTGCGGCGTTTCTCTGCTGTCCGGGAGGGCTGAACACGTTTGAGGTCGAAGGACGCATCGTTTCTCAGAGTGAGGAGAGCATAACGGTTGAGACGCCGACTGGGCGTCGTCAGGACATTCCCAGCGGACAGTTACAGTCGGTCGGAGCGCGCGAGCCCGGTGCGGTCTACAATCGCGTCCATCAGGCCCGTTGGGGCATTGTGCTGGGATTGCTCATTCTGCTCGGGGTGATGATCGCTCGCTGGTCCAGCCGGGACGAGCGTCGGGAGTGGGTTAGCACGAGTTGGGGGTTTGCGGGGCAGATTCTCCCTCTTCTGTTGCTTGGGGTGGCTGCGGCAGGTTTCCTGCTCGGGCGCCCCGGGCATGGCGGGATGATTCCTGCCCGGTACATCGAGATGTTGGTTGGGGGAAGTCCTGACGCTCTTCTCGCGACCAGTGGACTCGCGGGCACGCTGCTTGAGAGTTTCCTGCGGAGCACGTGGATGTTCTGGACGAACTTTGCCGCTTCGCTGCTGGGGGCGTTTATGTACTTTGCCACTCTGACCGAGGTCCCGGCATTGCAGGCACTTCTCGGGGCCGGTATGGGCAAAGGTCCTGCGTTGGCCCTGCTTCTGGCCGGTCCTGCTCTGTCCTTGCCGAATATGCTGGTGATTCGGAGCGTCATTGGGACAAAGAAGACGGTCGTCTTTACAGTTTTGGTCGTGACGATGGCAACGTTGACCGGAATGGTCTACGGTGCACTCATGGGATGAGGCCCGGGCACGGCGCCGTGGAGTGTGTTTTGCGTTGCGGAGGATAGGCGATGAAGATTCAGGTTTTGGGTACCGGATGCCCCAAGTGCAGCAAGCTGGCCGAGAACGCGGCGACTGCGGCCGCCGAGGCCGGGCTGGACGTTGAACTGGTGAAGGTCAGCGAGTTGAACGACATCCTTGCGTTTGGCGTGATGATGACACCGGCGTTGGCCGTTGACGGGGAGGTCAAAGTGGTCGGCAAGGTTCCCAGCGTGGCGGACATCAAGGCGATGCTTGTGTGAGGTGTGGAAGGAGCATGGTAATGTCAGCAGACTCAAACGAACTGCGTATGCCGGTAGCGGGGCGCTGGCTATTGGTGGCAGTGCTTGCCGCAGGGGTCTGCTTTGCGCTCCACCTGCGGACCAGACGTTTGGCACAGACCAGGCAGTTTCTTCAAGCTGAGACTCCCGTTGATGCGGCGACTCAAGTCGCGGCGCCGGCGTTGCCCAAATTGGTCGATCTTGGCGCGGGGACGTGCGTGCCATGCAAGATGATGGTCCCGATCCTGGAGGAACTCAGCACGGAGCAGAAGGGAATTTTCGAGGTCGAATTCATCGACGTTCGCCACAACCCGGAGGCAGGAAAGACCTTCGCGATCAACTTGATACCGACGCAGATCTTCCTTGACGCCGAGAAGAAGGAGCTCTTCCGCAATGAGGGATTCCTCGCCAAGGAGGACATACTCGCCAAGTGGCGTGAGTTCGGGGTGGAACCTCGGGAATCGGCAGAGCCTGTGGAAGCGGAGCCCGAGCCGGATCCGGCTGAAGGGGAGGATTGAGCATGGAACGGTTGTTTGCCGCACTGACTCAAGCTCTTTCAGGGTCGCCAAGTGTCGCCGTGGCGACGGCACTTGTTTGGGGTGTCCTCAGCGTTGTACTCAGTCCGTGTCACCTGTCAAGCATCCCGCTGATCATTGCGTTCATTGACGGGCAGGGAGGCGTGTCGAAGCGTCGGGCTTGTTTAGTCGCCAGTTGTTTTGCGTTTGGGATTCTCCTCACGATCGCGGGGGTTGGCGTGGCGACGGCAGCTGCCGGTCGCTTGCTCGGCGACACGGGCCGTTACACCAATTTCGTGGTGGCAGGGGTCTTCTTCCTGGTCGGGCTCAATCTCTTGGATGTCATCCCGACCCCATGGTCCGGTCCGGGGCAAACATCGATGAAGTGGCGTGGTTTGGGGGCCGCATTCCTCCTGGGGTTCGTCTTCGGGATCGCGATCGGGCCCTGCACGTTTGCTTACATGGCGCCCATGCTTGGCATCGCGTTCAAGATAGGGGCTGAACAGCCTCTGTTCGCCGCGTCTCTCCTGCTAGCCTACGGGATTGGCCACTGTGCAGTCATTGTGGTTGCCGGGACGAGCACCGCGCTTGTGCAAAAGATGCTCAACTGGGGTAGTCGTTCGCGTGGTCCGGCGCTGTTGCGCTGGGGCTGTGGCGTGCTTGTTCTGCTGGGGGGACTGTATCTGATCTACACCGCTCCCTGAGGGCGAGAGACTTCGCGCTTTTGGCTCAGTCGGGGGGATCGGCTGCCATGAACGCGTCGTGGAACTCGCGGAAGGTGCCCTGGCGCAGGTGCTGACGGAGATCTGCCATCAGGTTGAGGTAGAAGGCGAGGTTGTGCATGGTCATCAGGCGCAATCCCAGGATTTCGTTGACATTGAGTAGATGGCGAATGTAGGCCCGGGTGAAGTTCCGGCAGACCTGACAGCGACAGTTCTCATCGATCGGGCCGAAATCCCGCTTGAAGCGTCCTGCCTTGATCGGGATGGTGCCGGTTGCCGTGTATGCACTGCCGTTTCGGCCGACGCGAGTGGGGAGAACGCAGTCGAACATATCGACTCCACGGGCCACGGCCGCAACGAGTTGCCTGGGGGTGCCGACGCCCATCAGATAGTGCGGCTTTTCGGGGGGGAGTTCCGGAGCCAGCCAGTCGAGAACGGTCATCATGTCACGCTCGGGCTCGCCCACACTCAACCCACCAAGGGCGATTCCGTCGAAATCGAGCTCAATCAGGTGGTTGAGGGATGTCTCCCGCAGGTCCCGGTGCAGCCCGCCCTGGACGATTCCGAACACGAGCTGTCCCGGGGCGCGTTTCTGCTCTCTGCAGGTCTCGGCCCAGCGCATGGTCAAGCCCAGTGATTCCTGTGCTTCCTCGTGAGTTGCAGGATAGGGCGTACACTCATCAAAGACCATCACGATGTCGGAACCGAAATCGCGTTGGATGGCCATCGCTTCCCGCGGTCCAAGGAAGAGCGTTGAACCGTCGACATGCGACTGAAAGGTCACGCCGTCAGGTCCGACTTGGCGGAGCTTGCTCAAGCTGAAGACCTGATAGCCCCCGCTGTCGGTCAGAATTGACCGATCCCAACTCATGAAACGGTGGAGTCCGCCGGCTTCGCGAATGATATCCGTGCCTGGCCGGATGTTGAGGTGGTAGGTGTTTCCCAGGATGACCTCGGCTCCGATTTCGCGGAGTTCATCCGGTGAAACAGCTTTCACCGTGGCCTGTGTACCGACCGGCATGAAAACAGGAGTCTGGATATCACCGTGAGCGGTGTGCACGGTCCCAAGGCGGGCTCTACTGGAGGCATCTTGACCAAGGAGCTCGAAGGTCATTCGGCGGCCTCATCTTCGGCCTGTCCTCGGAGCTCGAATTCCAGTTTCCAGCTGCCTTCCCCTCGAGCATCTTCACACCAGAGCTGAAGTGTGCCAATTTCGGTAAGAACGGTGCGCAGTCTGACCGGGACAAGCGTCCCGATGGGCGAGGCACTGCCTTCTTCGACAGGAAGCTCGACGATGAGGGCGGGGAGTTCTTCCATGTCGTCGGCTGTCCATCCCGGCAGTCGGTCCCCGATTGCGTCATCCTGGCGCACCGTGCTGGCGAAGAAACGGAACTCGCTGGGCTCCCCCACCACCAGGCCAATTCCTTCGGCATCGACGGCGACAGTCGACCCTTCCTCCAACCCGAAGTTCACGACACAGAGCGCTTCAAGGGGGGGGGCAAAACCAGGGACGGCCGGTAGGCCTGACTCGACCCCGATATAGTATGACATTGCGCTGCCCGCCTTGATCCGGACGCCTCCGCTACGCTGGACATTGCCGTAGCCTGCAGCGCCGATTGACACGGCGAGGTCCGGGTCGTTCCGCTCAAGGATGCGGATCTCCCGCTCTGCTCCCGAATTCCATTGGCGGAGCACATCTACGATACGGTTCTGGAACACCGGAGACTTGGTGACCCCGCCGTTGAAGAGGACGGCTGTGGGCAGGATCGGGTGTCCTTCAGCGTCACGGAAGCTGTGTTTCCCGATGAACCCTGCCAGATGTCGCGTGAGCGCTGGGTCGGCAGCATAGTCGAGCCCGAATGCCCGCAGGCCAACCCGTCGCCGTTCGGACGGAGTCTCCGCGAGGTCGCAGACCGGGAAGAACCCGTCGATCAGCAAAGCACCCATTTCGTCCGGCGTGATCTCGGTTGTCACGGTTCCCGCAATGACTCCGCTTCCGCGTCCCAGGATCGTGAGGGGTTGGGCTTCTGTGACGCCTTCGCCCACCTTCTCTTTGGCTGACCGGCACGCGTGGGTGAGTGCGGCGATCTGGGCAGCATCGAGCTGGATGCTCTGGTTCTTCTGGATCTTGGCTGCCATACCGTAGGCAAGGGTCAAGTCCATGTTGTCTCCGCCCAGGAGGGTGTGGTCGCCGACCGCGATACGTTGAAGAACGAGGTTCCCATCCTGATCGTTGACGGCGATGAGGCTGAAGTCGGTGGTTCCGCCTCCGACATCACAGACCAGGATGACGTCGCCATCGTTGACATCGCTTCGCCATTCATCGCCCATTTCCTCCAGCCACGCGTAGAATGCGGCCTGGGGTTCCTCGAGGAGCTGCACATTCAGTCCGGCGGCGTTGGCGGCCTCGACGGTAAGTTCGCGCGCGATTGCATCGAAGGACGCTGGTACAGTCAGGACCACGTGCTGGTTTTCGAGCCTGTCGTCGTGATTTTCCTGTGCGATGGTGTGATTCCAGGCATCGCGGAGGTGTTCCAGATAGCATCGTGAGGCCTGCACTGGGGAGAGCTGCCTGGGGACGTCCCCCGTGCTCCATGGCAAAATCCTCCCGCGCCGATCAAGGCCTTCGTAGCAGAGCCAGGACTTTGCCGAGGCGACGACCTTAGCGGGTGACTGGGCGGCCATATCCCGGGCGTAGGCGCCGACAACGACATTGGGTGCCTCCGCATGCCAGGGGAGCGACAGTGTTTCCTGGAGCACTTCGTGTGGCTCCGGGAGGTAGATGAAGGAGGGGAGGGTGGGGCATTCAGCGACCTCGCCCGGGGCGATCAGTTGCGGGATACCCAAAGGGCGTACCATTCCTTCGCCGTCGTCCGCATGCGTGTCCACATACGCGAGAGCGCAGTTTGTCGTCCCGAGATCAATCCCAACGATGTATCGAGATTCCTGTTCCATTGTGGCTGACTCCGCCATGACGCACCTTATGTGAAAGGCTGAGAATATAGCTTGCTCAGGGCACGAACCAAGCGTGATTGACGGGCTGCGGGTGGTGGGCGAATCTTGCGGAACGCGTGTTTGGGGGTAAAGTGGCGCGCTGGTGCGGCGGCTGGGAGCATTGTGGAGTAGCAGCGACATGGATTTCAAGATATCAGCATCGATCTTATCGGCCGACTTTGCCCGGCTTGGGGCAGACGTGGACGAGGTTCTCAGCGCGGGGGCCGACTTTGTGCACTTCGATGTGATGGACAACCATTACGTCCCCAACCTGACCATTGGTCCCTTGGTCTGCAAGGCGCTTCGAGACTATGGCGTGACTGCCCCGATTGATGTGCATCTCATGGTGCAGCCGGTGGATCGGATCGTTCCGGACTTCGCAGCTGCGGGGGCTACCTATATCACCTTCCATCCGGAAGGAAGCGGCCACGTGGACCGCACGCTTGGGCTGATTCGTGATCACGGCTGCAGACCCGGACTGGTCTTCAACCCGGCCACCCCTCTCACTCATCTTGAGTACGTGCTGGACAAGGTAGATATGATCCTGTTGATGTCGGTTAACCCCGGGTTTGGCGGGCAGGCGTTCATCCCTTCCTGCCTGCGGAAGCTTGCGGAAGTCAAACGCATTATCCAGGCCAGTGGACGCGACATTCGCCTTGAGGTCGATGGCGGGGTGAAGGCGGACAACATCGGTGAGATTGCTTCTGCCGGGGCCGATACGTTTGTGATTGGGTCGGGGATTTTTGGCACCCCGGACTACGCTGAGACGATCGCGGAGATGCGCCGGACACTGGGGACTGTCTGAGGGGTTGGGGTAAGCTCTCCGGTGTCGTAGACACAGAAGCGCCGCCGCCCGGAATCCGGACGGCGGCGCAGGTATTCAGATAGCAGACGGGTTACTCGGCTTTCTTGCCCTTGCCCTTCCCCTTGCCCTTCTGGCGTTTTTCCCCTTTGTGTTTTCGGTCTTTCTTGGCCCTGTCGCCGCGGGCGCTGTGCATCTTCTTCATCTCTGTCCGGATCTCTTTCAGACGTGCCTGCTTGGTCGCGAGGTCTTGGTTCTCGGCGGCGAAGATGGCCGAACGGGCCGCCCTCAGTTCCTGCATCTGCTGGTCGAGTTCCTTGACCTTCGCCTGGAGTTCCGGGCTTGCCTTGAGCATCTTGCGCTCTTCCATCATCACTTCTTTTTGAAGTGTCTGCATTTCCTTGCGCATTTCCATGCCCTTGGCCTTCGCATCTTCAGCGCCTGCCGCCGGCTGGGCGAACCCCCGGTGGGTGGTGAAAATCGCGGCGGCACAGAGCATCAACCGGGCTAGTCTGCTGATCATGGTGTGTTCTTCCTTCCTGCAGATTCCGACTTTGGACAGTCTCGATTTGTGGCCACAACTCAGGTTACCACAGACTGCCTTCAGGGGGGAAAGGTACACCGCCGGACGAGCGGATGCCAAATCGGCGCTGCGGGCAGTGTATGGGCGGCTCACTCGGTCTGCGTCTGTGCCCAGGCGGCGAGCTGCTCCCGTTTGATCTTGGCGTTGTGCCGGATATCCACGGGGAATGACCGGTGGAACAGGACGCGCCGGATTGTGCGCGTAAGCGGGGATGTCGCACCAATTGCCAGAAGCTGCTCAGCAAGCTCATCCCTCGCGGCGGGGGAATTCGGGACGTGTTCCGGATGCGTCTCGACGATGATGACAGGAGTCTGGACTGAACGGTCCGGCCCAACTCCCACCAAGGCAGTCCGGTAGACGGCGTCGTGCGTGTTGAAGATCGCCTCACAGCGTACGGTGTAGAGTGGGCCGTCGGCTGTTTCCACACGGTGAGCCTTGCGCCCACAGAACCAGAGGCGGCCCGTGTCGTCAAGGTAACCAACGTCGCCCATACGGTGCCAAATGGAGTCACCGTCGTGTATTTTGGCCAGGTGCGTTGCTTCAGGAAGATGATCATACTGTCGTGTCACGACCTGCCCTTTGACCACAATCTCGCCAATTTCGCCAGGCGGGAGGAGGAGGCCCTCATCCCACGCTTCGATTGGGGCATCGGTGATGCGGATGACTTTGAGGGTGACGTCGACGATCGGTTTGCCGACACACATTCCGGCACCTTCCGTCGTGGCGGCCAGTGTATCGCTGAGCATCTCACTGCCGCGGAAGTTGGCCACGGGCAGGCTCTCGGTAGCTCCATACGGGGTGAATGTGTCTGCCCCCGGAGGGAGCACGTTGGTGAGGAGCCGTTTGTGGACGATTCCTGGGACGGGGGCCCCCGCCATCAGGATGCGCCGTAGAGTTGGTAGACGGACACCATGATCCACACAGTAGGCACCGACGCGATTCCACAGCGTAGGAGAACCGAATGAGTAGGTAACGCCTTGGTCGAGAATGGGCTCGATGATTCGCATGGGATCCACATGGGCCGGGCGGGACGGGTCCATGTCCGGGACGACTGCCGTTGCGCCAAGGGCTGTACTGAACAGGGCGAAGAGCGGGAAGCAGGGCAGGTCGATATCCCCGGGCCCAATATCGTACTCCCTGCGCAGAATCTCTGTCTGGGCACAGAAGATACCGTGGGTGTACTGGACTCCCTTTGCAGGGCCCGTGCTACCGGTAGTGAAGAGGATTGCCGCCAGATCTTCCGGGGAGACGGGGGCCACGTCAAAAGGAGCCGATGAGCACTTCAGGTCGCGGAGGGCCGCTCCACCCCAGAACAGGCGTTTGCCAAGGGTGATAGGGATCGTCACGCTGCGGAAGACACCGCGGAAGACCAGGCGGAGGACATGTGCGGCCGGGATGCCGATGAGTGCCTCCGGAACGGCTTGTTGGACACACCGCATGAAGCCCCGCCACCCCATGCCCGGGTCGATGAGAATAGGGATCGCCCCGATCTTGAACAGGGCAAACGTGAGAGCGAAGAACTCCAGCGAGGGACGCACCATGAGCAGGACTCGCGTTCCAGGGACTATCCCGGCTCTGCGCAGCCCATGAGCGAAGCGGTCGCACTGTTCATTGAGCTTCAGGAAGGTGAGGTGGGTGTAGGCTACGCGTCCCATTGAGTCGCGGCCCTGGGGGTACACGACGGCCCGGACAAAAGGGTGCAGACTGGCCATGGAAGGCAGGTAATGGGCGATGTTGTGTTCTGAGCTTGGCACTGAGGCCTCCGGATTCATGGATAGGTTGCTGGGGGATGGACGTGAACAGCGCCATGCTCCCTTCGGGGAGTCCGTCGCGGGACCACACCAGCAGAGAGACTAAGGTAATCTCGAAGTTGGCGTAGGGCCAGACCGTTGCGGGATCGGGGATCGCAGTTGACATATATGACAAAACAGTCTAAAATAGGACAATAGGTGAAATGTCTGATCATGGCGTCTCCGCCTGACGTCTTCAGATAGGGGGAGCATTGCCCTCCTGGGCATCGTGGCGTATCGAAGAACGTGGGCTGGTCAAGCGGCTTGGTGATGTCGCTCGCAAGATAGGACAGTAGCACATGCCTCCTTCCGAGTTCTCTCGTGTATTGACCCCGGGTGTTGTACGGACGCACATGAGCGCCACGACGAAAGACGAGGCCATTCATGAGTTGCTGGACATCCTTGAAGGCGCCGGGTTCGTGTCTGACCGAGCGGCCGCGGAGCGGGTTGTGTTCGAGCGCGAGCGGGTGATGAGCACGGGTATGGAGTGTGGTATCGCGATTCCGCATGGCAAGACGGACACTGTGGATCGTTTGGTGGTCGCGTTCGGGATCAAGCGCGACGGCCTTGATTTCGACTGCGCCGACGGGCAACCCGCCCGGATCTTCATTATGACACTGTCCCCCGCCAGTCGGAGTGGACCTCACATTCGTTTCCTGGCTGAGGTGAGTCGTCTGCTGCATGACGCCCGGGTCCGGGAGCAGGTTCTGAATGCGACCCTCAGCGAGGACGTTGTGTCCGCCCTGACCGGGAGGAGTTGATGAGAATGGGTGGCGCCTCCCGGTTCGGCTGGCTGGTCGCGGGTGCGGGTATCCTGTTGCCGTCAGTTGTTCTGGCCGCAGGGGGGGCGGGAGGCGGGATGGATGGAGGGGATATCACTCATCGGATGACCGCTTTGGTTCTCCAGCTGGCAGTCATTCTCTGTGCAGCCAAGCTTGGGGGTGTTCTGTTTGAGCGCTTCCTGCGGTTGCCGGATGTCCTCGGTGAATTGGTCGCCGGGATGGTCGTCGGACCGTATGGGCTTGGTCCCCTGCTGGGGCTCTTTGCACCGCCGGAACCCGGCGTCTTCCCCATCAGCCCGGAACTCTATGGAATTGCCACTCTCGCGTCGATTGTATTGCTCTACATGGCCGGCCTGGAAACCGACCTTTCCATGTTCCTTCGATACTCTGTGGTAGGGTCCTGCGTCGGGGTTGGGGGCGTCGTGGTCTCGTTCCTGGTCGGGGACGCAGCTGCTGTGTGGTTCGGTCTGGCTGATGGGTATGGGAGCCCGGCCGCGCTTTTTCTGGGGACCATTTCCACCGCTACGTCGGTTGGCATTTCTGCTCGGGTTCTGAGCAGGAAGAACAAGATTGACTCCCCAGAGGGGGTGACTGTTCTCTCTGGAGCCGTCGTGGACGATGTGCTGGGGATCGTGGTACTGGCGGTTGTCGTTGGTGTTTCCCGAGTCAAGCTGGGAGGAGGGAGCATTGCCTGGGGAGGGATCGCTCTGGTGGCCTCGAAGGCCCTCGGGTTCTGGCTGTTCTGCAGTGTGGTTGGGATGCTCTCCGCCCGGCGGATCAGCAAGGGGCTTGAGCGACTGGGCTCCCCACAGACGATGGCGGCGGTTTCTCTGGGATTGGCGTTGCTTCTGGCCGGTCTGGCCGAGAAAGCCAGCCTGGCCATGATCATAGGGGCTTACATCATGGGGTTATCCCTTTCCCGAGTCGATGCCGCCCATGCTCTTCGCCAGCATCTTGTTCCCGTCTACAACACGTTCGTTGGCATCTTCTTTGCGGTTATGGGAATGATGGTTGACCTGAGAGCGATGAAGGGAGTCATCGTCGTCGGCGTGCTGTACTCGCTTGCGGCGATGGTCGCCAAGGTTGCCGGTTGTGGTGGCCCCGCTCTGCTCCTGCGTTTCAACTTGCGGGGAGCCTTGCGGGTTGGCGTCGGTATGCTCCCCCGCGGAGAGGTGACGCTTCTGGTTGCTGGGGTCGGGCTCTCAGGTGGGTTCATTCCAGCGGAGATTTTCGGGGTAGCGGTCATGATGACACTGCTGAGCACGCTGGTAGCGCCGTTGATCATGATGAGAATCTATGACGACCGGAATGGCCTTTCGAGGGAAGGAGGGGACGCTGGGGGAGGCAAGACGGGGCTGGTATCCCTGGAGCTACCGAATCCTGACGTCGCCGATTTCCTTCTCGGCCAGGTCTTGCGCATGTTCGAGGCTGAGGAGTGTTACGTGCATCAGGTCACACCTCGTGCCCCGATTCATCAGGTAAGGAAGGACGAGATGACCCTGACCGTGCAGCGCCAGGGGAACTGCGTCCAGCTTTCTTGTAGCGCGGAGGACAAGGAATTCGCAAGGCTCATCTTCCTCGAGGCCTTGGCAAGCGTGATCAAGACGTTTGAGGGGTTGCGCGAGATGGATGGAGAGGGAACGTTGCGGCAGCGCATAGTCTATTAAGACGCGCACGCACGCACGAGGACACGGCGCTCGAAAAAGTCCGGAAATATGCGCCTCCAGCGCTTGAAATCGCCTCAAACCGACCTAATGTATAGCCTTGTTGATGCAAGAACATAAGCACTCTTGCTTCAACGCCTTTTTTTTGGTCTGATTGCTCTTTGAAAACTGAACAGTGCGATGTTCCTGCGGGAATAGTTGCTTGCGCCTTCGGGCGTAGGCAACCTTGTCAATTGAGAAGAAGTCGTACCCATTTTTCGGAATGGGTTAGCTTTTTACTATGGAGAGTTTGATCCTGGCTCAGAATGAACGCTGGCGGCATGGATTAGGCATGCAAGTCGAACGGAGACCCAGGCTTCGGCC
>JABHEG010000192.1 GCA_018676675.1 Lentisphaerota bacterium
ATGCTGCCGGGGCCCATGAACCTCATGCCGAAGAGGACGCCACCAATAAATGCAGTGACGATAAGATGACACACCGCCATCGCGATCAGGCGAATGCAGTTCCGGTGTATCCATGTCTTCTTCATTGTGTTTGAGCCAACGACAAGGTGACCGGCGGGGGGACTGCAGAGCAAAGCGGCGCAGTTCATCCCGTCCGTGTCGACCTACTGGTTGGGCTTCATGTCTCTGGTTCGTCTCAGGCCTCCGCATTCGGAGGCGTCGCATATGCCACCCAAGAGCCCCGCCTCAGATCAGGTCGGATCAGGCTGCTGTCCGACGTCCCACTCCTGTCCGAACTCCGGCGCGTCCCACAAGGGTTTCTCCAGAAACTCCGCGAGGGCCTGGGCGTCTTTCCGTAGCTTGGTCAGATTGCCGTGATCAATGACGTTGATGCGTTTGGCGTCTTCCAGAACGAGGTTCAACTCGTGGCTGAAAAAGGCCCGGGTGGTCGTGCGAGACGTGGAGCCGCTCGTATCGGCGCTCTTGATTCTGCAGTACTCGGAGATAATCTGGAGCGCATGGATGTCTTCAAGTTTGGCCCAGTTCCTACCGGTTCCTTTGCTACTACCCTCGAAATGGAAGAAGGCCTCCGTTTTGCGAGGTTTCGTGTTTGATGGGGATGGCTTGATGGTTGCCTCGACACGTGCCAGATCTGGTGCCTTTCGGCCCCTCCAGAACAGGCCCTTCCGCTTGTCGCAGCAAGCGGTCGGACGGCTGAAGTGGAGGAGCACCAAGCTGGCCACGGTTAACGCAGAGAGGCATATGAACACAGGCAAGACCGTGTCGTGCTTTGTGCCAATCCTGTCCAGCCGAAACATGATCTTCCCTGGCAGTGATCTCCCAGACGAATCGGCCTGCAGGTCTGACACCAGTCGGGTCGAAGCGACATACATGAGCACAAGGCATAGAAGCACGAAGAAACACGCACCTGCTTTGCATAGCCACGTCCAGCGGACCTCGACTCTGTCAGGACTGACCCGGACGAGCCTCTGAGTGCGGGAGTTTGTTCCCCCCTTCACTGCCGGAGTCCACTTCGCCTTTTCAGCGATGGGGTCCCCGAAGCATGACGGATCGAATTGGTCCTTGGCAGTGGTCGAGCGCTTCTTCTTCCTCGGCATGTGAGTGTCCTCCTGCCCAACAATTAGGTCACTGGCCGCAGCGTAGCAAGGTCCAGTGAACCTACAGGTTCTGTCCGAATATTCTATCAATCAGGGTCTTGTGCACCCCACAGTCGACTGACCACCTCGCGTCGATCAGGCGACCCACACCTGGAGGGCGAGGCTCCCGACGAGCCGTTCCCCATCCCGCCTTACGGTCCTGTCCGCCCAGATGATGCTCGCAAGTCGACTTCTGGTGGACACCCCTGTCCGTTCACCGACCCCGCGGCTCGTCGGGAGCCTCGCCCTCCAACGACCGGTCCGGCATTCGGCGATTTCCGGTTGTCCGACCTTCGAATCATCCGGTCATCTTCGCCCTGACAGAACGCCATGCTCTGCGGCGGAGGCCTTGCGACGTCCGCAGAAGCAACTTGTTGCCGGAGTGTCCCTCCCTTGGACCGGCATCGGATGCACCAGACTTCGGTTACTGCGAGATGAGACGCCCTGTCCTGCTGAACGGTAGGGCAGGTATCACCACTTGGCCAGTCTTTGGCCGGCTGAGGATAGCCGGCCTACAATGGGGCGATCGATCCCGAGGCGAACCCGTGGTCTGTCTCGCGACGACCGCCATCGATCTCCCGCCCGGTTGCCTGGTGTCCCATCTGTCTTTGCCCGGCAATGTCGGCGTCACTGGCGTGGTGGCGCGCCAGCGGTACCGTGTCCGAGTGCACGCGCTAGTTAGCCTTCTTCCTTTCTCTCGAGGAGCTTCTGCTCCCATGCAAGAAGCCTGTCAAAGCTGGCGTTGTCGAACGGAGCAGACTCGCCGCTGCAGTTGTACGCAGTCTTCGCGGCATTCTCCGCGATGTTGGTGAAGTAATCGTCCACCGTGCGAAGACGATGACTTCCTGTTGCGAGCGTGACGTTGAGCCTGATGGCGTCAAAGCAATCGTGCGCTTCTTTCCACCTGGCGGGATCCTCAAGTATGGCAACCAACTTCGAGTATTCCTCCCGTGGAGTCACATGGGGGAGCAACCGAGTCATGATTCCTAGAGCTTGCGCCGCATGGTCTGGTGTGTACTCAATCATCTTTCTTGGCTAACCGTGCCGGTGACTGGCCGGGGAGCTGCCAGAGCCGAAGGCGGCGGCAGTTTTCCCGGTCCATGTCCACTGGCTGGTTAGCATTCTCTATCTGATGGATTTCTGGTAGACGATGTGCTTCGAAGCATCCAGCGGGTCGCGGAGCAGAAGCTTGCCCTTCTTGATACGGGCACTCATCTCCATCGGGACAATCTCGTCTGAGTTGCTCCCAGTCACACGCAGTACCAGTTCACCATTCCGAGCCCGCCACGTGCCACAGATGTCCTTGCGGAATGTCTCGTCTGCCACGACCTGGACAAACATCTCGAACCGTCCGTCCGCCAGCACCATCAGGTCCGAGGAAGCCTTGATCGGCCCCGGGCCTTCGAAGCTGCGCCACTTGCCCACGAACTGGCGGTCACTACCTCCCGTCGTTCGCAGGAGATGTGTGCAACCTGTGACAGCAATCAGAATCGCCAATGTGTACAGCCGTGTCTTCATGTGCAGTGCTAACGCCATGCTCTGCGGCGGAGGCCTTGCGACGTCCGCAGAAGCAACTTGTTGCCGGAATGTCTCTCCCGGCGACCGGCATCGGATGCACCGTGACCACTGAGTGCGGAAACGACTCCTGTCCGGCTCCGGTTCGCTCCATTCTATCCGAGGGCGATCGGCTGGGCAACCTGCGATTGGCTTCACCGGGGACCGATCAACCGCGACGACCGCCATCGCCTTATTGCCCGATTGTCCGGTGTCCGGTTTCCTGCCCGGCAACG
>JABHEG010000255.1 GCA_018676675.1 Lentisphaerota bacterium
AGAACAGGATGTAAGGTGGTTTCCACAATTGTAAGCCCTTTGCCGAGGTTGCTTACAATTGCACCGGTTGCCCGCCCGGTGCGGCCATCGGTCGGGAAAAAAACGGGCGTCTCATTTTACAGGAACACTGAGCTCTGGTGATCGTGCCGGGACGTTCTCCGAGCTCGGTAAGGATATGGTACACTCACGGAAAAAGAAAATCGGGAGACTGACCCCCAGAGCTCATTCGCTTGAGGCTAACGCCGCGCAAGCTGAACGTACGCGGCCGGGCTATTAAACGAGTGGGCTCTGGACCACTGACTGCGGAACTTGAGGCGCAATGGGGTCGGGCTCTCCCTCGGCCCCCGCCCGGGGAAAGACGGGATCAGGTCAGCAGTCTGCGGCGTAGCGGCGAGATACCTCAAGCACGGCATCATGAACGACCGCGTTGCTGGCCAGCACATGCGGCGCCCCCATCAGCTCACGCTCCCCCGCCAAATCGCTGACCTTCCCTCCTGCTTCACTCACGATCAGCGCCCCGGCAGCAATGTCCCACGGCGAGAGATTGTACTCCCAGAAGAAGTCGTAGTGCCCGTCCGCCACGTAACACAGATCGATGGCTGCAGATCCACAGCGACGAATCCCCCGAATCTGTGGCATCAAGTCGCAAAAGAGAGGCAGGTTGTTCTGCTCGTTCCGTGCTCGGACGCAGGCAAAACCCGTGGCAGCTAAACAGTTGACCAGTTCAGCGGTGGTGGACACACGGATCCTCTCGCCATCGCGGAACGCCCCCTGCCCCTTCACAGCCCAGTAGGCCTGGTCAAAGTAAGGAAGGTAGACGAGACCGGCAGTTGTCTCCCTCCCTTCTCGCAGCGCGATCGAGATGCTGTAGAACGGGTGAGCGTGGACGAAACTGGTGGTCCCATCGAGGGGGTCGACAACAAACACGCGCTCAAAGCGATCGAGCTCCCCGTAGTCTCCTTCTTCCCCATAAAAGGAGACATCCGGAAAGGCCTCGCCCAACCTCTCTCTGAGGAACAGTTCGAGCTCGCGATCCACCGCGGTCACCAAGTCGACTTCGCCCTTGAGCTGCACATCTCGTGCCTCCAAACGGCCAAAGTGTCGGCGAGAGATCTCTCCCGCTTGCTTCGCGATCCTGAGGAGACGATCCATCATGGCAGCAGACAAGTCCGGTTGTGGGTGGCGTACAACGTATGGCCCCCTCGGAGTGCCTTCGGGGACAAGCGGGTCGGTTACGCTAACTCGCAGCCATCGGAAGTCAATCGTGCGCTCCGCCGCCACTGCTCCCACACCCCGATAGTCCCGGGTATCGAGTCACCAACCCGGACGACAGTCCAGGCCGGATCCAAATCGCCCCCCCCTCAAAAGCCCCCGCCAGGCGACGTCGGGACGGCGCTTGAACGCTCACTTTCTTTGCCGGTAACTACTTGAATCCAGGCCTTCGAACGGTACCTTATTGAGGTCTGTGTGCCAGAGTGGTGGAATTGGCAGACGCGCTGCGTTCAGGGCGCAGTGTCCGCAAGGACGTGGGGGTTCGAGTCCCCCCTCTGGCACCATCTTTCCTTTCTTCTCTCTCCCCTTGCGGAACCCCTCGCGAGCTGCTGTGTCAGAACTTGAACATTGCAGGGACCAACCAATACGGTCGCGTCCTCAAGCGTCACTGTAACCGACGATTCATCACGTAAGCAGCTCTGCTGCCGCACGGCTCTGGTGGTTTTTGCCCGCATAAGTTGCACTGTTCTGGCGCGATCGGTATATTATCTATTTATTTGCGAAGTCTGCGGTGTTGCCCGTCGAACGATGGGGTTTAGAACACGGGCGAACAGATGCTTTCCCGCAACAGCGGCTCAGGTAGCCATCGGCATAGCATTCCGCCCGCTGGGGGCCAGTCGAGTTCAGGGGCGCCTACACATACAACCACACGATAGACGTACCCAAGAGACACCCAAAGGAGGGTCCATTACGCATGCTCTCAGACAACGACACGATGAAGCTCTATATGCAAAACATCGGTCAGTACTCCCTGGTCACTCCGGCTGAGGAGGTCGAGCTTGCTGCACTGATTTCGGCAGGGGACCCGGAAGCCCGGGCCAAGCTGATCCGCAGTAACCTGCGTCTCGTGGTCAAAATTGCGCATGATTTCAAAGGTCTCGGTCTCCCCCTTCTGGACCTCATTTCGGAGGGAAATATTGGTCTGATGCGTGCTGTGGAGAAGTTCGATCCCTCCAAGGGGGCTAAGCTGAGCAGCTATGCGGCATGGTGGATCAAGCAGTCGATGCGCCGCGCGCTCGCGAACCAGGCACGGACAATCCGTATCCCCGTCCAATCCGCAAGCAAGATCAGCAAGATCCAGGCAGCCCGGACCAAGATGGCCGAGAAACTCGGCCGTGAACCGACCGATAAGGAAATCGCTGAGGAAGTCAATCTGACCGAACGCACGGTCACCGGACTGCGCTTGGGCAAGACCACGACGATCTCACTCCACGACCCCATCCAGCACGGCGAAGACGGCGAGTTCCGGGACATCATTCCGGACGAGAAAACGACCTCACCTGATGAAATAGTCGAGGATGAAGAGACGCTGCGGCACATGCTCAAACTGACCGGTAAGCTGGACGAGCGGGAGCGAACAATCCTGATGCTCCGCTTCGGACTCAACGGCGAACGGCCGCGAACGCTCGAAGAAGTCAGCCAGACAATCGGCAGAACGCGCGAGCGTGTACGCCAGATTCAGAATCAGGCGCTGGAGAAACTCCGGCTCATGATCGAGGAAGACGGCGCACACACGGCAGTAGCTTAGGGCCGGCCTCAGGTCAGTGGACCAACTCATGCCGTAACGCATAAGCCATCAGCTCTGAGTTGTTGGCCATGCTCATCTTCTGAAGAACGCGGCTGCGATACGTGCTGATGGTCTTGACGCTAAGGCACAGTTCGTCGGCAATCTGGCCGACAGTCTGTCCGGAAGAGATCTTGCGCAACACCTCGTACTCGCGGTCCGACAGGCCCTCGTGCGGCAGTGCCGGAGCCTTCCCCCCCAGACTCCCTGAGAGTTTTTCCGCCAGTGAACTGCTGATGTACTGCCCCCCGTCGAGCACTTCCCTGATCGCCCGCACAAGCTCATCGGGAGCTGTCTCCTTGGTCATGTATCCAGCTGCCCCGATCTTCAGCACACGTAGAGCGTACTGATCTTCCGGATGCATGCTGAGCACAAGAACGGGCAAGTCGGGCCACTTCTGTTTGGCCTGCCTCAGGACATCCAGACCGCTTTGGCCCGGAAGCGTTATATCGAGGATCAGGACATCCCATCCCCCTTCGGCAAGGAGGGATAGTGCCTCTGCGGCGTCACAGGCCTCCCCACAGGCTACCCCGGCGATCTCTTCCTCAAGAATCTGCCGAAGTCCTCGGCGCACAACAGCATGGTCATCGACCAACAGAATCTTCAACATCGCTATCCTCCCACGGTCAATTCCCCAACCGACATCACGTATCCGGCCCCCGAACATCCTCAGCCAAGACCTTGTCTTCCGGGCTGAAGACGGTGGGAACCGCCCCTCGTGTCATCGTCATTTCATATTCAGTTCTTCTTCACGAATCCCGGAGCTCGGTACGGATGAAAGCCGATACCAGGCTCAAAAGGCTCGAAACGGTGTCCTTCCTCGATCTCCGCCAGGCGCGTCCTCACGTGCGGCGAGTATTCAGAGTCCGGGTAGCGCTTGAGGATGTCCGTGTAGTAACGAAGGGCATCCTGTGAGCGCCGTTTCTGGTAGAGTTTCTCCGCAGCGAAAAAGCCGGCAGCCGGAGCGAAAGGAGAATGCCTGTGCCCGCTGTAGAACTGCCGCATCATCTCCGGCTCGGGCCGAGCCAACTTCTCCTCATAGACAGCCTTCATGACTCGGTAACGGTCACGATATTCCTCTATCTGAGTGGCCCGTTTGGCCGTCAGCGCCTCGAGCTTCTTCCGCAGGTCTCCCACGCCCTCGCCCATCAGCCCAACATCCTCCTTGAGAGCATCGACCCCTTCCTGAAGCTTGTCACGGTTTCGCTTCAGCGAGTCTGCCTCAGGCTGGAGTTCTTTGACCATCAGTTCCAGAGCCTGGTTTCCGGTGATCAGACCGGACTGGTCCGTAATGTTCTTGTTAATGACCTTCCCAAGCTCAGTGCGTCGGCGGGAGACCTCGGCCTGCCGCGTATTGACCGATTCCTGCAGCTTCGCCATCTCAACCGGGACGGTCGCGCGCAGTCTCCGAGTCTCAGTGTCACACCGCTTTGCTACAACCCCTGCCGCAATCGCGAAGCCAATGGCGAAGACTACCCCAACCGACCCGATCACAACTCCGGCGTTGCTCGCCGGTTTGGCCGGCCCCTTTTTCCTGGTCGCCGCCGTTCTCTTCTGCCCCGTCGTCTTCCTCTGCGCTGTCGACGGTGCTGAGGTGCTTTTCCTGACGTTTTTCAGTTTCACCATTGTCCCTCTACGCCCCCACCTTCTCACTGACCGACGCAATCGCCTTGACCAACGCCCTTACCTGTTTCTCCAGAATGGTTATCTTCTTCTGGAGTTCAGCGATCTCGGCCTGGCTATCCTGACGGCTCTCCTTGGTGTCATCCTTGGCAGCCGTCAGTGACTCAATGGTAGCGTTCAACTGCGCGATGGAGCTCTCAAGACTGGTCTTTTTGGCTGACAGCTCGCCATTCGTCTTCTTGAGGCCCGCCGTCTTAGCCACCTCTTCCTTCTTGCGTGTCTCAAGCGGCAGAAGGCTCTCCTCCGCAGCGCTCAAGATCTGGTCTACGTCCTTGGTTTTGGTCTCTATCTGGGAAGCGACGTCGGCTTTGGTCTCGGCCACCTCAGCAGTCTTCGTCTGGTAGATACCTATCAGAACGACCAGCATCAACCCAGCCAGGATCCAGCCTATCCATCTCATGGTTCTGTCTCGCGTCTTTGCAGTGACTCAGCGCCGCCCAAACTTAGGCGGGGACAGGGACGGAGCCCTCGTGTCATTCCGCCGGTTCCCCCTGGCGCAGCTTGAGCAGGTCAATCTTCCGCTTGGGGTTCTCATGCTCGTCCTCCCAGAGGTCGAACACCTTAATCAGCTCGTATGCCCGGATCGCATCCGGGATCTTCTCGGAATCAGCCAACGCCTCAGCCCAACGGTTGATACGTTCTCCAACATCGACGTATTTGGGTTTGGCCCCATCTCTGGGAATGGCCTCCAACTGGTCGAGAATCGCCGACACGCCTTCCGACCGGAACGTGAACGCTCTAAGGAAGCGGATAGAAGCGGCCGGGGGCAGTCCCGGCGTACGGACGGCATCCGCTGCCAGAGACTCGCACAGGACCAGGCAGGAATCGTAGTCCTTACGGGCCCGCTCCCACGCTTTGTAGTGATAGAAGAGCTGGGCCCGATAGAAAGTCGCAGCGGCCCGATGGCCGGGTTCCGTCTCCCCAAGGGATTTCAGGAAGACCTCAATCCGCTTACGAAACCGACGGTGTTCCTTACGAAGGCTGCGCCCCCTGCCAGGCGGAAGTGCCAGAGCCACAAAATACTCTCGCCGAAGCCGGGAGTACTGCGTCTTCTGTTCCTCGTTGAGTCGAGCCCCGGCCTCTCCGGAAACACAGAGAACCAAGCAGGCCAGATACAGCCCGAAGCTCCCCGGAAATCGTTGTATTGACGTCATGTCTCTGACCCTCGCGAACGTTTGCCGCACTATACCGAAGCCGGACCCCCAAAGCAAGATTGCCCCTCCATTTTGCCTGAGGAAAAGACCACCACAAACGCCTCCAGCATGCAGAGCAACGCGGGCAATCGAGGTCGACGCCCCCAGCCGAAGCCGCTGTCCCGTGGTGAGTGCGTGCATCTGGAACGCGAGCGAGTGTGGATTAGGGGGCAGCCCCGACGGTGCAGGGGACAGAGTGGATCCTCCCGTCACACGCGGGTTGCCCTTGCGTAAGTAGCATACCTGCATCATGTTTTGAGCTTTCCTAACGAACGATGGGAGCCCGACGATGATGGGTCCTCCGTGCAACCGATAGAGCCGGTTAAGGTGTCAAAATGAAGTACCTTTTCCTCGCGTGTCTGGGGATACTGATCGCCGCTTCGCTGTTTACCCATTCGATCAACCCGGAAACGCAATCTGAACTCCCCGTACTCTACTGGGTCACCGACCCCAATCCCGCCCGCGTCCTCCAAGTGTCGACCTTCCAGGAATGGCTCAGACAGAATGGGTACCCCGAGTTCGAACTGCGGGTTGACACGGCAAACTCCGACGCCTCGAAAATGCTCATCCAGGGGGTATCAGGGGTCGGCAGTGATGTGATAGGGCACTGTGGCGGGCAGCGGATGCGCTATTTCCAGAAAGTGGGCCTTCTGACCGATGTCACCGCGTGGGCCAAAGAGCTCAACTTCGGCCCGGAGCACACGTTCCCGGCCATGGAACCGGAACTGACCGTGAACGGCCGTCAGTATGCGTTCCCCTGCAACGTCTATGCGCACATGCTGTGGGTCAACAAAGGAACGTTCCACCAAAACGGCGTTCCTCTGCCCCCGAAACGCTGGACGTTTGAGGAGTTCGAACGCCAGGGAAAGCAGTTCGTTGAGGCCGCGAACCGAGGCAAGGCCCGCCAGACTGCATTCTTCGTAAACGGCCCTAACTCAACAATTTGGCGCCGCAGCCTGGGGATGGACATCTATAACGAGACGATGACTCGCTGCATCCTCGATGATCCCAGGAACGTGGAACTGCTCAAGCGAATCCACCGTTGGACCTATGACGACCACATCATCCCGAGCGCCGCTGACCGTGAGGCATTCGCGACCGAAAGCGGGTACGGAGGGTCGAGCTTCCAGCTCTTCAACAGCGGGAACTACGCGATGGTCTGGTGCGGCCGCTACGCACTCATTCAGTTCCGCGAATTCGGCACCTTGGATCTCGCTGTGGCGGAACCCCCACACGGAGGCTTCCCGGTCACGTCCACCGGGACGCGAGCCGCAGCCGTCTACATCGGCGGGAAACACCGGGATCTGGCCAAGTACTTCCTCTCCTACCTCGCCAGTGAAGCCTACAACATGAACATTGTGAGAGACGCTGACGCCCTTCCCCCAAACCCCAAGTACACCAAGACAGAAGCGTACCGACGACCGCTCCCCCTTCTCCCTGACTTGACCACGTTTTTCCCCTACCCCGATTCCGAGCTGGACGCTGTGGCAGCGTTTGAAAAGACATTCTATGCGGTCACCGACACCATCGACCGGGAGAACCCCATTGACCCGCAGGACCTGCCCATCCCGCCAAAACCGAGCGCGATGCCGGCCGAGGCGTACCAGAAGGCTTTGGCGGCTTTCCACACACTGTATCGGGAACACATGGCCACCTGCCGGAGAGAGTGGGGATGCCACGAAGCTTTCTCAGAAGCTGCCGAGACGATTGCCATCCCTGTCAGCAGCAGCCCCTTCATTCTCGAAAGCGTCGCAACGCGGCTCATCGGCCAATTGGAGGAGGGGTTCATGGCGGATCGCGAAACGGCGGAAGAGACAGCTCGGCTGATGGGAGAGACGGTTAATCAGGAAATCCAGCGGGCCCTGAATGAGAACCCGAAGCTCAGACCGCAGTTCGACGAGCTCAGCAAACGCCAGGAAGAGATCGACCAGCGCCGCAGCGCTGGCCGTCCTGTGCCTCGGGACTGGATCACGAATCCCTTCTACCGACGGTACTACGTCGCACAGGGATGGACAGAATAGGATTGGGCAAAATGGGCAAAAGGGACCGACATAATCTGGCCCTCGGACTGGCCTTCCTGGGCCCCAACATCCTGGGCTTCCTGTGCTTCACGATCCTTCCGCTGGTATTCAGCCTCGTGCTGGCCTTCAGCAACTGGGACCTGCAGTTGCACAACATGTTCAAGGATGAACAGATCAAGTGTGTCGGCTTCGCACACTTCACGCGCCTCCTGCTGCAGGAGCGAGACTTCCTGAGGTTCTTCGGCAATACGCTGTTCTTCATGATGAGCATCCCGTTCGCCATTGCCGGAAGCCTTGGGGCAGCGCTTCTCCTCAGCCGAGACCTTGGCGGGGGAACAAAACGCGTGTACGGGTGGCTTATCGCGGGGGCAGTCATGGTGGCCAGTTCAGTCATGCTGGTTGTGGCCGGGGCGGGAGGAACAGCGATGACCATACTCCTCTGCGGCTTGGCATGCGGCATGCTGGTGGCCGGATCTCTCGGCGGATCCACCGTCTACCGGACGCTCTTCTATGTCCCCCATTTCACCTCAGGGGTAGCCGTCTACATCCTCTGGAAGAAGCTCTACAATCCACACACAGGCCCGGTAAACACCGTTCTGGACCCCGTCCTGACCCGAGTCTCCGGCGCAGTCAATGGCATCCCGCCCGGGAGCATGCACGCCGTCGCCTGGCTATTTGCCGGAGGAGCAGCAGTTTTCGCAGCCTTTGGAGTGAGGAATCTGGTGAGAATGTGGCGCAGCGGCGACTTGGGTTGGGCCGCTGCTGTACTTCCGGCAGCCATTCTCTCTTTCCCCGTGGTGATGGCTCAGCGCTGGGCCCCGACCAGAGCGGCGGGCACCATGATCCTTATTCTGGTCGCCGCGACAGCCACCTATGAACTTGTTCAGGCAGGAAGAGACACCGAACGTTTCCCCGCGACGTTCGGAAAAGGGCTTGGGAATGCCCTTATGCTCAGCCTGGCACTCATGGTCGGTGCCTTCATCGCCCTCGGCCTGGCCATCGTCATCTACCAACTCCCAACCTGGGCAACAGACGGCCTGGAACCGCCGCCCTGGCTGGCCAGCTACCATTGGGCGAAGCCTGCCATCATGGTCATGGGCCTGTGGGGTGCCATCGGCTCCAATAACATGCTACTCTACCTGGCCGGAATCTCAAACGTGCCCCAGGAACTCTATGAAGCAGCCGACATAGACGGGGCCTCGCGCTTCCAGCGCTTCTGGCACGTGACCTGGCCACAGCTCGCCCCGGTTACCTTTTTCATCATCGTTATGAGCGTGATCCACGGCCTTCAGGGAGGCTTTGAGATGGCCCGAACAATGACCAAAGGAGGCCCGGCAGGATCCACGACGACGCTCAGCTACTTCATCTACAACGAAGGCTTCGAAACCGGACGTTTGGGATATGCCTCCGCCGTGGCGTGGGCACTGTTCATCATGGTCTTCAGCGTGACGGTGTTCAACTGGAAATTCGGGAGCCGCTATGTCAACGACTGATCACGCCCCTGAAAACCGAACCGCCCCTGAGAAAGCCGGGGTGGACAACGCTCGGCTGGCCAGTGCGAACGAGCGCCGAAGGCTCGCGCGAACCATGTGTCTGCACATGGTCCTGGTGGGTATCAGTTTCACCTTCGTCCTGCCGTTCCTCTGGATGGTCTTGACCAGTCTCAAACCCCTGGCAGAAGTCGGAGTAGGCTCCTGGTTGCCATCCGCCTTCAAGTGGAGCAACTACGCCGACGTCTTCCGGGTCATCCCCTTCGCACGCTTCTACTGGAACAGCATCTTCATCGCGTCCTGGGTCACCTTCCTCCAGGTCTTCACCAGTTCTCTTGCCGCATTCAGCTTCGCCCGGATCCGCTGGCCGGGCCGAGACAAAGTCTTCATGCTCTACCTGGCGACGATGATGCTCCCCGGGCTCGTCATGATGATCCCCAACTACCAGATCATGATCTCCCTGAACCTGGTCAACTCGTTCGCCGGCCTGATCATTCCCGCGGCGTTCACGCCATTCGGCACGTTCCTGCTCCGGCAATTCATGCTGACCATCCCGACCAGCCTCGACGAGGCAGCCGAAATCGACGGGGCCAGCAAATGGCGTGTCTATTGGGACATCATCCTGCCGTTGTGCCGCCCCGGTCTGATCACCCTGGTCATCTTCACGTTCATCGGGAACTACCGTAGCTTCTTCTGGCCCCTGGTGATGCTCAAGAGCATACACCGGTACACCCTTCCCGTGGGATTGCTGTTCTTCGACTCCACCCGCGGACAGACCACGAACCTCCTCATGGCAGCGGTGACCATGTCAGTCATCCCAATGGTAATTCTGTTCGTGGTCCTGCAGAAATACCTGGTGAAAGGGATACAGCTGGGAGGCGTGAAGGGCTGATGCCGCTCACGCGTGGCTACTCACCTGCCTCCGGCGTGCCCCCAAGATGCCGGAACGACTCCGGAGAGGGAGCATCGTAACCGCAGTCTGTCAGCGCCAGTTCCTCCGAAAGCGCGCTCCCGGCTGACGCCACATTCGGGTCACATTGCTCAAAGTCATTCTCCTGCAGACAAATGTCATGAGCTGTCGGAGCAATGCTGACGCCGGAAGCCGGGCGCGCAGCAACACCGGAGAACACATTCCCCCTGAACAGGATGTCGTGAGCGTTATCCCCTATGTCAATCTGCCCCCGGCCCCGCTCAAGGGCGTTCCCCTCGAAGCGACATCGCCGGATGACGCATGAATGCACCTCACACGGCTCCGGACAAGGGCGCACGAAGATCCCAGGCCCCAAATTGCCGCTGAATTGGCAGTCCTCGATCACGTTGTAGCAGTCACGCGTCCCAATGGACATGCCCTGCCCGTTACCCTCAAATTCGCAATGTGTTACCCCTATGTGGTTCGCACGCACGCAGAAGAAAAAGCCGGACAGGTCATTCCCACTCCCCGCGCAGTTCGTGATCAGGCAGTTTGTGCTCCCCGCCCCGGGATGAATTCCGTTCCCACTGTTGCCGATGAAGCGGGAGTCGGTGACAACGACATCGCGGCACATCTGGAAGCTGATCCCCTCGCCCGCGTAGGAGTGCTCCGCCACGTTGCAGACCCGGATCGCGCTCGAGCGGGAGAAGTAGATCGCTCCTCCCCGGCAAGCCCCCATGTCTTCCTCCTGATCTGCCCGCATCCCATCAAGGATCACATCACGAACAACGACACCCGAGACCTCGTGGCCGAAAATCATTGGATATGCAGTCACCAGTCGTGGATTGTCGTTTGCTCCATAGTCTGCGGCCAAGCCGGTGTCAATCCCCACCCATCCAGCGTCGATCCAGGCAATGCGTGCGAATGTCTCGTAGAACCCACGGCGCATGTCATCGTGGATGGACACGGTCATGCCGACGTGCAGCCCTTCCGCGCACGCCAGGGGCACATCCATCATTCCGTAGTTGTGGTATCCTGTCAGAGGGTACTGCTTCCCGGGGCCCTTTCTGAGAACGGTCGCCGAGCCCTGCCCAACCAACTCAACGCCCGAGTGCAGCTCCAGCCCCCGATCAAGCGTGATATCACACGCCGGCAGGACAACCCGTCCTCCCTCATGCGGCAAGGCATCGATCGTCGTCTGAATGCTGACAGCACTCAAGTCAGCGTTGGCCGGAACGTCAAGGGTTTTCACAGTGTGCCTCCTGAAGGGGCTCTACCGTAGCCCAATCCGCCGCTGCTGGCAACAGCTGGTCCCACCAGGCAGACGCCCCCCGGGAGCTTGCGGGGCGAGGCGGGGCGAAGTAAGGTTCCTTGGGTGGTGTCCGTACAAGCTCGAGGGAGAGTCCGTGGTGATGCAAGACACGAAAGCACTGCAAGAAGACCTGCAGGTTCTGCATGGTAAGCTGCGACAAGTGCAATCCCTCGACGAAGAAGGAGAGAATGTCCTTCGAGCTGTCCGGACGGAGATCACACGCCTTCTCGGAGACGGCGAGGGAGCGGGGTACCTGGAATCCCCTATCCCCCTCAGCGAGCGCCTCTCTGTCGCAGTCGAGGACCTCGAGGAGCAGCACCCAACCCTCGTCACACTCATGCGGGACGTCAGTGATATGCTGAGTAACCTCGGTATCTGAGTGGCACCATAGCAGCTTCCCCTCGCCCGAGCGACGTTTCCCAACAGGTTCAGTCCTTCCTCTCCAAGTCGCCCAACACGGTCCGGATGACCTCCACATCGCTGAAGTGAAGACGCTCGGCCCCAATCTCCTGGTAATCTTCGTGTCCTTTGCCCGCAACCAGGACAACATCACCCGCACGAGCAGCTGACAGGGCCGCCGCGATCGCTTCACCCCGGTCGACGATGCGCCGGTGCTCGCCGCCCCGGGGCAGCCCTGCCTCGACGTCGTCAAGAATGTCTTCAGGGTCTTCCCCACGGGGGTTGTCACTGGTCAGGAACACACGGTCTGCGAGTTCTCCCGCTACGCGCCCCATTGCCGGCCGTTTGGTTCGGTCCCGATCTCCTCCACAGCCGAAAACGACCAGCACGCGCCTGGGCGCGAGCCCACGCAACGCCCGCAACACGTTCGCCAATGCGTCGTCCGTGTGGGCGTAATCCACGAAAACGCTGATCCCCTGCCAGCGGATTGGTTCCAGTCTTCCAGGGGCACCCTCAAAGCCATGGATGGCGTCAACCAACGCCTCTTCATCCGCCCCAAGCTCCAACGCCAACGTGGCACAACCGGCGATGTTCGAGGCGTTGTACCGTCCGATCATCGGGGAGCGGAACGAGATGGTCCTGCTACCCCCGGTCAGCCGGAACTCGCAACCGTCCACCGTGATGGACAGATCACAGGTCCGACGATCTGCGGAGGGGGATTCCCCGAATGTCCGCACAGCCACCCCATCCAGGGGAGAGAGTTCCGCCGCCAGACGCACGCCATAGGGATCATCGACATTCACCGCCGCCACCCCGTTCGGAGCGAGGTACTCCCCGAACAGGCGCCGCTTCGCCGTGTAGTAGTCGTCGAATGTGTGATGGTAGTCCAGGTGGTCCCGAGTGAGGTTGGTGAACAGCCCGGCGGCGAATCGGACCGTGCCCATGCGCCGTTGAGCCAGAGCGTGGCTGGACACCTCAACAACGGCCGTCTGGACACCATTGCCTACCATCTCCCGCAGCAGTTCCTGGAACCGGAATGCCGGAGGCGTCGTTCGGTCCGCCTTGCTGACTGATCCCCCGAGGTCGTACTCAACCGTACCGATCATCCCCGTCTTATGCCCCATTCGGCTGAATACGTCGCGCAACAGGTAAGCACAGGTCGTCTTCCCATTCGTCCCCGTAATCCCGATCAGTCGCAAGCACTCCCCCGGACGGCCGCTCAACACCTCCGCAATGCGCCCCGCTGCCGCATAAGCGTCGCTGACTCGAAGCACGGGAGTCCCCCCCGGGCAAGCAAGAGCCGCCTCCGTAACGATCGCAACGGCACCCCGGGAGATCGCGTCCCTGACGTAGGCAGCCCCATCCGCCCGGGCTCCGGGTATTGCACAGAAAAGCCATCCTGGCTGAACCGTGCGAGAATCCGAGCTCGCCCCCGTGATGGTCAGTTCACCATCTGGGATCTGCCCGACGGAAATGTCCCGCAACGCATCAACGAAGCTGGTGAGAGTCAGCGCCAAGGTGTTCGGCCTCAGAAGAAGGAGAACCAGGGAGACGAGAAACGGGCTCACCGGCCGGAGCAACCTGCAGGTACCTAAGCGTTTTCTCCGCGATCCTGCTGAACGTCGGTGCCGCAACCGTCCCGCCGTAGTGCCCTCCACGGCTCGTCTCATCCGCAACCACAAGCAGAACAAAGGCCGGATCATCCGCCGGTACATAGCCAATGAAGTTAGACACATAGCGGTTCACGTAACGACCGCGCCAACGACCGTTCACCTGGTAACGCTCGACTTTCTGAGCTGTCCCGGTCTTCCCCGCCACCTTGTAACCGAGCACCACCGCCTTGGGGGCTGTCCCCCCTTCCTCTGTGACAAGCTTCAGCGCCTGGGTTACCTGGCGGGCAGCGTGCGGACGCACACAGCGGCGCTTCGCCCGGGGAAAGAAACACTGGCTGTTCCCAGGCTCCGGACCTACCATCCGGTCGATCAGATACAATTGCATCATCAGGCCGTCGTTCGCCAGAGCGCAGTACGCCTGTACCATCTGGAGAGGCGTTACGAGGATGCCCTGCCCAATCGGGAATCGAGTGATCGACAGCGAATCCCAACGTTTGTGGTGCCGGAAAATCCCGGTCGCTTCTTCACCCAAACCGATGCCGGTCGCCTGGCCAAAACCGAAGCGAGTCAGCGTCTGATACAGGTTGTTTTTCCCAAGCTCGAGGGCAATCTTCGCAGTCCCGATGTTGCTGGACTTCTGCATGATCTCCCAAACGGTCAGATCATCATACTGGTGACAGTCCCGCAGAGGTCGCCGGGCGTAGACCCAATACCCATGCTCACAATCAAAAACATCGTCAAGGGTAATCGTTCCGTAATCGATCGCGCCGGCAACCGCAACGGCTTTCATGATCGAGCCCGGTTCGAAGCCATCACTGACGATGCGGTTCCGCCAGTTGGCCGGATCCATATTCTCACGTGAGTTGGAGTCAAATGTCGGATACTGAGCCATGGCGAGAACGGCGCCGGTCGAGGGCTCAGCCATCACAGCATAGGCCGCTTTGGGAGCAAACTGTTCGACCAGTTCGGCCAACTCGTCCTCGACGATCTGCTGAATCGGCTCACGGATCGTCAGGTAGACGTCAGCCCCATCGGTCGCTTCAGTCCCGAGGCGCTCCTCGGCACTGATGCGGTTGCCTTTGCGGTCACGCTCGAAGAAAGCCTGGCCAAAGACCGGCTGCAGATCCGTGTCGAGCATCTGCTCAACCCCGGTGGCTCCGCCCCCTTCAGGTCCGAGAAAACCCAGGACATTTGCCAACAACGTGCCCTTGGGGTAGTGCCGGCGATACGTGTCCTCGAAGCGCAACCCTTTGAAGCGGTAAGCGGCGACCCGGTCGGCCCGTTCGATGGAAACACCCCGCTGAACCACCATCTCCACAATCGAATCCTCCCCCCGGAAGGCACGGGCGAAACGCTTCGCGAGCACATGAGGCGCGATCCCGAGGGATTCGCTCAAAGCCGCGATGATTTCAGCTCGCTCCACCGTAAAGCGACGAGGTTCAGCCAGGATGTCACGACAGGCCACGTTCCCCGCCAGCAGGTTTGCGTCAACGTCAAAAATCCTGCCGCGCATCCCCTTTTCCGTCTGGGACGTGGTGTATTTTTTCTTCGCCTTCTCATAGAGTTCTTCGTGCCGCGACACCTGTAGATCGTAGACATGCGTAGCCAAGGCAATGTAGAACGTGGCCATGGCCACTATCACACACATCCCGCGTACGATATACAGGGACCGTTGCAAAGCGCCCTTTCAGAGAACTCCCAAGCGCCCCCGCCAGGCGAGAGCCGTTCAGACAACGAAGTCAGTGCTTCAGTTCCGGGCTACAACATCGACGTCGCTCGGGCCGGCGTCCACCCCGGCGCTGTCAACATGCACCCGACGCACCTGCTGCGGATTGGCCGGCCGCAACCCCAGGGCCAGCTTCTCCACCGCGGTGAGGACATACCGGCCGCTCCGGTAAGTCTCCACTTCCATGTGCATGTTCTCGACCTCTTTGGCTTTGGCGCCGAACTGACGGCGCAGCCCCTGGAGCTCCTTATCCAGGCGACCATGGGCGCTCCGGCACCACACGAAGGTCAGAGACACGAGCATGAGGAACACCAGCACCCCGGCACAATAGCAGAGCGATCCGCGCGGCGCTGCAGACGTGTCGACACGACACTGATACCGGCGATAACGACGATCGTGTTGCTTGGCTCGCATGGTGCGCAGCTCCAGTCCTTTGGGCCCCATCGTTGGGGGAACCCCTGTCTGCCGGAAACCCTATCCGGCACTATCTAAGTGGCGTCATCCGCGAGACGCTCCACAGCCCGAAGCTTCGCGGATCCCGCCCGGCGGTTCATGTCCAGTTCTTCAGCAGAAGGACGCAGTGGTTTGCGCGTCAGGATCTGCAGCGTCGCCTTCTTGCCGCAGACGCAGATCGGCAGTCCGGGAGGACAGACGCAAATCGCCGCCTCATGGCGGAAAAAGTGTTTGGCAATGCGATCCTCCAGAGAGTGGAACGAGATCACCACCAAACGTCCACCAGGACGGAGAAGCTTGAGGGCGCTCACCAATCCAGCCTCCAACTCAGCAAGCTCTCGGTTCACCGCAATGCGCAGCGCCTGGAAGCAACGCGTTGCCGGCGGAAGCGTCGGCCCGCGACGCTGACCAACGACCCGCTGCAGGAGTTCCGCAAGCTCAGCCGTCCGAGCAAAAGGTCGTTCTTCGCGCTCTGCCACGACCGCTCGTGCCACCTGCCGCGCTCGTCTTTCCTCCCCGTAACGCCTGAACACATCGGTCAGTTGGTCTTCGGTCCATGTGTTCACGATCGTGGCCGCCGTCACCGGGCCTCGCCGATCCATACGCATGTCCAGCGGCCCATCCAGGCGATGCGAAAAGCCGCGCCCAGCCGTGTCCAACTGCATCGAGGAAATGCCAATATCGAGAAGGATGCCATCGACACGATCCCAGCCGACTTGGGTGGCATGCCGCTCCATCTCGCTGTAACTGCCCTGAACGAGGACAACGCGGTCACCGAAACCGGCAAGCCGCTGTCCGGCCTGCGCCAACGCATCGCGATCGCGGTCAACACCCAACACGTGGGAGTCGGGGAAGCGCGAAAGTACCGCTTCAGTATGTCCGCCGAGGCCAACTGTCCCATCGATGTAGCGCCCACCCGGCACAGCCTTCAGGTGCTCGCACACCTCTTCCAGCATGACAGGTTGGTGGGGCCACTGCGTCAAAATCAGTCCTTTGTCGCTTTGCGGATGATGTCCGTGAAATCGTCAGGGCGTTCCTGGATCGCCTGCAGCACGTTCAGACAGTCTTCACTGCCCATCTGCTGCTCACGCCACACGGCGGGAGCCCAGACCTGAATGGTCGTCACCGACCCAAGGAGCAGAGCTCTATCGGTGATGTCGGCGTGGGCCAACAGCTTTGGGGTCACTGAGAACCGTCCCTGACGGTCACAGCGAATCTCCTGAGCCATCGAGCCAATCGTCGCCAGGGCACGCGCCGCCTGCTGATCCGCGAAGGACACATCCTGGAGCTTATCCAGGAGCTTCCCGAAGGTGGCGGAGGGAACAAGCTGCAGAGACTGACCACGCCCGGGAAGAAGAAAAAACTCATTCTCGCCGGGCTCAGCGCTGCGCCATGCCTTGGGCAAGGCAATTCGACGTTGTGGATCCACAACGTTCTCATGCTCACCAAAGAAGCATTTGCTCATGCCTCGCTCCACAATTCACTCACCCCAACTCACCCCTATCAGACCCTAACCACACCAACTAATACCTTTTGATCTCCTGGCATGCAACTCCAAGCCCCTCGAAAAACGACAAAAATCCGCTTTTTCTTTAAAGAAGAAGCAGGAAGGGGCGGCAGGCTGAGTAATTCAGACCTTGAGTGAGTCTTCGGCCGGAGGCCTGACGTCACCTCCGAGAAGCCGGCGAGAGGGTTGGCTGGATGACAAGCCCGGACCACGGGATACGTTACGCGGACTCAAGGGACTCAGAGCACCGAACGACGTCAACTCAGAGGAGAGTGAGAACATGCAGCAAGCGGTTTTCGGCATCATAGGCGCAGGTGGGATCGCCCAGTCACAGCACCTCCCCAATCTCGCCCGGGCGCCCCATGTTGAGCTGAAGACAATCTGCGATCTTCGCGACGACGTGCTTGCGAACATGCAGAGCAAGTACGCGATTCCCTGTGCGGAAACGGACTACCAGACGCTCCTGGCTGATCCGGACGTGGATGCAGTAGTCGTCGCGACCAAAGAAGACATGCAGGCTCCCCTGACCGTCGAAGCCTTGAATGCAGGCAAGCATGTCTACGTCGAGAAGCCCCTCGCCGACACCCCTGAGGCAGTGGAAGCAGTCGTCGCCGCCCAACGCAAGTCCGGGAAGTTCGTCGCCGTCGGATTCAACCGACGGATGGCGCCGGCGTACAGGAAGGCCAAGCAACTGGTCACGGCTGACGGTGGGGCCAGGAATATGCACTACCGGATCAGCGACGAGTACTGGAACTGGGGGCGCAACAACCCGCCTGGGGTCCGGGTGATCCATGAAGTCTGCCACATCTTTGACATTCTCCGCTGGTTCGCGGAGGCCAATCCTGTGAGCATATACTGCGTGGATTCCCGCCCCGATGACGAGATCTTCGTCATCAAGTTCGACTCCGGCTGTGTGGCCTCGATCACAAACTCGGGATACGTGACCATGGACATGCCCAAGGAACGGATCGAGGTGGTGTCAGACCTGGGAGCAGTCACCGTTGAGGAGTTCGTCGAACTCAGGACGTACGGCTACCGCGATACAGAGGCCGTCTTCCGCTTCCCCGGCCACTCCCACCCGGATCGCGAGTTCACCCACAAATACCTCCTGGATACGCTGGGGGCAGACGGACTCTATGCGGTGAGAAAGATGGGCTGGGAACTGCGGGAACGTTCAAAGAACCTGAACCCGGACTCCCCCGGAATGGATGATGCTGAACTCCAGGACTATTTCAGTCGCCGTTCCCCACACTGGAACTACATGGTGGACAAGGGGTGGCTGGTCGCCATGGACCACTTCGCCCAATGCATCCTCGAGGGAACGCCTCCCGAGACGGCCGGGGCCGAGGACGGGCTGTGGTCGGCTCGGATGAGCGCAGCCGCGATCCGCAGCCGCGAAACAGGCGACGTCGTCACGTTCTGAGTCCGCCCCATGAAACGCCAACGGTGAGCGCCCTGCCCCGTTTGGTCTGCTGGCACGTGAACCGCTGAACCGTGAACCTGGAACCCACTCCGCGGCCGTTGCGCGGAGGGTCAAGCTAATACAGAGCCGATGCACCGACGTCCGGGACGTTGAAGCGATCATCGGTCGTCTCAACGTGCTCACGGAGCAGTTGCCGGTGGGCCTCGAGGGTGTCTTTGTGCCTGGCCTCGACTGCGAGATTGACCATCTCGCCGGGATCGGTCATCAGGTCGAAGAGCTGCTCCCGATTCCCCCCGCGATCAAAGACGACGTACTTGTGCCGGGCAGACCTGAGCGCCCGCCCGTGAGTGCCGTAACCCCGTCCCCCATCCAGGAACGTCTCCACTACGAGGGACTCCCGCCACGGGGCATCTCCATTCCCGGAGACCAGGGGACGCAAAGACCGCCCCCGGAGTCCCTCCGGTGTCGGGATTCCTGCGTAGTCACAAACGGTCGGCAGCAGGTCAAGTCCATTTGACACGAGGTGCTCCTGATCCACCGTTCCCGGAACGGAGTCCGGAGCGCGTATGACCATCGGGACCCGAACGACTTCCTCGAAAAGGCTGCTCTTCTGGTTCCACTGATGGGCTCCGTGCCCCTCACCGTGATCGCTGGAGAACACAACCACCGTGCTGTCCGTGAGCCCACAGCTGTCCAGCGCATCTAAAATCTCACCAATCTGGGCGTCGACCTTCTCCACCAGGCGGAAGTAGGCCCAGCGCAGGCGCCGCCATGCTTCTTCGGAGCGCGTCCGGTAAGGATTGATGTTCCAGTTGCAGGCCTGCTCGATCCGGAGGATCTCCGGTTCGAAGGCAGCGGGCATGAAATTGGCCGGCAGATTAGGACATTCATCTACGGGGGGCGGCTCACCAATACTCCCCCAGGGGAGGCGCATGCTCCGGCCCCACTCGCAGATGTTGTGCGGGTTGTCGAAGCTCGCGACCAGGAAGAACGGACGCTGCTCACACGGCGGAAGGCTGCAGTGTCGACGCAGGAACTCCGCGCAAGCGGGGGCGAGTTCATGGTCATTGAACCCGGAAATGCGTCGGAATCCGTGCCCGTTCTCTTCCGGCATGGCGATCTGCGGCACGTGCCACTTCCCGCCATACGCACAGTCGTACCCGGCCGCGCTAAGCAGACGCCCAAGGCCCTGCGACTGCACGTCTTCCCGGATGCTCTCGCCGTTGCACCACGTTCCGCACTCGTGCGGCATCATCCCGGTGAACATGCTCCCCCGGGAAGGAGTACAAAGAGGCTGAGTGCAGTACGTCTGAGTGAACAGGGCTCCCTCCGCGGCAAGCCGGTCCATGACTGGCGTACTGAGCTCGGAATTGCCCATACACCCCATCGCAGACGCCGACTGCTGATCCGTGTACACGTACAGAATATTGGGGCGATCACACATCACGTCACACCTCAGTTGCCACCATGAACTGGTTCTGAATACCCTCGAACAAAGGAACGAAAGCGGGCGCCGAGCCCCCGCTGCCTGAAGCCCTACGGGGAATCAAGCTCCCGGGTCCGGCGTTCTGCAGCCCTCTCCGAACAGACGTCCTGCCGTTCAGACTGCCTCTCAACATAGACAGACACCCCGTGCTGCACAAGGGCCGGACCCGTCTGCCGAACAGCGCCGCAACTCCGGGGGAAGACGCAGAGAGTCGCCGCCTGAGACCGCGGGCCTTGGGACAGATGCATTTGCCGTGTTATAGTGTCATTCCGAGGAGACGGGCCGGTGAACGCCCACCACTGGGTCTGCCGAATGTGGCCAGGGACACCACCCTCACACAACCCTCCATCTCAAGGTATTGGAAACCAGACCTGACAACACGGGAAGCACACTGTGATACCGGTGATGACGTTCTGTCCCCCCGCCACTGTTCTGTACGCGTTCAGCCAAAGTGACGGCTTCGCACGAGCGATCGTCCTGCTCCTCTGCCTTTTGTCCATCTACGCGTGGTCAATCATGGCTGAAAAAGGGCTGGTGATCCGCCGAGGGCGTCGAGCCAGTCGCCGTTTCCTCCGGGCCTTTTCCATGAGTTCCGGCCCCCTCGATCTGGCCCTCCAAACCGATGACTACAGCAGCCCGGTCGCCCGAGTCTACGAGTGTGGCGTGGATGAAGTCATGGACGTGCTCCACGTGGATCCGCAACTCATCGACACCTATTGCCGACGACGATCCCTTCCCCGCCCGTTGACCTCCTTCGAGGTCGACAAGATCCGCAGTACAATGGAGCGTACCGTGGCTGCCCAGATCATGAAGCTGGAAAGCCGCCTCGGGATGCTGGGGACTACCGTGACAGTGAGTCCGTTCCTGGGATTGCTGGGAACGGTCTGGGGCGTCATGATGGCCTTCTGCGGCATGGCCCAGAAGGGGCGTCCCGATATCGGCGTGATCGCCCCTGGTGTGAGTGGCGCACTCCTGACCACAGTCGTTGGACTGATCGTCGCGATTCCGGCCGTAGTCGGCTACAATCTGCTGGCAAACAGTGTTCGCCAGACGACGGTGGAAATGGATAACTTCCTCGAAGACTTCATCGCGTTGCTCAAGCTGCAGACAGACACGCCAACGTCGCCTCCCGGTGATGAAGAACCGGTCTGAAGGAAAACGCCTGCGCAACGCAGACAACAAACGCCTCCCTGAGAGGACAGCCCACCGGAAATACCGCTGACGATGGCCCGCAGACGCTACGACACGCAACTTCAGACTGTGACCGACATCAACATCACCCCGTTGATGGACCTCACGTTTCTGTTGCTGATTGTCTTCATGATCACGGCACCCGTGCTGGAGTACGAAGTCGATGTCTCCCCGCCGCAGATGGAGGCGGAGCACATCGACGAAGAGAGTAGCTTGATGATCAGTCTCAACGTCGACGGCAAGATTGTGTTTCGGAAAGAGACGTTCAACGCGGAGGGGCTCACCCAACGCCTGGCCCACCTGAGTGCGACCCGCCCAACCGTCACAGCCTTGATCCGTGCCGACGGCGATCGGCCCTACCGTGAAGTCATCAACGTGATGAAAGCAGTCCGCGCCGCCAACATCAGCAACGTTTCGCTCGTTACTCAACCGGAGGATGTTGAGTAATGGCATTGGCCGAAAGTCACAATGGTTCAGCTGTGTTGATCGACCGGTCGGAACAGCACCGCATCGTGTTTGCAGTGACCGCACTGCACGTTGCGCTGGCTGTCGTCCTTCTGGTTTCAGGGCTTCTCCAGTTCCGTCGGTTGCCGAAGCTGGAAGCGGTCAAAGTCAACCTTGTGTCGCTGACGCCGGCGCCACCAGCGCCTCCAGCCCCTCCGGCCCCAGTGGTCCCGGATCCACCGCCGTCTGTGCCCGACCCCACGCCGCCGGTGACGCCACCAACACCGCCGCCGCCCCGCCCCCCGAAGAAGGTCAAGCCAGCCGTCAAGAAGCCCCCGGTGAAAAAGCCGCCAAAGCCCAAGCCGGTTCCGAAGAAATCGGACTGGGTGGCACGCAAACCTGAAGACATTGCCAAAAGCGCCAAGCTGAATCGTCGCCCCAAACCGGCGCCGTCCCGCCCTGTGGCAACCGTGAGTGCAGCCGATATCGAAAAGCGCCTCAACGCGGGGGTGAAGCGGTTGCGAATCTCCGCCCCGACAGCTCAGCAATCCGCGGCATCAGGAGCACAGATCGGCCAATACTACGATGTGGTCGGCGCGATGCTGAGAAGGATGTGGCTGCAGCCCACACGATCAGAGGTCGGCGGCGGGAACCCAACCGTCAAAGTGAGTGTCACCGTGCTGGCCGACGGTCGAGTGTCAGCCGCTCGGATGGTGCAAAGCTGTCCCAGCCGAGCCATGAATATTTCCGTCACCCGTGTTCTCAAGGGCCTCACCGTCCTGCCGGCGCCGGCAGATTACGGCATACGCAACGCGAGCGTCCCTATCCAGATCGTGTTCGAGCTTGACGGGTGACCCCCTGCCAAGCCAGCCGCCGTCTGGCTTCCGGGCCGGACGACGGGCAACCGTGACAACGACCACCACAAGTCCATGAGTGCGAAGATGACGCCCAACCAGAACCGCCGAAGAAGCCGCTCGCAGGTCGCCACAGCCATCGGGGTCCTGCTCTGGGCCGCTTGCGCCTGCTGGGGCCAGCCTGAGGGCCGCGAACTGCTCAGGAACGGAGGGTTCGCCGAAGGCGACGACCGACCGACGCACTGGTTCACGCGAGTCAGCGCAAGCACGGGAGCGTTCCGCGTCATCCCCCCGAAGCGGAAAGAGGAACCCTCGACCCTGATCGCTGAGGTCCTCCGCCCGTCAAGTCGGCCGTGGACCATGGAACTGCGCCAGAGCATCGACGGGCCAATGAAGAAGGGCGAGAAGGTGTACATCACCTTCGACTACCGGATTACCCCCGGCTATGCCTTCCACTGCTACTGGCAGATTGAGGCCGCTCCCTGGAGCAAGCTGTTATCAATCCGCTTGGCCGCGGACCCCGAGGCCAAGAAGAGCGAGTGGCAGAAATGCATGATGGTCACAGAGAACTTCCTCGACCTCCCAGCCCGCAATACCTCCCTGACGTTCCACCTCGCGGAACAGAAGGGCACGTTACAAATGCGCAATGTGAGCATGATCGCGTTCGACCTCGACACGCCTCTTGAGAGCTTGCCAACCAATTGCTACCCCGTCTTCGGAGGGGACTATCACGACAATGATTGGCGCAACACAGTCCTCGGGCGGATAGAGGAACTCCGCACCGGTCAACTCAAGGTCATCGTGTCGCGCGGCGGGGAGCCTGTTCCGGACGCCAAAGTGACCCTCACCCAGCAGTCCCGGCACTTCCTCTTCGGAACGGAGGTCGCCGTTCCCTACTTCAGCGACGATGTCCTTGAGCGGGCTCAGTTCGTGGATTTCCGCAAACGCCTCGAAGGAGTGGAAGAGAAGCTGCCCAAGTACCGTAAGAAACTGGCCGACCCGCGGCTCTTCAACATGGTCTCACTGCGTGACGCCCTCGTGTGGCGCACCAATGCAGCCTGGGGTGACGCGTTCGCGGAAGCGGCTGTAGATGCGTTCCTGGAACAAGGGCTCGAAGTCCGTGGGCATGCGCTCTACTCACCCGCGCTGCGCTTTGCCCCTCCACAGTGCCGCACGATGGATAAGGGAGATCTCGCGACCAGCCTGGGGAAGTTCATCACCCGCCAGGCCCGGAAATACAACCAGAAGGTCGGCCAGTGGGATGTTGTCCACGCCCCACTGACGTTCGCGGAAATGTACGACAAAATCGGCGAGGACAGCCTGGTGGACGCATTCAAGAGGGCAGAGGCTGAAGCACCCGAAACCGTATTCCTGCTCAGCGATGACAAGTCCCTCGTTGCCTACTCAACCGAACACGTTGATGAGCTGCTCGATCTCGTCCGCTGGCTGCAGAGCCAGGGCGCCCGGATCGACGCACTGGCACTCAACGCGACCATGACGCGACCGTATATCGCCCCGCACGCCATCGAACGTCGTCTTGATCAGATTGCCGAGATAACCAAGCTGCCACTCATCATCACCGCCCTTGCAGTAGATGCCCCGAGAGAGAGTATCCAGGCTGAACGCCTTCGCGACCTGCTCCTTCTGTTCTTCTCCCACCATGCCGTAACAGGTGTCTGCCTCAAGGGCCTGTGGGAAGCAGAGATGCCGGCCGGAAACGCCGCCCTGTTCCGCAAGAATTTCGCCATCAAACCAGCGGGAAAAACGTACGAGAGCCTTCTGACCGAGGAATGGTGGACACACGCCCAGCAGAACACCAACCCCGACGGCACAGTGCAGGCAACCTGTTTCCTGGGCCGCTACAACGTGGTCGTCAAGAAAGGCGAACAACGTGTTCAGAGACAGATCGTGCTGGAAGGAGGGGATATGGAACTGGCCATTGACCTCGCGGAAAAGCCGGCCGAGGAAGCAACCACGGAACCGGCCGAACGTGACGCCCCCGTCGAGCAAGAATAGGGCCTGTTCATTCCATGATTTTCTCCTGCAAAGCCTCCCGTCTCCAAGGCAATGTCGTCATTCCCGGTTCCAAGAGCCACACTATTCGGGCGTGCGCTATCGCCGCTATGGCCAAGGGACAGAGCACGATCATCCGGCCGTTGGTCTCGGCCGACACGCTGGCCGCGGCCGAAGCCGCAGCGGCGCTTGGGGCAGAAGTCGACATGCGCCCCGACCGATGGTGCATCACCGGTACCGAGGGAGTCCCCGCCCCAACGAGAAACACCATCGATGTGGGCAATTCGGGAACGACGTTACGGATCATCATGGGCCTGGCTTCCCATCTTGCATCCGGATCGCTCGTCCTGACCGGCGATGACCAGATCCAGCGACGCCCGGCCGGACAGCTGGCCAACGCACTAACTGAGCTGGGAGCCAGCGTTACAGCGCAACACGGCAACGGTTGCGCGCCGTTTGACGTCGCCGGAACACTGCGCGGAGGCCAGGTCACCATCGAGGCCCCAACCAGCCAGTTCGTGACCAGCCTGCTCCTCGCCTGCCCCCTCGCCTCCCGGGACACCATTCTCGATGTCCCACTGCTGAACGAGCGCCCATATGTTCAGATGACTCTCGACTGGTTGTCCTCCCAGGGCATCGAAGTCCCGCACGATGATATGGCCCGCTTCCACATCCCGGGAGGACAGGGCTTCCGCGCCTTCAACCGCCCAATCCCAGCCGACTTTTCGTCGGCGACCTTCTTTCTCGGAGCCGGAGCACTGCAGGAGAACAGCGTCACCTGCCTCGGGCTCGATCTCAATGACTCCCAGGCTGACAAGAAGGTCATTGACTACATCCGCGCCATGGGCGCCGATGTGACAATCGATGGAGATGCGGTGAGTGTCTCCGCGAACACACTTGAGGGGCTTGAAATCGACCTCAACGAAACCCCTGACGCGCTGCCTGTGATGGCCGTTCTGGGGTGCTTTGCCGAAGGAGAAACGCGCCTGGTCAACGTCGCTCATGCCCGGATCAAAGAGACGGACCGGATTGCCGTAATGTGCGCCGAACTGACCAAAATGGGCGCAGACATCGCGGAACGGGCAGATGGCCTGGTCGTACGCCACAGTAGCCTCCACGGTGCCCATGTTGAGGGGCATCATGACCACCGGGTCGTCATGGCGCTCGCCCTGGCAGGTATGGCCTGCCCCGGTGAAACAGTCGTCACGACGGCCGAAGCCGCCGGAGTCACATTCCCGGAGTTTGGCGAGCTTATGGTCAGCTTGGGAGCCAAGCTCGGAGAATGCGATTAAGCCCCCCCATCCGGCGCTGCGCAATGCCTCAGTTACGGGGGGAGAGCCCGATCCTGATCCGCGTTCTTGATCCGGCTTTTGATTCGTTCTAGCGCTCCTTTGGGTGTGGATCAGGAGTTAAATCAAAAGCCGGATCAAGAGTGAGAGTCGCTTCGCCTCACGAGACTCCCCCCCCCGGCGCTGCATTCGTTCAGCTTGACAGGTCGCCTCATGGCAGGCATACTCATCCGCAATCAGGTCCGCCCAGAAAAATCGACCACCAAGAATGAGGAGGGCTCAGACATGCACAGAAACACGCAACAACTGAATCCGGTGCCGGCTCCTCATTCCCGCGCAGTCTAGCGTCAGCTGCTGCTCCCTCGCCGCACCACCCAGCGGCTCTTACACCGCCCCTCGATCCACGATGCTCCCTACTGCCGTCCCCCCGGGGTTGCGCTCAACCCGCCCGGCATGACACAATAAGTGCGGGTCGTCGGTAACCAGTCGCGCCTGGCCTGGCTCTACTTCTCTATACGGACGCTTGGACGATCACCCGGCAGGCAGAAACCACCACGGGACCAGACACCGGTCCCCAAAATTGCAGGAGGACACAAACGATGCATGCGACGGCAACAGAAACCGCAAGAACAGATGCTCGTCTGTCGACCCTCTCAGCTATCCCGGGTACTGACAGACGGAATGCTCACACAGGAGTAACCGTTGGATCAGATACAAGATTGGATCAGGAGCACGGAGGCCGGAAACGCTCCTCCGTTTGATGACCTCGTGACAGCCATGCGCCGCCGGACCGTGGCCCTTGCCTATACCAGGCTTGGTGACTACCACCTCGCTCAGGACGCCGCCCAAATGGCATTCATAGCCGCCTTCCGGAACCTGACAAACCTGCGCGATACACGCGCATTCGGGGCTTGGCTCCGGCGCATCACCATCAGTCAGTGCAACCGCATTGCCAGAGCGAGAAAGAGGCATGAAGAACCTATAGACAAAGCGCTCGGACTGAGCTCAAGCGACCACGATCCACGCGTGACGTGCGAGCAGAGCGATTGCCTGAAATGGCTGCGCGAGGAAGTGCAAAGGCTCCCTGCGCACCAGCAGGTCGTGGTCGAACTCTACTATGTAGTGGAGCAGTCCACCGCCCGGATCGCGGCCACGCTCGGATTACCGGTGACGACCGTGAAGAAACGTCTGCATGATGCCAGGCGAAATCTCAGGCGACGCATGCTGAAGAACGCGTCCACAGAAACAGCCCGGCGAACGACGTGATACGCACGTCGATTTGCGAAATCTGCAGCTAGACTCCCGTTCGGTCTGTCGTGCCGGGCTTCGACGACCAGGAAATGGGGGTCCAGGCACAGGAGGTTAGGAACAGTGAAGACACATAGGAGTGCTTTGCAAGGGTAGACTTCGGTCTGTCCGAGGGCGGCCTTCGGGTCGCCCTTCTCTTTTCGCCTCAGTCCCTCTCTCCCCTCCCCCTGTCCCGGCCAGCCACGCGGGACTCAAAGCTACGCCAGTACTTCCGGTCAAGCACATAAGGATCGAGCGGGCCGGCCGCAAGGGGCTCAGGCAGAACTCCGTAACGCGTCAGTTGGTGCAAGTAGTAATCGTTGGGTCTGAACCCAGGCATATCGAAGCGCTTCTCCTCGCCAAGGCGCCCCGACGCTTCCCGGACAGCGGTCAGGATGGCCTGGTAATCCGGATCCTCAACTGACTCAAAGATACGCTTCCCTCCCAGTTCCAGCCCGCCCGCGGAACGCGCGAGGTGGACACGCAAGATCAAGGAAAACTCCGGCCGGGACAGGTTGCAGAGCGACTGAGGCGTCCGGCTCGAGCCGAACTTGTAGTACCCCGTTCGGGCACGTATGTCGCGCAAGTGCCGGAACGTATGCACCAACGGCAAGGCCGGGCCCTTGCGACCAAACTGAAAGTAGACATCACGGCCCCCAATTGCCGAGCCCTTCGGTTTGCGCCCGTGGCACGATGCGCAGCGCCGCTTCACTGCCTCTTCCGGGAAGACGACCGGACTCATTCCACTCCCCAGAGCCGCATAGGTCCCCGCGAACGGAGCTCCTGCATCGATCCACAGCCGTACGATGCGCTTCTCCTCGGCGTTGGTCTTGGCACCACGGTGGGATCCATCCATCAACGTCAAGATCCTGCTGGCTGAACTCCCAATAGTCCGAGGCGGATAGTTGCTCCGCGCTTCATTGCGCCCATCCGAGTAGAGCCCACGCTGAGTCAACTGCCAGTACGCCTGGCTGAATAGCGGCGTGCGGTCTCCGCACAGATCTACCTTCCCTTTATAGTCCTTCGGGTTGTGGCAGCGCACGCAGTGTCGATCAAGGATGGGCTGCATATCACGCGGGAAATCGGGCACGTCCGGGGCCCCGGAGATGGGCGTAATCGCGTCCGGTTCCCGCTCGCCCGGTAAGGCCTTGGGACGGGCATGTCCCGGCGCGGTCACGCGCGACTCATGGCAGCCGACGCAACCAACCTGTTCACCCGGCTGGAGGGTGACGAAGCTCTGCATCCGCTTCACAGACAGCCCAGCCCGGTCCAAAGCGACAAAGAAGAGCGACTGCAGGGCCGGGGCCCGGAACAGTGCAGAGCCATCCGGGCGAACGGGAACCGTGCCGAGGATCCTGGCAAGCGTGAAGGTGCCGCCCGCACTGATCGGCCACATGCCGCCGGAGAAATTGACCGGTTTCGGCATCTGCTGAAGCACAAGCAGGTGGGTGATCTCACCCGCCTCCACGCCGCCCATGGTCCGCCCGGCCGTAACGTCGCTCAGGAAGAACGTGCCCGTGGCTTCCTGCAGCGTCACTCGCGGGGGAATCCTCGGCTCAGTGGGCCGCTGGACAAGAGGTCTTGGTTCGTGAAGCCAACATCCGGCATCGACCTTACCCAGCTCGTGCACAGTCGAGGTCCGCCCGCGATCGTCCATGACCAGCAGACGCCTGTCCGCCGCAACCAGGAAGCACGCATCGGAGAGGGCGAATGGGTCACGGAAGATGGCACCCCCTCTGCTGATCCTTCGGGCGCTGCCCCGGTGGTCAGGACCATGTCGAGGATCGATCAAGGTCACATGCCCGGCGTGTTCGGCGCGGCCGTGTCCGGGAGAGAAAGATGCCACGACACGACGCGTCCCGGGCACGGCTTTGGCGTCCAGCATCGCCAGCCCGGGATGCAGGTTGCCGTAGTAGACCATCTGCCCCGTCCCGTCCGGGTTGGCTGTCCAGAGATGATGGTACGTGCTCTGGTTGCGGTCCACGTACTCCCAACGCATGTAGAGCACTCGCCCATCGGGCAACATCCAGGGCGTGTTGTCGTGCTCAACGTTGCTGGAAATCATGCGAATCTCCGTGCCAGCACGGTTGCAGCGGTACAGAGACGCGACCGGCGTGATCCAGCAGTTCACAAACCGATTGCAGCGGTCGCTGCAGAACATCAGCCCGCCGTCCGGCAGGAACGTTGGTTCGATATCGTTGTGGGGCCCGGTGGTAAGCTGACGCACCCCGGTGCCGTCCTTCTGAATCTCATAGAGATGGTAAAAGTCACTTCCGGCTTTTCGCCAGGAAAAAACGATGGTGCGGCCATCGTAGTGAACGCATGGGTCACGGATAGCTCCCTCACGATCCTCGACCAAGGACCGCACTGTCCGCGCACGAAGGTCCAATGCGCGCAGAGCGCCGCCCTTCTTGTAGATCGGCCGGAGAGCCAGCTTCCCCCCCGAGGCGCGCTGGGGCGGGTATTCCCCTCGTGGCGCGCTGTAAAACCCGAAATTCGCATACCAGTGGTCTGTTCCGGGCATGCGAACAGCGAACACCACCTCTTCGACCTCGGCCAGGGGCTCAGCCAGCATCGAGGGCAGGATAGGCTTTGGGGGAGCTTTCCGGATGGGCGGCTCCCGTGCCAGAAGATTGCTTGGCTCAGGAGCAGGAAGCCCGGCCACGCACACGAAGTCCACCGCCGCGTTGCTTCGCTCAGGCACATTCTGCAAGACCAATCCGTCGACGCTGCCGCCGGCGACGACACCGGCATCCGTGAGGTCAACAGCCACCGCAATGATCCTAAATGGCATAAATGCCGTGGTGCCGGCCGGTCGCAGCCCGTGCCGCGAAAGCTCAGCCAGAGACGTCGGTGGACTGACCGGGCGGAAGAGCCCTCCGGGAAGGACGGCCCGGGAAACATCCTCCGCCACAGTTAGGTCAAAACGCTCCACTCTCAACGGATGCCCCCCCGCCCTGGGCGGCAACGCATGCAGGAGGAATGGATCACCGGCAACCGGGCTGGACACATGAGTGTGGACCTCGAACAGAACGATGTCGGGGCCAGCTCGGTTGATCACGGGCCGAGAGAAGCGGACGCCCAGTCCGGGGAAACGCTCAGCCGTGTCAGCAGGTAGCGCTTTGCCATCCCCGGCGTCAGGATTGAGAATCCCCGAGTTGAGCACGTTATCGAGCAGATCAGTCGCGGGACGCGGGCCAAGTGGATACCCCTCGGGAGTCATCGCCACCAACGAGGCTTTTGAGCTAAAATGCGTGACACGAACCGGAATGAGCTTCCCGGCGTCATAGATGCGGAGGATCTTCCCAACCCGTACAGACACACTGGAAAGGACCATCCGTCCCTCGTCGTCGAGGTACGAATAGCTGACCACTTTGGCGCGTGAACTGGATATGAGCGCAACAAGAATGGCCAGGGCGGTCCATCGTGGCCAACGCCCCGGCAAGACCGGACAAAGTCGAAGTCTGGAACATTCTGAAAAGCGACGCTTACCTCTCACAGAGCCCTCCGTGAACACACCTGCCCGTCACGACAGACGATAACCTAATCCCGAATGCCACTGATGTAAGACCCGGCTGAGCCAACGCAATCGCTTGCATGTGGACACAGCTTGGCTACGTTGGCCGACAGTGGTGAATTCTGGAGGGTGTAAGCGGCACGTATGCTTACGCACTGAGTCAATAGCGAGGCCGTCAGCCGCAAGATCAGGTTGAAGCAGATGAACTTTCTCTGTCCGCACTGCAAACTGAATCTCAAGTGTGACGACGACGTTGCAGGCCAAGTCCTGCGTTGCCCGAGTTGCAGCGGCAAACTGCGCGTCCCGACGCCTGACCCCAGCCAGGACACCCAGGCAGGCCAGGAAGATGGCGCAGGGAAGGGCTCCGCAGCCAAGCGTGGCAAGGGACAAGGGAAATCCGCCGACAAGGGCGGAAGCGGGAAGACAGGCTCCCAGAAAGCCAGTTGGCAGCCGACCGATAGCTCCAACGTCTCGGTCGCCATCAGCTTCGGCTTCGGGGCGCTCTTCATGGTCGTCGTCTATCTCATGCTTCTTCCAGTCAAGAAAGCCTACTTCGGGCAACTGTTCTACGCCCGCGGCTGGGTCCCTTTCGTCCTCGTTCTCTTCCTGGGCTGGTCACTCGCCATCATTGGCCTCAAGCTCCGAATGCTGCGCAAACAGAAGCGCGCCATGCTTCTGGATGTGCTCCCTGACTCGATTGGAGAGGAGATCACCGTTCATAACGTGCCTGACTTCCTGGAACATGTGGCCAAGCTTCCCGATGCTCTTCAGGAGTGCCTCATCGTCAGGCGCATGCAGATCGGTCTGCAGCACTTCCTCGTCCGCCACAGCAATCCTGAAGTGGCAAACATGATGATGTCCCAGTCCGAGATTGATGCAGGCACGATCAACTCGAGCTATGCCTTGCTCAAGGTCTTTCTCTGGGCCATCCCGATCCTCGGATTTATCGGTACAGTCATCGGCATCTCGGGCGCCGTTGCGGGCTTCTCCTCTTCACTGCAGGGAGCGGCTGATATCGAAGTATTGAAGGCATCGCTCGGCAACGTTACATCGGGACTGGCCGTTGCCTTTGACACGACCTTGGTGGCCCTGGTGATGAGCCTCATCATCAGCTTCCCCTCCAACAGCATGCAGAAGGCGGAAGAGGACCTGCTGAGTTGGGTCGATGCCTACTGCAACGAGAACCTCCTGAAACGCCTGAATGACGGTGGAGGGATCGTGGGAGGGGCAAGTGGTGAGTCCGACTCCGCGATCCAGTCCATTGCCCAGATTCTGACCCAGAGCCAACACGGCATTCTGTCGGAGTTTCGACAATTGCAGACGCACATGTCAGATGTGCAGGATGACCAGGCGGCGGTCATTCAGCGCATGGCCGAAGCCGTCGACGAACAACTGGGGGCAATGGAAACGCGTGCGACCGCCCATCAGGAAGCCCTGAATGAAACGATAGGCAAGGCCGTCAACCCCATACGCAAGACCATGAAGGAACTGCGTGAGAACGGGGAAGCAGTCAGTACTCAGACAAGCGAAGTCGTCGCGGAAAGCGCAGAGGCCATCCAATCCTACATGGCAGCCCTCACCGAGGGAATTGACGGGCTGAACAACGTCCTCGGTGAACTCGGCGAGAATCAGGTCGTCATTCAGCAAACACGGAAACGCGGCTGGTGGCCGTTCTCGTGATTGTCCCCCAAGGCCCAGGACAGTCCCATCGTTCCTCCTGGGGTTGAGATTGGGGATGCGGGGTTCGAGATACTGAAATCGACTCCCGTTTCCCCAATAGCCAATCGCCAATCGCAAATCGAAAATCGCAAATAACCCAATTCCCCTCTTCCCATGGCCAAGCCACGCGGTGACTCCGAAAACCCAGTATCGCTCTTCCCCTTCCTGAGCATCCTTGCGTGCGTCATCGGGACGCTGATCCTCATGATCAGCAGCGTTGCCGTCACCCAAATGGAGTCCGATCCGGAAGAGGGACTCGTTGAGCGCGCAGAAGAGTATGAGGAACTCCAGGAGGAACAGAAGAAGATTGACGACACCTTGAAAGAGATGCTGCCCAAAATCCAAGACCTGGAAGTGTACAAAGCAGCCCTGGCCAAGCTTGAGAAGATCCTGGAAGAACTGCGCAAGAAGCAGGCAGAACAGCTTAGCAAGAACAAGAAGGCTGAAGAAGAGCTCAAGAAGCTTCGGGAAGCAGAGAAGAAGCTTCGGGAACTGATCGCCAAGCTGGAGAAGCAGAAGAAGGAGCTCGAGGCCGCTATCGCCAAGCTGGAGGAAGAACTGCAGAAGCGCAAGCTGGTGATCGATGCCCCCACCGTGTGCGTGATGCCTGCGAAGGGGAAACGTGGCCGCGGCTCAGCAGCCGGATCGGATCCGGTTTTTGTGGAGGCAGGCGCGAAGGGAATTGTCCTGGATCCGAGCGGCAAGCGGACGCTCGTGCCCACATCCAAACTGAGTACAGATCCTGCCTTCAGAGCAGCCGTTGATGCCATCGCCAAAGACGAAAAAAAGGTGATGCTCTTCCTCATCCGGGAGGATGGCTACTCCGCCTACCGAACGGCCGAGCGTTTTGCTCGGACAAATAGTGCCCCCATCGGCAAACTCCCGATCATCGGCAAGGGGAAACTTGACTTGAGCCGCTTCTGATCCGCGCTGGAAGCGAAGGTTACGAACGTGAGGAAACGGCATGGGCCGTAGACGCAAATCAGACGGTGCCCCCAGCTTTGATTCACTGCTGGATACGCTGACCAATGTGGTCGGCATCCTGGTGATCATGCTGATTGTCACGCTCCTCGGCGTGCGGGATGCCGTGCGGCGCATCAAGTGGGAAATCCCCGACATCAGCGAAGCCAAACTCGAAGAGTTGCGCCGTCTGGCAGACCTCAAACAGCAGAAGCTGTCGGAAGAGAACGCCAGCATAGAGGAAACGCAGGCTGTCCTGGCGAAGCTCAAGAAAATCCAGGACGAAATCGATGCCCTCAGGAAGCTCCTCAAACTGGATTCCCCTGAGGCACAGCTCAAGGAACTCCGCAAGAAACTGAAAGAGCTGGAGGAACTGCAGAAGAAGCTCGAGGAGGAGGCCAAGGAGCAAGAAAAGTTGCTGGCCGAAATGCGAAAACGGCTGGCCAAACTGCCAAAACGCAAGAAGGCCGCGAGCAATGCCAAGATGATCCGTATGCCTCAGCCACGCTCCCCAGTTGCCGACAGCAAGTGCGTATGGTTCATGTGTCGGGACAGCCGCATCAGCAGGATGGACCACGAAGAGCTGCTGGAAACCGCCCTGAAACGTATCGCCTCATCAAAGTACCTGCTCTCCATTCGAGAAAAGGGACGGGTGCTGAAAGTCGCCGGAAAGGACAAAAAGCGGCATCCCATTCTCAAAGAAGTCGCCAACTGGGTGCTTGACCCCGAAAAGGCGGTCGGTTACTTCACCCAGAAGGATATCGGTGACCGCAACTTCCGTCTCTCCCTGCGCCTGCATCCCACCTACAAGAAAGAACGTCTCTACGCGACCTACAGGGAGGGCAAGGGGGAAACGGCGAAGGACCTGCGCTCGTCCACCTCCCGCTATGAGTCGGTCATACGCAAGATGGACCCCAAAAAGCAGTACGCCCGTTTCCTTGTTTCACCCGAGAGCTTTGAAGTCTACGTCCGTGCCCGGGAAATCGTCGAGAAAAATGACATACCGGCCGGATGGCTTGTACATCCCTCCGACGAGTGGCAGATCGCCTACGATTTCGGCCTCAACCTCCGGGGCGAGAAAAAACCGGAACCGGCCCCGCCGGCTCCCCCTCCTCCTGCGGACGCCCCGCCCAAGAAGAAAGTCATCCCGATGTCTGTCTTGGACTAACGGCAAATGCCGCAAGACAAGCGACGGGAAATGTATCCAGGAAGAGGTCGCCGGATGGCACCGCCTCCCACATTGAGGTCGGGTGCAGCCAACGTGGGAGGGGCTGCCATGCCCCGATTGCCCCTATCCTAGCACCATTCTGTACCCTCTCGGAGAGACCGCTCCATGCCTGTAACCCGCTGCTCATCTGAGTCCAATCCCTACTCAGTGCCGCTGCCGTCCCGACGGCTTCGGCTGGTCCTCATCGGTCTCGCACTGGCCTGCTTCACAGTCCCCACTGCCCGAACCGCCCAAGTAGGCGATGTCGTATTTGCCACGGACTTCGACGGCGAGGACGCCCTGACCGAGTGGTCCGCGGGAGCCAAACTTGGTCCCGGACGCGCCGGAGGGAGAGCCCTGTTTGTCGAGCGCTCGAAGGAGAACACGGGCAGCGTCTTCATTCGGCACAGCCTGCCGGTCTCTGACGTGAAGGGCTGCATCCTCAACCTGGAAGGCTGGATCAGGGCGGAAGAGGTCTCCTCACCGCCACGCGGCTGGAACGGAATCAAGTACATGGCGCCCGTCACCTCCGAGGGGGGGATGAGCCATCCGCAAGCGCAGATAGGCTCGGGCTCCTTCAACTGGAAACAGGTCCGGTACGCCGTGCGTGTTCCACCCGATGCGACCAAATGGGAGCTCTTCATGGGCCTTGAGGCAGTCAACGGGCGTGTGTGGTTCGATGACCTCCGCATCACCGTCCGCAAACTCCCCTTCTCAGCCAAGACACCCGTGGTCACAGGCCCCATGTACCGAGGGCACGACCTCCCTCGGCTACGCGGTGCAATGGTCAGTCCAAACGTGTCACCGGAGAGTCTCGAGACGTTCGCCACCGACTGGAACGCCAACGTCATCCGCTGGCAACTCACAAACTGGAAGCCCAAAGGCGACAGCTTCGATCTGGCGGGCTACGACCGCTGGCTGAAACGTGAACTGACTAAGCTCGATGCCGCTCTTCCGCTCTGTGAGAAGCACCGGATGTACGTGGTCGTTGACCTGCACAGCAAACCCGGAGGCGGTCCGGATTCCGGCAAGAGCCTGTTCACCAGCCCTGAATGTCAGGACAAGTTCGTGGCAAACTGGCAGATGATGGCTCGACGATACAAAGACAGCCCGGCAATCTGGGGCTACGACCTGGCGAATGAGCCGAACGAGAAGGCCGTCAGCCTGGATGTCCTCGACTGGCAGGGACTTGCCGAGCGAGCAGCCAGGGCCATCCGTGAGATCGATCAGGAACACGCAATCATCGTCGAGCCCACCGAAGGGGGCGGCCCGAACGGATTCGTTGCCCTCAACCCCATCGACGTCTCGAACGTTGTCTACAGCGTCCATGTCTATATCCCACACACCTTCACCCACCAGGGCGTCCGCGATCAGTGGCCCACCCCACACACGTACCCGGGAACAATTGGTGGGCAAGAATGGACGAAAGACCGCATAGAACAGGCCCTCAAACCCGTTCTCGAGTTCCAGAAGACTTTCAATGCCCACATCTACGTCGGCGAGTTCAGCGCCATCCGTTGGGCCCCCGACAGCAGCGCCTATCGCTACCTGCGTGACTGCATCGACATCTTCGAGAGCCACGACTGGGACTGGACCTACCACGCGTTCAGGGAGTGGACAGGCTGGAGTGTGGAACACACCTCTGACCGGGGAAACCGAGAACCGGCCACCACACCGACAAAGCGTCAGACTCTCATGCGCAAGTGGCTGAGAAAGAACAAGAAACCGACGTGGAAAACGCCAACCCAGGACAAGTAGCCCGTATGACAAGACAACTATTCGTGGCCCTCTTCGCCGCAATCCTCGCGTGCACTGCGCAGGCTGCTGCTCTCTTCCCGGACAGCAGCTTCGAACGGACAGGAAACTCCAGCGAAGGCCGCGGCGGCGGGCGCTGCCTGACCGTCTCCAGTCAGGCCAGAACACGCTGGCGTGGCAGCCGGAGCTACAAACTCAAGATCGAGCCGTTCGCCCAGTACCAAGTCGTCGGGTACGCCAAAGCGACAGGAAAAGGGGAGCTGAAGGCCCTTCTCGGATATGGATGGAACTCCTATGACTGGCGCTACCAGTGCGGCTACACCGTACCCAGTGATGGCCAATGGCACCGTTGCGAAGTCACCTTCTCCTGCCCGCGAGAAACCTACACGCTACACCCGGCGGCTCTCTTCGGAGCAGAAAACGCTCAAGTATGGGTGGATGACGTCACAATCGAGAAGATCGCGGAACCTGAAGCCGTCAGCGCAGCGATCTCGGCCAAGAAAACGTTGACCATGGAGGACCGCGAATTCCTGGCCCGCGTTCACATCGCTGCAGCAGAGACCGAGCAGGCAACCGCCCTCTGTGCAGGCGCAGATACCTACACACGTGCCGACATCTATTGCGCTCTGGCCCTGGCGAGCAGGGATGACGTGCCCCGCGGCAAGTGGCTCACCAAGATGCTCGAGAACAGCGGTCCCGCCTACGCCAATGCACTGACGCGTCTCGACGACATCGGCAAGGGACGCCCATCGGCCACTGTCCTCTCGTGGCTGGATCAAGCACGTGCAAGCTGCCGAGACGGCGATGCAGCCATGGCCTGGGCCACTGCCACCATGCGACTGGGACACCGTCTCTTGGGGCGCGCCGACACGTGCACGGAAGCCGGTGAACTGCTTCTCCGCTTGGAGCAGGCGGAGAGGGCAGCCCAGTCCCTCCTCGCAGCCAAACAGTGCCAGACGCGTTTCGCCTCAGTCCTGACCGAACTGCGCCAGGCGCTCGCAACGCCCCGGGCTACGTGGGCGAAACGCCTCGCGGCTCTTGGAGCATGCACCATCACGATCAATGGTTCTGCTCTCGGGCCCGCAACGCACGACATCGTGCTGCCTGATTCTCCCGCATCTCACGAAGAGCACGCGGCAAGGCAGCTCCGTCTGTACCTGGAGCGCCTCACAGGTACCGCACCGGAACTGGCCGCCGTACGTCCCAATCCCGGCCGCCACGGCATCTACATCGCCCGCCCCACAGGGGATGTTGTCCCTAAGCCAAAGGCGAAGCTCGAGGATCTCGGCGAGGAGGCATTTCTGCTCCAGACGATCGGCCCTGACCTCTACATCCTCGGTGGTCTGCGCGGGGCTCTCTACGGTGTTTACACACTCCTGGAAGACTACCTGGGCTGCGGCTGGTATATGCCGGGACCGGTGGGGGAAGTCGTCCCACAGGCGGGCGCCTTCGCGCTGAATGACGTCATCGACCTTCAGCGCCCCAGCTTCACCTGGCGAGGGCTGAGCAGCATCCGCGATGCAGAGTGGTGCATTCGCAACAAGGTCGATCCCACGATCAGCGGCGCCCACTACGGGATCGACAAAGGCGATCCTGCGTTCTTCGGGACCTTCGGGCACAACTACTCCCGCCTCATTCCCCCCGGCAAACACTTCCTCTCCCACCCAGAGTACTTCAGCCTTGTCAAAGGCAAGCGCAAGTGGGACCACACTCAGCTCTGCACCACGAATCCAGATGTGATCCGGCTCTGCGCCGAAGGGATCTGCCGCGACATCGAGCGCCGCCCGGAATGCAAGGTGTTTGCCCTCTGCCAAAATGACTGGGCCGGCTGGTGCGAATGCACCGACTGCAAAGCGCTGGACACCCGGGCCGACAGCGTGACCGACCGTCTCATGGTGTTCTGCAGCGCCGTCTCCAAGCTTGTCCGCGAGCAACACCCAGACAAGCAGGTCTACACCTACGCTTACCAGGCAGGAGTCGAGCCGCCTGAACGCGTTGTTCCTGCCCCCGGACTCGGGATCCAGCTCTGCCACATCCGCCACCCATGCTCACACTCACACCCCATTGAGACAGCCAAACGGAATACCGAGTACAAGAGCTGGGTGGAGGGCTGGACCGACGTCACCAAGCAGCTGTTCGTCTACGACTACCGAGTCAACTACTCGAACTACCTGATGCCGTACCCCAACAGCTACGCGATCATCAAGGATGTGCCATACTACCATCGCCGCGGGGTCCGCAACCTGTTCTACCAAGGCGGCGGATCGGCCCACAATTTCGGTCCCTGCCACTACCTGCTGGCCAAACTGATGTGGAATGTCACAGCGGACCCCCAGGAGCTCGTCCAACGTTTCTTCACCCAGTACTACGGCCCGGCAGCCCCCCCCATGGAACGCTACTGGAAGCTCCTCCATGGCACCGTCTACGAGGAAGACGTGGAAATGAACCTCTACAGCACTCCGCCCAAAAAGGTATTCACCCCCGAGTTCATCGCCGCGGCTGAAGCGCTGTTCGAGAAAGCGGAGAGCAGGGCCGGTGAGTCTGTATACCGAGACCGAATCGAATGGGAGAGGATCACCCTCTACTGGGTCAAGCTGGCCACCGGCACGAACCCACTGCAAATCAGGATGACGGACAAGGCCCTGACCATCGGCCCGGACGGGAGGAGTGACTGGCGTGCCGACTTGGCTGAGTTCATCAGAATCGCCCGGAAGTTCCGCATCTGGCGTATCCGCGAGAGCGCCTGGCGAGGAGATGTCGACATCCGCGGCTTCGTTTCAGAGATCTCTGGGCTCGATGTCCACGACCGCTGCGACTACCGCTACCCCGTCAAAGAGAGTTGCGAAGGACAACGCTGTGTGACGGTCCGCGCCAACCTCGCCACCACGCCATCCTCAAGCTGGCGGCAACGCTACCCGATGATCCTCAAAGGCGCGACAGAACATCGCCTGAGTTGCCAAGTGCGCACCCAGGGCGATGCCACATTCACGACCATCCCTGTCGAGCTGACCGGCGCCGTGCCCCAGGCAGGTCAAACCATCACCGGAGAGACGCCGTGGCAAGAAATTGCGTTTACGTTCCACACACCGAACGTTGACTCCGCCTCGGTTGTGGCTCACGTGGGACGTGTCACCAACGGCATCGGACAAGTGTGGGTCGATGACCTGACCGTCGTCGCGGTCGATGCCCCCGACCGGAACTTGGTGCAGAACGGCAACTTCGAACGGCGCCGCGGCACGGAGCCGGATTACTGGATCCGCCCCGGTAACGGCAGTGCATTCCATTGGACCGACATGAGCCCCGTCAAGGAGTTCCTCGCCGCGCCGGTAACCTACGACATTCCCGGGCGCCAACCCCGGAGCTACCCCGTTACCACGCTAGAAAACGACCTGGTCCGAGTGGATGTCATCCCGGGCCTCGGCGGGAGGATCCAGCGCCTGATCGACAAGCGCTCTGGAGCCAACATCTGCTACAACCCAACCGAGGTCCATCGCCAGGAAGCGTGGATCAACTATGGCGGCTATGAGGAGTACACCTCTCCCCAACTCGGGGGCCCCGGCTGGGATTGCTCCTTTGACACAGAACAGCAACACGGGAAAACGGGCCAGAAACTCATCCTGACCGCCAAGCTCAGCGATCGCCGTATCCGCCGCGTCATCACTCTCCCGGTGGACAGACCCGATGTGCGCATCGAGTCAACCGTCACCAATATCTCGGCGAACCCCATCAAGGCCCGCCTGCGCGTCCATCCCATTCTCCGAATCGGAGGACGCGTCGGAGAATGCACCCTCTTTGCCCGGCGGCGGAACGGAGATGTCCTGACGCGGGAGATACAGGCCGAACGCTCCGATCTGTGGCTCAAGGGTGCGGACTTCGCAGACGGTGTCTGGGCACTCCGCTCAAGCGCGGACGGCGCAGGCCTCGTGAATCGCTTCAACCCAACCCAGATAGACACTACCTACATCTGTGTGCAGCCCAATGAAGGGGTCAACCTCGAGCTGATGTCCCCGGTGAAAATGCTGGGGCCGGGCGATGAACTGCGGGTGAACCACGCCTATCACTTGCTCTCCCCAGGCACCACCCCCGAGAGCTACGAATCCCTCATCAAGTGAGAGAAACAGGACCGCGCGATGAGAACACTGCTTCTTCCCGCCCTGACCGCTTACGTATCCCTGGCCGTCTGCGCGACGGCTGCCGACCACGGACTGCTTGAAAACGGCGGCTTTGAACGTGAAACCGGCGGCAGTCCCATCGGCTGGCAACAGCAGTGGGGTGAGCCGGACTCCACCCAATGGATAGACGATGTCGTCCACTCCGGCAATCACGCCGTCACATTCACCGGAAACGCTTGCCTAAGTTCCGATCCATTGCCCAACACAGGCGATGTCATCACCGTCTCCGGCTGGCTCAAGCTTGACGCAATGACCATCGGGAAGCGGCCCTGGTTCAAGGCATCCATCGTGATCGGGAAGCTCGACTCCGAGCTCAAACAGGTTGGCCACCACGATGTCATCCGCGCCTTGGGTACCAGCGATTGGACCCACTACTCACGCACCTTCTCCCTACCGGCCTCGATCCCCTACTTCCGCGTCCAGGTTATGTACTGCGAGGGCTGTACGGGCACCATGTGGGCTGACGACATCACCGTGACCATGGCCAATGATCCCTACGCAATCGCCCCGCGCAAACTCGACCGCAAACAGGCCACAGTCACCGTGGACACCAGTCGCCAACTTGGCCCACTCCCTGACCTCTGGCGCTGCATCGATCACAGCTACCTGAGCAACATCCTCGTGCCCCGACGCACCGAAACGATTCCCGAATTCAGCAAAGCCGGATTCCGGTACGTGCGATTCCACGAGACCATTGTGGGCCCCAAAGTGTACCGGGAGGAGAACGACCAGGCGATCTACAGCTGGAAACGCTTCGACAACGGGATCCGAGTCCTGCTGGAGAACGGGCTCAAACCCATGCTCGTCCTCGAGAGCACACCTACACCGATCGCCGGGAGAAAGGGCCAGGGCTACCGAAACATCAACCCGCCTGCAGACCTTGAGAAATGGCAGGAACTGATCTACCGGATCGTGCACCACTGCGTCGAGGAGCTCGGCCCGGATGAGGTCCGAACGTGGTACTTCGAGGTCTGGAATGAACCCGATGCAAAAGCCTACTTCCTCGGCAACCTGAAGCAATTCCTGGCGCTGTACGACCATACAGTGACCGGAGCCGTTCGCGCTTTTCCCGACGTCCGCATCGGCGGCCCCGGTGGAGCCGGAAACGGCTGGGTCCTACCTCTTGCTGAACACTGCACCAACGGCAGGAACGCCGCCACTGGCAGCATCGGTACGCGGCTCGACTTCATCTCCTGGCATATCTACTGCTCCGGTACGGGGACGCCGGACTTCCGCGTCATCCGACGCAGCGTCCTCCAGGTCGATGACCGTCTCAAACGCTTCCTTGAGATCGCCAAGATGCCCCGCTTCATCACCGAGTTCTCATGCAACTCCTCCCCTGCCCCGTGGCTTGACGACGCGTACCGAGGCCCGTTCACACTCAGGGCACTCCTTCTCATGGACAAACTCGGAGTCGACCAAGCGTACTCGTTCTGTGTCGGTGACTACCTATGGGACAAAAAGGACGCGCTCTACCGCCGAACCCTCGGCATGTTCACCAATCCCGGCTTCCCCAAAGCCCCCTTCCACCTCTACACGCTGCTCAACCGCATGGGGGGAACACGCGTGACCGCCGAATCGAGCAACGCCCCGGTGGATGTGATCGCCTCGTGCAACAGCGCCAACGGCAAAGTTGCCGTCCTTTTTGGGAACTGGATTGAGTCGCCCGATGAGGACTATGCCACCACGATTACGCTCAACCTACGCTGTCCGGACCTGGCCAAACGCCGTCTCGTCGGCACGCTCGTACAGGTAGACCGCAACCGCAGCAATGCCTACGGTGAGTGGCAGAGCCTGGATCGCCCCCAGGTCACCCGCGCGGAGCTGTTCGACTACCGAGCTGGAAAGCACGAAACACCACGTCAGCAGGACGTCGCGAAACTCATTGAGGCCCTCGCCCAAGCCGCACGCCTGGAGCCAGGGCAGGACGTGCCGGTCGTCTTCGACGGCGCCGGCACCACCAAGCTCAAATTCTCCCTTCCCGCATTCGGTCTGGCCCAGCTGACCATCCCCGGAACGACGCAGAGGTAAGATCTGCAGATGCCGCTGTGCTGGAAGAACGGCACTCCGATGCTCTGCGTGCCTCACTACGAACGCCGTTCTGTTGGTGACGACATTCGTTTGTAGTCAGCAACGTAGGCGTTGCCGGAGTTGCGTTGATCCGGTAGAATCACCGGGCACCGGCTCTTGTACGGCGAGCGGCCCTCCGATCGCCATTCGCCTGGAGGCCGGTTTTCCCAAACCGGTGCCCTTCCCCCTGGAGGCCGGTTTTCCCAAGCCGGTGCCCCGCCCGCTGGAGGCCGGTCTTCCCAAACCGGTGCCCCGCCCCCTGGAGGCCGGTCTTCCCAAACCAGTGCCCCGCCCCCTGGAGGCCGGTCTTCCCAAGCCGGTGCCCCGCCCGCTGGAGGCCGGTCTTCCCAAGCCGGTGCCCCGCCCGCTGGAGGCCGGTCTTCCCAAGCCGGTGCCCCGCCCTCTGGAGGCCGGTTTTCCCAAACCGGTGCTGTCGAACCGGCCAGGAAAGACGGCCGGTCAGGGATGACCGGAGCTCCAGCGCCCCCCTCTACCTCTCTCGAGTCACGGCGTCAAAGGCCCCCTTACGAGACCCCGTCCGCACCAGCTTCCCAGGAATGCCAAGCCGATCATAGACCCGTCTGGCCCAATGCATAGCGCATGTGGAACCCATGTTCACCAGCCCAATCGGGCGCGGCGCCACGAGCCCAATAGCCTGCGGCAAGTCCACGACGCGAAGAATCCCGTTGATGTACCCCCCGCCGTGATGTGATGCGGGTAGGTTCTCCGCGATGACACCCGCGATTTCCTTGTTGAACAAGGCGTGGTAGAGACATGCGATCCCCGCATCCCCACAGCCGTACAGGTAGACCGACCTGTCCTTCACGTAAGGCAGCTCAAGAATGGCCGGCATGAGGGCATGCAGATCGTGTACGAGCAACGCCGCCGGCGTGACCCCGGTCAAAGCCCCGGCCCGCAGGAGATGGTAATCCTGGTCTGTGCAAGCCGTAAAGCCGGTGCCCCGAGGCTCGACAGCGATGGTCGCCCCAGCACCATTTCCCGACGCCTGTGCCAAGGCGTCACGCGCACACTGCTCAGCATTGGCCACCGCGATGACCACCTTCCCGACATGCTCACGTTTGAACACCGCGTCGATCCAGACATCCATACCCTCGATCTGGGCCCGGTAGGATTCCCGCCGATTGGCCGGATCCGCGCCGCCCTGCCAATCACCAACCTGCTCCAACTCAACCGGCCTGACGCCGTCCAGCAGGTGGAAGACCTTTCCGCGCACATTCTGCGTGGCCTCCTCACAGATCCCTGACCAGTCCTCAGGCGAGCGGGGCAGCCGCACAGCGCCCGGCTGCGAAAGGAGCTCGGGCAACAGGTCCAGCCGGTCGGGCATCGGCGGCACGCCGTCAAACACGGTTGTGACGCTCTCGTCGTGTTCTGGATCGTCCCGCTGCAGAAGCGGGCGCGGATCGCCTGCTACATGCATGTCGAACCACGTGTTGATTGCGTCGATGGACTCCGGCTGATAGCCATGCGGCCCATCGTACTCACACAGATCACATCTGTCACCACATCCGTAGAGGTCGTAGACCTTTCTGGTTCCCTGTGCGGCCTCCCGAAATTCCGCCGGATTGAAAAGCGAGTCATGGCGCGCGAAGCAGAACAGCAACGGCCGGGGGGCTATAAGGGCCGCGAACGCCGTTGTGTCCAGCTGGAACGGGTTGTGCAGATACATGCAATCGCAGTGTCCCATCATGTTACGGTGAGCGATCGTGTACTTGGGCGTGGCAACCCCGCAGGAAGTCGCCACTGCTTTCACGCGTTCATCCGCAATCGCGACATAAAAACTCCCGGCTCCGCCTCCCGAATTGCCCGTCGCCCCGATGCGCTCCGGATCGATTTCCTCGATCGTCTCCATGGCGTCCAGAGCTCGGATGCCGTTCCAGAGCTCACCGCCCGCCGCCGTGTATCCCATTGAGATCCAGTCGTAGCGATCCTTGTAGTAGAGGCCGTGGTGCTCCCCGGGATTGTCATGTTGCTCAATGGTATCGAAGATGAAACACACATACCCCCGACGCGCCCACATCACCGCATGGTTCTGGTACCCCCACACGCCGATGTGGGTGTGCCCGCAGGAGTAATGGACCGCAGGGAGCTTCCCTTCTGGCAACGGGTCCGGAAAATAGACGTTGGCCGTCGCCCAGCAGTCCGGCAGAATCTGGTACGCTATCTTCCGGGCGCGGTAGCCTTCCCCGCCAAACTCGCCGTAATCCGTCACCCGCAGGTCACACTTCTCGAAAAACGGCTCCAACCCCATTGAGATAAAGAACTTCCGACGAATATCCTCACGCTGTTTCTGCCAATCCGGCAACGTCGCCACATCCGCCAGCGCCGTGTCGGAAATCCGGGCTGCCAAGTCCTTGTAGTACTGCCAGAGAGTCTTTCCCATGGGGCGCACTCCATATCCTGTCTGTCAAGAACACGTGGGAATCGGGTCTGCATCCGCAGCAAAGGCCATACCTATCCCCGTCTTACCGTAGCCGTTGCCGCAGTAGAAAAGCCGCAGGCCGTCACTTTCCTCGATAACGCTTGGGTATTCAACCATCTGCGACTCCCATGGGGAAGCCGGATCGGGGACCAAAGACAGATTCTCATCTCCATCGCCGCGGCACCAACGGTAGCCATCCTCACTCACGGCTTCGGAAATGGAGTAGTAGCCCCATCGCGTACCAATACCACAATAGAGCATACGGTAGAGTTCACCATCTCGCCAAACGACCGGAGCCGCCACAGCGATATCTTCATTGGCGACATCCCTCCTGGGCCCCAGGATCAGCCGATGGTCGTGCCAGTGAATTCCGTCCGAGCTGTGGCAAACCGCACAGTGCTTCTCCTGGTCAACGCGTACATCCGCGTCTTTCCGGCCGACCGCCAGCGTGTAGTACATCCGGTACCTGTGCGACTCGTCCGCTGATGCGTCTTCCAGAATGGTTCCCCCGCCGGCTACGCCCCGATTGTCGGGAAACTCCGCTGTCTGGTCGCCCGTGATTGTCGGCTCACACGAGTGCCGCGAGAAGTGGATACCGTCATCGCTGACCGCCAGCCCGATGCCGGGGAACGATTGCAGCCCGAGATCTGTCCCTTCATGTCCACTGTAATAAAGGTGCCACGTGGGCCCGAACCTCCGAACGCAAGGAAGCACACACCAGTGCGCATCGAACGAGCCAGGCGCACCCACGTCAAGAATGACGCCATGGCGAACGAACTCTCCCGGTGCCCCGGGGGCTGAAGTCGCCATGCAGATGCGCTGACGCCCCTCAGCGTCCCCGCCCGAGTAGTAGAGCCGGTACCCCTCAGTTGCTCTGACCACGAACGGATTCATGCACCGGGTGCTCTCCACGTCCAAACATGGGTCGGGAGGCAACACCGGATTGCCGGGGCAGCGCCGCCATCTGTGGTGAGTCAGCATATCTCTCTCGGTTGCCTGCACAGGTAGCCTACGTCACACGATGCCACGGCTTCCATCAGCGTTGCCGCAAGCGGCCGTCAGAGGGCCGAAACGACGGCTCGTCTGTAAGCAACAGCACATCGTAACGGATCGTTTTGGTCAGCCCTTCCAGCGTCAGCACATGCTTGCCCGGCGTGATGGAGACCGCTGTCAGATTGGTCTTCACAGGACGCGCCCAGGTCCAGAACTCAGGTCGAATCCCACTCTCCGGAACGCTGAGGTCCGTCAGTCCTCCGCCAAGATGCGTCAGGGGTTCACCGTCCAGGAGCACGCGCACATTCTGCTCGACCGCGACTCTGCGGGTAGAGGCACTCCCGCCGGGCAGGTAACGCAGCCAGAGGTACCAGCGCCCTTCGGTTGCGCCAGCCGGCACATCAACGGCCCAACGCAGTGAACTATCCCGGGCGACACCCTCGGGCGTGTCTCCGGGCAAGACAAGGTAGTTGGCAGCACGCGTCCCTTCGGCCTCCCGCTTGCTGAACGGCCCCCGGGCCTGGGCCTCGTCAAACCGCAACTCGATCTCGCGGCCGGCCCGCGGGGCAGTTCCCGCAGCTACGCAACGGGCGATTTCACTCTCGTTGCCACGTCGGTCCACAGCTGTGACCGCGTAGTGGTACGCCGTGCCTGCCCGAAGCCCCCAATCGATGAACTCACACGTCGTTGGCGATGCCAGAAGTGACTCCTGCATCGGTTCCGTGATGGGCGCCCTGGCGCCGTAGACATTGTAGTGCCAGACATCAGGCGCTGGGCACGCGTCCCAGGACAACGCCACAGTGCGCCCCTCAACTGACTCAACCCGCACGCCGGAAACAGGACGTGGCGGCTCCACGTCTTCAGGGCGCCCGCCCTCGGGAACAAACGCCGGATCAGTCGCGAGACACAGTACGTCAGCCTGCGCGCCAACTGAATCTGTTGCCAACGTGAATCGGTGCTTACCTTCCATCAGGCGTACCTGCCCCCCGTCAAGCCGATGCCAGTCCCAGGTGTCGGTGGTGCACAGAGACGTCCCCAGGGCCTGCCCGTCGCAGGCCCCCGTCCAACGGCCCTTCCCCGTCGAGCCGCGACGCGTCCGTAACCACACGGAATACAGTCCCGTTCGCGGAACACGGACAGGCAGCGCAGCCTCGCCGCGTTGGGCCTCCGGGCTCCGGTAGATGTAGTACCAGTTCGACGCCCTGAGCATGTCACGGCCCCGGGATATACCAGGCCTGTCGGCAGTGCTCAGGTCAACCAGGGCATCCTCGGCCTCCGCATAAACAACCAACGAGTCAGTCGACGTTGCCCCTGTTCCCGTGCCCATCGCCGCGACCTCGTTCGAGTATCCGCTCTCGAGACCAGTGTGCTCCAACGCCGTAACGACGAAAAAGCGATTTCCCTCTGAAGCCGCAAGCGTGTCTCGGAAGGTGGCGCCTTCAACGGGCTGCGGAGTCCGCAATACGTAGCCATCTCCGCTCCTTTCGCTTCGATACACCAAGTATCCGCGGACCTCTCGACTGTGCGGAGGGTTGGTCCACTCCAGCAGCACGGAATCACCGTCAGTACGGCAGGACAGGTCCCGTGGAGCCTGCGGACGGGCCATGACGGCAATGTAATTCTTCGGGACGCCGGTCATGCTCGACTCATAGTGGATCTTGGTCGCATCCCGGCTCAGGGTGGCGAAGTTGCCTTGGTAGTAGAAGGCGGCCGGCCGCATCTTGATGTCGCAGACCGGCTGCCAGGTGCCGTCCGAGAAAGCCTGCGTCAGCAGACCGCTGTTGTGAGCTCTGTCATAGCTCGATCGGTAGGCCCGAACGCAGGTTACAAAGAAGCGCGGATCGGAGAACCAGCACGCGTGATAGACGCCACCCTTGAGAGTGACGCGATGCTGCTGGAGGTCACCATGATCACGCACTCGGTGCGACCGCGTCGTGCCGTCCCAACACACGTATTCACCATCCGGCGAATAGCTCAAGTGCCCGTGGCTACACGAGGGATAGAGGTGGTAGATCTGGAAGAGCTCATCGAGGTCCTTGGTGGCAGGCGGCTCTGCATCATCCGGAAACCGGACGCGTCCGCTCGCGAAGGTCCGCAGATACTCGGTGTGGCCGGAGATCGGTACAACCACACGCTCCGTGCGCCCGGTGTCGGTGTAGACGCGCGTCCCGATCAGCACTCGGAAGACCGGGCCCTCCTCATCTTCTGCCGCCAGGAGCTTGGAGGGCACGATCCCTTCGCCCCCTCTGCCCTGCCCGTAGCAGTCCAGAACGTTCACGTAAGGCAGAGGTTTCTCAGTGGGTTCATACGGCACCCAAAGGCCACCGTCGTGATCAGTCACGAATACGGATCGATTGTCCTTCGTTAGGCCATAGGAGCGTTCTCGGGCCCGGGGTTTCCATGACGCCAGGAGCGTCTCGCGGCCCGTTCTCAGATCAACTTTCCAGACCTTGCCTTCGCTGCCGCTATGGCAGTAGTAGACCGAGGGATCCTCCCGGTCCCACAGCGGCATGCCGCCAAACGGATGAGGACGGAGCGCAGAGAAATCGGCGTTAAAGAGCCAACTCTTCGGTGTACTGTCAGGAGTCTGCCGCGGCCCGTTCACATAGAGCACTGAGCCATCCGCATTCCAGCCCGGCCAGATTGAAGCCGTCACGCAATACTGAACCGAGGGTGAGTTGTCAAGCAGCCACAGCCAGGTCCCGTGCTTGCGGTCGCGGAACATGACGCGATGAGAAATCAGACGGTCTCCCCGCCAGTACCGATCCCACGGCTTGTGCCCGGCGCGCTCGCTCAACGCCTCGAGACCATGTATCGGATCCGGGTCGGGCGAGAAGTCCGGTGGAGAAGCACTGATCGCCGATGTCCTGGTAGCGCCGTCACGATGGAGAAGGCGCCGCAGGACGGCATCATCGAACAACGTCTCTCCGGCCGCTCCAGCTGGCGCTGAAATCCCAACCCCGACACTCGTGGCTCCCTCGGGCACCATGAATCGGTACCGCAACCGTTCGAACTCCTTCCCCGGGCGACGCCCTTCGCTCATCTTGACCGCACGCCCTTCGACCCGTGCCGTAGCGCGCAAATTCACCTGGGGCATTGTCCCTCTGGCGAGAATGGAAAACTCGTAGACGCCTCCCACCGTCAGAGAATACTCCCAGTTCCAGATCTGGGGCCACCACAGTGCCGTTCCAAGCTTGGTGAGTCGCAAGGCGCGTTGCCCGTCGGCAGCGCCTCCAGCCACCGTTGTCACCGTCCCCTGAAGCCGGTTGTCGACCTCCGAACTGGTTAGCGACACTGTCCATGGTGATGGTGCACCGTTGCGGGGCTCCCCTTCCTCGAAGTCACCGTTCTTGAGCAGATTCATGGTCTCGAAGTAGAGCGCAGCATCCGCGAACCGCTGATGGAAACTCCCGCTCTGATTGGGGGGCCACATAATCGGCCCATCAACGCCCGCATCGCGTCCAATCCGCAGGCGCCATAGATCGCCGGGCTGAGGCGACGCGTCTGCGAAGACCGCATGCGGCAGTGCGAACTCCGCACTCCAGCCGTCATCCGTTTCCACGGTGACGGCATTCCATTTCCCGTTCCAGGCCGGACCACTGGTCACACCCTCCCGATCGGTCCGCCACTGGTCAAACTGGCTGCCCGCCCGATCCAGAACAAGATGCTGGTATTCCTCGCGGTCAGGGCGTGTGTTGACGAACAGCTCGAGGTGATCGTCTCGCCAAACACCGCCATCGTCCCAAGCCCGCTTCTTGAGGGCCTCTCGAGGGGTGCCCGCTCTGCAGGATACCGCCACATAGAGCGCCTGGTCATCATAGCAGAACCGCACGTGCGTGATATCATCTTCGGGGGCCTTGCGTATGCCCAACGTCACCAGCGGCCCCGCTCGCACAGCCTGCCCCCAGGCTGGTTCGTCTGTCTTTCCATCGATCGTGATCGAGCCGATTGCTCGGTGGCACACGACTTCCCCTGCATGCTCAACCGCGCGGGTATGGAGCCCGAACATGATCGCCAAAACTGCAAGAACTGCTGTCATGATTCGCATGGCTGTATTCCTCGCTATCCAGTCAAACCGACTGCTTCACCCATCAACGCCCTGCCCTACAGCCGGACATACACGTCAAACTAAGGCGTAACGGATTGACTGCCAGCCGGAACGCGCGATCGAGGACCTGCAGGCAAGCCGTGGTGGCAGGCCGGACGCGATGGGAAGGGGCGCCCTCTGGCGCTACGGCGGTTGCCCGGGCCCCGGTCTGTAGTTCGTCGCACGATGGAAGTCGATTTGGCCGCAAGGAACGCAGAGATCACAGAGATTGGATGGTGATGCGCAAGAGTCGGGTGATTGTCGGCGCGCCAGCGTGGGATGGTCGGTACCGATCCCCATTCCTTTGTGCTCTTTGCGTTCTCTGCGGCCAGAATCTCAAAGACGAACAGCGCCTGCAGCGGACGTCGCGAAGCTCCCCCGCTGAGGCACCCGTCGTGCCATGCCCGCTTCCCGGCAAGTGGACACAGCGTTGACCAATTGCACAGCACATACAAAGATTGTATATTGAGTCAATCGATCAAGCTGGAGAAGCGACACATGGCTGCGATGACCGTCAACATTTCCTTCCAAGCGGAGCTATTGGCCGATATCGACGCTGAGGCCAAGCGGGAAGCGCGGAGCCGCTCAGAACTGCTCCGTGAAGCGGCGCGGCTGTACGTTGAGCGTCAGCGTCGCTGGGACTCTGTTTTCAGGCTTGGCGACGAGATTGCTCGCAAAGCGGGCCTGACGGAAGCCGATGTCCAGACGGAGGTGACCCTCTCCCGGCGGGACCGGAGATGAGGATCGTCTGCGACACGAATGTACTTCTTTCGGGGTTGCTCTTTGGGGGGAACTGTCGAACCATCATCGGCCTCGTGAGTGAAGGTCGCATCGACGGCTTCACGTCAACCGCTTTAGTGGCTGAGCTTGAAGGCGTTCTTCTGAGACCGAAGTTTGGTCTGGGCGAAGACCAGATTGCGGCGATTATCGATCTGATCCGCCAGACGTTCCTCTCAGTCTCTCCCCTTGAGACCATTGTCGCTGTCCCCGATGACCCTGACGATGACGCCGTTCTGGAAGCTGCGGTCGCTGCGGCCGCCGACACCGTTGTCTCCGGGGATGAGCACCTTCTTCGCTTGGTGGAGTTCCGCGGAATCCGTATCCTCTCTCCAGCGGCTCTGATCGCGGAAGTCGATGACGGGGGGGGCACGTCAGGCAGCAGCTGATTGCTACACATGCGCTATCCCCCAGGCAGCCCCCAGACTGCCCTGGGTCCGTCTTTGGGGCAAAGACAGATTCCCCGCTCGGGAACGATCCCATTCCAGAACGAAATCCTCCATGCATTCGGGATCGCTGATGGCCGGGCCGGGCATGAAGGACCAGCGATTACCATCGGGTCAGACCCGACACCTGTTCGGAGATGCTGGACTGATGTCAACTTCCGGTCGCTGTGATGGAAGGAGCTTGCCATGCTTCGTACTGCCAAAATGCGCTGGGGCAAGATGCACGTGGTTTGTGTTCTGTACGTCTTGACGCTCGTGAGTCGGGCTGAACCGGCGCTGGACGTGACGGTCACGGTCGATCTCGGACACGACACGGGACAGAATTTCGGGACGGTTTTCGAGGGGTACGGGGGCACCGACGGGCTGGTGTGCGGTGCGGGGTTCGCATCGGCGTACAATACGTACTTCCGCTCCGAGCGCCTGAAGATCAACTTCTTCGTCCGGCCGCAGGACGACCGAGCGGCGTACCAACTCGAGCCCCTACCCCGCGCAGGCGACGACTCCGGCGCTTACCCGCATGACTTGGGCGACGACGTGTTCATCCACCAGTGGAAGCCAAAGCGCACCTATCGCGTCTGGGATTCTGCCTCGGGACGGTGGCGCGACCTGCCGAACGCGGCATGGCCCGGAATATCCGCCGCAACCGTGCGCGGCAAGCGACTCGAAGTGCGTGGGAATCACCTGGTGTACAACGGCCAGCAGATCTTCGACTGGGAAACTGCCGGCGGCTACCGCTACAGCTATTACGGTCAAGGGCACCTGTTCTTTTACCACAAGGTGAAGCCGGTGGACGGGGTGACCGAGACCAAAGAGATCGTCGCTGTCCCCTGGGACCCGTACGCTCGGGACTTGAAGGTTGACCTGACAAAGGCGAAGGCAGCGGACCTCAAGTGGCACAAAGAGTTCCCGTATGCCTGGGGCCAGCTTGGCAACGAGGTGCTGAACTGTACGAACTGGGGCGGGCTCTACGCCTTTGACGGACAGACCTGGAAAGTCCTCGTCGAGGCCGACGAGAAGACGAGCTATCAAGTCTACTCCATGATCAACTACGGTGACAGGCTCATGATGGCCCAGTACCCGACGGGGTTCCTCATCTGCTACGATGGCGCGGCCGTGACGACGCTCACCGACTGGCCGCCCGTGCCGAAAGGTGCGTCCACGAGCGCACGCGAAGCGCAGACGACCGCCATCTACCGCGGCGAGCTGTTCGTCGGTGTGTGGCCGTGGTCCGAGCTCTGGCGGCGGGATCCGGACACACAGGCGTGGGTTCACATGCAGCGCATGTTCACGCACCCGCCCACACATGCGACCCCGGTGCATCCGTACGAGACGTTGACCAAGGCGGCAAAGCTTGTGTCCAACGATCTGGGCCAGCGCCTCACTGCACTGGTGCCGTACCGTGACGGGTTGATTGTCGGCACCTCTGCGAAGGGCACGCATCTCCTTCTGCGCTCGGCCGGCATTGAAGACCTGACGCAGCAGCAACTTGATGATTACGGCGCGCTGTGGCATCTCCGCATGCCGGGCAACCTGGCGTCGGTGATAGCGTGGCGCGACCGCCCCACGACCTTGCGATTCGTGGTCCGGTCCGGGCGCATGAGCATCAGCCAGGACGGCGAGGAACTGGGAGCAGCCGTTCTTGGCGTGCCGCTGCCCGCGGACTTATCGGAGGGCCAAATCGTCTTGGGGGACGGCGTGTTCGGACCGCTCAGAGGCAAGATCCGCGCGCCCACGCCGAAGTGAGTTCGCCCGCATTGGTCTTCCGCAGACCGTTCGGCGATGTGTATGGAGCTCGCATCGGCAATGCTCTCAACAAACTCGCGGGGTCAGAGTCCAGTCGTCAGCAGCCGGGAGTTGACAGCTAAGGTGACCATGAAATCCCAAAGCACGCGAGAGGAAACAACGGCAAAGCTCTTCTTCTATCCGGTGCACGGAAACCTGCTTCTGGGAAGCGAGAACCCGTGCCTGCATCCGAGACCAGGGGAACTGGTGCAGGCTCTGACTGAACGGTTTCACATTCGCTGCATGATTACGCTGACGCCCCAGTTTGAGGATTTCGATATCACTGGTCTGGCCCAATACCACCGCCCGTTGACGGACGCTGGGGTCCCGTCCCCGGACCAAGTGCGCCCCATGGTAGAGATCGTGACCACACACATCGAAAGGAGCCAGCCCGTTTGGTGTCACTGCCAGCGGGGGCTGGACCGTACCGGATGCGTTCTGGGGTGCAGTCTGACGTCTCTGGGGCACTGCCCGGACACGGTGATACAGAAGATCGTCGAGTGCTTCCCCCCAGGCAGGCGGACTCCTGAGCTCCTCCGGCTCTGGGCCCCGTACGCGGACCTGATACGCAGCTTCTACGTGAGACGCGACGGAGTGGGCTAGCAGAGCACCTGGGTAGACCCAACAAGCGCGCTCGAAGCCTGACTCACTCCAAGACAAAATCCGCCATGCGTTCGGGGTCATTGATGGCCGGTCCGGGCATGAACGACCACGTCGTCATGGGGTCGCTTGCTCGGTAGCGAACGAAATTGCCCGACCACTTCACGCCCTTCTTCGACGTCAGTCCCATGGATGCCAGGGGAACGGCCATCTCAGCGACCCATCCGCCATCACAGGTCCCGGTCGAGACGCGAACGCCGTCCCAACGGAACTTCTTCCCGGTCGGATGGTGGCTGAACTGGTCGAAGTCTCCCTTGGCATCCGCAATAATCTGCAGGAACGTCTCGCGATCACCACTCGGGTTCAGCGCAATGTCGACCGCGTCACGCCCCCAGAGCTTCTCCGAGGACACATTCAGGGCGCGAGACGCCTCGTAGCACTTGAAGGCGATGTACAGCGTGGCATCATCGTGCATGATCCAAGCCTCGGTGTTGGGCTCGGCAATGGCCGACCGCCCCAGAACGTGAAACCCGGTCGCGGCTTTGGTCGTCTTCCAGGCAGGATCATCCAGCTTGCCGTCGATCACGGGTGGCTCCTTCGCCCGAGCAATCGTGTACACCTTGTTCTTGTACAACCCACCCAGATCTTCTCCCGTGACAATCTCTACGCCATCGGCGCTGTCCGCGGCCTTCAACACCTCCACCGTGACGCCACGAGTGGGATAGAGGTTGTGGACGCCGGCACTGACCCAGCAGCGCCCCGTCCACTCAGCGGGAGCCCAGGTGGCCAGGTCAATTGCGAACGTCGCATCTCGGCTCTGGTGAACGAAATCGCCCAACGAAACGAAGGCATCGGGCGTGCCCGCTTTCCCCCATTTCGGCGTAGGTGTCTTGCGCTTCGGATTGAGGATCCCCAGGCCAAGGGCAACACGGTGCGTGTAGCCCTTCCCGGTGTGGTAGTCCACAAACATCCCCGCGTACGTGGTCGTGTACTGGGGCTTGAAGGATTCCCCCCCACGCATGAACGTCCAGGCCTTGTGGATCGTGTTGGTGACGCATAGCGTCAGGACGCGAGCCCGCTCGAATTCAAGGCCGCTGAAGGCGTACCCGTACCGGGACCGCGGGGCATCGGACATGGCCCCACCGAAGCGCAAGGATTCCGTATCGACCACGGTTACGTGTCCGTCGTCGTAACCGTCGTGAGAATTGGTCGCGGTCCCAATGACGTGAAGCCCACGGGTCGTGACATCGGCCGCCGTCACCACCGGTTTGGGGTAGATCTTGGGCCGGTAAACGGGCGGTAGATCCGGCTCATAACTCCCCGTTATTGCGAACTCCGCACGCCCTTGGCACAGCTTGCCCGCAACCACGCCACTCACCCGCACAGACCACGTTCCGCTGCGAGCCTGGGGGGGGACCGGTAGCGCGAAGACACTATCGGTCACAGACACATCTTGCACGGCGACAAGCACGTCGTTGCGCCAAATCGTGACTGACGCGCGCTTCAGAGCCGGAACAACAGCGACCGGCAGCACCTCGCCCGCCTTGACTGTTCCAGGGCACGTGATCCGGAGCTGCTGGCCTGCCTCGATTTGGTCCTCAAACTCCAACACGCTTGTGGACTCCCCTGCCCTCAACGGCACAACGGCCAGGCTCGCCCCGTCCACGTAGAGCCGTCTGACTCCCGCCCCAGCCAGCTGCTTACCCACCGGAGCACAGACAACGGCTTCGGCTCCGCCTTCGGGGGCCTCTCCCTGAAGATGCAGTCTGCCTCCCCGGAACTCTCCGGACACACTCGCGCCAAGGACGCTCCCGCCCCAGAAATTCGTTCGCAACCCGTTCACAGAGAAAACCGCCACAGGAGACTGGCTCAGACAGACCATGCGTAACAGGTTCGGCTCACTGGGTATGCTGACCTCAATCCGTTCCCCCGGTTGCTCGATCACCCTGACGTCAAGAAGGCGCCCCACCAAGTCCAACCCCCATCCCGTGGTGCGGCTCACATCCCGACGGACACCCTCGGGCAAAGCAAACCAAGCGTCCCGAATGTCGCGGTTGCCGAAGATGAAGGCATAGACAGGTTTCTCCGGTTCCAGCCCGAGGCGGCGCGTGTCAGCCGAAACGGTCACCGTCTCGGCACCCTCTCGATGGTCAATGACCGAGAGAACTGCGGTCGGCCCATGCATCAAGGCGTAGGCCTCAATCTGGGTCCGCGAGTCTACCCGCCAGTCAGGTTCAAGGTCCGCTTCCTGCCACGTCATGTATCGGGTTTCGTAGGCTGCTTCGATGTAGGGCAGCTTCTTCAACAGATCGGTATACCCAAGCGGCGATGAAGGCGTGAGCCCAAGCCCGATGCAGTAGTTGCTGAAAAACGGTAATGTCGGCGTACGCCAGTAGAGCGGGATGATGACCTGGTCCGGATCGAACACCTGACGCATCTTGCAGACCGACAGGCCGTCGGCCGAGTCGCGCCAAGTGGCCGCGTGCAGCGATCGATCGATCCCCTCATAGAAGCCGACATCCCAGTGCGGTCCCGTCCGGGCATTGAACCAGACGCCCTTGTCATCACCACAGGTGCGCGCGACCAGACGGATGCGCCGATAGAGCTCCTCCCAATGGGTGTCGTAATCGATGGTCAGGTGCTCCCAATCTATGAGGTTGGCCCCGCCGCCCCCGCCGTCCAGGTAGAAATAGTCTCCGCCAAAGTCACTCATGACATCCTGGTACTGCCCGATCAGCTCGTCCATGCTCTCAGGCACGCTCATCAGCCGCAAGTGGTTCAGGACCATGTTCGAATAGGCGTTAAAGACCTGTCCGTCACGGTCCTTCCAGATGAACCACTCCGGATGGTCACGAAAGACCTTGGAACGCGGGTGCACAGCCCACGCCCAGGTGTACACACCATTGACGACCCGAGGAGATGTCGTGTGCATTCGCGTGAACAACTCTCTCAGCCAATCCGTGTGAATCCTGGCTCCGGCTCCCGTCTCGACCACATCCTTGCTGAACCACTCCCCCCAAACGCCATGGATGTGCCCCAGATACCACAGGTTCCCGGTTTCAGAAATGCTGAGTCCGCGCGCCACCGGCAGCATGTTGACATCCTGATCAGGATTCATCTCCGGCGGAGTGACTTTGGCAGACGTCTTCAGACTCCGCTGCCAGACTGGGCGCTCGACAACGTCCCACGCAGCCTTTGTTTCCGGGAGAAACCGCCACATCCGGTAGAAATCGATCTGCCGTCCGTTGTAGAGCGCAGTCTGAAGCTCGGTCGACTGCTCCTCACCGGGTCTCAAGTGCAGCGTGGTTACACCGACCTCCCAACCGTTGGGAAAGTAGATCGGCGGGTGGTTCTCTTTCTCGTAGTACCGTGCCGTCAACGGGCGACACCACGTGTCATTGATCTTGTGTCGAAACTGCCCGATCCCCCATCCCAGGTCATAGCGGTGCAGGATGACAACCTTGGCATTCCGAGCACCCAGGGCCCCGATCTGACGAGGGACGGTGACGTCGTCCGCGAAGAGGCGGGCCCCAAGCCCTCGATCACAGCCCATGTAGACGCCCCCACTGCGAAACTCCTCCGTGGCAATTGCCCCCGTGATATGCGTGAGGAACCAATCCGGGGCTTCAGACGTATTCCGGAAGGCCGTCCGCTTAATCAACCGACGCCCATCGGTGCTCATGGTGTACCGCTTCTCAATCAGGATCCCGGGCAGTTTCGGGTTCGTACAACGAAGGTGAACAACATCGGCGACGCCGAGAGATAACACCTCGGTAGCCCTGTCGCCATACTCATCCGCCTCAGTCCGTCCCGCCCGCGTGACCAGATGATACCGGTCATGCTGGCGCTCAAGGCACTGGGTCTTCTGTTCCCGATTCCAAAGCCCGGCAACAACGCCGGTTTCGCGGTGGATGGCTACTGCCAGCACAGGCGTGGCAAGGTGGACATAATTGGCATCGTTCGCCCCTGTTCCCACGATCGCCGGCAGCACGGGGCCCGTGTCGTACGGTTTGGCCTCTGACACCTCTCGGTCCTTGTCAGTGGGCAAGCGGCCGTAAAACTCAACTTCAGCCAATTCCACATCCTGGTCGGCTGCCGGGCGGTTCAGGACCAACGTAACATGCCGGGCAACTCCCCGGATTTCCCCGTCTATCGCGTGTTCGGCATCAGCCCGACGCGAGTCATCGTTCGTCAACATGGCCAACGTCCGCCAGGCCTCGCCATCCCCACTCCCGAGCACCTCCGCGGTCGAGATATTCAGAGCCGGCGAGGAGATCGCGCGTAAGACGGCCTTGGTCACGAAGTACTCCCGCCCCAGATCAAACCGAATCTCCGGACGGTTGCCCAGCATGCGCCAAAATGCCTGCTCGGCCCGGACATTCACGTTGCCGTCCAGCAGAATCCTCCCACTCGCATCGCCTCGAGTAGGAGCGTTCAAGTAACGGTACGTCACCCCGGACAACAGCTCAGATGCTTCCAGGTTTGCCTGCTCCAGGTCCGCAATCACCACATGGGCGTCATTGATCCCGAACGACACACGTCCTCCGGTAATCGGGAATGGCCCCGAGTCCTCGGCTTCCAGGCACAGCTGGTCGTCGAGGAACACGCGGATCTTGCGCCCCTCAGCTTCATAGCGGAGCGTCATCCACTCATTGAGAGGCGTCACCTTCGGACGATTCGCCTTCACCATGCCCTGGAAGGCCTTGTCAAGCTTCCCGTCCATGACCTTCTGCATGTGTAGACTGCGGAATTTCGGCCGCAAGTAGACCCAGAACCCATCACGTCCTCCCCAGGTGTCTCCATCCCAACGCAGGTAAACCGAAAACCCCGAGTACTTGTCTTCAGCCCGCAGAAACTTGACCCGCGTGCTGATGCGGACGTCCCGCATCGCCTCCCCGCCCACGTAGTACACGTGCTTGCGGGGCGTGGCATCCACCTCCAGAGCCCCCCCAGGCACGCGCCGTACCGTGCTCTTGTTGATCTCGTAAACCGGTGTCCAGGCGCTCTGCCAATCCTCCGGGAACGGAGCGCCGAATCCCCAACTCCCAATCGCCAGGAGAACCGTGATTCCCAGCCGCGTCGTCTGCTTCAACTGCATGATAACTCCTCGAACATCCCACCAAGCATCTCGAGTCAATAGAGTCGCGATCCGCTCCGTAAGATAGGTTCACGAGGCCCTGCAGGACAGGCCCGGCAACGCAGTTGTGCTCCACGGCGAAGGGCTGCGATAATTCGAGGAAAGGAAAGTCGCGCACTGCCGTGTGAACACCGTACAGCGCGTCTTCAGAGTCAAAGCCACACACGAACCGGCGCCTCTTCCGAAGGTCCGGCAGACATCTCAAAGGGTGGAACTCGCGGTTGTTCGGTTCCTGAACAGGGCCGCGACTTCCGGGAGCGGTATCCGGGGGCAGTGCCAAGGAAGACCGCTCCCGTAAGTCGCGGCTCTGACGGTCACCCCAGACTGCAATTCGTGCTGAAGCTACACACGAACCCCAGCGGTATCCGGTGGCCAAGGACGACCGCCGTCCTTCAGATCATGATTCAAATACGCATTTGAAATGTGCGTTTATTTGCGTTATTGTCGAGCATGCCAATTCCAGCCCGTCACGGGCTTTCCTGCAGCACCACCGACACCGCAAGGTAACAACATATGCGAATGTCCCCCATGGGCGGCCCACCCGCTCACTCTCATGCCCAAGGCCCCGGCAAGCCGAAGTTCAAGGTCGACTTTGCCCGCCTCAAGAAGCACTTCTGGCCATTTGTCCGGCCCTTTCTCCCCGCTATCACCATCGGCACCATCTGCATTCTGGCGACCTCCGGGATGGCCCAGTGCCGGCCCTTGATCACGCGTTTCCTCGTCGATCGTGTTCTGACCCCCGCCATCAAACAGGGCTGGGACCAGACCCAGTATTCAGAAGGACTGCGTCTTCTCACGCTTGTGGTGGCGGCAATCCTGGGCATCGCCGTGCTCAATGCCCTGCTGTCCTGCCTCCGAACACGGGTCATGCGCCGCGCGGGGGCCAAGATGGTGCTGCTGCTCCGTCTCCACGTCTACGCCCACCTGCAGAAGCTGTCCCTGGGCTTCTTCGAGAACCGGCGCACGGGCGACACCATGAGCCGGGTTACCGGCGATGTGAACGCCATGGAACGGCTGGTCACCGGGATGGGTGACCGTCTATCGACCGAGACGCTTAACCTCGTTGTCACCATCGGGATACTCTTCTGGCTCAACGTGAAACTGGCTCTGTGCGCTCTGGCCCCCGTTCCGCTGATGGCACTGCACATGTTCTTCTTCGGGCGGCGAATCCGGCCGCTCTACCGCCGGATTCGTGACCACGTCGGCGCCGTCAACGCCCGTATCCAGGACAACCTCTCAGGTATCCGCGTCATCAAGGCCTTCCACACCGAGGCGATCGAGGCATCCCGCTTTGAGAAGGACAACAGCGAGCTGTTTGAAGCCCAGATGGAAGGCGTTCGCCTCTGGTCCGTCGCGTTCCCCCTAGTCCAGCTCGTGACGAGCATGGGAGCGCTTTTGGTGACTGGTTACGGCGCTTACCTGATCCTCCAACCACAACCGGAAGTCACACTCGGAGACCTATTTGCCTTCAATGCCTACGTCATGCACCTCTACCGCCCCATCGGGCATCTCTTCCACATGTTCAACGAACTCCTGCAGTCGTTCGCCGCAGGAGAACGCGTGGCCGAAATCCTCGAAACCGAGCCGGATGTCGCGGATATCCCGAACGCCACTGCCCTGGGAGAACTCGAGGGTGCCGTGCGCTTTGAGGGCGTCTCGTTCGGCTACGATGACAGCACACTCGTCCTTGACAACATCGACCTCGAGGCCCACCCCGGACAGACCATCGCCTTAGTCGGACGCAGCGGAGCCGGCAAGACCAGCTTCGTCAATCTCGTCCCGCGATTCTACGATCCCTCAAGCGGACGCGTACTGATCGATGGGAAGGACATCCGTCAGGTCACACAGGCCTCGCTGCGCGAGCAGATTGCCGTGGTTCTTCAGGATCCCTTCCTCTTCAACGGCACGGTCGCCGAGAACATCCGCTACGCCCGCCCGGACGCCACGGACGAGCAAATCGCCGCCGCTGCTGAAGCGGCCAACGCAACCGAGTTCATCGATAAGCTTGATAAGAGCTACGAGACGGAGATCGGCGAACGTGGCGTGAAGCTGTCCGGGGGCCAGAAGCAGCGTATCTCAATCGCCAGGGCTCTGCTCGCAGACCGACGCATTCTCATCCTCGATGAAGCGACCAGTATGATTGACACGCACTCGGAGATCCTGATTCAGAAGGCCCTCGCCCGCCTGATGCAGGAACGCACATCGTTCGTGATCGCCCACCGGCTGTCAACGGTCCACCATGCCGACCTGATCCTGGTCCTGGAAGATGGCCGCATCGCCGAGCGTGGGACGCACGCCGAACTCATGGATCAAGACGGAGTTTATGCGGAAATGTACCGAGCCCAGTTCCGAGTCGAAGATCCCTCCCCAAACAAGCCCGGGACGAGGCCGTTCACGAACGGTGGCGGAGCAGCCCCGCCATCCATCACCGCAGCCTTGGAGTAGCCCCGCTGGCCTTCGCCTTGGAGGCCGGTTTTCCCAAACCGGGGAACGGCCGGTCAGGGATGACCGGAACCCCAACAGCGCAGATCCCCCAGTGAGCCTATCGGTTCCAGTAGTAGAACTTGTTGCTGCCACCGGCTCGCATGTATTCCATCCGTTCCTTCGATGTGTGACCATCGACCCAAAGGATGTTCGCCATGCCGCTGTGAACCCGCCCAAAGTTGTAGACGAACGCTGTCGTGTTTCCCCCCAACAGAATCCGCGTATCACCATTCCAGGCGCTGTAGCCGGGATAGCGCCAGTTGTCACCGATTTCCGCCTTCGCGTCCGGATGCTTGATCTTAGCGAGCTTACGCCCCCAACAGTAGGCCTGAGCATAGTTGTCGTCACAGATTTGGTTGTTGTAACCGTATCCGTGATGGCCAGATGGGAACTCCCGCCTCTCCGAACACTTGAGGACGGAAACCGTCCGGACAGAGGGATACCCGGCCACACCGACGTACTCGTAGAGGAAACGGTACCAGGGCCACTCGGTGTGACGCATGCGCCATGGTAACACATGTTCGTCGAAATCATCGCTGTAGAGAGCTCGCCCTACCCCCTGCTGCCGCAAATTGTTCGCGCACGATGTCGTATGTGCATTGTCCTTGGCCGACTGCAGTGCCGGCAGCAACATCGATGCGAGAATCGCGATGATCGCGATCACAACCAGCAGTTCGATGAGGGTGAACGTGTCCCGTTGGCCCGTGCTTCCGCAGAGACGTCCCGTCGCTGCCCCAGCCCTGCATGTTCGTATCCGCTTCATGGTGCTACAATCCTCCAATGACACCGACGAGAGAAGACGAGGAAATACTCCTCTAGCATACAACAACAAGACGATTCCAGCTCGCCCTTTATTGATCCAAATGGGCGCAACAGCTCATGAGGCCGCCCATCTCTCACGCAGTTCGGTCAGTTCCGCCAGCAGCCTGTCCGCGCCACCGTCTTTCGCCCCGATCTCAAACGTCCGCACGCATCCCGGAGCAGTCGCATCGAGAGCTTCCATGAACCGACGCCAATCGGTGGTGCCTTTCCCCGGCAACAGGTGTTGGTCCTCCCCCAGACCATCGCTGTCCTGTATATGGACGGCAAAGACCTTGTCCCCAACCAGTCTGACTTCCTCCGCTGGATCAAGTCCGTTTGCATTGCTGTGGCCTGCATCAATGCACACACCCACGTGGTCTCCAAGCCCATTGATGATCTCAAGAACATCCGCAATCGGGCCGCCCGGTCTGGGGCTGTGTCGTTGCGGAAGATTCTCAACGGCCAGTTTCAGTCCGACCCCGGCCGCGCGATGGGCAAGCTCTTCCAAGCTCTCTCGTGACCGCCCCATGCAAGCTGGACGATCCTCATCCATGAACGGCGTCCTGGGCGCATTGTGGTGACAGACAACGATTCTTGCACCAATCTCCGCGGCCGGCCCCAACCCGCCGATGGCCTCATCCAGAGCCGCCCGACGAACTGCCCCGTCCGGATCACCCAGGTTCCATCCCCGGGACGGAATATGGACCGTGGGGACAGCGATCCCCGCATCCTCAAGAAGGCGCCGGGCGGCAGGGATATCGACTCGCCAATCCAGAGCTGGGTCCGGCTGAAATCCAAGCTCAACCTGCCGCCAACCCGCCGCGGACAACTTGGGCACGAACTCCACCAAAGGAAGCCCCCCATAGAGGCATGCCGAAAGACCATAGACCGTCGTCATCAACTCACACTCCGTTCTTAAGAAGGACCAGATCCCCAAACCGTCAGGGAAATGCGGCCTACAGACTGAATCGTGAGTCAGGACCGCAGATTTGTCCAGAACTCAGGCTAACTTTAGCGCAAGAGACGCCCGCAGTCAGCCCCTACTGGGAAACGCAAGCAGAACCCGGCGATGCAGGAGAAGCAGTATGGCACGGTACCATGCAGACGCAATCAGGAGCTGTGTCCAGGCTCTGCTCGAGGGCTGCGGCTTCCCTGAAGCTCGGGCGGAGATCTCCAGTGACACACTCGTAGAGGCCGACTTACGGGGCATCTACTCCCACGGCATCAACGGCCTGGGGCTGATCATCATCCCTTCGATCCAGGCCGGCGGCACCGTCCCCGACGCCAAATGCATCGACACAACCCGGGACAAGGGCCTATGCATCCGGCATCTCGATGCCAATGGCGCTCCCGGCCATCCCACCTCCCGCCGGGCAGTCGAACTGGTCAAGCGTCTCGCCAGAAAACACGGCATGGCGCGGGTGTTTGTCTACCGTGCAAACCACTTCGGAGCGGCAGGGATCTACTCGGAACAGATCTCCTCCGATGGAGACCTGGAAGGGCGAGTCTACTGCACATCCTCCGTGCACGCCTCCCTGCCCGGCAGCAACCAGGCAGCCCTCGGCACCAACCCCATTGCCTGGTCCATCCCCTACACCGACGGTTTGGTCACCATCGACATGGCCACAACCGTGCACTCGGCCAGTGGCATCTGCAAAGCCATCCGGGACGGCGATACCAAGCTCCCGTTCGCCGTAACCGACCGTGACGGAAATCTGACCACCGACGCAAAGGCCTTCAGTACGCCGCTCGACTTCCTTGAGAACGGCGCCATCCCACACTTGGGGACCTGCATTGACCCAATCATGGGCGAGAAGGGAAACGCCTATTTCAAAGGAATGGGGCTGAGCATGTTGGTGGCACTTGTCTGCTCGACCAGCGGCAGCCCACTGACGACCTGCAACGCCTGTGTCAATGACGAGAGGCGACAGGTTGTCCACATGTTCGAGGCCTCCCGAATCGACACGCTTTTCGACAAGGGCAATGCACTCGCCCGGCTTGCTGATTCGGTCCGCTATTTCCGACAGATGGGGCCCGAGATGAAGCTCCCGGGTGAGATCGAGGCGACAGAGCGAGCCAGGGCCCTCCGGGATGGCATCCCCTACAGCGACGAACAAATCACGCAGCTGCGTCAGCTCGCCAAGCAACTGGCCCCCGACGCGTGCTGTGACCTCGTGCCGGGCGAGTGATCTGTGTGACTTGCGTTCCGACGCGCCAGCGCGAAGTCAGTTCCCCCCCGCGGCATCAATCTGAGGTCATCGTGATGGTCCGAGACGCCTGGATCTTGCCGTAGAGCTCCAACGTGTCGTAGCGCACGGTGATCGTCAGGGGTTCCTCCTGCCCTGTGATCTGAAGGTCCTCCGGTACTCGCCACGAGTACCCGCAGGTGCCGTCTCACCCGAAAGGCATCACGCCTTCAGCCAACACCTCGCCCCCCGCTCGCGTGATGGTCACTTTCGGGTCCAACGAAGCCTTCAGCTTCCGTTCATTCCCCTTGTCTCCGAACCCAAATAGGGTGTCCTCTGTCTCCGCCACAGGCCCCGTATCAACAAGGTCGCGGATCATGATATCCAGCTTGGGGTCGATCAGTACGGCAGCCACCTTCAGCTCATCCCCGCGCTTCACCCGCGCACCCACAGCCGGGGAGGCGAATAGGACGTCCGGCTCATTGGAGAAATCGAACACAAACGGTGCCTCCTCGCGGATCTCGATCCCGAAGACACGCACTCGGCCATCGAGATCCCGCTTCTTCCCATCCGAGTGGTAGTTCATGGAAACGCTGATGACCAACCGACCGAAGCCGAAAGTGAGGTAGTTGGGCAAATAGTCGCCGACCGGAAGTCGGCAACTGGTCACGTGCTCGAGCCTGCCCTTCTCAAACGGCTTGCCGACAGCAACCGCAGCAGTCTCGGTCTGAAGTGAACCAGTCATCCAGACGTCGCTGATCTCGCGTCCCCCAGTTCCCACCTCGAACGTTCCGAGCTCTCCGTCATACTCGTTGACGGACAACCTGTCACCGTCCGGCGTCACCGAGAAGCGGCGGAGCTTGCCACCGATTGTGTGCAGGGCGCCAAGGGTATCTGCGCCCCACCAACGGGCCCGGCTCCTGGGGGCTTTCTTCGGGATCAGGAACATGGAGGTCGAGGGCAGGTCAAACCGGTCAGAAACGGAGTACGGATGGCCAAGCAACACGTCGTAGCGCTGTCCGGCGATCCGCACCTTACCCCGGCGGAGCTTCGTCGCGAGGAACAACGCGAGGTGAGCCTTCTCGAAGCCCAGTAGTTGTGGCATGATCTCGACGGTGCGTCCCCCGTCTCCCTCAGGTCCCAGACTGACGTCGACGTACCGGAAGCACACGTGACTCTCTACCCCACCCCACTTCTCGCGCGCTTCCTTCGCTCGCTCTGGAGGCGAATCCCAAGCCAGAACAGGCTGGTCATTGCTCAGGTCCAGGTCGCGGTTGAGGTCGAAGTGCAGGCGATCGTACCCCTCCCCGGTACCTTTCGACTCATCGACAGCGAAGCAGTACTCATGACCTGATCCCGGCTTGGCGAGTTCGCCCCCAAAGGACACCGAGCCGTAGAGCGGTTTGGCCGAGCGGAACGTGGGGTAAGCGCTGACATCAGTGCCGGGCTCATGCGTGAGACGCGCACGCTGACCACGCCGGAACTCTCTCCCCACCGGAAAGTCGCTGAACGCAGAGATCTCCCTCAGCCTGGCAGTCGACCGGCCCGCAGACCGATCGCGCCAAACCAGCACAGCAGCCCCAAGCCCGACCACAAGACACAGAACCAGAATCCGGCCAATAGAGCGCATGGTTACGTCCTCCTCTGCTGCCATCACCATACTCCCCAGCCTTCAGACCACAAATTCTCCGCAAGCGGCTCCCGACGGGGGGAAGCAGAGAATCGGGGCCAGTTGCCCTATGGTGCCCTCAGGCATCCCTGCCCGGGATTGTCTCCGCAAGGCAGATCGGAGGCATACAATGCCTCCTGGCACTCTCCGGACGCGCGCGGTCACTGCTCAACGCGGTCAACCGGCTGGAAGCGCAGGTTGTCGAGGTAGAACACCGCCGGCTCCGTGCCGTAGCTGACGAATCCGAGCCATTGAACGCTGGTGAAGTCTGGCTCGCCGGCAAGCCCCTTCTGATCAAACAGCACGTCGTCCCCCGCCGTGATCGTCATATCCCAGTGACCGTCGGCGATCTCTCCCAGGCCGGCGGTCATCTGGACATGCACCCACGTGCTGTCGGGGATCTTGCACTCCGTTGGTGTGCGGTCAAGCAACAACGCATCATCGGCTTGGATGCGAATGCTGGGGCCGACCTGGCGCGGGCCGACATAGTCGCGCCACTCCACCCAGAGCATGGCACCCGGCTCGCGGTAGAGGTCGAAGTCCAGCCGCATCCGCACGCTGTCGTGCAGGTTCGGCCGGTAGTACATGTGGGGCAGGTGGTACACATCGAGGCCGGCCGCATCGACGAACTTCAGGCTGTGTTTGCCCGTTGCGGCTTTCTCGTCGCTAACGACGATATAGCCCTTCTCAGCCTCGATGATCTCCACCATCGCCGGCTTCCCGCCCGGGCCCTCAAGCTCGAATCCGTCTTCGTAGAACTTGGCGAACATGGCACGAAGCTTCGTCTCAGTCGGAAGTAGCGGCTGCATGGGGCAGGACGCAGGCAGATTCCTCCACTCCGCCGCACCCTTCAGGCCGATCGCAGCCATGTCAAACGGCTTAAACCCAACCGCCAGGGCCGGAGAGTCGGGGGCCAGCCGGAAATCACGTGCCTTCGCATCCACGAATTGGGGATCGACGATGCGAGACCTCTCGTCCATCTTCGGCGTGTACCAGATGTCCTTGATCCCCTCGATCTTCTGCCATTCCTCGAAGGTGTACTTCAGGAATGTGATCGGGGCACTATCCTCGTGCCAATAGACGTTGTGCTTGATGATCTTGTTGTAGCTCTGCCACTCGGTCGCCGGTCGGAAAGGGGTGCCCTCCCCTGCCATGTAGACGATGTTGTAAGCAAAGATGTTCGTGCGCTCCGAATCGATCCCCAGGCCGAAGCCGCAGTAGGCGGCGATGTTGTTCAGAACGGTCAGACAAGCCGTCCCATGCTGAATGCGGACCCCGCCCCCACCGACATCGTGGATCAGGTTGTTCTCGGCCAGCACACCTGAGCTGCCCCCATCCAGGTAGATGCCATGCCCAACCGCATCCTCCAGCCGGCCGACATGATGGATGTGGTTGTTGCGGACGACCGATCCCGGGGTGAGGCCGAGGCTGTAGATGCCGCCGCCGTCATCCAGCACACGCATGACGTGGTGAACGTGGTTGCGCTCGACGGCATTCTGTCGCGTCCCGGAACGCGTGATTGACCAGTTCCACCCCAGAGAAATGCCGGTGTAGCGAAAGTCACAGACCTCGTTGTGCGAAATCATGTTGTCGTGTGCGTACCCGACGCAGATGCCCACAGCCCCGGCGTGAATGTGCCCGCCGTCGTGAATGAAGTTATTGGAGATCAGGTTGTCGTGGCTCAGCACATCCGGGACCGGACGCGTATGGACGCCGACACGAATGCCGCCGCCACCAAGATCATGCAGGTGGTTGCGGACCACCCGATTGCCAATACAAGCATCCCGGAGCCAGATGCCGTAGTTGCCAATGTGCGCGATCTCACATCCCTCGATGGTGACGTTTCGGGCACCGTCAAATTGCAGCGCCGCGTTCAGCGTCGACTCGGCTTGGGGATCTCCATGCCCCTCAGGAGGCAAATACCACGCTCCATGCTGGAATGAGATGCCCTCGAAGCGGATATGCTCGAGGAAGCGATCGTTGTCCGGGTCGCCCTGCCCCAAGACGAGATGCTCGACGACCGGGGCAACCACGTCAAGCTCGGAAACATCCTCATCCTCGGACGGCATGACGCGAAGCACACCCGTCACACGATCCAACTGCCACTCTCCGGGGGAATCCAGTGCCCCGGGATGGTTCTCCACCAGGTAACACTGCCCGGAGGAGCGCGGCATCGGCCACACGGTGGGCCCTGCCAGCCTGGCCACATGCCTCTCCTCATCCACCGACTGCAGCGGGTACAGACCCGAGTTCCAACTGAAGTAGAGCTTCAGGTTCACCTCCGCCAGATTGTCCCACGCCTCCAGATCACCAGGGAAGAACCCGAACGCTGTCTTGGACTTCCCTGCCCATTGCCCAGTCTTGACCACGTCGCCCTCCAGAACGGCTTTGCGGATGAAATACTGACCAGCGTTCGGCGAACGCGCAAGGATGTAGCGCCGACCAGAGATGAAGAGCTGCCGGAACGGCCAGGAACGGTCTTTCGCTGCATCGAGTGTGACCGTGTAGGCCCCGTCGACGGTCTTGGTGAACCCCCGAATCTCACGCCCACCCGAGACCACCGGCTCCTCGCCCTCGAACGCTGCGAAGACGACGGGGCCCTCACTCGTGCCGGAATCCTCCGGCGACAACCTGAACGGCTCCTCCAACCGGTGTGTCCCGCCGCGCAACAGCACGCGAACGCCGCCCTGCAACTGCTTCCCATCCGCCCTCAGTTCACGAATGGCATCCCTGGCCCGGGCCAGGCTGCCGAACGGTCCGTTGGTCCGGTCAGCATTCGGCGACGAGACGGTACCAGACCACGCGTCACTCCCACCGGGCGACACATAGAACGTCACCGGCCCGGCGGCTTGGCCGTGCAGGCACAGAATGCAGACCGTCGCGAGCAAGGCATTGCGGATGATGGAGGTCAACATATTGCGTCTCTCTCGTCTGTGGATTCGCCGGTTTTGAGCACGATTCTATCGCAGAATGGCACCCGCTCCCACACTGGGTCAGCCGTCCTCAGCGCGGGGTGTCCTGAATGTGGGAGGGGCTGCCACGCCCCGATCGATTCCCTACGATGGAGATTGTGCTCAATGTGGGAGGGGTTGTCAGGCCCCCGCAATCGTGATAACCGCGCAATCATTGGGCCCGAGGGCCAGGCGCAAGACGGCTTGGCTGTCAGTGCATTTCACCACAGCAAACTCGCGGTCACACGAAATATGCTCGGGAACCAGCCCTGGAATGTGAATGGTGACTCCTGGGTTGATGGGCTCCGGCGTTGCCGGGAAAGCGTCTTCCTCGACCACAATCACCACCGCGTCCTGATGGTCACGATACGCAATGAGCTTGCCTTGGGTTGTCTCTACATCAGGTGAACCAAGCTCACGCAGCATGAGCTGTGCAGAGCGGTTGATCAGGTCGCTAATGCTCTCCTCACCGTACCCGAACCGTTCACGGAGGTCAGCGCGCCGGACCATGGTGGGTGCGAGATTGTACAACGCCGTTTGCCCCCATTCCGTTCGGTGGTGGAACAGAACCGGCCCTTCACCCGTCAACAGCACATGCGCCCCCTGATTCGTGTACCGCAGAGGATCCGGGACGGTCTCGGTAAACTCAGTCAGACTGGCCAACTCAGTCAGGGGGTTCTCGGGCAGCCCCGTGTTGACCTGCACGTGGCGCAACTCGGAGCCGGGTGTGTCGGCCTCGACCACTCCGAACAGGTCCTCCAACCCGTTCACGTTCTCGAACGCCAGCAGGCTGACTCCTTCTTCATGCAGTCGACGGATGGCCGCCAGTTCCTCCTCAGAAACAGCGTGGAGCGGTGGCAACACAAGCGTGTCGATGTCGGCAGCTGAAAACTGATCGATGGCCTCGATACACGTCACGATGCCGGCCGGCTGTCCGTCAAGACGGGCCATTTCGTAGGCCCAGGCCGGGGCTTCCTCGGTGGTATTGAAGACGCGGTTCGTGGTCGAGATGCGAGATCCGTGTGCCCGGCAACACGCTTCACTGTTGACGAAGGCAGTGGTGCGCAACGGGCGTTTCGGTGGATGATTCCGGACAACCTGCCAAGCTCTCAGGATGATCTCGTAACGCTCGCGAGTCGAGTTCCGGACGTGGAACCCGTGGTCCTGCCAGTAGGAAAACGCGCCTTGGTCAAACCAAACCGTGGCGAGTGCGTACTCGAACACCCGTTTCCTCAGCACACTGTCATCGACACCAAACATCCCCATGGGCGGCCACGCATAGTAGACAGCCCCGTCAGGACAGCCGTTCACGCCGCGCGTGTAGATCTCGGGGTACATTTTGACCCGGGGCATCGCCATTTTGCACGCGGCCAACATGTAGACGCCACGGCACAGGCTGTACTTGCAGGCGACGGGGTAGTCCTCAAACACGCGGAAGCCGTCCAACTGGGCTTCCGCGGCGGCACGGTTCCCCAGTCCGAACACGTTCAGGTGATGCGTCCCTTTATAGTGGGCAGCGTATGCTTGGTAGGGGCCATAGGCTGCGAACTTGAGACGGGAATTGCAGGCCCGGAGTTGGTCTTGGAGAGGCCCGATCAGTTGGTGCATGTAGAAGTGGCTGTAGTATGCCAACCACTCGTGCCAGCATGTTTCGAGCAGCCTGCGGAAGGTCGTGTGATCCAACCCTCCGCTGTCCGGAATACCCAAGTCTTCCCTACCCGTCTCGGCAGCGAACTGACGCAGCGCTCCCATGACCACATCCGTGTAGCATTCAGGCCGGGCCAGCCACCTATCGATGCTGTCGTTGTGGGGGCCATCGCGGAGGGACACATAGTCACACTCGGCAATAAGATCCAGGTGGTTTTCCAAGCTCGGCCGGTCCGTAGTGCGAGAGGAGATCCAGACAAACCACTCGCGCCCATAGAGGCGCACGACGTCCCAGATGCGATTGGTCCGAGCAAAATCCGGGTAGAAGCAGGAAATCGCCGTGTAGTGCGCTACATCGTCACTGATGCCCTGCCACGGGTCAAAGGTGTCGGTTTCAAGCCCGGTGATTTCGTTGGGCATGTTGAACATCACCGGCAACCCCGACGCCTGTGGGGCGATGGCAGCACTGGGCAATGTCGGCATGACCTCGAACGCGCAGTGCTCTTCAACCAGGCGCCCTCCCCAGGACAACTGCGCCCGCAGGTGGTAGACGCCAACCGCGAGAGTACTCCCAAAAGGCAGCGTGCCGACCACCCGTTGCATGAAGGCAATGGGGACCTCACTGGCGGTCAGCTGACACTCCCGGTAGTCCTCCAGAGGCTCGAAGAAGGCGTTCTCAAGTCGGCAGTGCAAACGTAGTTCGGCGACGGCGAGACCACGACCAAACTCAATGATCGGCGTAAAACGGCAGTCGTCACCCTCGCTGAAGAAGTGGTTATTACGGACGTACTCGACGGCCTGGGCGTGACGCGGGTCAGAGGTGGGGAGTTGCCCAAGCAGCCGAGGGTTAGGGAGCGATTCAAGGCGGATGGACGCATCATGTGTCCCGAGAGCGCGTCCCCAATGGCGAGTCTCCTTCGAGGGAAGATCGATGAACACTTCGGTGGGGCCACCCTCTCGTTGTTGGGCGGCCTCGCAGCAGTAGTGCTCGTACCCCAACACCAGCAAGGGATCGACCGGGAACTGCTCAAGGCGGAACTGCACCTTGAGAGGCCACTCGGGCTTGTCATAGAACTGACCGTAAAAGAACGCGTTCGGCGTCGGTTCGGCACAGAGCACGAGCGTGTCATCGGCCAGATACAGGTTATCCGTCTCGGAGGCCGTTCCAGCAAAACGTATGTAGGGACGCGTCAACCAGTCAATGACCCGGCAATGGTAGTTGCCCGGATGATCGCAGACCTTCTCCGGGACGCCTCCGGAAAGCTCGGCGTTGACCTCGTAGATCCCTCCGTGTCGGTTCACCTCAACGCTGTAACGAATCGGCACATCCATGCCGTCGATGTCCGCCGGAAACGCCACGGTGGTCCGGGGCAGGATCGTTTCACACGGGGTCTCGTCACTCGATGTGATCGCAAGCCGCTTGATCAGCAACTCACCGAAGAAACAGCCACGCCCCAAAGCCACGCTGCCGACGCCCCGAGGGACGGCCTCGAAACACACGGTGTGCCCGCCGAAGCGAACAGTCACGGTGGTCCCCGTCACCTCCACCATCGCCTGCATAGGGGCGTCGGTCAGTTCGATGGCGCCGAACACTCTCTCCTCAATGCTCCGGAACTGGTTGCCGTGCTGCTCACCAAACGCAACCCGCAATGCGTCGGCGCGCTGCTGAATCCGCACGGCGTACCCGCGCCGACACCGGCGATCGTAGCGAAAGACAAGGGAGAAGTCGAGAACGCCACCGGTCAACTCTGGGTTCACCTGGAAACAGACGTCCAGATCAACGTCGGCCAGCTCAGGAACAAGGGGCAGGTGCAGATTGCCGTGCGGGATCAGCGCATACCCGTCCGGGCGCACCTCCCCGTGTTGGTGTGTGTACTCGGTGTACGCCTCAACTGTCCACCCGTCAGGGCAACGTTCCCCACGCCAGCTGTCGAACACGAACTCCATGTCCTCTATCTCCCGAACAGTCTCAAGACATTCCCGGCGTTCACCTGGTCACGCAATTCGGGAGGTGTGCCCGTTTCCTCGAAAAGGCGTTCGTGGAAGTCGATGTAGGGTTGTACGCCGTGCTGTGCACCAAAGTACGTCATATCGGTGCCGAAACAGAGCTTGCCAAGGGTGTTCGCCATCAGATTCCCATTCGGCGCGAACATCTCGCGCCACATCAGCATCGAGCGGTGGATGGCCGTGCCTCCCGACACGTCCGCGTACACCGTGGGATGTGCCCACATGATCTTCCAGCACTCTTCCCAATATGGGTTCCCGAAGTGGCCCATGAGCACCTTCAGGTGCGGAACATTGCGCTCGATCGTGTCGATGTGGCCAGCCCGCATGTCGTCAAGCTTCACGCGGTATCGCGAGCTGTAATCGGCATCATGCATGACATAGCCCGTGTGGAAGACCGCAACGCCATCACGTTCCTTGATCGCCTCATACAGAGGGAAGTAGCGCTCATCGCCGTACGCATGCTTAGGCAGGAAGAACTTGATCCCTTCGGCCCCGCGATCGAACAGGCGGCGGACCTCATCCGGCCCGGCCTGGTCCATGTCGATGATCGGGACGGAAATCACAAAGCTGCCCAGGCGATCTCTGGCCGAGAACAGCGGCTCAGGATCCGCGATCAACACGATCCCGTCGATGCCGTCCCTCCGACAGCGAGTGATGTATTCCCCGGGAGACTCATTGAGGTTCACAACCGAACCGTGGGCATGGGAATCTATTCGCATGGGGGCGTCCTCCGATCCGCTCAACAGTGGGCAGCTTGCGCAACTCCGGCTACTATAGTGCGCGTGCCCCCTCAGGCGTCCCCGCGCGGGACAATCCGGGCCGTGGCTGACGGGAACGCAACTCCGGCAAGGCCTACGTTGCTGACTACGAGCGAGTCCCGTCACCAGCAGAACGGCATTTGTAGTGAGGCACAGAGAGCAGCGGAATGCCGTTCTTCAGGCATCATCACCAGGAGCGACACGATGAGCAGAGCCCCGAACCAAGGAATGTCCACCACGGCACTGGGACGAATGGTGCTTCTTGTCTGCGGCCTCTGCCTGGTGCGCATATACGCAGCAGACGTCATTACCCCGGTTCTGCCCGCCTCGGGCAAAACGTGGGTCGAGATCGACGGGACCGTCTACGGCGCCAAACCGGACAAACGCGGCCCGATCGGGGGAGGCAACGGCTACCATGAGATTCTCCAGACCGGCGATTACCGCGTCTCCAACGTTGACCAGTTCATCGAGGCGCTCGGCAAAGCAAAGGCCGGAGACGTCGTTTACCTCGAGCCGGATGCCAACGTCGATTGCACCACGCTGATATTCGCCGAAAAACTCGTTCTGAAAATCCCCGGGGGGGTAACAATCGCCAGCAACCGCGGACACGAAGGCTCCCTCGGCGGCATCATCTACTGCGACGCGTTCGCAGCCCGTCCCCTGATGCGAACCCTCGGCCCCAACGTCCGCCTCACGGGCCTGCGTTTGCGCGGCCCGGACGCCAAACGCCGAGTCGACCATCACAGGCGATCGTTCAAACCGGCTCGGGGCGACCGGAAGGGGCAGCATGAATACTACTACAAGGTCCCCGTCTCGGAGGGCATCCGGGCGGAGTTCCCGGGGCTCGAAATCGACAACTGTGAGGTATCCGCCTGGAGCCATGCGGCCATCCATCTGTGGGACGGCGGAAACCACCGAATTCACCACAACACCATCCATCACAACCAGTTCCACGGCCTGGGCTACGGCGTCTGCCACGGGTACGGCAAGACCCCCACCTCCCTCATCGAGTACAACCTGTTCGACTACAATCGCCACTCGATTGCCGGCACGGGCAAGCCTGGAAACGCCTACGAGGCCCGCCACAACATCGAGCTCGGGCATGCCAACGGCCATTACTTCGACATGCATGGTGGAGGGGACCGGCGGGACGGCACCACCATCGCCGGTGATTGGCTCAAGATCACCAACAACACGTTCATGCGGGCAGAACACCGGGTAATCGCCGTGCGCGGCGTCCCGCGGGACAAAGCGGACATTCAACGCAACTGGTTCTGCCACCAGAAACCGGACAAGCAGTTGATTCTGCCGTGGCCTACCGGCGGCGAGACGCGTGTCGACCTCCACGACAACGCCTATGGCCTCGACACCCCCGCACTGCTCGACATCACGCACGCAACCTTCGATCAGGCCTTCCCCAAGGCCAAAGCAGCGCACGAAGCCAAGCGCTACCGAACCGCCCAAGAGCACGCGAAGGTCGCACTTGAGCTAGCCAAGACCGGCCCGGAAAGGTCGCAAGCCCTTGCGTTGACCGCCCGATGTTGTGAGGCCCGGAACGAGCTGTCCGGCGCACAAGCCACGTATGAACAGATCCGCGATACTGCTGACGCTGCGGAAGCCGATAGGACTGCGGCCGAAGCGGCCCTGCACAAGATCAAGGCCCTGATCGCCAGCCGCCAAGTGAAGAACTGGAAGCTGGTCTTCTCCGATGACTTCGAGCGTGAGAAGCCAGGAGAGAACTGGCGTGCGTTGAGTGGGAAATGGCACATATCGGACGGCAAGCTGGTCTGTGGGGAAGTCTCGGAAAACGTGATCCTGTTGACGACGAAAGTCTCAGGCTTCCAGCGAGTCGTGTTCGACGCTGCAACGAACAACAAACGCCCCTGCGATCTCAGCACCTTGATCCACAGCAACCGGGAAGGCAGAGATGGCGGTTACTTCTTCCAGTTCGGCGGAAGCGGCAATACGTTCAACAGCCTGCGACGTGCGGGCGTGTTCACCCGCTACGCAGGCGAGCAGTGCTTCATCGAGCGCGGCAAGACACACCGCATCACGGCCGAATTCGACGGGGCAGCAGCGCGTTTGACGGTCGACGACAGAGTCGTACTCGAGTACATCGACCCGAAGCCGCTACACGGCAAAGACCACGATCAACTCGGTTTCTACATCTATAGCAGCGGCACCATCGACAACGTCCGCGTCTACCAGGCAAACCCGACGGAGTGACACCCCCAGGCCTCCTGTACGGCGGGTGGCCTTCCAGCCGCCATGTCCGGAAGCAGTCGGGGGCCGGGCCTTTTGTACGGCGGATGGCCTTCCAGCCGCCATGTCCTGAAGCCGCCGGGAGGGCCGTGCGGCGTACGTCCGGAGCTCCGGAGAAAGACAGAGTACTTATGGGTAGAACACACACCATCGTTGGCTTCGGAGACTCGATCACCCTGTGCTCGCGCCAGCCTGATGGCCAGAAATGGCTCCAGTTGCTGGAAGCCCAGCTTGCCAACGCGTTCCCAAGCACCGACTTCAAAGCAATCAACTCCGGCATAGGTGGCAATTCAGCCCGGGAAGCCATGGCCCGATTTGACCGGGATGTGGCTGCACACCGTCCGGACGTCGTTCTGCTTCAGTTCGGCGGGAACAACTCCAAACGCCTCGACCCGAACCAGATGGTCGACATGGATGAGTTCCGCGAGCATCTGGCGTGCTTCCGAGCAGGTATGGCTGCCCTCGGAGAACCAGCTGTGATTGTCGTCACGTTCCCCCCAATCGTTGATCGGTGGCATGCCAAGGCCATGAACTACCCGTTGCAGATGTACGCGGAATGGGGAGGCACAGACGCGTTCGTGGAGGTCTATCGCGCTGAGACCCGCGCCTTCGCCCAGGCCAATGGATACCCTCTGCTTGATCTCTCAGCCGAACTGCGCCAACGCGCCCCGGACGATCCGGGACGCTTCATCCTGCCCGACGGCGTTCACCTCACCGACACCGGGAACCGCGTCCTCGCGGACCTCGCATGTGCCGCAATCGGCGCGACGCTTCACACCTGAGCCGCGGCGTGGGGCACGGAATCCCGCCGACCGCAACCAGGAGGCACCCGAATGAGGCGGAACTTAGTAGCCCTTCAAGGTGGGAGGGGCTGCCACGCCCCGATCTTTCTCTCCAGACCAGGAACCAGGCAATCGGCGGATGGCACCGCCTCCCACGTTGACGCAGCCGCCTCGCAGGAGCGCTTAAGTTCCGCCTCATTCGGAGACAACCCGTGAACACTGCTCTTCCAGCAACACTCTCAGCGGCCGGCACCCGACCCGGGGACCGGCTGCATGGCTCTGGAATCCGACGTCTTGCGGCTCTGTGGATGGCCGCATGGTGTGTCGTGACAACCCCGGGGAGCGCGCAGATGACCACGCCCGACAATGAGCTCGCACGGATCCGTGAACGCATGTTGGCGCCTCTCCTTGCATCGCCTCCCACGGACCGCGCTCAACGCTGGCTCAGCGCCACGGAAGCGGACGGTGGCTGGGGCGACGTCAACTACGCAGGACAATCGACCACGTCCTGGGAGCCGGCCGAACACCTGCGCCGATTGCATGACCTCACCCAGGCGTGGTGGGCCCCAAAATCCAAGCTGCACGGAGACGCAAAACTGCTCGCTGCCACAAGCCAGGCTCTCGACTGCTGGCTGACCAAGGATCCAAGACGCCCTTGGTGGTGGGACTGCATCGGTGCCCCCCGTAGCGTCTCGATGATCCTGCTGATGTTGGATGAGCAGCTGAGCCCTCATCAACGCAGGAAGGGCGTGGATATACTGAAACGTGCCAAGCTCGGGGCTACGGGGCAGAATCTGGTCTGGCAGGCGGAGGTCACCGCGCGGCGGGCGGTGCTGCAGCGCGACCCCGGGCTACTGCGGCGTGCGTTTTCGCTCATCGCGAGCGAGATCAAGGTCAGCGGAGATGAGGGCATCCAGGCTGATATGAGCTTCCATCAGCACGGTGCCTGCCTCTACAGCCACGGCTACGGTGCGGGGTTTGCGGTAGACAACGCACGCCTCGCCGCCTTGACCGCGGGAACAGCGTCCAGCTACCCGGCCGAGAAGATCGAGATACTGGCGCGCTACATTCTGGACGGGTCGCAGTGGTTGGCCCACGGTCCGCAGTCGGATTTTGCGGCCGAAGGTCGGGAGATTACTCGGCCACGTCAGACAGCGGCATATCTGGCCAAAGCGGCAACCTACATGCTTGAGTTGCCGACCGGGCGTGAGGCCGAATTTCAGGAACTGGTGCGGCGAATCCAGGGGACGTCCACTCGCTCCCTTGAGGGGAATCGGCATTTCTGGGCCAGCGACACCATGGTCCATCACCGGCCGGGCTGGTACATGTCTGCCCGTTTCTATTCGGCGCGCACGCTCAACACAGACGGTTTGTCTGGGTGCGATGAAGGTCAGCTCAGCCACTACCTGGCCGAAGGGACAACCTGCATCATGCGGCACGGCAACGAGTACCGTGACCTCTTCCCCGTATGGGATTGGCAACGCATTCCGGGAACGACAGTCGCATTGCTTCCTCACACGCCCGGGGAGCCGCGGCGCAAAGGTGAAAACGCCTTTGCCGGAGGAGCGTCGGATGGCCGCGTCGGAGTCGCGGCGGTTCAACTTAAGCGTGGCAGACTTCGCGCCAGGAAGGCCTGGTTCTTTTTTGACGACGTTGTGGCCTGCATCGGGACAGACATCCGGTGTGATGCGGATGTGTCGGTCGTCACCACGCTCAACCAATGCCGGCTGAACGGTGAGGTCACAATAGGCCCTGACCGCAAGGTCCTCCCGGCCGAAGGCACGCACACACGCCGGACACGCTGGGTGCACCACGATGGCATCGCCTACGTGTTTCCCGAATCAACGACCGTGCAGATAAGTAACCGAAGCGCAACCGGCAGCTGGCAGCGAATCAGCAAACAGCGTCCGGCTACACCCGTTACGCAGAACGTCTTCACGCTGGGAATTGAGCACGGCCAGATGCCTGCGGGTGCTGCCTATGAGTACCTGGTGTTCCCGGGGGCCTCCCCTGATCGTGTTGCGGCCCTGGCTGCGTCTCCGGTCGTGCGAGTGCTGGCGAGCTCTGCTACCGTCCAGGCTGCGCTGCATCAGGCAACGGCAACACTCGGCGCTGTGTTCCACGAAGCAGGGGAGTTTGGGGCGCAGGGCTGGCATGTTGGTGTGGATCGCGCGTGCACCCTCATCGTGCGGGAGAACCGCGTCGCCCTATCCGACCCAACTGCCGGAACCGGAACCGTCGTTCTCGAGGTGGGCCGCCCGGGAGCTCCGACCAGGCAGTTGACCGTGGCCCTGCCGTCAGGACTGCGCGCCGGCGCCTCGGTTGTCGCGGGTCTGGATTGAACGCGTCTCGCTGCGACTGGACGTGGGGTGCGCCAATCGCCCACCGGCACGAGCTGGAGGATTGCGTTGTCGAGCCGTTGCATGCCTGGTCCGGGCGCACTATCCTGCGCACGTCCGATATCGTGCTGGCCGTTGCGTGACGCTCTGCGTCGCGCCCCGTGTGACAAGACACAGAGCGCATAGGCGCTCGTGTCGACAGGTGGCCGTTGGCACATTGCCTCCCGATACTGTGGTTATTGGAACAGGAGATTCCCGACCGTGTACTCACTGCACCCCCCGCATGTCTTCATACACAGACGTGTCTATGAGAATCCACAGGCAGTTGCCCGCCTTGAGCGCATGCTCGCAGCCATGGGCAATCCCGCCACGCAGGATGTGGACACGGCCGACACCGATGCGGTCATCGCAGCGGCGGGCGCCAACGAATCACTCCCCGTGCAATCACGCCGTGTGCGGCAAGGCATCGAGAAGATCAGTCGCGACCCGATCATGCTCTTCAATACCTTCGTGTGGGATCCGGCTGAGCGTGTGAAACCGACCGGAACCTACACCAATCCCAGGGCACAGAGCATTGCCCGCAACATGGCTGGAGTAGGCCAGAACTTCGCCTACAGCCAACGGGAAGGGGGCAACGGCTTCGATCGGCCTTATGTGTGCCAGGGGGGCTGGGGAATCCACACACTCGAGGGCTGCGTGCACAAGTGTGACTACTGCACTCAGAGCTACTTCGTGAACGTCATGCTCGATCTGGAAGACTTCGCGGTAGATCTGGAACGGCACTTCCAGGAACGCCCGCAACAGCGTCTGTACCGCTACGATCTGAAGAGCGATTATCCCTGCTTCGAACCAGAGCACGGGGCATCAGCACTGTTGGGAGAGGTCTTTGCCCGGAACGACCGATACCTCCTCGTCTACACCAAGAGCAACAACATCGACCATCTCCTCGATCTTCCCTACAAGAAGCACATGCCCTGTTACTGGACCCTGGCGACCGATACCCAGAGCCGGGTCATCGAACGTGACACGCCCAATCTGGATGAACGCCTCGAGGCCATGCGGAAGTGCCAGGAAGCAGGCTACGTCGTACGGGCCGGCTTCTCACCGATTGTGCCGCACCTCAACTGGCGAGAAGAGGGCACGATCGCGCTGGAAAAGCTCTTCGCTGCCGCCAAGCCTGACACGGTCCGCCTGTGGACGCTCTCGATGATGGAAGTCGCGGAAACCGCCCAGATCTTCGGGTTTGAGAATCTCGATCCCCGCTTCGTCGAAGAGATGCACAAGCACGCTGACGAGATGAACAAGACGCACTGCGGGCCATTTCCCCTGCATGTCCGTGCGGAGATCTACGCCCACTACATCGACGAGATCAAGCGCATCAGTCCAGACACGCCAGTCAATCTCTGCACGGAAGCCCGGGCCGCCTGGGACGCTCTCCCCGACCGGCTCACCATGTCGCCGGACGACATGTTCTGCTGCTGTGGCCAAACCAGTGTCCCGGGGGGCCTTCGTCGATAGGATCCAATGTTCACGCTCAGTGCCTTACCGTGGCACGCGAGGAATGGCGCAGGGCGAGGACGCGCGGCGGGGTGCGGCACCGGCAGCACCCGCTTGTTGTCGTTTCCCTGATCAACAACATTCCATTTGACGTGCAAGCCGGAAAGGACGTCCCGTGCCCACAGTATGATCAGCGCTTCAATAGCTTCAGCCAACGTCGCCTGATCCAGTACGGCCTCAGCGATAACGGTCTCTCGTAAGGTCGGCAGTACTGGATTCGGGGGTCAGACTACCTCAAGCCCGATGTGCTTTGCCATCAGGTCGAAATCAGAGTCGTGATGGATGAGTCGCATATTATGCTCGGAACAGAACGTACCGATGAGCACATCGATCGTTTTCCTGACAGTCACTCCTCTTGACCTGAGAAGCCGGTAGTTGGCCGCCGACTTGTCAGCCATTCTGAACCCGACCATGCTGAACTGAGGAAGCGAGAGAAGGAGTCCCGACACCTCGCGCCTTTGACGAGGCGACCGGATGCCCTGCATCACCTCACAGTACACAAGATCGCCAATGCCGACAAGGTCCTGTTCGAGACACAGTTCGACCTTGTCCGCAACACGGGGCAGACCACCGCGGAAGTACTCAATCCACGCCGACGTGTCGACCATGACCATGTCAGTCCCTCCGCATCTCTTCGAGGTCACCCTCCCAGTTGATCTTACCCCTGAGCGTGCGGAGTCTCTTCTGGCTGTTGACCTGAACCAGAAGGCGCAGACCAGACTCGATAGCCGAACGTTTCGTGCGGCAACCGCTGGAGTGCAGGGCTTGGGACATCAGCTCGTCATCAATGACCACATTCGTTCTCATAATACACCTCTAATATGTGTACATACCGTACACATCTCGATTCCTGGCGTCAAGCCCCAACGATGGGATGAGGTAACGCCTCAGTCTCGTGGGAAAGCTCCTCTTGCGTGCTCGTGCCCGTGCCTCTGCCCGGGTTCCATACCGGACGATGCCCGTGCACGGTGTAACTCCCCCCAAGACTGAGGCATTGCGGGATGGGGGGGGCGAGGCAATGCTGTTCACTTTCTCTGCCCCCCTGTCTGGCCGAAGAGTCGCCGGGTGGCACCGCCTCCCACATTGTGTGCTTCTCGAGAGTGGGAGGGGCTGCCATGCCGCGACCGTCTCCAGAGAAAGTCAATAGCATTTGGGGGGCGAGGATAGAGTACCTCTCGCCAACGACAGAGAATTCACACACCGGGGGTCACTCGCCGGCAACGCGCTTCAGCTCCTCCAGCCAGCGTTGAACTTGGAGAGCATCCTGGTAGGTCGCCCCCATCGGCACGGATTCCAGACCGCGCACGACACGAGCGAAGCAACGCAGCTGTTCAGCCAGCATGCCGCTGGAACCACCTGGGTCTGCTCGCAACTCGAGGGCCATGGGCCAACGGACCTTGTCCTCGTAGATCGTGATCGGGCGCGGGTTGGAGGACACGTGCGCCGCCCAGCCGTCTCCAAAGACCTCCATGCGGTCAAACCCGTCGTCAGGCATACCGGCAGGGGTCATGAACGATGCGGTCACCGACGCGACACAGCCGTCTTCCCAGGTCAATTGTCCCAAGGCCAGATCAGTCTGTCCATCACTGGTCTGGTGCGTCTGTGCGGAGAAGGAGACCGGTTCTGCGCGACTGACCATCGCCTGCAGACAGTAGAGGTCATGTGTCATCAGCAGATCAAACGGGGATTCCCCCGGGTAGCGTTCCATGAGGGCGAAAGGTCGGTGCCGCACGGCGTCGATGTAGCGGAGTGTTCGACCTCGGGCGAGTTCATCCAGAAGCTGACGGAACTCGCTGTTGAAGAGAAGGATGTGTCCGAGCATCAAATTCGCCGAATCGTCAGCCACCAGCGGCGCGAGCTGTTCAGCATCGAGGACACGTTCAGCGATCGGCTTCTCGAGAAGCACGGGCTTCCCGGCTTCGAGCAGTTGCCTTGTCAGAGGCACGTGCGATGCCGTCGAGGTGGCCACGATCCACGCTTCAGCGTCGGACTCCGCGATGGCCTCTCCCAAGTCCAGCCAACCCGGCACATCCGGGGCCAGAGGGGCAAACTCAGCAAGACTCGCCTCGCGCCGAGCAACAACAGCAACCAGTTCAGCTTCGGCCAGCCCCAGGAGGGTCGTGGCGTGAAGAGTCCCAAAACTACCGAGTCCAATGACCCCTACTCTCACCGGATCGACGTGTCTGGCACTCATGTTCCGCTCCAGGTACAGACAATTTGACGGGTAGCGCTCTGAACATAACGCTGGGCACAACAGGCGTCCATGGTCCGAGACAGGCTGTTGCACTATGTTCCACCGCACCCCCGTGTCCGACCGCGGATCAGAAAGGCCACCGCCATGATTGTCCTGCCGAACACGTGCCTGTCACTCGCCGCGCTTTGCGCGGGGCTGACGATGGCCTCCACAAGTGACGCTGCCGCGCGAACGCGGCGCGATGTCTACGTCACCCCGGGAGCCGTCGACGGCGTTGGGTCCCGGGATCAACCCTATGGCAGTATCCAGGAAGCGCTGGATGAACGAGAGGAAGACTGGGGACAAGTCTTCCTTGGGCCGGGTATCTACCGAGAGGACATCACTGTCGAACGGGACGGCGTCTGGTTCTTCCCCTGGAGACAGTACGACGTCGTCATCGAGGGCAGCATCACGATCAAGGGCAAAGACATTGCTTTGCGCGGATTCACGTTCCGCAGCAAGGAGAAGGCCGTCGTGATCGAGGCGACTGCGGGAAGCTGTCAGGTGCAGAACAACCGCATCGTCGAGTTGGCAGACGGGGGAACCGGAATCCACGTCGAGGGCGGAGCACTGATCATCGGCAATGTGGTGGACCTCAGGCAGTGCGAAGCCAAGGGCACCGTAGGGCTGCGCCTTCGGTCCGGGGGGAGTTCCCTGCCCCGGGTGGATCACAACCGCATCGCCGGGGCCGACCTCGGCATTGTGGTCGAACCCGGGAGACCGACCGCCGCAACCTGGAGTATCACCCACAACGAAGTGCGTGAATGTGCCAACGGCCTACGGGTGCTCGCGGATGGTGTGGTGGCCAAGTACAATCGCCTGTGGCGCTGCACAGGCCCGGGTCTTCAGGTGCAGGGCGAAGGCTGCACGGTCGAGCACAACGCGGTCTTCGCAAACAGCGATCCGACAAACGAGACCTCGCCGGAGGCAGACAAGACACTGCCCGAAGCACCAGCGGAGGGGCGCACGTTGCACGTGGCCGTGGCCTCAACGCCAGAAGGCGACGGCTCCGAGAAACGTCCCTTTGCGACACTCGCGCAGGCGCTGGCGGATCTGAAGCCGGGCGACACGGTCATCATCGGCGATGGCGAGTACCGCGAGAGCGTCACGCTCTCAGTGTTGGCCCCGGCGAACGCTCCAGTCACCATTCGCAGCAAGACAAGACATGCTGCCGTGGTCGTCGAAGGGCGTCTCTTGCTTGATGACTGCGCGAATGTGCACATCGGTGGCCTGAAGTTCGTGGCTTCGCCGTCCGCGGTCCAGTTCGGCCCCGACGCGCGACACTGCAGCGTCTCGGATTGTCTATTGGTAACGACCAAGGACAAACCCAGCTCGACGATCAGTGTCTCCGGCCCGTCCGCGTCCCACAATCTGATCGAGGACTGTGTGTTGCAGGGCAATGGCCGGAAACAGGTCGGCATCCAGCTGAACTGCCAGCGCTTCAATCAACACTGCACGATCCGACGGTGTGTGGTATCGGGCCACTACTACGCGGTTCAAACAGGGGGCGGCTCCTACCCCACAGCCCCACCAGGCTTCCACGTGATCGAGGACTGCGATTTCTTCGAGAACCAGGACGGCGTGCACCACAAGATGACCGACTGCATCGTGCGCAACTGCGACCTGCACCACAATACAGGCCACGGAGTGACCGTACGTTACGGAGCGCGGCAGCTCATCCACGGCAATCGCATCCATCACAACAGTACCGGTATTCGCCTGCACAGCCCGAGTCATCTCGTCCGCGACAACCTGATCTACGCCAACACCAAGGGCGGTATCATCGCGACCGTCATTATGGGTGAGCCGTTCTACGACCCTCCCACAAGCAACGTTGTCGCGAACAACACCTTCTGGGAAAACGGCCGACATGCCATCCGCTTGGAGCAGGGGGCACGGCTCGTGTGGTTGCGGAACATCTTCGTCGGCCAATCGCCCGACCAATGGCTCATCGTTCGGGAAACGACCGGCCGGAAAGCCCCCTGGGATCAGTCGGGCACCATCCGCATGGCCGACTTCAACCTCTATCACAACGGCCGCGTTCCGCTGCTCACCGAACACGAAGGGGGCGAACACGATCTCTTCGTCGACCCCAAGCTGGTCGACCCCGAAAACGGCGACTTCACTCTCGCTCCCGACAGCCCGGCACGCGACGCGGTCCCCGAAACCTGGGACGCCCTGCCCCCAATTCCCTTCGCGACGGGACTGGACCAGCAATGGCGGACGCTTGGTGCATCAGCAAATTCTCGGGGTGGCCGCTAATCGCAGAGACCATGTCCGGCCGTAGCTCCGCTCTCCGGGCGTTGCCCACCGGAAAGACTGGCTCTCCATGAGGAGGGATTCGCGAGAGCTGCCGCTCAGAGTGCGGCGCTACTTCGGACGGCTATCTTCCGTAGCTCCGCTCTCCGGGCGGAGTTCTCCGGCCGATGTCGTCAGGCGAGCTCGCCGGTCAGCAATAGAAAGGAACGTCATGCAGCTGAGAACAATCGAGCAACTACAACAGCTGAAAAATCAGGCAGACGAGCAGGTCCGCTCCGAGACAGGGAACAAGGCAAACTGTGAAATCTGGGGCAGTACTGGCATCCCTGTCCTCGTAGCCCCCGAAGGACAGGTCCTCTACCAAGACGACTTTGCCGCCCTGGAGAATTGGCACCATGAAGGCACCGGTGATCTCACCCAACCGGCTCCCGGGGTGATGCAGCTGAACTGCATTGGTTCCCGACAGGGACGGGCCGGTTGCATGGCCTTCTGTCGGACTGACTTCCCGGACAACATCTGCGTCCAATACTCAATGCGAGCCCTGACCAACCGGGGCCTGCTGATCACATTTCTTGCCGCTCGAGGGCGACAAGGAGAGGATATGCTCACGGAGCTGCCGGAGCGCGAAGGCATCTTTGCCGACTACATCCTCAACCCCGACCTGCGCTGCTACCATGTGAGCGTCAGTCGCTACGATGACACCGGCACTCACACCGGCGTCAGTAATTGGCGCAGGAACCCGGGAATCTTCATGATGGCCCAGCAGAAAGACCTATGCAGGATCCCGAACACCTGGTATGACGTGACCATCGTCAAACACGGCAAGCTGCTGCAAATGGCCGTGAACGGCGAACTTGCCGGCGGATTCATCGACCGGGATGATGTCCCGGAGCCGATTCCTTCGGAAGGGAAAGTCGGCTTCCGAAGCATAGGGGCCGATGTCCGCGTCCAGATCCGGAATTTCCGCGTCAGTGCACTCTGAGATCACACTGACTGTGGCTCGGGACCTCCGGGACAGAGAAAGGCGGGGGCCACAGCACCACAGCCGACACCGCTCCCGTTAGTCACGGCTCTGTTCGGAAGGGCACACGTGCCTACTCCGGGGTGACGGGAAGGGCCTGACGTGCCTGGAAAACGACGGTCACCTTCTGGCCCTGTTTCAGTTTGAGCATCTTGACGACGCGTCTGTCGTGACTGGTTCGAGCGACTCGGAGGCCCGACGCTGCGCCATCGGGGGGACGGACAATGCCAACGCAAATCCCGGCGACAGGGGCTTCCTTCTGGTCGCGATTGAGACTCCACCCCGGGAACGCACCATCGTCGCCATCGAGCTCAAAGTCGGGATTGGCGAATTCCGCGCCGTCGACTTGGAAGTTGTCGTAATAGGTCCAGGCGTCCGTGCTCCCCATCAGCTCGAACTTGGCGTCTCCATCCACCCGCGACGTGAACTCGAATCGGCATTCTCTCCAGCGATTCCCACGCACTGTCCCGAAGTTGGCAGTGAGACGATTGCCGTCCTTCGACCAGTTGGCCACGTTGACGCCAGGCCCGGTCTCGAATGACTGCTCCGGGGTTCCAGGCATCATCTGGATGTCAATGCGAGCGTGAGCCGGGCGGCAGCCCGGAAGGTAAGGAAGGGCCCCAAACGGCTTGAGCCAGAGGGCCCGGCTGCCATGGACCTCCCAGCTGTACCCTTTGCGGTTCTTCCATTGCACCCAGGACTTCCCGGCCGCCTTGTGGACGGTCAGATTGACCAGCACGGGACGGTTTTCGTTGGCCGGATTGAAGGCGAACGCCGCAAAGGGGATCCGGAACTCGGCTGTCCAGGAATTGGAGCCCACGACCTTGGCGCCAAATTGCACGCCCTGCATCGATTGCGACACCTCCTGTTCCATCCAGCCCGACTCCATGCTGCCCTCGAAATGTCCGTCCGGATAGCCGCGGAAAATGAAAGGACGTTCCTTGCCCGGCACGGCTTCGGGCGGGGCGGTCACAGCCAGAGCCACCTCGACCGCATCATCTTGCCCCCAGCGATGAGTCTGGCTGATCGGCAGCGCCGGGTCGATGTCATTGATGAAGGCGATGAGAAGGGCCTCGCCGTCGGTCTCGATGTAGGCCGTGCTGGGGCAGGCGTCTTTGTCCCCGTTCAGCAGGAACTCAATCGTGGCCGCACGATGGCGATTCGGCTCACTGCCGTCGTATCCCGGGGGACTCCATTCGTCATCATTGACCGCACCATCAATGGCAATACTCCGCCCTTTCTTGATGTCAGCAACAGGGAAAACGCGGACAGGCGTTCTGCTCATAAGTTCCTTGCGCAACAACCAACGCGGCTTCCAGGCGGCCGGTGGACGTTCGCACGTAACCGGCCACGTAGCACGGTCCGGGGATGCGTAGACACTGATCTTGTCGAAGGGAATAGGCTGGAAACCGACCTTCATGTAGGCATCCGAATCAGGTCTGAAACGGAAGTCGAGCCTGGTATGATCGCGCTCGATGAAGCCTGGGGCCTCGCCACTCCAGTTGTCCTCGACAACGCACTCCCACTCCGCGGCCTGGCGCGGCACGCGAACATGCTGGTCGCAATCGACCGCGATGTTGCGCTGAATTTCATTCCACCACGGCGCGGCGATCGGGTCCTTGGTGAAGATCTCCACAAGCTTGGGGTAACGTGTGCTGTAAGGGGGCTCGTTCCATTTGCAGGCGAGCAGGCGCCTTGTCAGACTGCTCCAGCCGGATTTATTCGTCTTGTCATAGGCAAAGCCGCCCTTCCCGTCACTCTCGAACATGTCGATACCACGTGTTGTCAGCGTGACCGTATTGAGGCATTCGACGAACAGGTTGTCGTGCACCTTGTTCTCGTGACCGCCACAGATGGAAACCCCCTTCTCCAGCTTGTAGCACACATTGCCGTGGATCTCGGTTCCTGAAGCCGAGTCATCGAGGTGCACGAAGTTCACCCCCCAATCCGGAACACCGGTCACGTGATGCATGAAGTTGTAGCGAATGATGTTGCCACGCGCAGTCCAGTCACGTCCCGTGTAGAAAATGCCGGCCTCATTGGTTTCATACAAGACTGAGAAGATCTCGTTGAACTCCATCACGTGCTCGTTCCCCCAGAAGCAGACAGCGATGTGTGGGATGTCGTGAATGAGATTGCGGGATGCACGGTTTCCGACGCCCCCGAGGTAGAGCGGAGCAGAGTAGTTGCGGACCAGGCGGGAGGTGTGGTGGATATGGTTATTCTCCGCCACGTGTCCTGACGGCATCAAAGTCTTGCGGTCACCGCCTTCCAGCCTGACACCGGCGTGTCCCGTGTGGTGGATGTCGCAGCCGAGGACACGGTGGTCCCGCCCGTTCTTGACCAACACGCCGTCTCGACCGACGTTGCGGATATCGCAGGCGACGATGCGGTTGGACTCGCCGCCAGTCACCTCGAGCGCGTGGTGGCGTCCTCCCTCCAACCCGAGTCCCCTGATGGTGACATGGGATGCGCCCTTCAGCCGAACCATCGTGTCAGTCAGTACCGGAAACGTCAACGTCCGGGCCCCCTCCGGCGGCCACACACAAAGGAGCCCGGTCGCACGCTTGAGATACCATTCACCGGGAACATCCAGTTCCTCGGGAAGGTGATGTACGTAGAAGCGCTGATGAGGCTTGTGCTTCTTGTCCAGCAGGCCGTGCGACAGCGTGATGGTGGACGCGTCGAGATCAATTCCCCCGACTCGAACGCTGTAGCCGAAATAGTCCCGGAAAAAGTAACCGTTGAGGATCAGCTCCTCTGCGCTCGCCCAGAGCTTGAGCTTCTCCTTCAGCGACGGTTGGGTGAACGTCCCGCCTCGAACGTTGTCCCGGCAGAACCCCTCACCATTGTCGACCACCTCGTCAATGCGTACGTGGTCCCGATTCGGCCAGCGGGCTGGGGTAAGCTCCCGGCCGTCGCAAAAGACCTCCACCGGTGTCCAGCGCCCCGGTTCGTAGCCGTATTCGGGCTTGTAGCCCAGCTCTTCCGGATACCGGCGGGTGAATGCCCAGCAGTTGAAGCGATTCGGCAAACGCGTGTAGAACCGAACCCCGGCTTCTTCCAGGTCAAGGCAGCGGACGTGCGGACGCGCGCCCCGCGGGATTCGTGCACGTATGTCAGGGTCAGTTAGTGGCTCCAGAGCGGAAACGGGGATGTCCTGTCCGGCGACCAGCCAGGCACGGGCCTCGGGGTCGCAGCGATAGACGACCGGCTTCCCGGCGGCGCCCGAATCGTCTGCGGTAAGCTCGAACGTCTCAGAGACGTCGTACCGCCCGCCGGCAATCTCGACAACAACGCCGCCGCCAGGGAGCCCATCAGCGTCCTTCAGCTTCCGGATCGCGTCCCGTGCCCGGAAAACGGAGGCAAAAGGCCTCTGCCGCGTTCCCGGGTTGGTATCGTTGCCCTGCGGAGAAACGTACAGCGTGGTCAGGGCACCCGCCGACAACGTCCCGATCACGAACAGTGCGACCACCAGTCTGTTGAGCATCGTCTGATCCCTATGGGTTGAGAAACGGCTCTGTTGAGGCAGCGGACGCCCCCGGCAGAACCGCGACTTCCGGGCGCGGACACGAACACCGCAGCAAAGCGGACGCCGCTCCGGTTAGTCACGGCTCTGTTAAGCAGCAGACCTGGCCGGCAACGCGCCCCTACAGTTTGACGTTGGTGAGCCCTTCGTCGGCAGCCTGTTGAATGCGCAGTGTCGTCAGGCTGGACTTGATCACGCCGGCCGTGGCCATCGCATCGTCTCCCGCGACACCATTGATGTCGTCGACGAAATCTTGCAGGTAGCCGCCGCCGCGTCCTTCCCCGAGAGGCAGACTCCGAGGAGCCTTCTCGCCGTCCAGAGACAGCGTCAGACAGTCGCTCGTAGCGGATGTCTCGAGTATCCCTTTCGTTCCCCACAAGGTAAATCGCCAATAGTAGGGGTGTGAGTAGCCCTGGCTATTGGGCATGAGGTACGACACATCGCCCAGGACACCAGCCCCATTCTCCAGGGTCAGCATCATCTGGGCACAGTCTTTCATGAAGGGAGCGCCGGTGGCCAACGCGTTCCATCCGCGCGCGGCATTGATGCAGGAGAAGTCCAGACCGGTCAACCACGGCAGGGCATCAATGGCGTGGATCCCAATGTCGTTGATCGTGCCCCCATGTTTCCCCTCTTCGAAGTACCAGGCCGCCCTGGTTTCCCGCATCAGCGGGTGCTGTCCCCCAAACGAGACCGCCTGGACCTCACCGATCAGTCCCTCCGCCAACACAGCGTGCATGGCCAGAAGCCGGGGCGAATTGCGCATATCCAGCATACATCCCACCTTCAGGCCCTTCCCGCTCGCAAGCCCGGAAATCTCTTCGAGTTCGTCGATTCTGGTACAAAGCGGCTTGTCCGCGATCACATGCTTGCCGTGCTGCAAAGCCTGGATGGCGATGGCTCCACGTTTGGCGTAGTAATCACCAATGGCGATGACATCACAATCCACATCAGCCAACAACGCATCAAGCGAGGCGAGAGGAGTGGGTGTCTGCCCATCGGCCACGAGCTGCTTCCGGGTCTCGTCGTCTTCTTCACACAGGGCAACGATCTCCGTATCCGGACGAGCCTTGGCATGGCTGATCAGGGCGGTGATGTGTCCATGACGCATTCCCACAACGGCGATTTTCAGGTTCATACTCAACTCCGTGTTCCTACGCAAGTGACCGTTGACTGGTGGCGGCGGGTGCCACTGGCCTTTTGGCATGCTGCAAGTGCAAGAATTGCTCAGGCCGGCATCGGAGAATGACGCCGACAACAACCGTCCCCAAGGCGTTTGGGTGGGTAAGCATACGCGCACAGGCTGCTTCAGTCAACGGCGTGTGTTCCCCTGTTGCAGCGACGGGAAGGAGAATTGGGGGGAAAGGCTGCCCATGAAGCCCAGCTTGCTTTGGCTGAGGCTTGGCCGTACAACGGTCGTGGTCGCTTGCAGCGAACACCGTATCGGTGGCCTCTCCGCCCTTCCAGCTCAGCGGGAACACTCGCGGGTGGTTCAATGCCAGCGAAGCCTGGAGCAATATCGGCTGGAAACTCAACCCCGCTGCCCAGTGACCTGAGCGTCCCGGTCCCGACCAGCGTCGCGAAGGGGCAGAAAAAGGCCCGTTCGCGTACCAAACGGAGCGAACGGGCCGGACGAGGCATTTGCCGAACTCACGTGTACCCTAGCTGCACGTGCAAGGCACGGGCACATCGATTTTCACATTCGTGGCACCAACGGTCACCCCAACATCCGGCTCCTCGTTTTCGCCGTCACAGTCGTTGCATTGCGCCCACGTCGTGTAGCCGGCCCCGCCATTCACCGGTGTGTTGTACATGTACTTGCCGGACCCCGGAGGAAACTCCATTGGGATCGGATTCGTCTCCTTAACGCCGTTCCTTCGGACCTCGATCGTGACACCCGACGAAGCGGCATTCACAGTCACTGTCCCGTAGACCTTTGCCATGTCTCGTTTCTCCCTTCGTTGACTCCATCCTACCACAAGCATGCCCTGTGTCCTTCAGAACACGCACCGAAACCGGTTCTACGAAAACACTGTCCCGCACTACAAATAGACGATCAGCGAGAGCAGCAAGCGTTGGCGCAGCGAGTCCTGCGACGCGCTCACCCCCCGAATGCTCGTGCCCGTATCATCTCCCCAGCGCAATTCGTAGGCGAGGTCAGCCATGAACCGACCACGCTGATACCCGATGCCCACGCTCGCGGTGTAGTATTCGTCAATCTGGTCTATGGCCGGCCCCGGATCGTAGGCCAGACCGCAACGCAGTGGCACCACCGACTCCTCCCGAACGATGAGGTACTCCATGCCGAAACGGCAAGTGAACACATCGTCACACTCGGCCTCGCTGATGCTATGACCGCTGTTCAACGGGTTCCTGGGGTTTTCCTCCTCAAGGTAGCGATCATCATACAGCGTGTACTCGGACCACTGCGTCCACGTGACGTCGGAGGATAGCGTCAGCGTATCGGACGGGCGCCACGCCACACCGGCACCAGCTACCCAGGGGAACTCCAACACGTCGTCGAGATCCTCGTATAGCAAGTTCGCCCGGTCGTCACGGTCCAGGCGCAGTTTGTAGGCCGGCTTAGCCACGGCACCAAACGTCCACTCCTCCGACAGCCGGTACAACGCTCCGATGGCCACCGAGTAGCCCTTCTCGACTTCATACGTGCTGGTGAAAATGGAGGGGGTCTCCTGAACCCAGAAAAAGCCGTCAGCCCCCCAACGAAGCTCCTGATACACCTCCCTGCGGAACTTGCTGGCTCCGGTCACACCGTGGTTCCATATATTGACCGCAATGCCGAGCGCCAGTCGATCTGTCACGTCGACACCGAATGCTGGCGACAGGGACGTCAGTTCCCCGTCCTGTTTCATCCAGATGTCGTTGATATCCATGAAGGGCGCCCCAAATCCACTCACCTCCTCATGGTGGAAGTAGAGGTCTTTCCCCAGCCGGTATTGCTTCAGGTAGTTCAGGGAGAACACCATGTTCCGGCCCATGCGTTGGAACGGGTAGACCAAACTCAGGTAATTCAGGTCTGCGAGCTCGAAGCTGTGTGATCCGGACGCCTCCGGGTGTTGCGACACCCGCATGTCCGAGTGCTCGTGCATCCCCTCAATCGCCAGGGACAGCTCCGGCCGTTCGAGCTGCGACAACCCGCCAGGGTTCCATGATGCAGCCGTGGCGTCGTCCGCCACCGCGATGAACGCGTTGCCCAGCCCCATGGCCCGCGCCCCCGACCCCACCGCTGTGGGTGAGGCAGACAGATTAAAATCCTGCGCCATCACAGCACCCGAAATACACACACACAAGCACGCTACCAGTACAGAGAACCTCTCCATTTTTCCTCCTCGATCGGCGATGAGTCGCCCAAACCTGTGGACGGCTTCTCCATACCGTCCAAAACCCACGGTTCATACTATATTCCCCCCTCCGAGAAGACGCAAGGGGCCTGATCTGGTAGGTATGCGTGGCGAGGCTGTTGCTGGGCGGCATAGCGCGCCCGACGACCGATGACTTCCCTTACCTTACCTTCCTTGCCGTTCCGCTGCCTGCGGGTTATTCTGCTCCCCGTAGTCCTGAGAAACGAGTTCCTGTCAGCCGCAAGATGGAGACCTGCCGGTGATCAACCTACGCCTGCTCTGGACCTGGGATCACTGCACACAATGGACCGCTGCCCGGGCCGGAGTACATGACTGGGGTGCCTCAAACGAGTTCAGTGGTTACACCGGTGACTTTATCCGCGAGTACAGCCTGCTTCTGCGCTGGTGCGGACAACACGGTATCGATGGTGTGGTGGTCTGGGGGTTGTTGCGCGACGGCCATGGCGGAGTGGAGGCAGCGAAGCGACTCTGCGAAGTCGCCGACACAGCGGGGGTCAAACTGCTGGCCGGTGTCGGACTCAATGCCTACGGCAGCGTTTACTACGAAGGCTCATCCGAGTGGTCCCTGAATAACCACCTGAGCAAACACCCGGAACTGTATGCACTGCGCCCGGACGGAGAACGGCACATCCACCAGATGCCGGGAAACGCTCCACAGCCAATGCACCATGCCTGCCCGTCTCGACCCGAGAACATGGAATACTGCCTCGAAGGCCTGCGCTGGCTGATGGAGACCGTGCCGTTGGCCGGCGTACAGATCGAGACCGGTGACACCCACGTCTGCGAATGCCCGCTGTGCCGGGAACGTCGGCCGAATCCGGTTTCCGCGCTGTCCTGGGACGACATGGCGTTCCTCTACGGGCCCGCGGCCGAAGCGGTGTGGTCGGTGCGACCGGATGCCACCGTCGTTATGGAGACCTACTCGCATCCCGAACCCGTAACTGACGGGACAGTGCCAGGCTTTGGTGGTGGATCGCCCCCGTGGGCAATGCAGTGTGTGGACCAATTCCCGCGCGGGGCATACGTGCAGTGGGTGGCGGACAACGTCACCGCGCCCCGCAATCCCGTCCCATGGACAACGCAGGCCCCGGCAGGCTTTGCCGGAAACATCATGCGCGCCCACCTGGCAACATGGTGGATGGGGCGAGGCGATGAGGTCGCAGTGGACTGGCTGGCTCTGCTGGCACAGAAGTCGCTGGCCCAAGGCTTCGATGGACTCTCAATCTTCGGGGACAAATCCCCCTTCCGCACCGGCTGCGAGCTCAATTACCTGGCCCTCGCAGACTATGGCTCACCGGCCAACCCGGACGCTGACCTGGCATCGTTCCTGGCCCGAGTTGCGGGGCCGCTGCTGGGTGGAACGGAACGAGCAACGGAGTTCCTGCGCCTGGCCAGACTCATCGCCGTGCCGGACGAGTTGGAGACAGCCGCGACACAAGCCCGACACCACGCGGCCCAGCTGAACGGACGGCAGGCTGACCGCTGGACCTGGCTGGCATGGTACCTGAGCCGCTGGACCTATGACGCCCAGGGGTGAGTTCGCCATCACTCCATCACTCCATCCCCGAGAACCGGCTGGACTTCGACGAAGTTGAGCATGATTTGCTCGCCGACGGGGCCGACGGCGGCGTCCGGTCGGACCCAGTCGCTGATCGAGAGAGCTGCTGTCGGGCCACCCGCCCGGAACTGAAGCCAGTGGTAGGTCATCCAGAACGGCGCCTTGCGCGTGAACGGCTTAGGTCCGCGGCAGCTCTGGAACGGGTAACTGAAGCCCCCGTCGAGTACCTCGGCCCCATCCAGGGCGATCGAGACGACTTGTCGCTTCTTGTCTGTCTTGCCGGCCAGCAGATCAGCGTGGTCGCCGGTGAACAGCTTGAGTGAGTAGAGCCGACCGGGTGTGAGTCGCTTCAGGCGCTGCTTCAGGACGTTTGGGGACTCGGTACTCCGGATCATCACAGCGAAGGTGTTGCCGATCTTCCCGCCGGGGTAACGCCCCTGCAAATCACCATAGCCGACAAACGTGCCGGCGGCGACGCTGGCCTCCTCGGCAGCGGCGACCTGCCAGTGGGCCAGCCCTTCACCGAAATCCGGGTCGGTGACGTGCCTGAGTTCGTACGGATCGCTCAGCATCCGTTCTGTCCTGCCTTCGATGCAGTAGTGGCGCAACAACATGCCCATACAATTGAGAATCTCCTCGTCGACGTAGTTCGAGCGATAGGGCTGCACACCCCACAGCCCGAAGAAGGCGGGATCGGTCGCGAGCATCCGCATCTGCATGTCGAGGTGGACGCGAAAATCCGCCTGTGGACAGCGGTTGGCCGTGCAGTAGGGCAAGTAGGCGAACATCGGCGTGAAGATCATCCGGCGCACCGACCCGGGGCAAGCGCTCTCATAGGCATTGGCGAGACCGAGAAAGCCGCCGCGGATGCGGCTCAGGTTCTCAGCTTCCGTGGGCATCTCGCCAAGATAGACTTCCTCTGAGAACGGCCAGCCTGCACCCAATACGGTCTTGAGGAGAAGGTTGTCCGGTGTAGCTCCGAACTTGCCGGCCAGGAACGGAATCCATAACTTGCCGGCAAACTCCGCATGCTCGGCGAGCTGCGCCAGCGAGCGCGTCAACGCTGGCATGAAGCGGGTCGATTTGGCCCCACTGTAGTACTCGTCCACCTGCATGCCGGAGAACTTAGCCAGATCGAATCCCGGCCGTTCGGCGTGGGCGGTGGGCTTGCCGGGGTTCAGCCAGACTTCCATCAACTCCTCCACATCCCACTCTTTCCCATCAAGCAAGCCCGGAGCCTGGACATTGGCGAGCCAGCTTTTCCCCTGAGCCAACCATTCCCGGTGTTCCGGCGTGTCCACGATCTGGCTCTCTATCATGTTGATGTTAGGCAACATGTGCTTACTCAACCGCTCCCACGTATTGCTGCCAAACGGAGAGATTCGCGGCGTCGACGGATAGACGTTGTATACCAGTGCGGGGATCGCACGCACGATCAAATCGGTTGGCGCTCCGCTGACCTGCAGAACATGCTTCCCCGCCGGCAGCAGGCGCATGGCTTCGGTGGGAAGCCTTCCGCCTCCAGCGGCGAGCAGTGGGTCGGTCCCGAGCTTGATCTGGCAGTCCCCAGCGGCGCTGAACCACACCCAGCCTTCGCGGGGATTCATGAACTCGATCCGCGGTTGCCTGAGCAACCCGCGCAAACGGGCGTCCATGAGTTCGCTGACCACGTTGTTGAGCACCTGGATCCGCTGCCTTCCCCCCGGCAGGACCGTCACCACCCGTTTGGTGCTCACCACTTCCCGCCCCGTGCCATTGAGGAAGCTCACCTGCAAGCCGTAGGCGCCCCAGGGCAATCTGCGGACATTGAGGACGACCGGCATGGTGGGGGCCGGCCCACGCACCTCGCGCTGCAGCGCCTCTTTCCCGGTCTCACGCGAGACCAGGCGAACGCGCAGTGTCCCCAGGCGTAATTGCTCGGCCGGAAGCGCGAGCCTGACATCCATGGTCACGCGTGCAGTCCTACCGCGATCCATCGCTGCCTGCCACGGATCGCGCACAACGACCTTCAGCGGCTCAAGCAATTCCGGAGGCATGAGGGAGACACGTTGAACGTCAGCAACGTCGCCATGACGGCTGATGACCGTCAGCTTGTCAGCGGATGCCGAACCATCGCAGACAAACAGGTCGCTGCGGTTGCGCCAGGTGGGTGATAGGGGCACGTTGCCCACCTGCACTTCCGCTTGGGCGCCCGGCTGGAGATCCAACGCCTGTAGCACCATGGCGGGGCCAGTCACCTCCACGCGACGAGGCTCCGAGCTGAAGTTGTGGACATCGATGGTCGCAGCCCCGTGCGGGCCCGCCTCTGCATCAGCGTAGACAACTTTCCCTATCCCCACCGTGACATCCGCCTGAGAACAGAAGAGCCCCTGCACTTCAGCGGAGCTCAGAACGCGCGAGTAAAGACGGATATCATCCAGGTCGCCCTGGAAGAAGCCGTTGTAGAACCAGCCGGTCAGGCGCTTCCTGGCGGCCGTCTTGCTGATCGGCAGCGGCATTGGCATCTCGGCTACGACAGCGCCATCCACATACAGCGTGACGTGCAGTTCCCGTGAGTTAGCCACCGCGACAACATGCTTCCAGGCACCGTTCATCAGCGTGCCCGGGGCCAGAACTGAGGCAGACGACGCACCGTCGCCCCACTCGAAACTCAAACGGTTGTAGCTGTCCACAGCCAGGTTGCCGTTGCGCATCACCGCATAGCCGGAATCGCCAAAGATCAGGCGGTGCGTGTTGGGGGCCACGCTGCCATCCGTCTTGACCCAAACCGCGAGAGTCATATCGCCGCTCAGCATCATGGTCTCGACGTTGGCGTACTGCGCCAGGTCATCCTTGCTGTCGAAACGCAAGGCATGCCCACGTGGCGACGGCACCCAGTCTACGTTCGCCAGCGTCGCATCGTGACCGTGGCCGGTGACGTCCTTCGCGGTGTCCCCTTCACCCTCATCAAAGGTCCAGTGCGCGACCAGGCCACTGCTGCCGGGTAAGGCCCGGGACGCCGTTCGGCTCGTGCCCACACAACCACTGCCGGCCAAAGCCAATACCAGACACACTCTCGTCAGACGGATGCTCATGTCTTTCCCTTTCGGGTTCACTCACTCCCATCCGGAAAGTACGGCCGGACATGGGCAAAATTGCACATAATCTGCTGGCCGACCGGGCCACCGCGGCGCCCCGGTTCAGCCCAGTCGCTGACGTTGATCCTGGCCGCGGTGCTCTTGGCCCGGAAGACCCGCCAGTGGTAGTTGAACCAAGCTCGGTTCTCGCGATTATAGGGTCCGGCGTGGTGGCTATAGCAGTTGTGCCCCACATGCGTAAAGCACTTGTGCGGAATCAGCTCGACCCCGTCCAGCGTCACGGCAAGAGCGTGGGCTTCCTGCTTGCCCATGTCGTCGAAGTCCGCCGAGAACATGCGGAAGGAGTAGAGACGACCAGGCTCAAGGCCCTGAATGTCCTGACTGAAAACGTTGGGCTTCTGTTCGCTACGTTTCAGCACCAGGACCGTATCACCTTCAGGCGTGCGCGGGTACCGGCCCTGCAGCCAACCGAACTTGTCCTTCCTGTCCACCCGGATGCTGTCGGGCACCGCCGGGGCGAGGGTCCAGCTCTGCGTGCCGTCAGCAAAATCCCCATTGGTCATGTGAGGCAGGTCATACGGGTCGTGGGAAAGGGGCCCTGTACGGCCCTCGATGCCGTAGTGCCGCATCAGAGCAGCCACCCAGCGAATGGTCTCTTCGTCAGAATAGCTGGCCAAATAAGACATCAGCCCGTGGGTACCCCAAAAGGCGGGATTATTGGCCACCAGGCGAAACTGCATCTCCAGGTATGTGCGGTAATCGACTCCCGGGTTCGTATTAAGAAACTCGTTGGGAGCCGAGAACGTGCCAAAGCAAACATCGATGTGTTCCAGGGAATTGGGGACGGCCTTGCGGTACTCCCAGGCACGGTCGACCAATTCCTGACGCAGGAAAGAGCGTGCGGCAGCCACGTCGGCCTGCGTTTTGAGGTAGCGCTTCCAGGCGATGGTCGAGCCGGCCTCCACCAGGGCGTTGATCAAGTCAATGCCTTCGGGGCCGGTGTAGAGGTGGTTGGCATAGGGATAGAACATCCTGCCATTGAACCGGCCGTCTCGGGCGAGTTGGCGGACGGCCTCCGCATACACCGCGCAGAGCGGTTCGGAGTCGCCGAATTCATCAGCAATCGCACCGCTGAACCGCGAGTCGGAGAATCCTGCAGTCTCAGCGATATAAGCCGCCGCATCAGGGGCGGCGATAGGCTCCGACATCGCTCCTTCCGGAGCAGTTGCCACGTTGACTCCTGCCAACTTGCCGCCGGCCTTCTTCCTCGGCACACCACAGTGGTTGAGCCAACGCCCACCCCGATCAAGCCAGCGCCGAATCTCGGGGCGATCCCCGGGCCGCCCGCTGATGATTGACGTATTGACGTTCGGAAGGACATAGCGGTCGAGAAAGGCACCGACGTAGGGACCGTGCTCCTTGACGTGCGGCTCGCAGAAGTAGTCGGCGTAGACAAGCTCCGGAATGGAACGGACCACAAGCTGCTTCACCACGCAGGAGCCCTCAGCGTTAAGCCTGAGTCGATGTTCGCCCGGCGGCAACGGCCGCATCGCCTCAGCGGTGGCCAACACGGGACCTTCGATGGTGATCAGCACATCCTTGCCCACCCCTTCGCGAACAAGACGCAACGTACCGCCGGCGCCGACTTCTGCGGTGAGCGAGAAGAAGCCCCACCGCTGCCTGGGGTTGGCAAAGGCAACCGTCTGCGTGCCCGAAACAACCCCGGGCTCGACCCGGACCAACCCCCAAACAAGGTTGTTCAGGACGTTCACGGCGGAGAACTCCCCAGCCCGGCCCGGCCAGACCACCCGGGCCGTGGTCCGGCGGCCGACGAGCTGTCCGCCGGGTGTCCGCACAGCGACTCCTGCCTCGAACTCGCCTGCCGGAAGCGTTGCTGCGTTCAGCACCACGACCATGGCTGGAACGCCGGTCTCAAGAAGCAGCGCCTGTTCAACGGCACGGATGCCATCCCGTGTCAGACTGACAAGAAGGCTTGCCCCAACCGGAACCGGCTGCATCAGGGCACATTGAGCCGTAACCACGATGCGACCCGCTTCCGGCATGGGCAGGATGGAAATGGCCGGGGCACGGAACGGACTGGTGTCCTTACCCATCCTCCGGGCGTGTTCCTTGTACTGGGCCAGGACCTCTTCCGGGCTGATCGGGCGGTCGAAGACACGGACTTCATCGATCAGCCCCGCGAAACACGCCTTTCCAAGGCCTTCGCAACGGCCGATCCAGAGAGGAATTCCCGTACGGTCAGGGACACAGTTGACTGACCGCGTAAGTACCGGTGCCCCGTCAACGAACACCCTGAGGTGCGGTCCGGCAAAACTCACTGCCATGTGCGTCCACACATCGAGTTCAGGACGCGGGAGGGCGATGGTCTCGTGCGATCGGCCATCCGCGACGTTCACCAAGAGGCCGTTTCCGCCATAGTAGGTGTTGAAGGCCAAGGCCAGGCGGATGTCGGTCCAGCCACTTCCCCTGCTCCAGTTAACCAGGCCGCCCTGAAGCTTGCGTGGTTTGAACCACAAAGAAAACGCTCCGCCGGCGGCAATGCCGTCAACTTAAGCGGGCAGAATGCCATGGCACCTGTTGCGGCGCAGGCGGTTAGCGCTATATTGGCAGTGTCTCAGGTGGGCGCCGAACAGTGCAAGCCAGCAAGTAAGGAGTGACCGCAAGAATGTGTAA
>JABHEG010000217.1 GCA_018676675.1 Lentisphaerota bacterium
AACGGAATAAATAGCGAGGAACGAGCGGCTTTATGCCGGATCTGAACTTGCCCGGTAGCAAGCGTCATGGTAAACCACACCATTCTCCATACCGGCTCAGTCTCTCTTCATTGTTTTCATAGAACTTTTGACGCTACCGCCCCTGAATCCAGGTGATCATTTCGCCGATACCCCGGTTCGCCCACAGGAAGTAGGGGATGGCTGTGATCTCAGTTTCGACCAGAGGTGTTCCGGCCGGGCGGTAGAGCTGGTCTGACCACGTTGCCGTGTCGCGACGCTTGGCGGGGCCGGTGATGATCGGGACGCCTTCGAATGGGCTTCCGCTCGTGGCTGCGGTCAGCTCCGCATCTGTCGGGAGAAGGACGTCGTACAGGTCTTTGCCGTTGTCGGCCTCTTCTAGACAGTACAGGATCGGGCCGCGCTGCAGGGCCACGCGCCCTGCGTCATGACGGACACTGGGGTGAGCTTCGATGCGCTCAACCGGCATGGCCAAGGTCAAGACGATGCGGTCGCCTTGTTGCCATTCGCGCCGCAGCGCGATGTAGCCTGACTCATCTGGGCCTTCTACCGTCTCACCTTTCACCGTGACGGTCGCCTCGTGACACCAGGCCGGCTTGCGAAGGGCGATGGTGAAGGTGGCCGGGCGTTCGGGAGCCACCTCAACGACAACGTCTCCGTCCCAGGGGTAGTCGGTTGTCTGGGTGAGGGTCACGGGAGTGTTGGCCAGTTTGGTCGTCACCTCGCTTGTGCCGTAGAGATGGGTCCAGATGGCATCGTCCGTCTGCGTATACAGGTAGCCGTTGAGGGAGGCGAGAAGGCGGGCCAGGTTCGGGGGGCAGCAGGCGCAGCCGAACCACTCTTGACGCTCAGGGGACTTCTGGCCATTGAAGCGTTGGTAGGGTGGGTGCGAGGCGAGGAAGTTGTCGTAGAAGAAGCGTTTGCCGTCGAGCGAGACACCGCTGATGACGCCGTTGTACAAGGCCCGTTCCATGACGTCTGCGTAGCGTGAGTCTGGCTCGATTTGGAGCATGCGATGGGCGAAGAAGACAAGCGCGATGGCGGCACAGGTCTCGGCGTAGGCATCCTCATTGGGCAGGTCGTAGTCAAACGAGAAGCGTTCCCCGAAGCGGGATGAACCGATGCCGCCATGGATGTACATGCGGCGCTGGGTGATGTTGTCCCAAATGCGTCTGCAGGCGGCGAAGAGTTCCTCGTCTTCCGTCTCCGCGGCTACGGATGCCATCCCTGCGTAGAGGTAGCAGGCTCTGACGGAGTGACCCTCCGCGGTCTTCTGCCGGCGCACCGGGAGATGTGCCTGTGTGTAGTCGTAGTTACCATGGTGGTAGGTCCTGGGCTCGTCCCCCCGGGCTTTGGCTTCGTCGTCGAAGTAGTGGGGCTGTGTCCCGCGCTCGTTCACGAAAAAGGCGGCCAGAGCAAGGTGTTTGACGTTACCGGTCGCGTGGTAGAGCTTGACCAGGGCGAGCTCGATCTCTTCATGGCCGGGGTAACCCCGGCGTTTTCCCTCTTCCGGACCGAACATCCGAGCGATGTGATCAGCGTATCGGCTCAGGACGTCCAGGAGGGTCCGTTTACCGGTGGCTTCGTGGTAGGCCACGGCCCCCTCCATGAGGTGTCCGGCGCAGTAGAGCTCGTGCATGTCGCGAAGATTGGTCCAACGCTTGTTCGGCCGGACGCGTTGGTAGAACGAATTGAGGTAGCCGTCGGCGCACTGTGATTCGGCCAGGAGCTCCGCATAGGCATCCACTTGGGCTTCGAGTTCGGGGTCGGGATTATGCACCAGGCTGTAGGCGGCGGCCTCGATCCATTTGGCGCAGTCGGATTCCCAGAAGTGATGGGGTTGGTTCGGCTTCCCGTCCTCCCACGCGAACGCATCCAGGCGTCCCGTGTCCTTGCAGTGACGGTGCTGCAGCGGGAGAGTGACGTCACGGTTCACATCGATACGCGCTTGCCAGAAACCGCCCGTTATGCGGGTGCTCTCGAGCGGGATAGGGCGGCTTGTCGACATGGTCATTGTCGCGTTCCTCATTCCAGAGCCGGTCAACAGGAGCCTTACCTGAACGCCGGTCGTGTATGGCTTGCGAGAATGGCGAGATCCACCATCCAGAGATGGCGAACAGCCTCAGCAGCGAACTGTACTCCGTCCCGTTGGCTGGCACCACATGGCCTCTTGGCCGGCTCGTCCCGTCTGGCATTCTTCCGGTCAGCGCTCTAGAGTTGCTGACTCAGCATGATCATGGTCTACTGACGTTGGATTCAGCTCGTATGATCGCCTTTCTCTCACTAGCTGTTGGTGCCATCCTTGGGTTTCTGCTTCCTGGACTGGCACTGGCAACACTTCTGCGTAGCCGGGTTCCATTGGCTGCGTCCTTCATTCTCTCGTCAGTGATTCTCTTCCAGGTGGTTTTCTGGTGTGGTGTCTGCAGCGTTACGCTCAGCTATGCGAACGTGGCGAGCGTCCTCGCCGTGCTCACGGGAATCCTCTCCTACTTCGCCCTCAGGAACACCGGCAACTTGTTCCGCGGATGCCTGAACGAACGCTTCACTTTCAGCCGCAAGCAATGGCCCGTGGTCATCCTGAGTGCTGTCGGCCTCCTGATGTTTGTGCGAGCGTTTATGCAGCCGCTTAGTGGCTACGATATGCCGTTCCGCTGGAACTTCCTTGCTCTGAGGATGTTGGAGACTGGTGCGTTCAGCTACTACCCGCCGATATCACCGGAGGACTTCCGAGTCTATTTCTACGTCGATGGAATCCCGCCTCTGGTCCCCTTTTCATACTTTTGGCTCTATACGTCTCTGGGCAGGCCAGACGCAGGCTTACCCGCCATCTATGTGCTGGTGCAGTACTGCGTCCTTGCGTATTTCTGCTTCAAGCTGGCGGAAACGCTCTCCGGGAAAGAGGCCGCAAGATGGAGCCTGGTCGCGGTGGCCGCGTGTCCAATGCTCTTCTGGGCTGTTCTCATGGGACAGGAAACGGGGAGCACCGCGATCTCCTGTACTGCAATGCTGTACTTCATTGTCTCGGCCAAGGGAGCAGACGACTGGCGCTCGATGGTCATGGCGGGGCTGTCCGCAGCCCTTGGATGCCTTTCTCGGGAGTACGGTGGAGCCTTGGTCGTCTGCGGGGTCTTCGCATGCTTTCTCAAGCGGCAGAGCTGGCAGGACATCTTCCTATTCACGATGGCGGCTTTGTTGCCATCCGCACCGTGGTACATTCGCAATTGGGCTGTAGCGGGGAATCCATTCTACAGCAATCCCGTTGGCCGATTGTTCACTGTGAACATGGTTCACACACAGATACTCGAGCAGTATGTAGAGGAGTTCGGGTTCACTGACACCGGTTCGAGACTGCTGCCCGAGTTGCTCCGGATCGCGTTAGTCATGTTCCCCGTTCAACTACTCCTCGGTGTCGGAGGCGTACTCCATGGACGCCGTCGTCTTGCGGCCCTGGGAGGAAGCTGTCTTGTGGTCGGCTGGCTCTGGCTTTACTCTGTTGGGCGGACCTCCGGAGGCCTGTTTTACTCGTGCCGGGTGCTCAGCCCCGTGTTGGCTCTGCTTTCGGTCGCTGCCGGCATTGCCCTTGCTGAAGGCAAACGAGGGCGATTTCAGTCCTCGCTGCGAGCTGCGACCGTCGTCTTGTGTGTCTTGGGGTGCTGCCAAAGCAGCATCATGCCCGGCAGTATCTGGCGGGATCCCGTCGGCTCCTGGAGTGAGCTTGCGTTCGGACCGGTTTTGCACCCCGCCGAGAACGCAGCATCCTACTGCGAATCACTCCCCAAGGGCAGCCGAATCCTCTCGGGGAATGCCTACTTTCACGCTGCGCTGGTGGAGACTGAGCTTGACGTTGTTCCGGTGTGGAGCCCGGAGGTCGCGTTCCTCTTCGACCCACAGTTGGACGCCGCGGAGGCCGCGGAGCGTCTCCGTGTTTTGGGGATAGACTATGTCCTTTTCGACCCGGGGGCCGTCAACAACATTTACCTTGAGCGCTACGCCTTCTTCCGAGCCTACCTGCGAGCCGCCAATCCACTTTTCAGTGTTCCCGGAGGCATCCTGTTTGAGCTTTAGCGGCGGTGTCAGCACACTAACGGCTCGTCGTCGTCTGCTTGGGAGGCTTGGGTGAGACGAGGGCCACTGTGCAGAGAGCACGGTCCATATAGTCTCGGAGCTCAACCTGCTCGATAACCCGGAAGAACTCGGGCAACCTCGGGGCCGTGGCGACCGGGACGACTACTGCAGCGTGAGAACCAGACACTCTTGGGAGGCGGCTGACCAGATGAACCCCCTGGCCCGGGATGGGGGGGCGCACGATGCAGCTTGCGTCTTCAGCACACAATCCCGCAGCCAGCTGAATGGCAACAAGGGAGTCGACGGGACGGTAGAAATTGAGCCCATTGATAGGAGCATGCCAAAAGTCGTGTGCGTGAGGGTACCAGTCTGAGAGGGCTTGGGCATTGACATGGCACGGGCGCCATTTCGGGTGTGTCTTGAGCCAGCGACCGACCTGCACTTCCGTCGTCCCGAATGCTGGTCCCAGGTCCGGACATTTCATTCCGAGTAGGAAGATGATGCCGGCGTTCAGGCAAGCCGCAAGGGCGAGGGTCCCAGTTCGGAGGGCACGCACCTTCGGCAAGCCTATGGCCGGGAAGGCGGTCAAAAGCGTCCCCATGGCCGTGGCGCCACCCACGGCGGCCACGATGCAGGCCCATGGGGCCAGATTGGCGACCCGATAGACGTAGGGAGCACCCTCGCCCGACTGTGAGAGTACACCACCAAGAACGCAGATCAGGTACCAGCTCGCCATCAGCCGGCGTCGGCGTCCCGGGGCGTTGAGCAGGTGGAGAAGTCCGAACAGGAACAGGATTCCCGTCACCGGATCAAGCATGGGGGCCCCGGGCAGGTTGTCCCGTACGTAGAGACCACCTGGGCCATTGAACATGGTGATGTGCCGGACGATGTTCTCGAACAGGATGCGGAAGCCTTCGATGAAGCCCCCTCCTCTGGAGAAGAGAAGCTCAGACGCCCGCAGGCTGAGCGCAGTTGGGCTGCGGCACAGAAGGTAGTGGACGTGCGGGGCGGCCAGGACGGCTGCTATACCAAGGGCAGCGCCAAAGTGGCAGGCCGTCCGGCGTCGCCTGTTGGACGCGATGACCTCACAGATGGCCCAGACTAGGACGTGTGCCACGACGAGTCGAGAGGCGATATAGGTGTAGAGCCCCAGTCCCAAGCCAATACCTGCCAAGCAGCTGTAGCGTATACGGTCCTGGCGAAGAGCATGCAGGAGCGCAGCAAGTGACAGCAGTTGCAGGGCAGTCATCACGACTTGATCCCATCCCGTGCGACCTGTGCGAACGGCCCAATGCGACGCCGCGAGAAGGAACGCCGCCAGCAGGGCGGTCCTCCTATCCCACAGCTGGATGCTCAACCAATAGACGAGGGGGATGCACAGGAGGCTGGGCAGCACTGAGATCATCCTGACTCCGATCAGTCCGTCGCCGAAGATGTCCATGATCAACGAGGCATAAGCGAGGTACAGGTTCGAGGTCTCCACCCCGCCTGCTTCTCTGAGCGGGGTTGCCATTGACCAGTTCTTTGCTGTCCCGAGGCGCCAGAGCAACGCGTTCCGGGCGGTTTGCACCTCATCGATATAAAGGCCTGGTGGGAACCGGGTGAGCAGGAAGAGGCGGAAGCAACACCCCAGCAGGAGAATCACCAAGAGGAAGGCGATGGTGAGCCGTGGCGGAAGTGCGTCTTTCTGAGCCGACGATGGCTCGTTGAATGCCATCTCTCCGCGGTACTGCCGCCAAGCCAACGCAAATGCGAGTGCCCCAACGACGTTTAGCCCGGCGAAGGGCAGGAACGCCTGGGTGAGAAGAAGCGCGAGCAGTAGGTGGCCGGCATTGGTTCTGGTGCGCATGGTCAATGGGAGGTCGCTGTGCCATCGCAGGGCGAGTGCTGCCCTGCTCTTCGTCTCTTGCTGCTGGCAATCAAGTTTCCTGGGTCGCAGCCCCTCAGGGTCGAACCACTAATCTAGTGGCGAAGGCCGGGGATTCCGAGCCCTGCCCGGGTGCCCGGCCTTGGCCAGCTCCCTGGCTTGCAGGCCATGCATTCCGAATTGAGCGTAGATCCCAGCCAGTTCCCGATGTGCTGCCGCATCGCCCGTGATGTCGTAGAGATAGATGCTGTAGCCGGCCCGGGCGATTGGGGGACGTTCGGTTAGCCAGGCGAACGGATCAGGTCGGTCATAGTGGATGCCCTGAAGATTGCTGGTGCTGACCGCTAGGATCTCGCGCTGGGGGCTGACCACCCGATCGCCGTTGGTTGAGCCGTAGAACATGACCGGCAGGCACTGGTAGGTGATGCCGTAGAACGCCGGGTCTGTGTTCCCCAGGTAGGCGACGATCGCCTCCTCAAACCCGTTCTCGTCCATGACAGTTCTCAGACGCTTCAAGTCCTGTCCCCAGTCCAGGTTGGAGTCCCCCAGGTAACGTATGGCACCCGTTGGTCCACCCGCGAACTGGTTGAAGTAAGCCAGATGGTGGGGACCCATCCACATCGCCTCACCCGCGAGCCACAGGACCAGCACTCCTGTCAGTGCTCGCACAGGGCTTCGCCGTTTGGCCTCGACCAACCACGGGGCGAGTCCTCCTGTGAAAATGGCCATCAGAGCATAGCAGGGCAGCATGTGGCGAACCCCCAGATTCAGGTCGGAGGCCAGGCAGATGGTGTAGAACACCGCGGCCAGGGCCGGGACGGAGAAGGTTGGCACGAGGAACGCGCGCCGCGTTCCGGGAGCCCCGGCGACGACCGCGATTCCCCAGAGCAGCAGGAGCGGGACTGGGGTCTTCAAGGCCAGGACATAGAGGAAATAGGAGCGCCATGACGTGCTGACTTGGCCACAGAGGTAGCTTGGCATCCCATGAGCCGCCAGGCTGCGTACTCTACCCAATCCGGCCAGGAAACCGGGGATAGGGAGGAAAGGCGGGGCCGTGGTGATATGGGCACCGTAGCCAACCCACACGACCGCGAGGGCGGCGACTAGAGCAAGACAACCGTCAACGCCCCATTGTTTCACGGGGCGCTTCCGCAGCCGCTCAAGATAGAAAGGGAGAAGCAGACCGGTTGCCGGGAGCAGGACCAAGCTGGTGTATTTGGCGATGAGCGCGATCCCCAGGCAGATCCCGACGCCTGCCGCTCCTCGGCGCGTGGGCGTCCGAAGGAAGCCATCGAGAGCCACGACGTAGAGAATAGTTGTGAAAACAAGAAGGGCGTCGGTGCTGACGACCGAGAAATGCGCGATCAGATTCGGATCAAAAGCGACGAGGCAGACAGTCAAGAGTTGTCCCGCGGGGCCGAACAGCCGGCGACTCAACATGCCCGCGAGCAGCACGGTGCAGGCGCCCAGGAGCAGCATGACAGCCCGGGCTCTGAGCAGGATCCACTCCGGATCCGGGGCGGTGAAGATCAGCTGGTAGCCGGCTTCGTGCGGATTGAGTGTCTCAGCCGCATCGCGGGGCAGGCTCAGCTGGTCACCAAGGAGAGGGAGGGCGAATACAGCCGTCAGCGGCGAGTTGTCGATTCCGAGGCAGGCTTCACGATGTTGAAGGAGCCACCAGCCGGTCACGATGTGCTTGCTCTCATCGTTGCACATCGAGTTCCCCACGGCGGCCGAGAAACCTTGGGCCAGGAAAGCCACGACGAGGAGTGATGTCGCAACCGTCAACAGGGCACGTTGCCGGGTGGGATCGATGATTCCGTTGAGCCAGGTTGGCAGGTTACGTGTCATTGGTTGGATGTTCTGCGGCGATGGCGGAACTCACGGCTGTTCCCACGTAGACAGCGGGGCATCAAGAGCCTTCTTGAGGTCGTCTTCGGTTAGTCGGAAGACCAGGATCGAGTAGCCGATGTGGTCGTCGGGTCTGCGGGTGAGAAGATAGGCTCGCAGGCGGGCGAAGCGAAGCTGCTCGTAGTCTGCGAGTTCATTGTTCAGCCTCCTCACTTCGTCCGGGGGGAGTTCCGCCGAGACACCGTTCTCGGCAATCTCCTGCGACGTAGGACGGAGCTTGGGGATCACGTGTCCGTAGACCTTCTCATGCTCGGGAGTCCAGGGGCCGGGGGCCGTTGTGAGGATTCCACGGAGGAGAGTAGCGCTGACACAGTAGACACCTCCGGTCCATGGGCGAGTTTCACGTTCTTCGAGCCCCGGACCTGAGAGGAGGCGAACCGCTTCTATGCCATAGTGGTCCAGTTCGGCCGTGCCGAAGAACGCCACATGAATACGGGCCTGCGGGGCGCGTTGCTTCTCTTGAGCAATCCACTGCTTCAGCCCCGGGGCGTCCTGTCCCCAGTCCAGTGAGCTGTCAACGAGGTGCAGGTACCCTTGGCTTGGCCCACCAGCGATCTGGTTGAAGTAGGCAAGGTAGTGCGGCCACGTCAGGACCATTTCAAGGCCGAGCAGGATCAAGCAGGCCCATAGCGCTCTTGTCCACCAGCGCGATGCGGAGTGGGAGAGCCAGAGCGCTGCGGCACCGCAGAGGATATAGGTGAACGGGTAGACCGGCAGGATATGGCGATGACCGATGTTCAGGTCGCCGCCGACTGCCACAGCCCAGTAGACCACCAGGAAGGTCCACAGCGGGGCGGAAGCATAGGCGCGGCGCGAGGACCGCAAACGAGCGATTAACTGTCTTGCTGGCAGCCTCCGTCCACGAAATCTGTCGGCACCGAGGGAGCACAAGGCCAACAGAATGATGCAGGCGATGGGCAGAGGCGTCTTTACAGCGGCGCAATAGGGGAAGAAGGCCGCTCTTCCTTCAGTGCTGTACTCACCGTGCAGGAAGGACACGCGGCCACTTGCATGTTTGAGCACAAAGGCGAACCCGTGCAGATACGCTTCAGGGAAGAGGCGATGGTCACGGAAGCAGCGGATTGCCCGTCCTGGGGCGTCATCACTCGTCATGCTGTCAATGGTCAGGCCTTCGGCGAAGACCTCGCCGGGGGCGGGTGGTTGGGCAAAGGCCCGGTAGCGGAACCCGTAGAAGGCCCACAGTGTCACCCAGGCGATCGCTCCAGCACAGACAAGGGTTGCCACGATGCAACACAGCTGCGGTACGCGTCCGGTGATGAGGCGCCGCCGTTTCCTCAGTTCCAGGCTGAGAGGTCGTCTCCAGGTCAGGCGTAGCAGAGCGAGGAAGGCGAGCATCGGCAGGATGAGTACACCGGACGCCTTCGCAGCAAAGAGGCAGCCCAGGGCGGCCCCGGTGAGACCTGTTCGGCTCAGCGTAACGCGGTTCATCAGCTGCCAGGCGAGCGCCAGGGCAGTGAGGAAAGCGAGTGCGGATGCCATATCTGACGTCACGAGCGCGCCGTTGGCCAAGGCTGTCGGGCAGAACGCGAAGAGGGCCAGAGAGATTAGGCCGCCCAGATCACCGAACAGGCGTCGAGACCACAGGAAGACCACGAGCCCTGTCCCCAGGGTCAGCAACGCCATCGCCATCCGGGCAGCGAGAACGATCCGGTCTGCATCGTTCTCTTCATGGTAGAGGAAACGCTGCCCTGCTTTGAGCATGTCGGAGGTCTGCCATCCGGGCGTTTCACGGGGAGGGAAGTTGAGCCCCATTGCGAGCAGAGGAAGTGCGCCCCAGCGCTGTGGAAGAACTCCGTTCTCCGGCTGCATCCGGTAATCGTGACGCTGCCAGTATGAGTAGCCGCCCACCAGATGGAAAATCTCGTCCGAGGTGGGGCTCTTCGTGCAGACGCTGCTCAGCATGAGCACCTGTTGAAGGGCCAGGAGGAGAGCCACCAGCCAGGGAATCAGACGAGGGGGTAGGCCATGCCTGAGGATGCGAGTCGGTCGGGAAGTTGGAGGGCGGGGGGCACTCATCTGTTTGGCCACTGAGTCGAGAGCTGGTCGCGGCGTGGCAGCCCTTCCCATGTTAGCCGAGGGCGACCCCAATGTGGGAGGCGGTGCCAACCCGGCGACCGTTCGTCAATGGGCTCTTTTCTACTCCCAGCGTCTCCTGACAACGTACAGAGGCCGTTGCCGGACTTCGTCGTAGATGCGCTTGATATAGCTGCCAAGGATCCCAACCGACACCAACTGGGCGCCGGAGAAGAGGCTGATGCAGATGACCGTCGACGTCCAGCCCAGAATCGCCTCATGGGTGACGAATTTCTGGAAGAGGACATTGCAGATCATGGCGAAGCCGAACAGCAGCCCCAGGACCCCGATGAAGAAACTGAACTTGAGGGGCAGCGAGCTGAAGTTGTATATGCCGTCCATGGCATAGTGAACGAGGCGGCGGAAGGACTGCTTGCGCTGCCCCGCGAAACGGGCTTTGCGATCACAGAGCACTTCCGCGGAAGGCAGGCCGATCCAGCTTCGGAGTCCGGGAAAGAAGCGGTTCGCTTCAGAGAGCCCCAGGATTTCATCCTTAGCCTTTCTGGAGAGGCAGGAATAGTTACCTGCCTGCATGGGTATCTCGATGTCGGCCACGCGGTGCTGAATGGTGTAGAAGAGCCTGAACATGATCCGCATGCCGAGACTCTCCTGACGGGCTTCACGCCTGACAAATACGACATCGTAGCCTTCTTCCAACTTCGCGACCAGCTTTGGAATCAGCTCGGGTGGGTCCTGCAGATCACCGTCCATAATCACGCTTACGTCACCGCGACTCAGCTCAAGGCACGCGTGTACGGCTGCGCTGAGCCCGAAGTTTCGGCTGAGCTCGAACACGCGGATCCGCTTTTCCCTCTTCTGGGCTTCCAGCAGCAGGGGCAAGGTTCTGTCGGTGCACCCGTCAAGGACGAAGACGAACTCGCAGTCGGGCAGAGGTTCCATGGCCGACTCGAGCCGTGAGAGCAGTTCCGAGACACACGCCTCTTCGTTGTGCAGCGGAATGGCGATGGAGATGTGTGGGTTCATTTTGGCGCTTGATCCCGTCGTTTGGCCGTCAATTCCACTACTCTCGCACCGGACGGGCATTGTGCAAGCCTGCAGGGGAGCGGCTCCACTTTCGTCGCCGGGAGGCTATCTTGTGAGCGTGCCCGCCAAGCTCCAGGGCAGCCTTCCTCAGGACGGGCTCTCTTCTGAACCGTGGGAGGACCGCTCCTGGTAGTCACGGCTCTGACGGAAAGGCGGGCACGGGTGTTGCCTGAACAGAGCCGCGCACAACGTGAGCGGTCTTCCTACCGTCTGGAAGAAGCCCCCCTCCCGTTGGTCAGGGCTCGGAAGGAGCAGGTCACGGCTCTGACGGAAAGGCGGACACGGGACCGCTCCTGGTAGTCACGGCTCTGACGGAAAGGCGGACACGGGTGTTGCCTGAACCGAGCCGCGCACAACGTAAGCGGTCTTCCTGCCACCTGGAAGAAGACCCCTCCCGTTGGTCAGGGCTCGGGAAGAGCAAGTCACGGCTCTGACTGACAGTACGAAGGATGGTGAGTCCATTGGACACCAGCGGGAATCCCAACAGAGCCTGTTTCCTGGATCGTGATGGCGTGCTCATCGAGGACGCACACTACCTGAGCTCCCCGGATCAGGTTCGCCTGATGCCCGGCATCTCGGGTTCGCTCCGGCGGTTGCGTCAGGAAGGGTATCTGCTGATCGTGGTCACCAACCAGTCAGGAGTGGCCAGGGGAGTCTTCCCCGAAGATGCGATACCCGCCGTGCATCAGCGTATCGACGACCTGCTCGCCGCGGAGGGTGCCGGGATTGATGCGTACTACTACTGTCCACACCATGTGGAAGGCACTGTGAAGCGCTACGCCCGTTCGTGCAGTTGCCGGAAGCCGGAACCGGGCATGCTGCTGGCGGCGGCGACCGACTACCGGCTGGACTTGGGCGCGTCGTTCCTCATCGGCGACAAGCTGAGCGACCTACAGGCGGCTGAGAAGGCGGGATGTGCCGGCTATCTGGTGGAGACAGGGCATGGCCGTGAATACGCTGAACGCGGTCGCGCAGCCGGAATTCCCGTTGTGGCGGATGCCGTCAGTGCGGTGGACGCGTTCCTGGAAACCGCTCGCTGAGTGAGGGAATGCGCCCTTGCGTCAATGCGGGTCAGCCGGCCATGTCCCGACGTTGTGGGCCTTCTCTCTAGTCGCCCAATCCGGGGCCCGGAAGCCCTCCACATGGCCGTCGCCGAAGAGGACCGATCCGTACACCTTGTGGTTGGGGGTCGTGTAGCGGTCGATCGCCAGCCCTGTCGAGATGCCGCAACTTTTCTCCGTCATTCCTCCCTTGTAGACATAGTCCAGGCACAGGTCGGTCAAGACGGTTTCGCTGCCGGCTTTCGTCACCGTGCTCGGGCAGAGGAAGAGCTTGGTTGTCTTCACGTAGCTCTGGTCAACGAGCTTGTTCAGGCCGGCCGCGTTGTCTCCATTGGGGTATTGCTCCTCGAAGGACGTGGCGTAGGATCGGATCGCGATCCCGATGTTCTTGAGATTGGCCATGCAGCTAACCCGACGAGTCTTTTCGCGGGCCTGGTTGAGAGCCGGCAACAACAAGGCGGCCAGAATGGCAATTATGGCGATCGTGACGAGTAATTCGACCAAGGTGAAGCGTTCTCTGAGGGGCATCTCTCTGGGTCCTTCTTCCGTGGGCCTACCAAACTCGGATTGTCGCGAGGAGAGAGTTGCGGTTCCTTGCCCGCTCATTCTCATTCCCCGTTCACCACACAGTGTAGCGCTTGGGGGCCCCCATTCCAAGAAGAATCAGGAATCATTATTAGTTTGAGGTGAAAGGGCTGTTTCTACGTGTGTTCCCCGATGACTGTAACTCACTTCACAGCTAGGTTGGCCCCGAGGGCAAAGGCCACGACTTTGGAGTCGAGTCCACCGCCTCCTTCCGGAGTCTGCAGGCAGGAGGCAAGCTCTTCGAGGGGGAGGAGAACGACTTCAATATCCTCTCCATCTTCAGGCTGAGGCTCGGGGGTACGGTTGGCCGGGAGGTCTTCGTCGATATCGAGAGTGACGAGCCAGACCGCCTCGTTGCTCATTCCGGCCGAGCTGTAGGAAAGGGGAAGGACCTGGGTGACGTCGCCGGAGAATCCCGTCTCTTCGCGGAGTTCGCGCATGGCCGTCTGTTCCGGTGTCTCCCCCGCGTCCACCAACCCGGCCGGGAATTCCAGGACGACCTGATCGACGGGAGGGCGGTACTGCCGGCTCAGGACGAGCCGTCCGGACGGTTTCAGGACAGCCACCATCACGACAGCTCCGACCGTGCCCTCACGGGCGACAGACTCCCACATCCTGAGCTGCCCGTCGTGGCCGGTGTAGTCGACTTCCTCGAGCCGCAGCCAACGTCCTTTCCCAAGCGGGCGAGGCTCCCCTTGTCTTCGGGATGGGTGAGCTGAGCTTTCGGCCACAATCACTCCTGTACGCCGCCACTAGTACTGAACGATGAGGGCAACCATCTCGAGGGGGTCTGTGCCGACGGATTCGACTGCGTGTCCGCTGCCGTCCCCGGTCAGGATCGTGTCTCCGACGTTGACGACTGCGGTCTCCGCACCATCCTGGATCTTCGCCTGTCCGCGGAGCACAATGAAGATCTCCTCCTCATCGACGTGGTCGTGCAGCCCGATACTGGCTCCGGGGGCGAGGGTCAGCTTGGCGCAGAGCCGGGTCTTCCCCTTGAGCTCGTCTTTCTTCCAGAAGTGCTCGATGACAACGTCGCCGTTTCCGCCACGCATTTCTGTCCGTGTTTCGGAATCGTAGGTGCTTGCTCGTCGAATCATGCGGGAACCCTCGGTCAATTCAGGATTGGTATTGGAACATAACGGGCAGTTCTGCCAGAGGGCCATGCTGCTGGTCCTGCGCTGACAACACCGGGCTGTCGACCGGCCAGTCGATCCCCACATCCGGATCGTTCCAGGCAAAACCGCCAGCGGTTTCCGGGGCGTAGAAGTCGCTGCATTTGTAGAGGATCTCGGCCGTTGTGCTCAGGGCACAGAAGCCGTGCCCGAATCCCTTTGGGACAAAGAGCATCCGACGGTTGTCCGCTGAGAGCTCATGCCCTTCCCATTGCCCATAGGTGGGTGAGCCGTGGCGGAGATCAACGATGACATCAAACACGCGACCAACAATGGCACGGACAAGTTTGTCCTGCGCTCGGGGGGGAGCCTGGAAGTGCATTCCTCGAACCGTTCCCGCGCAGGACTTCGAGTGGTTGTCTTGGACGAAGACGGCGTCAATTCCAGCGTCGGTAAACGCGGCTTCGTTGTAGCTTTCGAAGAAGAACCCTCGCGGATCCTCAAAAACGCGTGGTTCGATGATGAACGCCTGGTCGAATTTGGTGGGTACAAGGTGCATTAGTGGCAATCACTCAGGTTGTTTAGCGTCACGACGGTCTCGTCGCGCTCACGACATTCGTGTGTAACTTCACCGATATGAGCACGAAACACACCGTTGGAGGCGCCGCATCTCCGTATGCGGCCAGGCCGGTTGCGGAGAACCTGCTCCTCCATGCGCTTTGGCTGACGTTACACACTCGGGTATGACGGCCGGACCTTCGGCAGAGGCGACCGCTCACTTGTCACACTGCGCCGCGCCGACCGTACATCGCCTCATAGTAGGTCTGATACTCGCCCGAGACAACCTGATCGAGCCATTCCTGATTGGTCAGGTACCACTGGATTGTCTGCGTGATTCCGGTATCAAAGTCCACCTGTGGGCGCCAGCCCAGGTCGCGTTCAATCTTGCTTGCATCGATCGCGTAACGCCGGTCGTGTCCGGGGCGATCTTTGACGAAGGTCATGAGCGACTCGGGCTTGCCCAGGTGCCGGAGAATCGTCTTGACCAGCTCGATATTGGCCAGCTCGTTGTTGCCGCCGACATTGTAGACCTCTCCGCTCTTCCCAGCCTGGAAAGCCCGCCAGATCGCGGCGCAGTGATCACCGACGTAGAGCCAGTCACGGACGTTGAGCCCGTCCCCATAGATTGGCAGCGACTTGTCCTGGGTAGCGTTCATGATCATCAGGGGGATCAGTTTCTCGGGGAACTGAAGGGGGCCATAGTTGTTGGAGCAGCGGGTTATCACCGTGTCCATGCCATAGGTGTGATGGAACGCGTGGACGAGATGGTCTGCGCTTGTCTTGCTGGCGCTGTACGGTGAGTTGGGTGAGAGCGCGGTCGTTTCTGAGAACGCCCCCTCGGGGCCCAGAGAGCCGTAGACCTCATCTGTGGACACCTGCAGGAAACGCTTGATGCCCGCGCCGCGCCCTTCGTGCAACAGGTTGAGTGTCCCACCGACGTTGGTTTCAACGAACACTTGCGGGCCTGTGATTGAGCGATCAACGTGGCTCTCGGCCGCGAAGTTGATGATGCCGTCGACGGCGTACTCGCGCAGGATGAAGCCCACGAGTTCGGGGTTTGTGATGCTCCCTTTGACAAAGTGATGCCGGGGCGAGTCCAGGCAGTCCCCCAGACTGGCCAGGTTCCCGGCGTAGGTCAGCGCATCCAGGTTGATGATCTGCACGTCCGGTTCCGTCTCAAGAAGCAGCCGGACGAAATTGCAGCCGATGAATCCGGCGCCACCTGTCACGAGCAGTGATTTGCAGTCCATAGTGTGTACCCTCAGGCTTCGGGGTCGCCGCCTGTTCTGAGGCGGTCGCCGCGTCTCACAATCTTCAGGTCGGTGCCGGGATTCGACCGTTGTCTTTGAGTTCTTCGAGGAATGTCGTCAGCGAGTCTTTCCAGGCCGGTCGTGGCCGAGTCAGGATACTGTCGATCTTTGTGCAGTCGAAACGGGAATTCAGGGGGCGCTCCGCTGCGGCCGGGAAGTCCGCCGTTCGACAGGGAGCCAGGTTTCGCTTCAGTCCCAATACGTCGAGGATGTGCTCGGCAACGCTGTACCGCGTCGTGTATCCTGATGCTGCGAAATGGTAGAGCCCGGTCGTCTGCTGTTCGAGGAGCTCGATCAGGGCGTGGGAAACGTCGTGCGTCCACGTCGGGGCACCATGCTGGTCGTCGACCATCAGCAGGTCGCCTCCTCCGGCAACGCGTTCGAGGAACTTGGTGATGAAGTTGTTGCCGGCCTGGCCGAATGTCCACTGCACACGAACGACAGCAGCGGGGCAATCGGCTCCCAGTACGGCGCGTTCGCCTCGCAGTTTCGTTTTTCCGTAGACGCTCAAAGGTGAGGGATCATCGTCTTCGTTGTAGGGGCGATCCGAGGCGCCGTTGAAGACGAAGTCCGTGCTGACATGGATGACATGCGTGTGGGCCCTGGCCGCGAGCTCTCCCAGGGCCGTCATGGCTCCTGCATTGACGGCTTCGGCCACATTTGGCTGTGCTTCGGCTCCGTCCACGTTGGTGTAGGCTGCACAGTTGACCACCGCGTCGGCATCACCCACCGCATCTGCGAGTTGAGACTCGTTGCAGATGTCGAACTCCGGCAGATCGTAGGCGGTGACGGTCACCCCTCTGGCGGCCAATTGGCAGCACAGTTCAGTTCCGAGCATTCCTCGGCCGCCAAGAACGGCGATTTTGGAGAATGGCAGCACCGGTCCTGGTCCTCCGATTGGCCGCGACCAACACGTGCCTCGGCATGATGAGGACAGTTTAGCCTCACTGGGGCCGGAATCAACCGAGGCTGGGCCTGGGGGCTCGCGGCACACCGGGCATCCCCTACCCGTGTTCCCGCCCGGGAGTTGCGGCTCTGAGGGCAGCGCGGACAGACTCGGCGAACAGCCTACCACTCAAGCGTGCGTCGGACGGCTCGGACAATGTCGTTGGCGCTGGGCAGCACGAACTTCTCGAGTTCGGGGGAGGCAGCTATGGGGACGTCTTTAGCCCCTACGCGCAGAACGGGGGCTTCAAGGCAGTCCATACATTCTTCCGCGATGATGGCGGCCACTTCCGCCCCTACTCCGCCGGTAACACACGCTTCCTCTACGCATACGGCCCGGCCCGTTCGGCCCACCGATTCCGCGATGGTTGCGCGGTCCAGCGGCTGCAGGCTCACCAAGTCGACGACCTCAATGCTCACTCCTGCAGCTGCGAACGAGTCCTTCACGGCCAGGCAAATGGGGACCATGGCCGAATAGGCAAAGAGGGTAACATCCTGGCCCTTGGCACTGACGATGGCCTTGTCCAGCGGTAGGCAGTACTCACCTGTGGGAACGTCGCCGCGCTGGGCGTAAAGCCGCTTGTTCTCGATGAACACAACGGGGTTCGGGTCCCGGATCGCGCTCTTGAGCAGTCCCTTGACCGCCGCTGCCGTGGAGGGCGCCACGACCTTGATCCCGGGGATTCCCACAAAGAGACTGCTGAGCATCTGTGAGTGGCTCGGGCCATAGCCGCCCTTTGCTCCCCCCGGTGTCCTGACCACCATCGGCACACTTACCTGCCCGTTGTACATGTAGTGGAGCTTACCGGCAGAGTTCAGGATCTGGTCCAGGGCCAGGGCAATGAAGTCCATGAACATGATCTCGACGACGGGTTTGAGTCCCATCATAGCGGCCCCGACGGCGACCCCTACGAAACTGTTTTCGGAGATTGGTGTTTCCTGCAGTCGTTTCGGCCCATACTTCTCATAGAGGCCGCGCGTGACTCCAAAGGCTCCACCGTAGACGCCGATGTCTTCGCCCATGAGCACGACGCTTGCGTCGCGGGCGAGTTCCTCATCCAGCGCTTCGTTGACCGCTTTCGAGAAGTAGATAGGGTCGGCAGCGTCTCGGTCAGGCATAAACGCCTCCCAAAGCGTGGTCTTGATCGCCGTAAGGTTGTTGTGAGGCCTCGTCGACGATTCGTTCAATGTCAACGTTCACAGCCTGTTTGATTGCGTCGATCTCGGCCTGCGAGATGCCGCGTTCGCGGAGGAGGTTCGCCGCCTGATCCAGACAATCACGGCTGTGCCACTCGGCTTCTTCCTCGCGAGTCCGGTAGAGCCGGGCGTCATTCTTCGAGTGGCCGCAGTAGCGGTAGGTGTGCAACTCAAGCAGTGCCGGGCCTGCCCCCGAGCGGACGTGCTCGATGAGCGGAGCAGCATGGTCTCTCACGGCCAGGATGTCCATGCCGTCGCAGCTGCTGGCCGGCATATTGTATGCGGGAGCCCGGGCGGCAACCGTGCCGGAGGCCACCGAACTGCTCACTGAGATACTCATGCCGTAGAGGTTGTTCTCGCAGACGTACAGCACAGGCAGTTTCCAGAGGCTGGCCATATTCAGCGATTCGTGGAAGGTGCCCTGGTTGCTGGCCCCGTCGCCGAAAAACGCAATGACGATTTGGGGACGTTCCTGATACTTGAGTGCGAAAGCCGCTCCCGTGGCGATGGGGATTCCCCCGCCGGTGATTCCATTCGTGCCGAGGAACGCCAGATCCATCGCGCACATGTGCTGCGATCCTCCACGGCCACCGCAGTAACCGGTCTTTCGGCCAAGGAGCTCGGCCATCACGCGCATCGGATCCAATCCACGCGCCAGCAGATGGCCGTGGCCGCGGTGGTTGGAGACGATCACGTCATCTGGTTGGCCTGCTGACACGACCCCGACGGCACAGGCTTCCTGCCCGATGCAGAAGTGTGATGTTCCGCCAACCATGTTGCGGGAGAAGAGGTCGCTCAACGCTTCCTCGAAGTAGCGTATAAGCAGCATCTTCCGGAAGCACTCGGTGAGCTCCGGCGTGGGGCATGCGCTGTCATTCAGCATGGCGCTGTCCTGTTATCAGGTCGAGACGTTGGGGCTGCCGGAAAGTGACCGTTCACTCACTGGCATGAACACCCGAAGACAAAGCAACCGGCGACGGTCGTCAGACGACCGATCTCCGGTCATCCATCACTATAAGCAGACGCGTGGGAATCGCCACAAATTGGCTCGTCGGGCTTTGAGGGGGCGGGCAGGGCAAATGTGAGGGCACAGGCGGATGCAACGGTTTCTCTCTCCGTGGTGCTTGCAATGGGAATGCTGTTCGGTATCATAGGGCGTCTTTCTTACACCGCGATCGTCACAACAACGCAAGGAGAAGGCAGAGATGATCAAGGTCGGTATCGTAGATTTCGATACGTCGCATGTTGCGCAGTTCACGAAGCGGATGAACCACGTTGACATTGACGAAGAGCAGTGGGTCGATGGGGCGAAGGTGGTCGCGGGCTTCCCCGGCACTTCGCGGCACTCCCCGGAGCGCGTCCCGGAGTACACGGAAGAACTGAGGGGACTCGGGGTTGAGATCGTCGACAACCTCACGGACCTCATCGGCAAGGTCGACGCGGTCTGCATCGAGTCGAACGATGGCACGGTGCACCTGGAACGGGCCAAGCCTTTCATCGAGGCCGGCATTCCATGCTACATCGACAAACCGTTCGAAGTCAGCCTCGACAATGCTAAAGAGATCATGCGCTTGGCGAAGGCGAACAACGTCCCGACGTTTTCCTCTTCATCGCTTCGGTTCTGCCCTGAGGTCCAGGACATTCTCAGCGACGAGACCGTGGGTAAGATCATGGGCGCCAACGCCTACTCGCCCGGGAGTGAGCATCCCATCAACCCGGGGCTGTTCAACTACGGGATCCACGGCGTGGAGATTCTCTACACGCTGATGGGCGGTGGCTGCCAGAAGTTGTCCTGCGCCTACGCTGCGGAGGGTGAAGTGGTCACCGGCATGTGGGATGAAGGACGGATTGGTGTGTTGCGCGCCACCCGCGCCGGCGCCCACTCCTACGGTTACACCGTTTGGGGCGAGAAGGCGGTGAAACAGTCCGGCATCTCGACCAAGTATATCTACCGCGAGCTCTGCAAGGTCATCGTGGACATGTTCACCACTGGGAACACGCCCATCGACCCAATGGTGACGCTTGAGATCGTGGCCTTCATGGACGCTGCCATCAAGAGCAACCAGCAGGGCGGAGCCTGGGTCGATATCGACCTGAGCCTCTGATTTCCTGTCGGTTCTGAGTACTGCTGCTGAACGCCGTTCCTGTCTCGTGCAGGAGCGGCGTTCGTCTTTGTCCCCAGGCCCCCAATGCTATTAACTTCCTCTGGGGACGGTCGCGGCATGGCAGCCCTTCGACCAGGCTCAGGGCCTTGAGCAAGTCCCACAGCCGTGGGACGCGTCGAAACGGCCCCTCCCACTCTCGAGAAGCGCACAATGTGGGAGGCGGTGCCACCCGGCGACTCTTCGGCCAGACACGGGGGGCAGAGGAAGTCAATAGCATTGCCCAGGCCCCCCCCGCTCCCTGAAGCAGGCCGCATACGGAGGCGGTCGAGCCTCAGACGTCCCTACGCGGAGGAAACAAGCGTGACACCTTCGGCGAAACAGAAGTAGGCGACACAGGCCATGTGTCGCCTACCACGCAGGGCCTCTTACCTGCCTCAGTCGTTGGCTGTGTTCACGACGATGGTATGGCCGAAGACCGCCCGAGAGTCATCTGACGCTAGGAAAAGAGCCACGTCTGCCACCTCTTCCGGCAGGGCAAAACGCCCCAGAGGATGAGGCGCGGAGTCTTTGGGTTCGCCATCCTCGCAACGCATCATTCCGGTTGCCACAGGGCCGGGAGCGATGCCGTTGACCCGAACCCCATGCTGGGCCATCTGCTTGGCCAGCCCTTGTGTGTATCCGATGACCCCCCATTTCGAGATGCCGTATGGGCTCGCGGCACCGCGCATGCCGGCATCCGAGGACAGGTTGATGATCACCCCGCCACCCTCGTCCTTCATCGCTTCGGCAACAGCCTGGGAGAGGAAGAACAGCCCCTTGAGGTTGATATCCATCGTGTAGTCCCAAAGGGCTTCTTGAGTGGGATCGGGGAAGTCCTCAGGCAGGCGGACGACACCGGCGTTATTCACCAGGGCGTCGAGACGACCAACGGCTTCGAGGAGTACTCTCAACTGCTCACATGACGCTGCCGGGTCGCTGACATCCCAGACCAGAGGGAGCGCCTTCCGACCGAAGGCTTCAATGTCGTTCACGACATCGCTCAGCGACTCAAGGGATCGTGCGGTCACGGCAACGTCCGCACCTTCCCGGGCGAAGGTCCGGGCGATCGCCCGTCCGATTCCTCGACTTGCACCGGTTACGAGAGCTTGCTTGCCTGAGAGGCGCATGGATCAGATTCCTTCGTACTTGCTCACTTCAGGAGATCACTTCCGGGGTCCATCAGTTCACTGATCTCGACCATGCGCCTCTCGGCTCGACTTAGTTCTGCGGCGACGGCGACGGCTACGCTCCAGGTGCCGTCGATGGCGTTGGCCGTGGGACGGTCCCCTGCCGCGATGCAGTCCAGGAAGTTCTGCTGCATGACCGGGTCAGCGCCTCCATGGCTTCCGGTTCCCGGATCGAGTTGGTAGTCGATCTTCTCCTTTGACCAGCGCGGCTCGAACGTGATCTGGTTCGCATGCAGGTCGCCTTCGCCGTGTCCTTTGGTGCCTTCCAGGAAGTACTGCCGGTTGCTGATCGGGGTAACAAAGCACTCGGTGTGCGTTGCGGTGGCGCCGTTGTCGTACTCGATGATCGCCACTCCCTGATCATGCGTGTCTTTCTCAGACATGTACATGCAGAGGTTCTTGTAATAGCCGTCGATCTGGGCTGTTTCTTCGTTGAAGAGGCAATCCGAAATCGACCCTGGGGATGCGTTCACGGCATAGGCATCGCGGCAACGCGTGTTGTATGGGCAGACTGTGCAGTTAGGCCCCGGTTCAATCCCCGGATCGGGCTCGAAGGGCAGTCCTTCAGGTTTCAGCGTTGAGACACTGCCAAAACAGGACACTCGGGCTGGCCGGACGTCACCCATGATGTAGTTGAGCACATCGAAATCATGGGATCCCTTGTGGATGAAGAGTCCACCGGTGAATTCCTTGAGGCGGTTCCAACGCGAATGATAGGTGCGCCCACCGTTGTAGTGCTCGATTGCCTGCAACTGGAACAGATCGCCGAAGAGGCCCTCACGGGCCATGTCGCGCAGACGTCGGACCACGACCTGATGGCGCAGGTTGAAGCCCATGTAGAGCACTGTACCCGCCCGTCGGGAGGCCTCGATGACGTTCAGGCAGCCATCGACCGTGGTTGCAAGGGGCTTGTCGATGAAGACATGCTTGTTGTTCTGCAGTGCGAGCAGGGCGTGCTCCTCGTGGAAGCAGTCGGGCGAGGTGACGACAATGGCCTCGACGTCTGATCGCGAGGCGAGATCACCGGCGTTGTCATGGATTTCGGGCGAGATCCCGAGGAACTTCGCGGCGTTTCCCGCCCGGATGGTGTTGGTGTCAGCCAACCCCACGATGTCTACACGATCCGCGAAGGTCGTGGTGAAGGCCTGGCCAAACGACCCGACTCCTCGTCCGCCGGTCCCAATGATTCCGAGCCGTAGTTTGCTCATGAATTTCCTCGTTGTCTGAGCTGTTTTCTAGTCTTGGTAGTGAACGGTCTTCCATGGTGAGACCAGGGGCCATTTGTCGTCAGGGCAGGCCAGCTTGCCGTCAACCACCCAGCCTGCATCGCGCTCCGCCAATGTCGTCACCAGGTTCTGGCGCCATTCATCGACCTCGGCTTCTCGTATCCCTGCGGCAACCAGATCGTTCGTCTCGCCCGGATCTTCTTCCAGGTCGAAGAACTGCTCAACACCGATTTTCGGCAGCCAAACGAACTTCCGGCGTCCGTCGGTCACATACTGCATCTCCTGTTCGGTGGAGTAGCAGGTAGAGTGCTCCCCGTGGACGTAGCTGCGCCAATCGCTTCCTGGAGCCTGGGTCAGCGGCAGTAGGCTTCGCCCATCCGTGCCCTTCGGGGACGGGATTCCGGCAACGTCGAGGATGGTGGGCATGACATCCTGAAGCTCCACCGGTTCATCGGCGCTGTGACGCGCGGCCCGGAATTGCGACGTCATGGGCGGGCGCACGATAAAAGGGATTCGGGCGCTGCCTTCGTAGGCGTACGTCTTGCGCCACATGTTGTGATCGCCCAGCATGTCGCCGTGGTCCGCGACAAAGACGAAGAGGGTGTTTGCGAAGTCCGCACGCATCGTGCGACTCATGTAGTTCACAAGTCGCCCGATCTGGGTGTCGATGAATGTGATATCGCCGTAGTACCCCGCCCGGGCCCGGTGGATCTGCCGGTCCGTGCGGCGCCCTCGCCAGGCGTTGGTCTTGACCGCGTCGGACGGTTCATCGTGCATTGCGGACCAAGTCCCCAAGTGCGGCTGGGGTGTTTCCTCGTCGATGTACATGTCGAAGTAGGGCTGTGGGGGCACGTACGGCGAGTGCGGGCGAGCGAAGGAGATGTTGAGAAAGAACGGCTGAGACTGGTCGCGATTCGCGAGGAAGTGAAGGGCCCGGGTCATGGTCCAGGATGTCGGGTGCAGATACTCCTCGAGGTGCCAGGGGCGCGACATCCATGAGTTGAAGGCGACACCGTGGTCATCGGGCGTGACCGGCTTGCTGCCGACCTGCTCTTTGAACCAGATGCGGTAGTCGCTGGTGAAATCGGGCGTCCCGACGCGTCCCGACTCATCCAGTTCATGACTCTGGAAACCCATCATGGCACGCTGCGGGTTGAAATGTCCTTTCCCGACCAAATGCGTGCGATAGCCATGCCTGGTGAGCTCCCCTGCCAGTGTATGGGGGTAGTCACACGGCATGGCGCCCTGGCCCCGGCCCATTCCCAAGATGCCGGTGTGCCACTGGTTCATCCCCGTCATGAGGGTCGCCCGGGCGGGGATGCAGGATGGACACGCGGTGTATGCATGGCGGAAATGGGTGCCGTCGCCTGCCAGCTCATCGAGGGCTGGTGTCTCTACCAGCGGATGGCCGTCGCAGCTGAGGCAGTCGCCGCGCATCTGGTCCGCAATGATCAGGACAATGTTCGGTCGGTCCATGGACGCTCTCCGGTAGTCCTCAGGGCAGGTTCGGTTCGGACACGCCCAGGGCGAGCAGCACGCCCCGGATTTTTGCCTGCACTCGCTGGACGTTGGCGGGGCCCATCCGCAAGAGGTGCTTCTGGGCGTCATTCAGGGCTTCAAGGGCAGGATCGGTGTACGCGTAGTTGTGTGTTCTCTCGGTCACGATAATCGGCTCCTCTGGAACCGGTGTGGCCATGAGAACGAGGCCCGCCTGGATCACGGCATCATCGAAGGCTTCGTTCGGGTGACCAATGTGCTCATAGCTTCGCTGGAGGACCGGGCTGAGACGTCTGTAGAGAGCGAGAGCGGGGGCGGTGGGGAACGAACAGAACAGAGAGGCCACGGGGCTGTATCTCAGAAACGACTCTGGCGCGATCGCGAGGCTCTGCCCCGAGAGCACGACGTCGAACTTTCCAGCCATCGGGGTATGCAGAACCTGGGCTCTCGGACTGCGGCCCGCGGCAACGTTGTCTACTGCGGTCACGAAGCGCCGCACCAGTTCCTCGCCTGCCAGCCACTCGGTCAGTCCATCACCTGATACCAGGGCGGTGAGAGTTGTGCGGACGAGGGCTTCGGCGCCGCGGATGTCCCGGGCATCCAGAATGTCTGGCTCTGCCGGTGCTGGTGGTGCAGGTGGTTCCTTGCTGACAACGTCCGGCGACGGGCTTGGTCTCGGAGGCACGGGCCCAGGGAGGGGGAGTTCCGCAGATTGCAGGGGGGGAATCTCCTCCACCTCGGTCACGCGTTCGCGCCGGGAATAGGCATGGTACACGCCGTAGGCGACCCCCAAGAGCAGAATGGGAAGGAGCCAGAACCAGACTGATGTGCGATCTTCATCCATAGTGTGCGGTCCCGGGCTGTTTCTCAGGAGAAGGGGTTTGGGAAAGCTAGGACGGCAGCCGCCGAAGTCAAGATTCGACGGGGACAGTTTGGCGGCTGAAGGGCTTGCCACCGTACAAGAGAAGAGGAGGTGTCATCTGCTTCCGGTACGCCGTACGGCCCCCCGGCCGGCATCTTCTCTTGGCGATCGGAGGGCTTGCCCTGCTGGAAAGAAGGGCCGCTCGCCGTACAAGAAACAGGGGCATGGCCGCTGGAACTCAGCCATCCCGCTCGAGGACTGTCTCGACCATGGCTCGCTGGTTCGCAAGGGTTGCTTCGGGGGTAGTCCCCGTTCCGGTGGAGAAGAGCATGCGGTGTCCGCACGCTACCTCCAGAGCCTTGCTGGTGGCCTTGCGGACGTCGTCAGGAGTGCCGTGTCGCATGACGCCGTGGGGATTAAGGCCACCGAACAGGACGACGCGATTGTCCAGTCGGGGCAGGAGTTCGTCCAGTTGGTGCACGTCACTGCCGAAGTGCCAGATATCGGCCCCGAAGTCCAGGACCATCGAGACGTGCTCATCGGCGTGGTGCCCCTCGTTGTGGTACAGTTTGAGCGCATTGGGGAACGCGGTGAAGATGCGCTGGAGACACGGAAGCGTGAATTGCCGGGAGAGTTCCGGGGGGACCTGGCTGAACATGTGATCGGCGATGCAGAGGAGGTGGGCGCCATCCATTGCTTCGCTCTGGACTTCAAGCCAGGCAATAATGAAGTCGGTCACCAGATCCATGAGTCGAGCCAGGCGTTCCGGCTCGTCGTAGAACGCGTAGTAGAGCTTGTCATACCCCATGAGCAGGCCGGCGATCTCGGCTGGTCCCATGGACATGGCCCAGCGTTCCAGTTCAATGCCCTGCGCTTCCAGCTTGCGCCGCAGGATGTCCCGCTGAACTAACCAGAGCGGTGTCAGACCGGCCAGGCCTGGCTCCGGCAGAGACAGGGAATCGATATCCTCCGGAGAGCGAATCGTCTCACCAATGAACGGGGCTCCCTGATCAAACCAGCGGATGCTGCCCCCGAACGCGGAGGCCGTCACTACAACACCCAGATCGGGAAATACGCCGGGGAGGATCACGGCTTCGGGGATCAGCGATTTGAACGTCCTCTGGATTCGGAGTTTCTCATCGACGTCAAAGTAGTACCGGGTGAAGTTGGGGACGCCGCCGACTGCGGCTGCGTGACATGGGAAGAAATCCCAGATTGCGGGCAGCACCCGGGGACGCTGGGGTGTCCGGACAAGATCAATGATGTCGCTGTAGTTGGGCATTGCGTCTGTTTCTCCTACACCGGCGCCCCCCTTCGAGCGCTACTGCACGCGGATGAAGATTTGGAGGGAGCGTCGGTCGTTCACGTTGATCTCGTGTCTGCCTGACAGGCCCAACGCCCAGCGTCTGCCACCGGCGCGTTTGGTCAGGATCAGCTCCAAGAGGACATCGCGTTCACGGGTAGTCACGTTGGCGTACAATCCAGTCGAAGCCAGGAGCACGTTCGTTCCAGGGAGCTGCAGAACGCCGTCGACGTTCAGGAACAGCGTGTTCTCGTCGTCGTCGCGCAGCTCGCGCTCGGCACCGCAGCTCAGTGCCAGGGACGGAAATGAGACTGGCGAGTAGCGGACCGTGCCGGACAACAGACCGAAATCCTCCAGGCGCCCAGTGTAATGGATGTCCGTGTATCTGCCGCTGAACTCCCACTGTTCGTGTGGGCACAGGGCGGCCCGTACGAACGCGGCGTCCGTCTTTTCCGTGGTGTAGTTGTCCCGGGTGGGCGAGCCGAACAGGCTTCGGTAAGCCCCCAGGCTGATGTCTGCCTCCCGGAACGGCTGGGTCCAGGACGTCGCGTAGGTCCATTCCGTCTCCTGTCCCCCGATGTCGGCGTCCGCGGCGTGTTTCTTGTCAATCAGTGTCATGCCGAACTCGCAACGCAGTGTGCCGTCTCCAGGCATCTCGCTGCGGAAGCCGCCATGGAGCCCGTAGGACTGTGTCTGGTAAGCGTGAAAGGACTCCGGTGATGACATCGATTGGTCGTCCTCAAGGACCAGTCGTCCGACAAGATCGAGGCTGTCTCGCCATGGATATGTTAGCCGAATGGAGAGGTCTGAGTGCAGCTCGGCATCCGTGATGCTGGTGTCATCAGAGTAGGGCGCGTATTCCGAGACGTACACGTTGCCGGCATAGGCAATCGAGATGGTGTCGGCTTGTCCCTTCGCCAGGGCGTCGGTCGGCAGGCTGCCAAGGTCCTCACCCTCGATGAGTCGTGCGTTGCGGATCAACAGCAGTACATCCTCTTCCCACAGCGTCGCGAATTGCGTCTGTGCCAGAAGGACGATGTCGGCGTAGGCACGTTTTCTATAGAGTAGCCTGGCGAGTGTGTTGGCCGCGTCCGCGCCTCCGGGCAAGACTGCAGCTTGCTTGAGCAGCTCGGTTGCTTCCGCTTCGTTGCCTTTCTGGATATAGACCTCTGCCGCCTTGGTCAAGGCTGGGCCCCGCTGTTTGCTGTCCGCAGCCAGCTCGGCCAACAAGGCAAGTGCCAGGTCGTAGTCGGCCATCGCGATGGAAGCGTTGATGTCGGCCCACAACGGATTCGATGCAGGGGGGGCCGTGAGGCCCTGTGGCGAGATCGTGATTGTGGCGGCCACAAGCACACAGGCCCAGCCATGGCTGGGGACGATGGACCAACGGGAGCGCCGGGACAGACGACGGCATAGTCGCCATCCGAGGGAATCAGAGGACGGCTCTTGATGCGAGGAAGACCTCAGCAGCATCGATCTCATAGCTCTCCAGAATCTGGTGGACGTAGTGCGTCTCGTCCTGGCGTAGTGTGCCTGAGCGAACCAGCTCAAGGGCAACGTAATCCAGTTCGAACTGGCTGGCGAGGGCGTGAATATCGGAAAGGGCCTCTTCGATGGAAGTTCCGTCCGCCGCCGTGCCCGTGTCCGCGAGGATGGCAGTGCCCGGTTGCGTGGCTGAATGTCCTGTTCCCGCCAGTTCCGGGCTCAAGGCGTTGCCGGGCGACCGCAGGCGGAGCGCGGCAACCGAGGCGATGACGAGAACGGCTGCGGCCGCGGCCAAATACCTGACAATGTGAAACGAGCGCGAGGATTCCTGACGCAGGTTGAACTTCAAGCGTGCCGTTGCGCCGATGTTCTGCCATTCGGGGGTGTCCGGGTAGATGATTTCATCGTCTCCGACAAGCAGAGGCCTGAGCTCTGGAGGAGGCACATCGGAGGCGTCGTCGGGAGTGGTGGGGCTTTCGTTCCGCTGGTCCTTTGGGCGAGTCTTCATGATGGACACTCCTCAAGCTTGATCATCTGTGTGCGCAGGCGTCGGAGCGCCTGGAAAAGCGTGGCCTTGATAGTCCCGATCGAGCAGTCCTGCACATCGGACACCTCGCGGAGGGAGAGTCCGCAGAGGTAGCGCAGGTGGATGGCCTGTCGCATCCGTGTCGGCAAGGATTCGAGGCAACCCTGAAGTGCCGCAAGCGTGTCAGACAGCTCCACTTTTTCAGAGGCAGACGGTTCGCTGTCAAGCAGGCATTCATGCCATTCGCCGGCGTGGCTCGTGCCGCTCGACACGGTCACCTCGCGACGGCGTTTCCGGTGCAGGTCGATGCAGGCATTGGTGACCACCCGGTAGAGCCATGTTTGGATCCGAGACGATCGGCGCCAGCTGGGGATCGCGCCGTAGAGCTTGATGTAGGCCTCCTGAACCGTGTCAAAGGCCAGGTGTTGGTCGCGGGTCCAGCGGAAGGCCACGGCGTAGGCCGCGCGCTTGGTATTCTCGGCGATCTCATCGAACGCGGTGTCGTCCCCCGCCTGTATCCGGCGGATGAGTTCCCGTTCTCTCGCAATGTCCAGGTCAGAGGACACGATCCACCGTTCTCCATGGCGGTCAACACCGCCCTATTTGGGTGTGAGGCCGAAGCTGACGCCTGCCAAGTCGCGGGACACATCCAGCGGAATAGCTTCCGCGTACTCCGCATACTGAGCGTCCAGGTACCACGGACTGTCGTAAACCGGTTCGCCGTACGCTTGAGCGTAGTAGGTGCCGGGCGGCAAGACGGGGGAGGCGTAGGCACCGCCGTCATCGGTCACAGCTGTGTTGACCCAGGTTAATCCGCCGGTCCCATCGCCGACGTAGAAATCGACGTAGATACCCGCAAGGGGCATTTGCTGTTCATCGAGTACGTACCCGGAGATGGTTGCGCCGAGGACGAGTGCCAGATTCACGCCGTCGACGCCCCCCGTCCCCAGCTGGATTTCGTCTGAGAACGCGACGACCAGAGCACTGCCCTCCCCGGCACTTAGCACGTAGGCACCGAGCTCTGCATGCATACTGAAGGAACCATCTGCTTCAGCAAAGGTGTAGGTGGCCTCGGTGTAGTCGGCAGCCTCGTAGAGCACGACGACAATCCCGAAGAGATCCGTATCCGCGGGGGCTGTGACATGGCCCGTGATCACCGGCAATGGACTCAAGCTGAAATCGGCGGTTTTCCGTTCGGTTCCGGTTAGGGAGATGGCCTGTCCTGCATCGATGGATGTAGCGCTCGGCCAGTAGACCGTGGCGTACTCGGGGCTTTTGGCGGCGCTTACTCGGTAACTTCCCGCCGGCAACCCGCTGATGCTGTACGTCCCGTCGGCTTCGCTGAGAGTCGAGCTGACGACGACTCCGTCGGCGTTGTAGGCTGAGACGCGCGCTTCCGCAAGCGCCATGCCCCCCCCCGTCACGTGTCCGGCCACCGCAGCGCCGGGCTGGAGCGTGATTGTGCCTGCAAAGGCATCCTGCGAGGCGCTCAAGGCGAACGTCATTCCACCGTCGGGATCGGTCGTGTCGCCGAGATACGTTGGGAGGTAGGTGGCCCCGTTCCAGTTGGCCAAGGCGGTGTATTCCCCGAGGGGGAGATTGGCCACGGTTGCGGTTCCATCGGCTTGGGTCACGGCCGTGCCGACCCACATGAACGTCTCTGCGGCCATGATGTCGACTGGGATTCCCGGCAGGACGCCACCGGTTGTGTCCTGGGCTGTGATCACGGCCTGCCGGCCTGTCGGCGCGGTGCCCCGCAAGCGGAAGAACGCGTTGCCTGTTTCCGGAACGACGACGTCCGGCAGCGCAGCGAGACTCGGAGCAAGGAAGCCCACCCTTGTCTTCGCAGCGTTCTGAGTGAAGGCCGCGTCGGTCGCCGATTCGACCGTGTAGTCAAGGTAGGGCACGCCTCGGGCAGTGAGAGGGCAGGTCGCATCCGGGCTCAACTGCACCTTCCCTTCCGCCGCGAGCGGGTATGCGTAACCCGCATTTGGCGGAGATGCGTCGGCTGGTCCAGAGACAAAGCTCTTGCGTGTGGCGTCGTCCACAGCGTAAGGACACCCACTGCTCCCGGCACCGATGAACACGGTTGGATTGGCCTCGTCCCACGCCGTGTAGTAGGCGCCGTCCGAACCAACTGCGAATGCGTCGCTCTCGGCAACGATCCCGGATGTCCCGCCGGGAACGGTGGAGAAGACGCTGCCGGCGACCAGCGTGCCGGGGGTGAATATCGCGCTGTCTGGGGTGTTCCGTTGGAAGGCGCAGTTCCAGACCTCCACATCGCTGTAGGTATCGACGAACACCGCGTCAGCACCGAAGCGGGAGCTGTTGTTCGCTACGGTCAGGTAACAGAGCGCGCTCTGACTGTCATCGACGATCTCGAGGGCTGTTCCATAGAGAGACTGGTTGTGGTGGTAGAGGCAATCGACCATGTCGACGTCACTCACTTCGGTGGCCTGCAGCGCGCTGTATTGGGCGCGGTTGTCGAAGAACTGGCAGCGCTCAGCCAGCAGGCGTCCCTGCCACAGCCGTATAGCGCCACCATACTTGGCCACATTGCCGTAAAACGCGCAGCCTGTGAATGTGGAACGAGCGGCTATCGGAGAATAGACGAGATACGCGCCGCCTCCCTTGCCTCCGTAGGTTCCGAGGGTCGGCAGAGCAGCACAGTAGCTGATAATGCAGTCCGTCAGCGTGACAGTCGCGTCTTCCGCATAGATTCCGCCTCCACGTCCCGCTGAGCACTCCGTGATTCGCACACCGTTAAGCACTGCCCCTGCTTCTCTGGCATCGATGCCGCCGCCGTACTCAGCCTGACCGCCCCGCAGTGTCAGGTTCGAGAGCTGCAGTTGGGCGGCGCTGCTCAGCACCAGGCACGTACCACTTCCCCCCGCGTTCAGGACGGTGGCTCCCATCCCTTGCCCCTCGATCGTCAGGGACTTACTCACAGTGATTGTCTCGTCGTACTGCCCGGCGTCGATGATGACGTGGTCTCCATCGGTCGCCATGTCGATGGCGCCACCAATCGTCCGCACGCCCTTGGCGAATGTGTCGTAAGGAGGACTCTCACTCCCGCCGGGCGAGACGTAGATCGTCGAAGCCCCTGTCGGGGCGGATACGACGCCTGACAAGCAGCAGATCAAGGCTGACAGGATTGTTTGGTTTCGGCGTCTCATGCGTTCTCGTTACGTCGGGATTCGCGTCTGCAAGGGAATGCCGGGCCCGTGCTGGGGAGGAGATGGGAGTAGCACGGGCCCGGCGGATTATCTGGCCTGGTTGGGCTGGTTGGGCTAGTTCCCCGCCTCGGCGTCGGTTTCTTCCTGGTCTTGGGTATCGGTTCCCAGTCCCGGCCTGATCTGGTTTCTACGACGCACAGCTTGGCGCCGGTGGCGTCGGAGCCGATTTCTGAGAATCCCGGCCGTTCCCGCGAGCTGCTGTGCTTCCTCGTTGGCCGCGAGCAGTTCCTTGCGAAGGTCGCGGAGTTGCTCGAGTTCTTCGTCGGTCTTGTCTTCTTTGGCGAGGAGAGCAGCGAACTCCGCCGAGTCTACCGCAAGGATCTCGTCGATCTGTGTCCGCAGTTCCTGCACAGCTTCGAGGCCGGCCTTGACCCTTGCTATACCATGTTTCGGGGCACCCTTCGGTCGGTGACCTTGGCCCACCGAGGGGTGGGCTTCGCGGAATTCCGCTACCATGCCCTGGAGTTCGTCAGCCAACGCTTGTGCCTCTTCGGAACCGGCAATCAGTTCACGCCGTAGTCGCAGCATTTCCCTGACCTCTTCCCGGGTCTTGTCGGGATCAGCGAGAAGCTCGGCGTAACGCTCGCTTCCCGCGGTGAGGAGGGCGTCCAAAGCTTGGGCTTTCTCCTTGAACTGTTCGCGCTGCTGCTGGATGGCCGCCTTCTGTTCTTCCGTCAGTTCGGGCCTGGGGCGTTCTTGCGGCGTCGGCGCCTGGTCCGGGTTGCCGGCAACGAACTGCTCACGCAGGCCCTTGATCTCGTCCACGACAGCCTGTGCAGCTTCTGAGCCCTCGATGAGCTTCAGGCGGAGTCCGGCAATTTCACGGAGTTCTCTGAACGTCTTGTCCGTGTCCTCGACCAGAGCCTTGAACTCGGCGTTCTCCTCCATCAGAATCTGATCCACTTGCGCTCGGAGCTCTTTCACCTGTTCATGGTACTGTCGGCTGCTTCCCGGCTCCTGTCCGCCGGTTCCCTGTGCCTGCATGAGCGGCGCGGCGGCCACCAACGTCATCGCGGCGATCCATGTCAACGTTTTCATCTCATTCCCTTTCCTGATTTCCTGGTGTGTCGTCCCGCGGTCATCCGCCAATCCGTTTCATAGGGTTCCGACGTTACCAGTTATACGGGTGTTCCCACGCAAAGGTTTAGTGGTTCCGGCAAAAAGATGTGTGACAGAGCCCCTTTTTGTTGGGAAGGGGCAAGAGAACGGAGGGGCTACTCGGCTGGGGAGAGCACCATATCAGAGGCGGTGTAGAGCCAGTAGCCGATCCCCGGCAGCATCACTTCTTGGTCCCCGAGCCGTGCGTATGTCTGCCGCGTGGCATTCCAGCTCCAGCCGACCAGGACGTCTGTTCCTGGAGCGATCAGGAAAGCGGATGCCGGGCCGACGCAGTTCCAGCCGCTATAGAGTCGGAGTGCGGGATCGACCACCGGTTGGCCCCACACAACCACATCGTCAGCATCAGCCGTGGCGCTGACCCAATACCCTCGGCCCGCCCGTGGAACGGCATTTTGCTCGTAGGCTCCGCGGAACGCGTCCCACGTCCAGACTCCCTGGGGTGCGAAGGCGCCGAACAGATCTGTCAACGTCGTTTCAGGGGGCGGCTGGACGGGCAGGGAGACCATGTTCCATCCCTCCTTGAAAGACAGCGTGAATGGTACCTGCTCATCCGCTAACGGATCGGTCCCGTTCTCATACTCGTCCCTCGTGGTGAAACCATCCTCATCCGGGTCCGCGTCCAGACTGACGACAGTGGTTCCGAAGTGCAGGAGCAGCCAGCTATCGGTTACCTGCAGACGGAAAACGACGAGCACGGCGGCGTCAGCATCCACGGACATGGTCAGGGGGTTGCTCGTCTCCTCTCCCGCGAAGATATCGCTTGTCCACGCGATAAACTCCCACCCGGGTTCAGGCAGGGCTGTCAGGGAAGCCACAGCGCCAAACTCGTACTCAGCCAGCTGGCCTGAAACGGAGCCGTGGCCTGTGATGCCGAGATCAATCGTGTAAGAGGAGTACCAGACCAGCTCGGAGACACTGACAACGTAGGCGGGGTCCACACTGGGACTGAAATCGTCCTCCCATACCTGTTGCTCCCCCAGTTCGGCCTGCATCTCCGTGGCGGGGCTGTGTGCTCGAAGCCGAACGCTCTGCGCCCCCACCTGGCCCACGTGGATCACCCCGATGAAGTGTCCTGGACCGGCCCGGTCCAGGCCACTCAGATCCGCCGTGCCCAGCAACGTTCCCTCCGGTTGATGGACCGTGACGCTCACATCCGCCATGGACTCCAACACCTGACCATCCGGTGTTAGGGCCGGCTGATCCGCTGCACCGAGGCTGAGCCAAAGCACGGCACCGGATAGACGGCACGTCACCGACAGCCAGACCGTGACGGCGACCAGCGAAGGACGATGGCGGAGCTCAGTGATCATCTGGAGGGGTGCCCAAATGTTAGAGTCTTATCCAGACCCGATGCATTGTGGAAGAGGAACACTGTGCCTGGAGCGAGGCTTGGCGCAGCCCCTTCTGGACCGGTCCACGTTCCAGAGGCAAGCACGAATTCGTCCCAGGATTGCGAGTCGGCGTCCCAGAGTTTCAGCCTGTCTTCTTCGGTTGCGCCAGCATCGGCCAAACTGCCGGCCGTCAGTTCCGCGGCGTAGGGAGGGGAGAACATTCGCCAGGTGCCGGGAGGGATGGCGACCGAGACGACATCGGCTCCGCTCAGTTCGCCCGAGATGACTGCTGGCTCGCCATCGTTTGTCTGGCGGGTCAGGAGGAAGCCGCCGGGAGTGCCGTCAGTAAGACGCTCTTCGGGAATCTCCGTGTCGGTTCCGTGGATACGCCAAGCCCCGTCGGACAGGCTGTAAGGATTGAAGTGGGCTCCCACCCAGAGACTGAGCTTGTCCCCCGGCGCGCTGCTTAAGGCCAGCTGAGCCGCGACGAGTCTTGACTCGAAGGCTCCCGTGGAATCAACGAACGGACTGCCGATGGCGACCGTGGGACCGGTCTGTGTGGAAATGCGTATCATACCCACTGTTGCCGAAACCGTCTCTCCCCATGCCATCACCGCTGGAACAGCAGCTGCCAGCGAGACCAGCAGACCCTTCCTCCAAACCTGCCTCATGTGTCACATCTCCCAGATCTGCGTCCTTTGCCCGATGGCCACGCTGCCTTGGCGCCGTCCGCGGCTGGTCTTCTTCTCCTTTTCGAGAAAGCGAGAAGGGAAGAGAGCATCCGCACGCGCTTTTTGGGCTCAGCGCACTCGTCTGTCGACATCGCCATAGCATGGTGGGTGCCAGCTTTGCCACGCGTCACGTACTCGCATGCAGTGCCCGAGCTTTCTGGCGTGTTCCATACGGACCACTACCTTACGTGGCTTCTGGGCAGGCCGCTCTCTGCCTGGATGGCTGTAGGAAAGCGCCCGCAGTTCACGATAACACGATCAACCCCAGAGGACCAGCACGATGGCAGATTCTCAGGCGATTCCCGTTCCCGAACCCAGGATTGAGCGCTTTGAGCACATGGCGTTCGGCATGTTCATCCATTGGGGTGTCTACTCGCAGCTGGGACGTGGCGAGTGGGTGATGAATCGGGAGCAGATTCCCGCAGATGAGTATGCGAAGCTCCAAGATACGTTCACGGCAGCTGACTTTGATGGCCGAGCCATCGCGCGTGTAGCTAAGAATGCGGGTATGAAGTACATCACCCTCACGACGCGGCATCACGATGGGTTCAGCCTCTACGACACACGTGGACTCACGGACTTCGATGCCCCTCATTCGCCGGCCGGCCGGGATCTGATTGCAGACTACGTCGAGGGCTGTCGGGCCGAGGGGATCGTGCCGTTCTTCTACCACACCACCCTCGATTGGCGCTGGCAGTCCCATACCTGTGATGACGCCACGTTCAACGACTACCTGGACTATCTGTACGCCTCCGTGGAAGTGCTCTGCACCCACTACGGCCCGATCGGCGGGCTGTGGTTCGACGGGGACTGGTCTCGGCGCACGGCGGACTGGAAGCACGATCGACTCTACGGCATGATTCGCAGGCTCCAGCCCGAAGCGATGATCATCAACAACACCGGCATCGGCAACGAAGGCAGCGTCAGCCATCCCGATGTGGACAGCGTCACCTTTGAGCAGTCCATGCCCAAAGCTCTGGATCGCCGTGGGCATCCCAAGTACATCGCCGGCGAAATGTGCCAGACCATGAACTCACATTGGGGCATCGGCGCTGGCGATTTCTCGTTCAAGTCGCCTGCAAATGTCATCGAGAACCTGGCCGGCTGCCGGAAGGTTGGGGCTAACTATCTGCTCAACGTCGGGCCTACGGCAGAGGGAGCGATCCCGGAGTACGAGGCTGCGACACTCGCTGTTGCCGGACGCTGGGCTCAGCAGCATGCCGGCCCTGTCTATGACGGCAAGCCCACCGGTATCAACTGTCAGGGGCGCGACTTTGTGTTGGAAGTAGACGGCAAGCTCTACTGGTTTGTGCATGATCTGCGCATCGCGGGGCACGGTCAGGTGACCGTCAGCGTCGGGGGAGCCGGGCCGCGCGTCGCCACCGGGCTGAGTCAGCCTGTCGCGTCTGTCCGCTGGATGGACAACGGCGAGGACCTCCAGTTTGCCCAGAACGCTGATGCGGGGATCACAACGGTCGATTTCACCGGATACCCCTACGGAACGAACTTGGTTGTTCGGGTCGCGGAAATCGAGACGGTGTAAACAAGGCGGCGCTGTTCGCGTCTTTGCCGACGTGCTGGAGATAGGTTATCCTAGGATATGCTCAGGCTACTTTCCGAACTACTGACCATCACGGATACACTGGGTGAAGTGGACATCCCCTATGCCCTTTGTGGCGGGATGGCCCTTGCTGCTCACGGCCATCCGCGCTTCACGAGAGATATCGACTTGCTCGTGGAAGAGAGTGCGGTTGATCACGTGAAGCATCTAGCGGGGGAATTGGGATACACTCTCACGGCTCAGCCGATGACCTTCGGCGTGCAGGCGGGTGTCCCGCGCACTGTCCATCGTGTCTCCAAGATCCTTGATGGCGGGGAGTTGCTGACGCTCGACCTGCTTGTTGTCAGCCCAGAGCTTGAGGAGGCGTGGCGCTCCAAAGCGGCGTATGAGATCGATGGACACACTGTCTACGTTGTTTCCCGCGGCGGACTCGTGTCCATGAAACGGCTGGCTGGTCGTGACCAGGATGGTGTGGACATTCGGACGCTCCTTGGCGATGGCACGGGGGAACTCGATGATTGAGCAAGGTACAGTCGACATGTCGAGTACTGCGGTGACCCGCCGGTTGCACGAGGTGGCTGAGCTCTGGGAACTCGGGATGAAACTCGTGAAAGCTCGGCGTGTCGAGAGTGCCCCCAATCAGGAACGAATGGCCGCGAAGGTGAGACGCGTCGACGAGTGCATGCAGGAGGACGTTTGATGAAGCGCATTGCAGTCCTGTCTCTGGTTCTCATTTCCGGCGCTGTTCACGCGGCGCCGTTCTGTGTATGGGACGGTAGAAACGCGGCGACGATAGTCTACGCCAACGATGCTCGAGACGAGGCGGTGACAGCCTACAAGGACCTGGCTCGCTGCCTGGGTTCGGCCACGGGTGCGGAGTTCGCAGTTGTCTCTGAGGACAGGCTCGATTCCGCGGCAGACCTGCAACGCATCTATGTCGGCCAATGCGCGGCCCTGTCGGAAGCCGACCGTGCGGAGCTCGCAACGCTGGATCGCGATGCCTATCTCGTGAACATCACAGAGGACGGCACTGCCTTTCTGGTTGGACCGCGCCCGTGGTCTACTTACTGGGCCGTCTGCCAGTTCCTGGAAGACTACGCCAACGTGCGCTGGCTGATTCCCGGGCCGCTTGGAGAGGATATCCCCAGGCACAGCCATATCTTCGCGCAACCGTACCGACGCGTCTTCTCACCCGCTTTGCTCTCGCGCCTTTGGAGCGGCGCCCAGTACGGTGGCCCCTGGAGCTTGCGCCAGCGTATCCACGGGCGCTACCGCTTCCATCACAACCTGATCCGAGTGTTTGACGCCGACAAGTACTACGACGATCACCCGGAGTGGTTCCCTTTGCGCAGGAACGGCAAGCGCTATCGTCCACAGGGCGGGGCGGACCACAGCTGGCAACCGTGCCTGGCCAGCGCCAGTTCGGTGAAACACGCGGCGGATACGGCGCGTGCAGCCTGGGCCAAGAACCCGGATCTGGAGTCGTTCTCGTACGGCTGCAATGATGGACAAGGCTGGTGTGAGTGTGACGGCTGCAAGGCAATGGACAAGCCAATCGAGCCCTGGGAGGGATTCGAGGGGACGTACTCCTACCGCTACTACACCTGGCTGAATCGCGTCGCGGTTGAGCTTGAGAAGACCCACCCGAACAACCTGATCGGCTGTCTGGCCTATTCCAGCTACATCCTTCCGCCCGAGAAGGAAGGGCTGCACCGCAACGTGATTCCCTACTTCACCAGCAACCGGGCCGACTATTTCGAGCCCGAGTTCCGAGGTCAGGATCAGAAATTGCTTGAGTGGTGGGGGCGCGTCGCGAAGCAGATGGGGATTTACGACTACGCCTACGGCATGGGCTTTGCCGTTCCCCGGATCTACAACCACCTCTTTCAGGGAGCGATCCAGCATGCGGTGGCCAACGGCGTCAAGGGATTCTACGCGGAGGTCTATCCCAATTGGGGGCTGGATGGTCCCAAGCTGTACGTGATGAGTCGCGTGCTTTGGGATCCGACTATTGACATAGATGCCGTCTCTGAGAACTGGAACCGACGCATGTTCCGCGAAGCCTGGCAACCGATGAGCGCGTATTTCGCTCGGTGCGAGAAGGCGTGGCGTGAGCAGAAGACCGGGCGCGGCCACTGGGCCTACCGGTTGGCCGCGGATCCGAAGCAGTTCGACGTCTTCCCCCCGAGCGTTCTGAAGGAGTGCACCGGATACCTCGACCAGGCGGCCAAGGGGGCACGCACCGATATCGTCCGGGACCGCATCCACTTTTTCCGGAAGACGTGGGAGGTCACCGTGCTGCTGGCCGGCAACTACTGGGCTGGGCAGGAAGTACAAGAGTTGATCGAGGACGATGCCTCTCTAAAAGAGATTGCTGGTGCGCTTCGACGTATGGCGGACAAGGTGGCTACGATCGATGTGGATGGTTACATCAAAGAGCGCGTCGGCAAAGACCCCATGGCCTATTTCCCGCCGAAGCCGAGCTGGATCGGCCCGCTGAAAGCCGGTTCGTCGGCAAACGCGATGCGGGTGAGTGCATCACGGCTTTCGGAACGCGTGGTGAAAGAAGCCCTCGGTAAAGGTGATGTGTCAGCGGAGGGGTTGCGGCGGGTCATCGGAGAACGCCTGGATACGGCCTTCGGCATGGAAGGGAGTGACACCTACCTCGAATACGTCCAGCGGTTGCGGAAGATGGCCCAAAAGGTGGCCAAAGCTGTCCGTACGTCCACAGCGCCGGTGATCGATGGCGTGTTGTCGGATGCCGTTTGGAAGGACGCCGATGTGTTGACCGACTTCATCCGCTGGGGGCAGACCACACCGTCAGCCTACCCGACCAGGGCGAAACTCGCCCACGATGGGACGAACCTCTACGTTGCGCTGGAGTGTTTCCAGGATACGTCAGCGCTGCACTGTGATGCGGCGGATCGCGATGGCAGTACCTGGAAAGACGACTCGATCGAGATGTTCATCAACCCCGGGTTGGAGGAGTTCCCGTACATCCAGTTCATCATCAACGCGAAGGGGGCCTTCTTCGACCTTTGGGGGAAGGCCGATGATGAAAGCTACCAAGAGCGCGTGAGCGTCAACTTCGATTGCCGATGGGCGGCGAAGGTCGCGCCTGATCGCTGGACCGCCGAAATGGTCGTTCCGCTTGCTGATTTTGGCTGCAAACCCGCCAGAAACTCACTGCTTCGCTTCAACTTCGCCCGGAATGTGCAGGGGAAGGAGGCGGAAATTTCCGCCTGGTTCCTGAGCGTCAAAGCTCACGCAGATCCCCGCAGCCGCGGCTGGGTCGTGTTTGAGTAGGTGCCGCTAAGCTGAGTCAGTGATGAACCGGGGCGGCCTGCCCCGGACCCCCACGCCCTGGGCTCGCTTACGCCACTGTCCAGTTGACACACCTCAAGCCGGCGACACGCTGGAACTCCTTGATGTTGTTGGTCACGACCGTTGCGCCGACGGAACGGACGTGGGCCGCGATCATGAGGTCCATGGCTCCGATCCGGTTGCCTGACGCTCTCAACGCTGCGCGGATTTCACCATAGTGACGCGGCGCGTTAACGGCATCATACTCCAGAAGCTCGAATGGACTCAGGATTTTCGAGACAGCACGTCGCTCGCGAATGGGGTGTGTCGCGACGGCGGCTCCGAACTCAAGCTCGGAAACAGTCACTGCGGACACGCACACCCGCACACCCTCGCTCATATGCTCACGGACCCTCGCGAGCACGTTCCTCCCCAACTCCCATTGGCGCTCACCCGGGCTTCCTGCCTTCAACGCCCGGATCATGAAGATGAGTGTGTCGGTGTCGAGCAGGTAGAGGGAGTCGGCCATGCTCAGAACGTCCTCGTCTCAAGCGGGGGCTGAATGCGCGTGGACATGAAATCGTCGGACAGTTCCTCGATGCCCTCATTGAACAGCTCCCACGGACCCTTCTCCGTGAGAAGTAACCCGTCCGGCGTTGCCTGGACGTTGACTTCGCTAGTGCTGAAACGGAATTTCTTCGGCAGGCGCACAGCCTGACTCCGACCTGTTGTGAAGACTTTCGCAGTGACCATGGCCATGCCTCTTTGGGTGGATCGTGGCGCAGTTTGAAGCGCGTGATATCTATCACAGAATATATACCGCGGGAATCTGAACGGCAAGGCAAGGAACGACGTCCGGGCAGTTGTCCCTTACCGCAACTTCGGGATCTGCAGTTCTTTGCCTGCCTTGGCTGCCTCGACCGCGATCAAGGTGGCGAGGGTGGAAGCGGCCCCGTCTTTGATGTCGGTTCGTGGAGGAGAGTCGGTGAGGATGGCCTCAAGCCAGTCATCGACCTCTGTGTCGTAGGGGTGTCCAGCCTGCCGGTCGGCCTGGACCGGGGTGAATTCGGGATGCACCTCCTCGGTGTCCCCGGAGATGGCGATCTGGTCTCGTTCGACCGTGCCGGCTGTGCCGTAGACCCGCAGGTTGTAGTAGGGGGCCATTGAGCACCGCGGGCCGTAAAGGGCAGCGACTTTGGCAATCGTGCCGTCTTCGAAGCGGAAAAGCGACACCATGCAGTCGTCGTTCGCCATTTCCGGGAATGCGACATGGTTCGCGTAGGACCACACACTCGTCACTTCCTTGCCCTTGATCCAGCGCATGATGTCCAGAGGGTGGCTGCCTCCTCCAACCATGGGGAGCTCATGCTCAAGGTACCAGTTGTGGCCGGTGACGGGGTCCGTCTTGTTCTTCTGATACAGGAGATTGTGGACGTAGTCGGCTTCCATGTAGAAGATGTTCCCGAGGTGTCCCTCTGCGGCTGCCTTATGGATTGCCTCGTAGACGGGATTGAAGCGCAGGATGTAGCCGACCTGGATCTTCAGTGATCGGTCCGCCGCATCAGCCGCAGCCACCATCCTGAGTACATCGTCAGAGGTATTCGCCAGAGGCTTCTCGACGAGGACATGCTTGCCGGCGGCCAGTGCCTTCAGGAAGGGATCAACATGCTGGCTGTCGCCTGTGTTGATGCTGATCGCTTCCACCTCGGGGTCCGCGAAGATCGCGTCTCCGGAGTAGAGTTTGGTGACTCCGAGTTCCTCACCCGCTTTCTGAACCAGATCCGGGTTGCGGTCGCACAGCGCGACCAGCTCGGATTTCCCCGATTTCAGATGGCAACGCGCATGGGCCAGCCCGTTGTGCCCCAAACCCACGATTCCAACCTTCACTCTGCGCTGGACCATCTTACCCGTCTCCCTCGCTCTACCATGCCCAACTCACGAATCGACAGCGCACAGAGCGATGGCAGACAACAAGCCACCTGCTCTCGCCTGCGACGTCGACTGACGCGCGAGCGGAGGCCACCGGGATCGAGAACGGCAGGCGGGTCTCGTCGTCTGCCGTTCTCGATCCCCATCACCTGGGGGGCTGGGGGAGCCGCTGGTCCCCCGGCTGGGGTGTGGGGCAAGCAGCCCCAGCGGGATGTCTGCTCAGGCCGTGGCAGTCAGGCGGCGGAAGTTACCTGCCAGGACGAGTTCGAGTTCGGTGTCATTGAGGTGTTCGAACATGACGCCCTGGAGCAGCATTCCCGGGCTGCAGATGGGAAAATCCGAGCCGAACAGAAAGCGTTCGGGGCCAACTCTGTCTATGCCGTGTCGGAGGGCGCCCCAGCGGAAGACGCCGCTGCCGGAGAGATCCAGGTATGCATTGGCGTGTTGTTCGAGGAACTCGAAACGTTCGATGAGGGTTGCTTTGCCGGACGTCGGGTGAGCGAGCACGAGGTTCAGTTTGGGGAAGTTCCGGCAAATGAGGCCGAGTTCGTCGAGTTTGTAGGGGTGTACGTTGACGGGCAGTCCCAACTCCTGGGCCAGGGCATAGATCTGCTGTGAACCGGCATCCGCGTAGGACTCGAAGCCGTGGATGTAGCCCACCAGCTCCCCGATCCATCGGGCTCCGTTATCCTTAACCAAGCGCTCGATTTCCTGGCATGACTCGTCGGCGAAGTCTGCATGGACCTGGATGCCGGGCAGGAAAAAGTCGGGGAAACGGCGCTGCATTTCCACAGCTTCATCATTCATGGACCGGACTTCAGCAAAGGTCTGGACCCGGTTCAGGTATACGACCGACCCGCAGCATTGAGTGATGCCTGCCCGTCGCATCTCAGCGACGAATTCTGCCGGCGTATCCACTCCCGGGAACCAGCTGGTGTTGGCCGCGGAACTGATGAAGGGGTGGATGTGGCAGTCGACGATATCGAGTCCGAGCGGCATGGTAGACTCCTTTGCTGTGGCGGTGCGGGGGTGCATCCGGTGATGGCAACCGCGGTTACTGTAGTCTCGCTATGGGGAGAGTTCAGGGGGCGGGCACAGGGGAAGCACAGGCAGGACGCCGGATGCTCTTTCCGTTGGGGCCGTTTCAAGAGTGGACGGAGGCATCCCTGCCTCCGATTCTGTGTTGGACGAGTTCCGGGCAAGGCTTGCCCTGCTCAATAGCAGGGATGCCCGGGGCCACCTTGGAGAGATGGTGGTAGGAAGGCCGCCAGTGCTCTGCACGGCCTCCGCCCAATAAGCGGCGTTCGCGGCTTGACCTGTCCTCGAGGGGAGGCACGTTTCTTCTTGCATGTCTTGCGCTGTTGTCCGTTGTTCAGGAGAGGCCTTCATGATCCGTTTCCCGCGCTATTCAGTGGTCGCTTTCGTGCTCCTCACTATCACTTCTGTTGGTGTGGCTCATGCAGCCCAGTTTGCCCCGTTCCCGGGGCTGAAGGTGGCCCCGGCTGGAAACATGCAGATCGAGGAGATCCTCGTCTCAGTGGTCTTCTTCTCGTCTGAGTGGGTGTGCAGCCGGCAAGGCTCCGCCGCGGCGGTTGAACTCACGACGCACACACAGGACGCTGACCACTGGACTGCCGCCGGTGTGTTTCAGCCCCGCGGCGAGACCGTGCCCTTTGCTTTCCGCCAGGAGATGAACCGGGCAGACGATGGGTTCACCTACGCGGCAGAGGTGAAGCACCCAACCGGCCTTCCCAGTAAGACGCTTGCCCTCGACGTGCGGCTGCCGTCCACGTTCTACGACGGCAAGCGCGTGTCCATCGACGGCGTTCCTTTGGCCCTTGAACCCAAGACCTTCGAGACTGCCGTCACCAGGCGTGGTGTCCGTAGGATCGCCTTCCCAACTCCCCGAGGGGCGGCCGTTTTCGAGGGTGAATTCGACCTCCTGATCCAGGATGGCAGGTCCACGAACCACCCCTATTTCCGCTTTCGGCTGATGTTCAGCGAGTCCCGCGGAACTGTCAAGGACTCGTCTCTTAGGGCTCAGGTCAGCCTGGTCACGGCCGGGGTTGTGCCGATCGACTTGCGCGGAGCGGCCAACATGGGGTTCCAGGATGAGGTGGATGGGGATCGCAAGGGCGGCTGGACGGATCAGGGCGAGAACGACATCCGCATGCTCAAGCCCGGCCGCCGTCCATTCGGCAGCATCGCTTTTGCCGTGATCGATCCGACGGCCAATGCCGGTAAGTCATGTCTGGTCTTTGCCGGGCCGGATCGCCCCTACTTCCCGGAGCAGGCTGAGTTGCCCGTGGGCAGCGGTCCACACGAGTGTCTCTACCTGCTTCACGCCACGGCCTGGACTCCCAGGCAGGCCGGGACCGCAGTCGGGACCGTGTGCGCCGCCTATGCGGACGGCAGCGAGACGGCGTATGAAGTCCAGGTCGGCCGCGATGTCGGGAATTGGTTCGGGGCGACGCATCTCGATAACGGAGTCGTGGGGTGGACCGGCGTCAACAAGCGATCGGCTCTGGGCCTCTATGTGACCAGGATTCCGCTTGAGGCGCGACCGGTTGCATCGATTCGCCTGGAGGCGTCTAGGAAGGCGGTCTGGATGGTGGTTGCGATGTCCGCGGGGGACAGCGTGGATGTCTGGCGGGCCACGCGGCGCCACTACCACTTCCCTGATGCCGATTGGCATGTGTTCACTCACCGTGTAAGCACCGAGCCCGGGAGTGTTCTCGACTTCTCGACGCTGGTTGAGGATGGTCCCGCCGGCAAGCATGGTCCGGTCATCGCTCGTGATGGGCACTTCGAGTTCAGAGGCCGCCCTGGCGAGACAGTACGCTTCAATGGCACCAACCTTTGCAGCATGGCCAACTTCCAGGAGAAGCGGGCCAGCGAATTCCTAGCTGCTGAGCTCAGGAGGAAGGGATACAACTCCGCCCGTCTTCACCACTTCGGGGCCCAACTCCCCAGGCGCGGAGGGCCATCCACCGACTTCGATCCGGAGCGGCGGGACCAGATAGACTACCTTTTCCATTGTCTCAAGCAGCAGGGGCTGTACATCAATATCGATCTTTACACCACGCGTACCGTCAGGAAAGGGGAGATTCCTGAGATTGATCGGGATGTCCGCCTGAACGACTTCAAAGCGTTGATGGCTGTCTCTCCAGCGGCGTTGGCTAACTGGAAGACGTACGCACGGTACGTATTGACCCACCCAAATCCTCACACCGGTTTGGCGTGGAAGGACGACCCGGCGCTGTACGGCATCTGCCTGGTCAATGAAGGCAACCTCTATTGCCACTGGGATGACTCCCCCGACATCGCGGCGTTGTATGAGAAGCGCTATTCAGAATGGCTCGTGAAGCGAGGTCTGGGGCCGGAAACGGCCCCGATCGGCAAGTCACCTGAGTGGACCCAGTTCATCGTGGAGCTCAATCGGACTCTCACGCAGGAATGCGCGGCGTTTGTGCGCAGCTTGGGTACGACTGCCCTGATCACGGACACCAACTACCGGCAGATCCTCCCGTCGATCCTGTTGCGCGAGGACCTCGACTACGTGGACAACCACGTGTATTGGGACCTGAAGAGGTTCCTGGGGAAGCGCTGGAAATTGCCCTATGGGCATCGTCAGTTGCGGGACACCGATCACGCCGCCTCGACGGTGCGCCGAGCCATGCCGACGCGGGATTTCAGGCGGCCGTTCACCGTCACCGAATTCAACTACTGCTTCCCGAACCACCACCGGGCAGAAGGTGGGGCCCTGATGGGAGCGTACGCCGCTCTTCAGGACTGGGACGGCATCTATCGCTACTGCTACGCTCACCGTGGCAGTCGCACCCAGGAGTCCGAAGAGTGTCACTATCTCGAGAATGCGTCTGACCCGGTGAACGTGCTGTCCGAGCGCATCAGTGCGCTGTTTTTTCTGCGCCGCGACGTGAGACCCGCCACCACCCGGATTCCCTTTGTCTACTCTGATCACATGCTGGCGGCTGAGGGGATGCTGGTGCGGGCCACCGGTGTTCCCAGTGATGCTCTTACCAAACTGGGGCTCGCCTACCAGCTGGGCTGTGTCAGGCTGCGAGACGCGGCGGCGTTCACGGCGACAAGTCCTTTCTCCGTCGTTTCCCGGCCAACCTGGCCCCATGCAGGGAGGTCCCTCAATGCCTTTGAGGATAGTGCGGAGCTTCTGGAGCAGCTCGTCGCCAAGGGATTGCTTCCCCCGGGGCGCTATGCCCCGGAAACGGACGTCTTCACCAGCGAGACCGGGCAATTGTGCATGGATGAGAAAAGGGATGTCTTCGCGGTGGTGACTGATCAGAGCGAGTGTTTTGTCCTTGCCAAAGGGCAGGAACAGACCGGCGACAGATTGCAGGTGACCAAGGTTGACCAGAACGCGGTGGTGGCGGTGGCTTCTGTCGATGGACAGCCGATTGGCGCCAGTCGACGACTTGTGGTCTTCCATCTGACCGATGTCATGAACAGCGGAACGACGTTTGACGATGCCAGGCACACGGTCCTGAGCGCCTGGGGGCGGCTGCCGCATCTCGTGCGCCGCGGCAGCGCTGCCGTGCAGATCTCCCTCCAATCGCCCGAGGCGTACACCGTGTACGCTCTCGACGTTGGCGGGAAGCGCCTGTGGTGCATCCCCGCAAGTGCGACGGCGGGCAAGCTCTCGTTCCGGGCGACAACCGTGCACAAGCAGGGGACGTGCATGGTTTACGAGATCGTGAGGGAGTGAAGACGTCGGAGCACGGCGGCTCCTCCCACATTGAGAAGGGGAAGCAGCCAACGCGGGAGGGGGTGCCATCCCCCGATTGGGAGTCGGAGCACGGCGGCTCCTCCCACCTTGAGAAGGGGAAGCAGCCAACGCGGGAGGCGGCGCCACCCGCCGATTGCTGGGGAGTCGGAGCACGGCGGCTCCTCCCACATTGAGACGGAGAAGCAGCCAACGTGGGAGGCGGTGCCATCCCCCGATTGGGAGTCGGAGCACGGCGGCTCCTCCCACCTTGAGACGGAGAAGCAGCCAACCTGGGAGGCACCCCCGTGCGGCGACCATTCCGCTTGTACGGCGAGCGGCCCTCCGATCGCCAAGAGGAGATGCCGCCCGGGGGGCCGTGCGGCGTACGAAGAAAAGTGGGAGGCGCCTCCGCGCGGCGACCCAACTGATCCCAGGCGCCAACAGGAGCGCCGCCCGGAGAGCGGCGCTACGGCCAGCCCCCCTACTTCAGCCTCACGAACGCGCGCAGACGCTTGACCGGATAGGTCTTGGCGTTGGCCACAAACGTCCAGTCCCTGGTCTTGCCGGTGCTGTTGCCTATGCCCAGGTCGGCATTGGGCCCCGTCTTCCAGTGGTTGAGGGCGAAGATCGTCTGCTTGGCTTCGTGGTTGTGGACCTGCATTGAGCCATACCCGTTCTCGGGGGCGGAGAATTGGTCTCCGAAGTCCCAGATTCCTGCAGATGCATTCGGGACTTTACCTGTGTTCGGCGGGCCGTAGTTGTGTGGCCAGAACTCGATGTTCCCCCCGGTCAGGCCCGTTCCGGTGACAATTCCCTGGACGTTCGAGATGACATTCATGTCCGTCACCTTCGTCTGGAAGTTGATTCCGGCGCCGTATGCGGGAACGCCGATCTTCGTCACGTCGTCCGTGAAGGCTGCCATTGAGACGTAGACGTAATCGGTTGCCCCGCTGTCCTTCTGCAGTTCGAGGAAGTAGGCGACCCGGTCGAACGGACCGGTGACCTGTTTGGTGTTGTCGGTGTCGTAGCTCACCTCCACACCGAGCTTTGCCAGATCCAGCGTGTACACAAGGGTGTACTGCTTGGCTTCATCGACCCTGAGCTTGAGCCAATCGCGGTCGGGGACTTCGCCTGCCCGGAAGGCCCCGGCGGGCAAGCCTTCCTTGTTCATGAGATTCGGCTCCGCTGTCTTGTGCCAGGCAAAGCGCATGGCTGCCGGGGCTTTCACGTCAGGGGCGGAGAGCACGACCGAGTCGAGCCCGTCGATGACGGCATTCGCTTTGACAAAATCTGTCTCTTTGCCGATGATCTCGAACCACGTCAATGGCTTGCCGTCCCGTGAGGCGAGTCCAGTGCCGACACTATCGAAGCGGATTCGCAGCTTGCTTCCTTCGATTGCCATCGTCTTGAATGCGGGGCCTGAGCACACGAGTTCCGTGCGCCTGTAGTCATTCGCGAGGGCGAGCAGCGCGAGACGCCGCCCCACTTCCTGCTTGTTCCTGGGATGGATGTCTTTGGTGTTGCCGATGTCGCTCGGGATCACCATGCCGGTTTTCGGGATCGACAGAGCGGCGGCCTGTGCTTCCCAGAACGCGGGAAGCACTCCCGAGGGTTCGGAGCCGTAGACGTACGGGGCAATCTGCACGTAGTAGAACGGAAATTCTCCCTGCCCCCACACGTCACGCCAGCCGCCGATAAGGGCCTTCATTTTCTCCGTGTAGAACATCCCCTCTCCGTGATTCGACTCCCCCTGGTACCAGATTGCGCCACGGATGGCAAGAGGGACGAGGGCGTGGACCATGCCGTTGTAGAGAGTGGACGGATCCTGATGCCCGATGAGGGGAACGAGTTCCTTTGGGTAGACGGGTGAGGGATGGATCACTTCCTTCTGGGCCAGGGCGGTCTTGGCTTCTCCCAACCACGCGTCTACCTCGGCGAGGTACTCATTCAGGCGTGTCTTGTACGGTTGTGAGTGGGGGTCGGTGAGAACGACGCGGTTGTGGATGTCCTTACACGCCGGGACGGCGGCGAACCCCCGCGGGGGAACCCAGGGCTCAATGCGCGTTCCCCCCCAGGATGAGTTGATCAGGCCGATCGGGACGCCGAGCTCCTTGTGGAGTTCCCGGCCCATGAAGTAACCGCACGCGGTGAATCCGCCGGCTGTTGCCGGGTTGCAGACCTTCCATTCGGCTGTCACATCGTCCGCCGGCTGGCTGGCCGGACGCCTAGGAATGGCAAGGTGTCGGATCGCCGGATAGTCGGCTGCGGCAATTTCATCTTTCGGATTGAGACTGTTGCTCACCGTCCACTGCATATTCGACTGTCCGGAACACAGCCAGACTTCGCCGACAAGGATGTCCTCAAGCACGACTTTGTTGGTGCCTGACACGGTGAGTGTGAGCGGGCCGCCCGTGGCGATCTCGGGCAGGTCGACGCGCCACTTTCCCTCTTTGTCGGCTGTCGTGCTGACCGGGGAGCGGTCGCCGAGGGTGACTGTCACTCCTTCGTCGGGGGCAGCCCAGCCCCACACGGGGAGGGGCATATCACGCTGGAGAACCATGTGACTGCCAAAGACTTTCGGCAGGCGTACATCAGCGACGCCTGTCGTGCACAACCCGAACGCTGCCAATGCGGCAATTCCGAGAGCTGTCCGTCGATCCATTGTCGCGTCTCCCTGACCTGTACTCTTCATGCTGTGGGCCTGATCGTGCGCTTCCACTATCTGCGTAACCTACATGGCGGCCCGGGCGATTCTAGGATGCCTGCCAGGCTCACCCCAGGGACAGAAGGCTGTTCGGAGCTTATCTTGACACCATTCCTGCGTCCGGTCGGCTGTGCGCTTACTGAAGGAGGCCATCCTGATGAGATCTTGCGGCATGTCCTATCCAGTCTCGTTGATCGGGTTGCCGGTGGGTGCGACGACAGCCGATCCGCCGCCGCGGCCGTGTTCGGACCCTCCCGCGATCGAGTCATCCTGGGACGATCTTCTGGAGGGCATCAGTTCCGTCGACGAATGGCACGAGCACCGCAGCGTACTGAAACGTCGTTTCCTGGATCTGATCCGCGATGACCGCAAGCCGGACCGTCCGCCGCTCGACTTCGAGATCCTTGAGTCGACGGTCATCGACGAGGTCTACACGCGGCAGCTTGTCAGCTACAACGTGGAGACTGACGAACGCGCGCATGCTTACCTGGGAACCCCTCTGGGGATGGCGGATCCCGTCCCCGGCGTTGTGGCCTTGCACGGGACGTATGCACAAGGCAAGGAACGGGTCGCCGGATTGGTGGACAACCCCGACAAAGCCTATCTCGACCACCTCTGTCGGCGTGGCTATGTGGTCATTGCTCCGGACCATTTTGTGGCTGGACACCGGATCCCCCCTGAGGGCTCGTATGAGACCGGACGTTTCTACGAGAAGCATCCTGAATGGACGGCAGTGGGCAAGTTCACCTACGAACACTCGATTGCCGTTGACGTGCTGCAGTCACTGGACGCGGTGGCCTCGGACCGGATCGGGGTGCTCGGTCACTCCCTTGGGGGGCATGGCACGCTCTTCCTGTCCGCCTATGACGATCGCGTGGCCGCCGCCGCCGGGAACTGTGGTGGCGCGTTTTTCCGCCATAATCCCGGGGTTGAGGCATGGGGCCGTGATCGCTGGTACATCTACCTCAAGCACATCCGCCCAGGACTGCTGTCCGGGACGTTGCCGCCGATCGATTTCCATGAGATCATGGCGCTGATCGCACCCCGTCCATTCCTCGATCTCTCCGCCCTCAACGATGGGAATCCACTGACCCAGCGGCAGCGCCTGCTGATGTTGATGCGGGTCATGGATGTGTACGAGTTGGAGCAGGTCCCCGAGAACTTCGCTTTCTATGTACACGGCAGGGGACATTCGGTGGCCCATGAGTCGCGCGAACTGCTGTACGGCTGGCTGGATACGCATCTGAAACCTGCCGAGACAACGGCGACGCGATTGGTGGCCGAATAGGTCGTCCGGCCCCCCGAGCCTGGCCTCTGGCGCGAAGTGCGCCAGTCATATCAGAGGGCGTAACTGCCGTCTTTCTGGAGAGCCGTCGTCCTCGACGGTTCGGCATGCGTGCGGCCACGGCGGGGGACCGCCGCTCTCCAAGGGAAGCCCCGGTCCGGAAGCCGTGGTTACAGACGAGCGAAGGCCTCTGCCGAAGGTCCGGCAGACATATCAGAGGGTGCAACTGCTGTCTTTCTGAAGAGCCGTCGTCCTCGACGGTTCGGCATGCATGCGGCCACGGCGGGGGACCGCCGCTCTCCAAGGGAAGCCCGGTCCGGAAGCCGTGGTTACAGACGAGGGTACTCCCACGTGCGCCCCAGCTTGGAGAGTGAAACCCATTTGGAGTCTCGTCGGGTTGGAAAACAGCGGCTAGGCTGTACCTTTTCGCCCCCCCCCAAGACGGCCCGCGGCAGGTCGAGAAGGGCAGACTCACAATAGTCGTGATGACCATACGAGGCCGACACATCGGCCCGCTAGGAGACATCCAGATGCGCCTTTCCCGGAGCTTCACCCTGATTGAGTTGCTGGTGGTGATTGCGATCATCGCCATCTTGGCAGCGATGCTCCTTCCGTCGCTGCAGAAGGCCAAGTCCAAGGCTCTCCAAATCGCCTGCCTGAACAACCTGAAACAACAGGGCCTGGCGAGCACGATGTACATCGAGGACAATGAGGAGTTCCTCTGCCCGCACAACACCAACGGAACCCCGTATTACCGCTGGGTCCGCTATCTGCACCCATATATCGGCAACAAGGCTGCCTGCTCCTGCCCACACGGCGACTCGTCCAAGGTCTGGACTGTCGGTACGCCCTTCACATTCGGCGGCGTGTTCGGAGGCTACGGAGTCACCTACGATCTCTGCCACGTCTCCCTTGCCGGGGGACGCCCCCGCAAGCTCCCCTCGCTTCACAATCCTACCGAGACAATGATCCTCTTCGATATCGGTATGGCCTACGGACGTTTCGCAGAAGGCGCCGGCTTTCTCTCCTGGAACCATTACGACCGCATCGCCACCCGGCACAACAACAAGCCGGGAGTGCTCTACCTGGACGGGCACGCGGCCAACCACACCAGCAAGGCCAAACTCACCAGCGATATCCAGAACCGAATCGTGAAGATCCGGCCGTAGCAGACGGGGGGGCAAGTGGCGTGGAGCCACGCGGCCACGAGCTCGACGACTGCCAGGGGACCCGACTAACTTGCCAGATTCGTCTGTCGACGTCTCTTGCGGAGGGACGCACAGCCGCTATCGTCGTCTCCGATACCTAGCGGCTGTCTTGCTCTGCCGGACACCCCTGCTGCCAGGGACAAGCTGGAGTTCATACCGAATGCGCTTACTCCCCGCCTCTCGGAAACGGATAACGAGCAGTCCGGTTGGCCGGATTACCAAGGTCAATACTGTAATCTTGTTGCTGTTGCACGGGCTTACGGTCGCCTGGGTGTCGGCCTCCCCAGTTGACGCCCTGCTTGCCTGCTGGACGTTCGATCGGTTGGTGGATGGCACGATTCCCAGTGAGGTCCGAGAGCGCCCGGACCCCCATGGCAACACAGGCGCCGTCCGGTTGCATGGAGGCCAGTTGGTCCCCGGTGTCTTCGGTCAGGCGGTTGCTTTCGATGGAGAAGGCACCTTTGGGGAGGTCAGCAAAACCAACGATTTGAACGTCAACCAGGCGTTGACGTTGGCGGCTTGGGTGAAGCCCGGCGCAGGGAAGAAGAGAGGAATGATCCTGAGCCATGAGTATGCCTACCGGCTGTGCATCAACCAAGGCGGGAAGAACCGCATTCGTTTCCAGCTCAATCTGGGGGGCGAGTGGGCGCAGAACTGGCTGATCAGCGAAACCCGCCTGACCGAGGGCGAGTGGTACCATGTCGTGGCGACATACGATGGTGCGGAACGGCGGATCTACATTAATGGCGAGCTCGACGCACGTGACGCCGCGACCGGAGCCATCAGTGATGGCCGGGGGATGCTCGTGGGGGCTCAGGGGGTCCGAGGCGGTCGTCGAAGGCGTCGTTCCGCGACGGAGCCCAGACAGCCATACCGGTTGCGTGAGGCATTTGTCGGGGCTTTGGACGAGCTCTGTGTCTGGGGTCGCGCCCTTTCTCCGGAAGACGCGCGCTGGCTCAGTGAGCACGGGATTGCGGAGTCCGGCGAGGAGCTGTCTGCTGCGTCCGCCTTGACGTTCCATCCCTTGCGCTGTGTGACCCGCCTTAACGTCCCCCGCGCTCTCACGTTTGCCGTCGCCAACGCAGCCAACACTCCCCACGGTGGCGAGCTGTCACTGGCGTTGACTCTCGCGGAAGGCACGACGCGTTCACTCGCGCCGTACCGGCTGGATATCCCCAGCGGGGGGCGTGTCCTCGTCTCAGTTTCACCTGAAGGCATCCCCCCGGGTGAGCACGTGTTGGAGGCGCGCAGCAAAGGGCGGCTGGTCATGAGCATGCCTGTTCTGGTGATGGCGCCCCTTTCCCGGGAAGCGCCAGGCCAGCTCTCCCTGGAACAGGTTCTGGACATTGATCTGGCTCGGGAATCGAGCCCCGGAGAACTGGCTGACGACGGAACGAGTCGAGTTGTTGACGGGCCGGCGGGACGCTATCTGGAGGCCGGGCCGCGACAACACTCACGCTTCGTTGTCCGGTTGCCGCTACGGCGAACGGGGCGGCACATCGTTCGCGTCCGCTACCCTGATGATCGGGCCAGGAGTTGCGAGATCGCGACGTGGTCGCCGGCAAAGGACGACCGCTACAACGCACACACCGGCTACCTTTGTGGGGATCCGCTGCCTGTTTCCGGGACGATGCAGACATTCGACTTCGTCATGTGGGCTCGCGACACGAGCCAGTGCCTCGTCTTCACCAGCTGGCTTGAGGGACAGCCGGCTGCTGCTGCGCGGATCCAGGTCTTCGAGCAGTCGGGGCGTCTGCCGGCTGCTGCCTTTGCAGCTTCCGCTTCGCAACGCCTCATCGGCCACTACTGGGAAGACGCGCAACCCATGTCCCGTTGCTTCAGCGGAGGCAAGCCCGAGCTGGGCGACTTCGAGCGCGCTGCCAACGAGATGTGCGACTACCTGGACTACTCCGGGCAGAATCTGGTTATGCATCCCCTGGTTTGGTACGAAGGCCCCATCTACAATTCGCTGGCGGAAGCTCGGGGCGGGAAGGGCGGCTTCCACATGCCGACGGAGGGGTGGGTGGATATTCTGCTGGAGCGCTTTGAGGAACGTGACTTTACCTTCTTCGGTCTGTTCAACGTCCACGAGCTGCCCAGCCTGGTCCGGGCCACGGAGGACAGCTTCGAGCGCGTCGTAGCCGGGGCAGGGACCTTCAATACGGTCACTCGTCAGAATGATCTGTTGGTAAAGACGTGGCATCATCAGGCGGCTGCTTTCAACGCGCTTCATCCCGCCGTTCAAGGACGCGTAGTGGCTCTTGTTGCAGAGATCGCGGAACGCTACGGCGGCAGTCCTGCCTTCGGGGGAATTGGGTTTCATCTGACCCTGGCTCAGCTACTCCTGCCGGGGTTCCTCGATGTGAGTTACGATGACTGGACCGTCGGGGAGTTTGCCCGGCAGACCGGTGTACGCGTCCCCGCGATGGGAACGGATCCGGTGCGCTTCGGGAGGCGGCACGATTGGCTGAAGACCAATGCTTGGGAACGGTGGTTGACCTGGCGTTGCGAACAGACGGCTGCCTTTTACGTCCGGGCTGCCGACCGTCTGCGAGAAGAACGAGGGGATCTGAAATTGGTCGTGACGATTCTGGAACCGCCTATGTCCATCATCGATGCCCAGCGCGAGCAGTGGCTGGATGGAATGCCCCAGACCGAGATCGCTCGCCTGGCCGGGGTGGATGTCGAACTGCTGTCGCGGCATCCAGGCATTGTCATTCAGAAGCGCCTCGGACCGAGCGCCTACCGCAAGCGACTCGCATTCGGCACAGACCGGGCTCGCTGGGGTGCGGAGACGCCGCCGCGCCCAGACGGCATCGCGGCCATCCGTGACATGGATCTGGATGCTGCAGAATTGCGCGGATTCAAGCGCAAGCCGGAGTTCGGGACCTTTCTCTACAATCGCTATTTCGAGAGCTCAGTGGGGGCAAGGAGGCCGTTGGAATGTCCCTGGTACGGGGGAATCCCCTGGCGGGCAACAGCCGTTGTCCCTGCCCACGAGCACTTCCTGGAGTACTATGCGCGTTCACTGGCCGCTGCCGACCCGTCCTTCATCGCGACCGGTGGCTTCACCAATGGAACGGTCGGGCACGAAGCTCGCGTTGCGCAGTTCGCGCGCGTCTATCGCCGGCTTCCGGTGGGGGACTGGAGGGAGATTGTCCAACCGGACTCTAAGGTGGTCATGCGGGAGCTTGTCCGAGAGGGGGTGACGTGGGTCTACGCGATCAACCCGGCGAGTACTCCGCAACCCGTGGTATTCGCGACTGTTCCTGGTGAGCCAGTTGACGGCTCCCCGCGGATTGTCCCCCAAGGAGATGCTCGCCTTCGATTGGTTCTGCGTCCTTACCAACTGGGCGCTTGGCGACAGGCCCGTCCCTGATGCTGTGCTGGAGAGATGCCCGGGCAGGGCTTGCCATGCTGAACAGCAGGGATGCCCGGGCCCACCTTGAAGACATGGCGGCCTTATCCGGCAGAGCCGCGACTTACGCATGCGCGTCACGCTGATCTGTAACGCATTGCGGCAGAAGAATCAGAGGCTCTTCCCCAGGCCCCGCCGGGGAAGAAGCTCTCCCCCGGACCCCCACATGCTGGTGTCGCGAAGGCCAGGTGACCAAGCCCACCTGACCTTCGCGCCCCCGTTGCCGATGCTCGCGCGACGGGCGACCACGTAGACGGTGGCTGTCACACCTTCGTCTGTCGTGGCGCAACATGCCGGCGGGGAGTCGGATACATCCCAGCTTGACGCGCATGCGCGACTTGCGGGAGCGGACCGCTTACGTTGTGCGCGGCTCGGGTGGACAGGAGACTCCGCTTACGTTGTGCGCGGCTCGGTTCGGTCAGAGCCGCGACTACCAGGAGCGGTCCTTTCGCCTCCCCAAGAACCGCTCATGCTGGCTCAGGGGGCAATAGCCGGGGTTGTGCCGGTGGGGAGCCCCCAGGTTGGCTTGTTCTTGAAGTACCAGTCAGCCAGGCTTGGGTTGAGGACGTTGCCTTCCGGACTTCGGTTCTCACGGAACACCACGTTGTTCTTTTCTGCATCGTCGTTCCACCGAGCCAGCGGGAAGTAACGGATCGCCAGGCTATGGGGCTCTTGAGGGGTGGTGACCCCGGTGCCGTAGTCCGGGACATCGATGAGGTTGTTCTCGAACAGCAGATTCTTGCAGTTGGCCCGTAGGATCTGAAGACTTATGCCGAGGGGGTATCGAGTCTTGCCTTTGGCATCGGGGTAGCTGCGACCGCTGATCTGGTTGTTCCGCACAGTGATGTTAGTGAAGCGTATGCCCGAGAGATCCTGTCCGTAGAGCTGAACGCCGATGGGGCCCCATCGATGGTGCTTTGCTGCCCCCAGCACGATGCGATTGCGCTCGACCAGGAGGTCCTCGTGTCTTGGACACTGAACCGGAATGCCCTTCTTGCCCTTGATGTGGATAGCCAGCCCGGAGTGGACATTGATGAACTTGTTGTCCACGATGATTGTGTCCCGGTTCCACCAACTCATTACGAAGACGCCTGCTCCCTCGAAATTCTCGACCCGGTTGTTGCGGATGACGAGGCCGACGCAATCGCCGTAGGTGATGGCATGGAGGGGGCTTTGCTGTGTCGCAGGCGTGTACGCTTCGTCATGAACGACGCAGTTCTCCACAAGCCCGCCGGAGGACGGCCACCAGTTGTTTTCGTTCTCGCCCTCGTTTGAGGGATCATGTTCGGGATCGTAGCCCGCGGGAATGATCCAGCTGTAGTTGCCGAAGTTGTGCGCTCCGCCGAGGGTGATATGGGTGATCTCCCCAACATGCCCACCCACATCGCCGTTGTGACCGGGGGCGGTGAAGTCAAGATCCCGGTACGTCGCGGCCTTTCGAGAGGATGTTCTGTCCTTAAAAACCAGGCCCTGATGGAGGGCAAAACACTCGCGACTGCTCCCGGTTTCCGGGTGACGCCCCGTTCCGTAGCCCCTGAAGTTCACCCGTTCGACGAGGGCTCCGCCGCCACGGAGCCCAATGGCGTTGATGGTTGTGTGCTTGTTTTGACCATCGAAGTTGCAGTCGATGGTGAGGTCTTGAACGACGACATTCTCAGCGCTTTCGTGGAATCGTCGGTTTGCGAGCAGATTGAAGTAGTTGTTGCCCGGAGCGGAGCCTTTCGGATTGCTGCCCTCGAGCAGTCTGATCACGGTTGCTGCACGCCCGCTTCCCTTGATCCGGTAGTTCGGCCCGAGGTCGATGGCGTGGTAGGTGATGTCCGGATCGTAGTGCTCAGGCTTGCCGCGGACCCCGTATGTCCTGGCCAGCAGATTCACTTTGCCGAAGCGTTCGAGGCAGGCATTGATGGCCGCATGGTCGTCGTGTGGTGCGTCGGTCTTGCCATCGCCCCAGGCACCGAACCACTCCGCATGGACCTCGCCGCGGGGATCGACCTCGCGGATGAGCCGCCCCGGGAGATGAGCGGGGTCGAGCACCGTTCCACCGTCCGGCTTGCCTTTGGCTGAGTCTGAGTAGCGGAATGTCCCTCCACCATCATCGCCCGGACGGTGATAGCCCGACACCATGATCATGGCCTTGTCAGGGATCGCTCTGAGTCGGAGCATGTCCTTCACGTTCTCGCAGCGGAGCTGTGGTCCCTCTCCAGCTGTGGCCGCTCCGACTGTGAGGCTGCCGGCAACGAGGCCGCCGAACACGGCTCTGAACGCCCGCATGACCGAGACTGATAGCGATTGCATCCGGGTTTCCTCTCATTCCGGGACCGCGTATCGGGGTCGCCGGGTCACTGCACATTCTCCCTCAGGGCTTCCAGCAAATCGAAGTCGTTCAGCACCAGGGCCCGGGCGTGGAGGGCTGCGGTTTCGTCTGGAGCCAGCGGCGCGTAGACACCGTTTAGGTTGCTCTTGAACATAGCCGTCATCAGGGGTGCCCATGTGTTTGCCAACGGGAGGGCCTCTTCGGTGTGACCGAAGTACAGCAGGTTCCTGAGCAGAACATAGATGTCTGCGAGCTGTATTGCCTCGCTCTGCCACTCAACGTAGCCATCCTGACGGACGACTTCGGTGATGGCTTCGAGAGTGTCCCGGGAGAGGTGCTTCGCCTGCAGTTCAGCCAAAGTCACATACTGTGCCTGGCCCCGTTTGAGCAGACCGTGCAACCGGGAGAAGGGCGTGTCGTTTCCCTCTTCCCGCTCCTTGAGGTCGGCGTAGGCCTTCTGCAGCTCTTTCAGAGCCAACGCCGGTCTCCGCTCCACATCGGTATCTGCCTTACCGAATATGTCGGCAAAGGAGGCCATATCCATGGCGTTGTGGCGTTGTTCCTTGTAGTAGAAGTCGAACAGTCGTTTGAGCAGCGTGTATTTGGTGTTCGCGACGGAGGCAGCCACGTCGCTGCAGGTTGCCGGAGATGCGAGGAGGTACATTCTGCCGTCACCGGGGGCCAGAGGGCCTGTCTGGACTACGCCTTGCTTGTGGTCCACCGTGTGGTTGGCGTAGAGATCATACACCGTGCGGCCTCTGAGCACGTCAGTCAGCGTCACCGTGCCTGACTGTGCTTTGGTGAGATCACGATTGTACACCACCACAATGTCGTAGGTGTCGCCGCCGTTGTATCCCACGCCGATGGCATTCCTGTTGGCAGCCGGTGTCTTGATCTGCTCGCACGTCACGGGTACAACCCGATGGGCTTCCCACGTGGTGGGCATGAGCAGCGGGCCAAAGACGGGCACGACGCTGCCTTGTTTGACGAGTTCCCGGCCGACGGGATGCATGGGGGCACCCACACTGGTGCCAAAACCGAGGATTCTGGGGTTCAGTTTTGGCTGGCGGGGATTGCCCACGGTATACGGCAGATAGCCCACCATGGCGAAGTACTGGAGGGTGCGCCCACCATTGGCCAGGCTCATGTAGTTGGCGAGCCGGTGCTCCTCCGGACTGGGAAATCGCCAGCGCGGGCGGGCGGTGGTTTCACTGAACACAGGGTTCATGTTCCACACCTGTTTGGCCCCGCACTCGAAGGATATCTGATTGACGCGCTCTATGGAGAAGACGCCGCTGCGCCCATCGTCATAGCTGTCAAAATACCTGCCGTGGAAGGGATATTCATCGATCCACACCGTGTGCTCGGTCTGAGTGTAGAATCGGATGCGATCATGGGTGTTGAGAGGGCCCGAGGCCACGTTGATCGGGTCCAATTCCCGGTAGAGCTTCTTCCCCCACAGCCACAGCTCCATGCTTTTTCGGTCGGGACGAGGCTCGTCAATGAACACGTACCCTCTAAAGCCCTTCGCTTTGGCCAGTACCGGAACCACCTTCCGGACTGCGGCCTCGCATTCCTCCAGAGTGCGCCCCCCGTCATAGTAGGGGGTCAGGTAGCAAAGAGACATGGCCGTCATGCCGTAGTCGTGCAGCAACTCGATATCGCTCGCAATTCGATCTGCGTTGCTGCCATCAAATTCAGGCCGGTGCCCGTAGTCAATAACCTGGGTGAAGTTCCCTTTGAGCATGAATTCGAGGTTGTTGAGGGCTCGCTTTTCCCTGGGGATGAGATGGGTCAGCTTGGACCACTTTGTCCAGCCACTGTAGAGTCCGCCCGTATACCCGTAATAATATTCATCGGTCTGGCTCTTGTAAGGCGCAGGTGTGTAATCGACCGCGATGCTCTTCCTGTAGGCGTCCACGTCCATTTGGGTGGCGGGGGCCAGCCTGAGGTCATCAACCAGGATTGTGAGCTGCTGCTGGAGGGGCATGCGGAACACCATGACCACGATACTCTTGATCTCCAGGTAAGGGGTGTCCCGGCCTCTGTCAGCGGCTCTCCGGACTAGGTTGAACGGCTCTCCTGTGACGTGTTGCCACGCGTCCGGGGAGTAGAGACCGCCTGTCTTGTGCACGCTGCCTCGAGCACTTGTCTTGCTGTAGGTGTCATCCGTGCAGGTGTTGTAAGTGAGCCCCAGCTGTATGGAGAGAAGCGGTTCCAGTCTTCCGTCGACCTCGAACTTGAGATCACCTTCCAGTTTGAGTAGCTGCCCGGGATTCACTCTGATTGCGGTGGGAAGGCTGAAGTACCAGTGCTTCCCTGTCGTTGGGGCAAAGGAAATGCGTGCGCTTGTATTGCCCTCCCGGATTCCCTCCTTCACAAGGGCAATGGAGTTTCTGGTAATCTCCCCGCCGGAACGCTTCTTGAGCCCCGTCAAAGCCCCAGGCGACTCAAATGTCTCCTCGAAGATGGGGGCGTCTCGAGATGTTTCCTGGGCTTGGGGGTGCGGCGCGAGTCCAAGGACGAGTGATGCGGCGACGATGCCGTGGAGACGACTCATGGATGCTGTGGACAGCGTGAACATGGGTGGTTCTTCCCTGTTTCCCGAAGACTCAAGCGTGGGGCCTGGTTTCAACTCTTGAATTGAGCGAGCCACCCCGCCAAGAAGGCGGCCTGTTGGGCTGCGGCTGTGTCGTTGAAGTGGACGTGATCCGTTCCGTTAAGGTAGATGTCCTCGCCCAGTTTGCGGGTGAACGAGAACAGGTCGATGACCGGGACGGTGCGGTCCGCCATAATCTGATCCGCCGCCGTGTTGTAGTTGTCGATGTCCGCTGACTCGTGCCAGACGATCGCATTTTCGGGTCTGTGGGCTTCCGGATTGAGTGGCGTCGTCCGCACCCAGACGGGAGCGGCCCCCGACCGTTTCGCCAGGTCGATGATCCGGTTCAGTTTGGCAGAGTAGGCCGGAAGAGGCATCTGCAGTTCGCCTGTTTCCTGGTTCCGCTTCGTGTCGTGGATGCCGCAGTTGAGTAGGAGAATGTCAGGGGCGAACCAGTCCTGGTTGACGACTTCGGTGAGGTACGTCAGGACCATCGAGCTGTCGCCGCCATTGACGCCGTCGGTGCAGTCGTCGAGACCGATCAGGCGATGGCTTCCGCCTTTCCGGTCATAAGCCATGACACCCACCAGCATCCGTTCGAGATGCCGACCGTAGTAGCAGGAGATACTGTCACCGATGACGAAGAGTTGCTTCATTTCAGCGACTCCAGGTGTCGGGCGGCCTGGTCCAGGGAGTCACTGGCTTCCTGCCAGTCTCCCCGGCTGAGGGCGCGTTCGGCTTCGGCGCAATGAAACCTAACCCAGTGTCGGGTCAGTGAATCCTCAGACATACGCCAGTAGCCGGAGCCGTACTCCGGGCGTGTGCCGGGTTGAGGGCTCTCGTTCAGTTGTTGATCGAGATTGGCCAGTTGGCCTCGGGCACGTTCCAGGTTGTCGTTCCTGGTCGCGGCAAGTGCGGGGGCTCGGAAGTGGTGGATGCGGGTGAATTGCGAGAGGGTGTCTTCCTCCCGGCTGGTCAGGTAGTCCCAGGCCTCGTCCCCGCGGCGCTGCATGAGCTCCCAGAGGACGATGTGGCTGTACACCGTGCCGCCTGCAGGTGGGGGCGGGAGCTGCAGCTTGACGAAGAGCGGGAAGGTGCGGGTTGCCTCAGCGGCGCTGCACTCCTGAGGCATGTAGGTCAGTGCGCATGTTCCCTCGAATGCCTTCCCCTTGGGATCTGCCTCGGGATCGGTGAACAGGACCGTCGCCTGGTCAGCCGGGAACGGGTACGGCTGGCCATAGCCCAAGGGAGGCGACGTCCCTGATCGGGTGCGCATCACGAAGTCGCCGCGCGGCCAACAGCGTAGGACGACCGCAATGGACTCCGTTTCCCGCCGAGGCCGCACACCGATCTCTACGAACAGTCGGTCGTCGTCCGGGAGCATGAGGAACATGGCGGTGATGTCCGCATCCGGGTGTTCCCAAACCGCTTGGATGCTGCCCACATCCCCGCCATCAGAGCCGGTGAGGCGACACGGAGCGTCTGCCAACCCGCAGGAATCCACTTCGACGTCGAGCAATCCCGGGAACGTCTCATCGTGTCGGCCCCACGTACCGGCCCATCGTGGCTGGGTCTTGGTCACGCGGTGCCCGCTGAGAGGGAAGCGGAGCCCGAGCCCTCCGACGGGCGTTGCTTTGGCGCCGGCGTATGTCTGCAGGATTCGCCAGGGGATGCGTGATCCGTCGAAGGCCAGCTCGTGACGCATCCAGAGCCCGTCTTGTGGATCCTCGTTGTAGGTGTCCAGCCAACCATGTTCGCGGCCGAAGTAGCGCGGGAAAACAGCTGGGGCGAATCCGTGATCAGTGACGGTGACGCGGGAAGGAGGAGGCGGAGCGGCGACGGCATAGGCGGCGAGCATCAGCAAGAGCCCGAGACCGGTCCGTGCCGAGCGCCCGGTTCGGGACGTTGGTCTGGTGTTGGCAAGTTTGGTCCGCACGGGTGATCTCGGTAGCCTTTCGGGCATCATTGATGGTCTTGATCGGCGGCCGGATCGGTCGGATCAGTCGGATCGTCCCAAAACGGCGTGAGAAGACCGCTCCTGTTAGTCACGGCTTTGCCGGAGAAGACCGCTCCTGCTAGTCACGGCTCTGCCGGAAGGGGACGGCCCGTCGCTTCACGGCTTGATGAGCCGGGCTTCGGCCCACCAGGCATAGTCGTTCCGGATCCCGTCGCCTCCGTCCGTTACCACGAGTTTGAGTTGCTTGGCGCCGGTCACATCCACGACTAAAGGGACCACTGGACGCCCGAGGCGGTAAAGCGCGCTGTCGTATACCTGCTTACCGTCGACGTGCACCTGGAACACGACTGAGCAATCGGCCTTTGGCGTCCCGATACCGACGGCGGCGGCGAATTTGCTGTACGCGCCCTCGAGACTGTAAACCACCTCGGACGAGGCCTGAGCATAGATTGACTTGGGGTACACCTGTCCGAGACCGGAGCGCGTCGTCAGCAGTTTGACCGGCCCATTCATCTCGGCCCACGTCTTTCCTGCAGGCAGCCATCCCGGGACAACGTGGCTGGGCTGGAGGTCGATGAGATAGCTGATCCGGTCGAGGGGGACGTCCCGTACCTCTGCCGGGAACTGGGCCTCCCAGTCGGGGATAATGCTGCGTCGCCGTACCCGGTAATCTTCTTTCTCCTGGCCCATGACGGCCAGTTCGATCACGCGTGCTCCGCCGAAGGAAGAGTTGCGCAGTATGGTCAGTTTCACGTAACGCGCTTCGATGGGCTCGAACCAGCGTTCGGTGCCTTCCCGACGTGCGTTGTCCTCATTGCGGCTTTCGTCCACGATCTGGGTCCATTCCTCACCGTCCACAGACGCCTCGATCACGTACTTGTACACCCGCAGGCGGGTCTCCAGCGACTCATGCTCCCAGTAGTTGAAGAGCACGAATGCATGGTCGATGGTGCGGACCTCGCCCAAGTCGACCTGCAGCCACTGCGGCATGTCAAAGCGGTAGTGTCGTCTCGGGTCGCTGTCTGACCACCAGTAGTTGAATCGCCCGCGGTCGCCGTCGACTGCGAGGTTGGGCGGGTAGTCCTTGAGCGATGAGGAGGCCGTGACAGGCTTGTTGAGCGCGTAGTTGATGTCCCGTGTCCGCAGCCCCAGGTCGATGGGTTTGGGCTGCAGTTCGTAGACGCGTATCTCGCCGCCATGCATGGTTTCGGATATCACCGCGCCGCCGTCGCTCGTCTCCCAGTTCACATCCCGGTCCTCATGCCACTCGACGACATCGTCCACCGGTGCCCGGGCGACGATCTGGAAGGGGACTTCGACGAGAGGATGGAGTGCATGGACCTTTGCCGTCCCGTACTTCTTAACCGTGATCGGCGAACGGGCACAGGAGTAATTGAACATGGTGACCACCCATCCCTTTCCTTTGCGTGCGATGATCCATGAAAGATCGGGTTTGTCCTCGGGGCGACAGCGGACTTCGATGGGGGTCACGCCCGTTGTGAGGCGCTCGATGAACGGCTCGATGACATGGAGGATGTCCTTGTTCCAGTAGGGGAACCCGCCACTTTCGGTCACACGGCGCCCTTCCTTCTCCACCGCGTATTGCGGAGTCAGCACCAGTACGTGTCCCTTCCCATACCGATTGCGTGTCACAACCGGACGTCCGTTGCTGTCTTCGAAGACTGCCTCGGCAGTCGTGAGTTTCACCGAACGCAGCAGGTAGCGATTCTCCTTGACGATCAGTCCATCGGTCTTGGCGATGATGTCAGCGCCCGTGACGGTCTCTGCCAGGATTTCGAGGCCGAGAAAATCGGCTGGCAGGCTCGCGCTTGCGTCAGGTGCGTGGACGACAAGTGTGCCGCCGTTCCTGACGTGGGCGATTACCTGCTCACTGAACGCCTTGTCAAAGGTCATGCCGGCCAGAGCGAACAGGACCTTGTAGTTCTGTAGAGCCTCGGGAGCCACGGGCTTGCCGGGGATGTTCGGCTGCAGGATGTCGAAGATCTCACCGAATGGAGCGGTTCGGGAATACCCGCCCGGAGCATGGCGGTGCCCAGGGAAGACGGTCTGGAACAGGCCGGCGTTGAAGAAGTCGGCATCGTCGTTCTTGAGGTTGTAGCCGGCGAACGTTGCGCCCCGGTAGCCGAAGCCGCGATTGTAGTCCAGCATGAGTGCAACAGGTGCGTAGACGACGCCCCGGTCGGGGTGGGCGTCAGTGAAGTCCAGCATGTCCTTGTAGATGTGCCCGATCGTGGACAGCTCGAGCTGGCCGTCGCCCTCGACATCCCTGATGCAACTGCTTGGAATGCCCTCGTTCACGTAGTAGTTCACGCCGCCGAGATAGGGGCGATAGAGGTAGTACCAGAGGTGAGGCAGGGGCAGGCCCCATTCGTCTCCGCGGATGGTATACCAGGCCCGATTGAAGTAGCCATACATCTCGGTCGGCTCATGGCCGCGCCAGACGGTCAGGAACTTGTTGCCGCCGAACTGCCGGGCTGTTCCACGCAACCGTGCCAGGGAGAATGCGTCTGAACCCTTCTCACCCAGTGCATTGGTATTGGGCAGCGACGCGAGGTGATAGCTCCCGACGTACATCCCCCAGGGAAGGACGCGCTTGATGGGGCGGTAGAACTCCTCGCAATAGAGGTCCGAAAGCTTGCGCAGTTCCGGGCGAGTCCACTCGTGGTTCTCATCGTGGAGGAAAGGGAGTTCCTTCTCAAGCAGTGGGACCATGTCGTTGCGGAAGAACTCGATGGCGACTTCCGGCTTCCAGTGGCTCATGGATGATCCGACCCAGCGTTTGCCGGTCTTGAGATAGTGGAACACGGGTTCCAGGCGGTACACGGTTTCGGGCTGGCCATCGCCGAACCACTGGTCGCCGAAGATCTCCAGGAGTTGTTCGGAGGGAGGAGGGTTGCCGTGGAACCGGTGGTAGAAGATCGTCTGAAACGGCCAGCCTTCGCGGAGGAAGCTCTCGACCATCCGTCGCATCGGGGCATCAGGGGCGAGCTTTGCCCGTTCTTCCGGCAGGAAATACTTGATGTACGAGAAGTTGATGTGACCGGGGATGACCCGGTCCAGCAATCCGACTTGCTCGAGCTGGGCGAGCGACTCCTCCTTGAGCCACATGTAGGGGCCCTGCGCCGCAGCATAGAACTCACGGGGGCCAATTTGCCGATTGTCCCAACATGCATTGATCGGCCACGCCTGGCTCGGGGGCACTAGAGGCAACACCGGATCGAACGTGAGGGTGTGACTCGGGGCCGGCTCGCCGGCGTGGGCGAGTGTCCCCAGGAAGATGGTCAGGAGAACGGTTGTCAGAACATGTCGCATCTTGGGCATTGCCATGGCGCTATCCCCTTTGCAGCTGGTCCAGAATGGCGTTAAGACAAGCGGCGGAACGTGCATCCAGGAAGAGGTCGCCGGATGGCACCGCCTCCCACATTGAGGTCAGGTGCAGCCAACGTGACGGTTGCCATGCCCCGATTGCCCTCATCTTGACGCCATTCGCGCCTCAGTCCACCGTTTTCACTACGCGTCGCGTCAGGCTGACATCATCGAGCCAGAGATCGGTGGATTCTCTCATGGAACACCCCAGCGACACATTGAACCGCGTGGCTCCGGCGGGGGGGCGAAACGTCTTCTCGACGCTGACCCATGTCGTGCTCTGGGGGAACAACACGCGGCCGTCGCTGATCTTGCCCTCGTCGTTACGCCACTGGAAGTAGAGCCTTCCCGGGCCGGGGCTGTCGGCTTCCTGGCGCACCCATGCGCCGAACTCATATTCGTACCCCGGTTGCAGATAATCAAACGCTTGCGCGATGTTCGCATGTGATGTGTCGCCGTTATCGTGGAAGCGCAGGCAGTGTGTCCCGGTGCGGGCACCCTTGGCCGCAACCGTCAGTTCTCCCGTTCCCCCCTTGGTCACCCGCCAACTGTTGGGGAGGCCGTTCCGGTTCAGCTCCTCAAAGCTGCCGTTCATGAGCAACGAACCCGCTCCGGCCCAGCGCTTTTCGCGGAGTTCGACGAGCTTTCCGAGTGTCGCAGCGGAATCCAGGACGGGCAGCGCCGGTGGCGGCGGTGCGGGCCCTACCTGCAGCACGCGCAGCGACTTCGGTGGCACGGGGAGAGTCACGGTGTTCCCTATCCCGTACTCTTTCCCCGTCACCACCTCGGAGATGCCGATCCCGGCGGGTTGTTTGAGGGCGGCGAAGTCCAGACTGATTGCGGGGGTCCTCTCGGTGTCTGTCGGATTGTACACGGTCAGGAACAGGCCGTTGGCATCTCCGGTCCCGAAACGTTCGAGCCACATTTCCGGGTCGCTGCACGTTGCGTGTGGAATGGGTTCCCAACCCGCTCGCCCGAGGTTGCGCAGAATCGGGATGAAGGTGTCGTAGAGATCCACATCCCGCTCGCGTTCTTTGCCGAACGGCCGCGTTTCGGGCGCAATGCCGAACGCAACGGCGCTCTGGATGTACTCGGAGACGCCTGCGCGTGGGAGATCCATCTTCGGGTAGCTGTAATAGTACAGCAGGAGGAAGGGCTTGTGGTAGGCGATTGTGCGGAAGAACGCGTAGTGGCTGGCGTCCTTGTGAACGCTGCGATTGGCCTCAACACCGAGGACATCGCAGTGGAAACCGGCCCAGGCGCGTCGTTTGCGGATGCCATTGCCGAACAGGATTTTCTCCGGGCCCGGCATGGCGTTGCGTAGGACGCGCAGGAATTCGATATGTGCCAGGGCATTGTCGATCGCCACGTGTCCCCGCTTATTGTGGGTCAGCGGGAGATCAACGAACGCGAAGTGGTCGCGGCGGGTGTTGAGGTAGCCGCCCCAGGACGAGAGTGAGTCCACGTAGATTCCGTCGATAGCCGGGGTCCTTTCGAGCATCAGAGCGGCATAGTCGACGGTCTGCCGTCCAGCCGTTCGTTTACCTGTTCCGGCGTAAAGGCTGGGGTCAGGGTTCATGGGGAACGTGGCTACCTTTGGGCCATTCAGTGAGCCGCCGCGGCGTCGCATCAGGATTGCAGGCTTACCATTGGCGCGATAAACCGCGCAGTTATGAATGACTTCCCGAAGCCCTTTCCCATAGAAGCTCTTCAGATCCGGGTCGAGCGTGGCGAGTTCCGCAAGCGCAGCCTGGGGATCGGCTGTTTCCGTCGCGAATTCGCGTTGTCCCACCAGGACATATGGACAGGTCTTGATCCCCCACATCTCATCAATGGCGGCACTCCTCTCGCCATGTTCGTGGTAGGCGTAGTGGTGCGGATTCGGGATCTTGAGTGGGTTGCCCAACAACCACAGTCCGTCGAGTGTTGTGTTCCGGCGGAACATCCTGGGAAACAGGGCGTAGTAGCGTCGGGCAGCATCACGGAACCCCCACACTGGGTCAACGCGATAGATGACGAAGCTGAAGGGCGCTTGTGAGCGAAGCGTGTCGGCCATGGGGCGTGTACTGAGGCCAAACTTGAGGGTCAGGACGAGGGCCCTGGCGGGGGCATCATACCCGATGCGGAAGACGCAGGGGGCGCTTGGTGGAAGGGCGATCCCCAGCCCGAATTCGGGCATTCGCTCGGCGACGCATCCGAATGGGTAAACATCCGTGTAGGCTCCGGATTGACGAGCTCCGAACTGTGCCTTTTCTGCATCGCCCAACCGGGGCGCCTCATGGCTCACGCGTGCATTGACTTGCCCCCAGATCTGTCCATCCCAATGTTCGAGACGGAACTCCCGCGACGCAGCGAAGCCGAAGCGCTCCCGACACCAGTACACGTCCAGCCGGGCAAGGGTGGTTTCCTTGCCGAAATCGAGTTCTACCCAGTGCGGTGCCGCCGAGTTTGCCGAGGCCCATCCCCGCTTCAGCCACTTCGGTTCCCATGCATCATTCCGTGTTCCGTCTACGACCCTGTCGATCCTGTATGAGCCGCTATTGCTGTCGCTGCTCAGCTTCTTGAGGGTGTTTGGTTCTAGGAGGTCTTCATTCAGGTCAACGCCATAGGCCTCAAGCTCGGCCAGCCAAAGCGTGTTGGGACGTTGCGGGCATCCTCCGCCCCGGGGCTGGTAGAGGCGAAATCGGCTTGCGGTGACCGGGGCAAAGGTCAGGACACTCTGAGGTGTTCCCGGCACCGCTTTCGCTTGCTGTCCAGATACGTCAATCGGTCCACAGATGTCCGGCCACCATTCTGTTCTTCCCCGACCAAACGGGAGGCGGAACATGAGGTCGACCGCGCGATCGTCTGTGCGCCGTTGGTCCACAATGCGTCCTTCGCAGGCAATATGGTCGGGGGCTGTCGTGAATCGTGCGTCGAGTGCGAGTTTTGCGTCCTGGAGTCCCCCCGAGAACACGACCGCATCGCCTTCAGGCCGCAGAGCGCCCAGCACGGGGCGTGTCTCGCCCGATTGCCAGTCATGGATTGCGAATCCGCCGCTACCCGATGCGGTTGCGGTGTCGTGTGCGTCGATTGCGGCGCGTGAGATGGCCCCGTTTTCGGCTATGGTCAGGCTCAGTCCATCCTCGGTCGTGAGTGACGTCGCCGCGTGCAGCGACCATGACATCAGCGTCAGCATGGGACCAAGAAGCAGATTGGTGGCCAGGTTGTGCATGGTTGACATTTCCCGCGCGATCCCTCAGGGCAGGGCGGACAAGCTCAGGAGTTACGCTACCGCTCCCCGGTGACGTTGGCGAGTTTCCCTCGGAGACTGAAGACCAGGGCAGATGGGGTTCGACCTTGATTCCGCGCTCGGATGTGTCAATATTTATCTTGGGTCGCATGAGTGCCCCATAGCATTCGTCGCGTTCCGGAAGTTGCGTGCCACCCGACCTTGCCGCCGCGCCAAGAGGAGACTCCAGTATGCCAGCAGAAATTGCTGAATTGACCTTCCTTGAACAGCTGGCTCCCAGGTTTCGCTTGCCTGTTCCGGAGCACGTGCCTGGTGACGCGGCTCCAGAGGAACTTCGCGAGACCCTGGAGCGATGGCACGGGGAGGCGCTCATCAAGTCTGACGTTCTGACCGGGAAGCGAGGGAAAGGCGGCGGGATCCGGAGAGTGGCTGACTTCATCGAAGCGCAGCGTGTAATCAAGCAAATCGGCAGCGCGGAGATCAATGGGCGCCTGCCGCGGCAAGCATATGCGGTGCAGATCATCCCAGCCGAGATAGAAGCCTACTCCGCCATCACCTATGACAGCTGTTCCCTGGGGCCGATGCTGACCGTTTCATTGTCGGGGGGAATGGACATAGAGGAGGTCCCCGATGAGCAGAAGGCGCGCGTTCTGATCAATGTGTTCCAGGGACTCGATGCTTACCAAGCCAGTTCGCTGCTGGAGCAGCTTGATTGCCCAAAGAACGCTGTCAGTCCGTTTGCCCGGGCACTGGTGTCGCTCTGGGACATGTTCCAGTCGACGGGCATGCAGATGTGCGAGGTGAATCCGTGGCGGATCACCGGGGCCGGGGAACCGGTGGCTTGTGACTTCAAAGCCGTCTTTGATGACGCCAACTACAAGTTCAAGAACCTGGGGCTGGATCTTCCCTCCTATCCGGCGGCGCACAGCACATTCGAAGACGAGATGGCGGCCTGGAGCGCTTCGAGTCATCAGGGCCAGGCACACGTATCTGACCTGGATGGGGAGTTGATCCTGCCGATCCTCTTTGGCGGCGGAGCGTCAACGATTGTCTGCGAGACACTCCAGAACGCGGGAGGATCGCCTATTTTTCTCTCGGATTTCGGCGGCAATCCGCCGTATGAGCGCATGCTCGGCACGGCACGGATCTGCTTTGAGCATCACCTCGGTGCGGCTAAGCTGCTGCTGATTCTGGGCGGCAAAGCAAACAACACGTTGATCGACGTCACATTCCGGGCAATTGCTGACGCACTGGTGCAGTTTGCTGAGGATAACGGGCCGGTCAACATTCCGGTGGTTGTCGGCCGGGGGGGGCCGCATCTGGTGAAAGGCCTGCTGGCGTTGCGCAACGTTCTCGAGGCTCTGCAGATGCCGTACGTAATGTTCGGACCGAACACGCCGGTGACGCTGGTGGCGGAGTATGCCGCCTCGCTGGTTTCGGCTCTTGTAGAGAACGGGGGTGCAAGATGAAGGCCAAGACCCTGTCCGATATTCTGAAAGCGGGTGATCGGGTTGCCGTGAGCAATGTCACTGGGCGTGAAGCCAGTAAAGTGACAGAGGCGAGCCAGGAGTACTGCGGCAACACCGTTGCCGGCTGGGCGCTGGGCAAAGGTGGCCAGGAACTATGTGCCGGAGAAGGCGCCAGTGTCCCGGTTTTCGCGGGGTTCCAAGAGCTGATGGAGAGCCTGCCGAAGCGGCGCAAGCCGAACAAGGTGGTGGTCTACTCACCCCCTGAGGCGGTCTACGGTGATGTCAAGGAGGTGGTTCAGTACGGCGCAGGCTCCGTGGAGACCGTCTTTGTCATCACTGAGCACGTTGCTATCGAGGTCACCGCGAAGATTCATCTGCTGTGTGCGGAAGCCGGGATTGACGTGATCGGCTGCAATACGCTGGGATTCATCAATGTGCACGACGCGGTGCGCGTGGGGGCGGTTGGCGGCAATAGCCCGGCGGAGACGTTCGTCGCGGGTTCGGTGTGCATCATTTCCAACAGCGGCAACATGGTGAACACGATCGCCACCTATCTGCAGAGCGCGGGGATGGGGACCAGCTTCGGATGCTCTACGGGCAAGGACCCATTCATTCTGACTCCGGCATTGGCGTTTTTCCGTCTGGCGATGAATGACCCGGCAACAGCCATTGTGGTGATGTATATCGAGCCCGGCGGGCTATACGAACGCGAGTTGGTCGAATACTTGCGTGCCGAGGAGCCGGACAAACCGGTGGCCGTGTATGTGGCCGGCGTCCTGGCGGAAGGACGTGATATTTCTCTGGGGCATGCCGGGGCCGTGGTTGACGGCCCGGAAACGAGTGCCACGGGCAAGATGTGCATGTTTGATGACCACTTCGGTGTCCCCCCGCTGGACGCGACCAAGGGGTTGCCACGCTCGAGGAAGGCGTTGGAGCCATATCGTCGGGGGGTTCGAGTCACGGCCCTGCATGATCTTCCCAAGGCTGTCTCGCTGCTCCGCCGTGTCCTTGATCATGAGCGCGATTTCAGGCCGAAGACGATGCTCAAACTGAGTCCGTGGTTCGTGAACTACGGGTCGTTGGCGCGACGTCTGCCGCGTGCGCTCGTGCTGGATCCAGGTATCATGCCGAAGACCTACTTCAAGCAGGCCAAGAGCTTCTCCCGCGCCATGATGGGAGCGGATCCGCCGCGCCGCAACATGCGTTCGGCCAGCCACGCCTCCGGCAACGATGGCGCCACGCCACGGATCTACGGGCGTCGGCTGACCGGGCTGATGGAAGATGGTGGGTTCGGCCGGGCTTTGATCCTGGCATGGACTGGCGAGGAGCCCATTCACGAGTTTGACGGGCAGTTGGTGGAGAAGTGCCTGATCGCGTCACTGGCCAACGGGCCGGGCACCATCTCGGCGCAGGGGGCGAAGCTGTCAACATCCGCGGGGAACTCGCCGAATACGGCGATGATCGCCGCCCTGGCTACGCTGGGAACGGTTCATGGCGGAAACGGTGCGGAAGCAGTGGGATATCTGATCCGCGTCTTTAGGACTACGCGGTTGACGGATGCTTACGAGCCGAAGGACATAGATCTTCCGGGGCTCGTTGAGAGCCAAGTCCAACGGTTCATGGCCGAACGGGCTGTGGCCAAAGAGGCAGGCACGGACTATCGGCGTATTCCATGCCTGGGACACCCGGTGTATAGGGATGAGGAAGTCAACCATGACCCGCGGGAAGTGGTGATCCGCGAATTCGTCGCCAGTCATGGTGTGACCAGTGTTTTCCTCGAGTTCTTCCATGGCATCGCCCTGGCCCTGCATGACAAGGGCGTATCGCGTACGGCGTTCGCTGTCAACCTGGATGCTGCCATCGCCTCGGTCTGGCTGGGCATCGCATGGCCTCTGTTGCGGGAGAAGAAGATCACCTACCAGCGTGCGGTGGACCTTCCGTTTCTTGCCTTCGCGTTAGGCCGGGCGGCGGGGGGTGGGGGCGAGTACCTGGACCACAGCGACTACGGACAGCCGATGGACATGCGGATCCCCGCGAGCGAGACGAAAGCTATGGTCAAGGATCGGGATTGAGAGACGGGGCGTGGTTTCCCGACAGGCACCACAACGTTCCCAGTCATGCATTGTTTTGCGGAGGCACAGGAAACAGCAGAATGGCCAAGAAGAAACGCAGAGGGAAGATTGAGGATCCGGGTAAGGCGGCGGAGTTCCACGTGAACCCGTTCGCGGATCTCGCGATCGAGTTGCCGAAGGAACCCGAACCAGCCCCTTCTCCGAAGCCGAAAGAGCCGGCATCGCCTGATCCGAGCGGGAAGCTGAGCCCGGAGGACCGCGAGTTGCTCGAGGCCTTTGGTGAGACACCCGCCCTTGATGTTGGCGCCCTGCCGTCGCCGAAGCGACCAAGCGGGCCACGCCTGCACTTTGCCATCCAGCGCAAAGGCCGTGGGGGCAAGACGGTCACGCGGGTGGGAAGCTTCAAACACCTGAGCATGCTTGAGCTGATGGTCATGCTCAAGGAAATCAAGCGTGAACTTGGCGTGGGAGGCACGGTCGAGGATGACATCCTCGAACTGCAGGGCGACCAGCGCCAACGCGCTGCCGAGTGGTTTGGGGCCAGGGGCTATCGGGTGCCCGGGTGACGGTTGGGGAATCTGGTTTGGTCTGAGCGTCCTATCACGAAAGGCGATCCCATGGTGTGTCCTGCATCGCGATTCGGCAAGGGGGCGTTCCGGGCCTCCCTGTTACTTTCTCTGACTGCTCTTTCCGTTGCCGTGGCTGCCCCGTTGACGGCTATTCGAACCAGGCTAATACCAACGGTCGACGGACGACTCAATGACCCCTGCTGGGCGTCGGTGCCACCCACTACCGGGTTCCGGGTGATGAACACCGAGCGTCTTGCGGCGGCCCAGACACATGCGCAGTTCGTGTTTGATGGGCAGGCACTCTATGTCGGGATCCGCTGTGCTGAACCCAACGTCGAGAGCATCAAGACTCGGCCGTTGCCGCGGGACAACGCGGACGTCTTCCGCACGGACTGCGTGGAGGTCATGCTTGATCCCACCGCCGGCCGGAACGACTACTTCCACCTTGGTGTGAATGCGTCGGGCACGCTGTCTGATCGCTCCTGCACTCAGGGCGGCTTTGTGGGCGATATGTCGTGGGACTCCACTGCCCGGGTGGCCAGCTTCATCGGGGCCGACTTCTGGTCCTGCGAGTTGGCGATCCCGTTCGCCTGCCTCGCGATCTCGCCACAGGTCGGCTCGACGTGGCGAATCAATGTCTGCCGCGAGAAACGCAATCCCACCGAGCTATCCTCTCTGGCCGAGCAGGGCGCCTTCAACATTGCGTCGCGCTTCGCGGAGCTGACCGGCATTGACGTTGACTTCTCACGGTACTGCTATGCGGTCGGTGCTCCTAAGGCGGTCACTCGCCTCCGCGACGGCAAACTCGAACTGACCCTGCATGTGCCTCTGCGGGACTTGACGGGGCATCCGGGAAGGCGTCTCCTGGACGGCTGGTTACTCAGTCCTTCCGGGCAGGTCGTCAGCGTGGGGCAGACCATCGACTTCGCCGGCAAGAGTGAGCAGACCGCAACGCTGGGGCCGCTCGTGCTGGAGGAACAGGGCGACTACGCCAGCACGGTGCGCGTCGCAGATCCCGTGACCAAAGAAGTGCTGGCATTCCGCCAATCCCGGCAGCCGATCCAGTTCATCCCCATTGCGGTCAAGCTGCTTACCCCATGGTACCGGGACTGCATCTTTGCTACCCAGAACGTGACCCAGGTCATCATGGATATTGAGCTGAATCTGGACGAATCAGCCCGAACGGGAAGCAAGCTGCTGGTCGACATACGGCAGGCAGGTGCGGCTGAGCCGCTGGCGGACAGAACAGTCACTCCCGTGCCCGAGACGAGCCGCGTGACGTTCCCAGCCGAATCCCTGCCGGAGGGGACGCTCGAGGTTCGGGCACGACTGATCGATGCAGATGGCCAGGAGATCGCTCTGACGGTCAAGCCTCTGCGCAAGTTGCCCCGGAAGAGCGGTGAGATATGGCTGGGACAGGACCTGCAGTGGTACGTGGACGGTAAGCCGTTCTTCCTCAACGGTGGCTGGAACTATGCCGCGGACTTCGTCGACGGTTACAATGCCTTCACAGGGGAGCGTCCGGGGGAGGCCAAGCTGCTGGACACAACCCTGATGAATCAGGGCAAGCGAATGAAGAGCCTGGAGCAGAAGCGCTTGAGTCCGGAGGATGCCGAATTGGTGCGTCAGCACATCCGGACAAAGCGGGACCACGCCGCGCTCTTCGGTTACTACATCTGTGATGAGCCGGAGTGCCACAGCACCCAGGCGAGTGCATTGGCGGGCGTCTATCAGGTGATCGCCGAGGAAGACCCCTACCACCCGGTGATCATCAGCAACGACTCCATGGCGGGCCTGCATGACTATGCACGGTGTGCCGACATCAACGGCCTCCATCCTTACCCTCCGCCGCTACGCAGCCTGGCGCACAAGGATTTGGCCCCGGTGGCCAGGTTCATCGAGGGGGCGGTTGCTCACTTCACTCCTCTGTCCCACAAGCAGACGATGGCGTACCTGCATCAGGGTTTCAACTACGGTGACTACGGTGCCGTCAACCACCGCATCCCGACCTACGAGGAATACCGGAACCAGAATCTGCTCGCCATCATCTGCGGGGCTCGAGGCACGCTGCAGTTCAACCGTATGGTGGCCCACTATCCCGAGTTGCGGATCGGGATGCCGCATCTGACGCGGGAGCTGGCATTTCTGGGCGACGTGCTGGTGTCGCCCAAAGCGGATATCGTCCCTCAGGCGGACACCGACGCGGCACGATTGCTTCTGAAGGAGCACAAGGGTGAACGTTGGCTGTTCGTCTGCAACGCGGGCATGGCAGAAGCGGACATCTCGCTGACCGTGCCGGGAATGGGGAGGAGCGGTCGCGTTCACGTCGTTTCCGAGGCGAGGGAAACCACGGTGAGAAACGGTCGATGGACAGACCATTTTTCTCCTTTTGAGTGTCACATCTATACCAGTGGGCCAACGCCCGGTTTGCCCACTGTGGCTGGCATCGTTGCGGAGATCGCCGCCGCCAATGCGGCTCGACGCAAGCCGGGCAATTTGGTTTACCAGGAATTCGAAGGTGATGGCGTCACCGTGGTTGCGTCATCGAATGCAGCGGGCAAGTACCGGCGTCCTGACAACGGACTCTGGCACGTTGTGGATGGCGTGGTGGACGCGGCGGATCGCTACAGCGCCATCACCTGGCAGGACACAACGATGAACGAGGCGCCCGACTGGCTTGAGATCAGGCTGAAAGAGCCCCGAATGGTCGGTCGAGTGGTGGTTTTTCCCTTTGGAGAGAGCCTGAGAGATTACACAGTGCAGGTGTTTGCTCAGGGCCAGTGGCAGGATGTGGCCACCGTCCGGGATCAGAAGATGGACCAGGCAGAGCACGGCTTCGCACCGGTGCGCACAGACCGGGTCCGGTTGCTGGTGACTGCGACCAACGGGCCGATTGCCAAGGTGACTGAAGTGGAGGTCTACGCCCAATGAGAGCCTTTCCTTGCACGGTCCTGGTCTTGCTGGCTGTAGTCGCGGGCGCAACTGCTGAGGAACTGGGCGAGCGCCACCGTTGGTGTTGGGCGTTCGAGGAGGCGGATGGCCTGGAGGTCCGAGAAGCGGCCGGGCGCACCGTGCCCGGACTCATCCTGAACGACGGTCGGGGCGTCACGCGAGCAGCGGGGCGCTCAGGAAGGGCTCTGGCATTCAGCGGTGGAGATAGGGCTACCCGTGGAGGCGCGGCCTGCGTTCAGCTCAACGGCTTGCAGGATGTGGACTGGAGCGAGGGACTCACGGTCGAGACCTGGGTGTTTTTCACTGAGCTCGACCGATCGGCAACGTACGAGTTGGTCTCGAACACGGAAGGTGATCGTGGACCAGGATGGCGGCTGATGCTCGGCTGGCAGAGCCTGTGGTTGCGCACGGGTGAGGGAGGAACGGGCAAGACGTGGGGCGCGTCCTCAAAGCCCAGTGTGACTCCGGTCACCACCAGCCAATGGTACCATCTGGCAGGGACTTACGACGGGTCGGTCTTCCGAGTGTATGTCGACGGTGTCCTGGTTGGGCAGAGCGCCGAGGGCCTGACACTTCCCGCCGGCCGGTCGACGATCGATGTAGGTGCCTACCGAGGGGGCTATGCCTACGGGCTGAACGGATTGGTGGATGATGTGCGTCTCTACGACTACGCGCGTTCCCCGGCCGAGATCATAGCGACCGCAAAGCTTGGGAGCGAGTGAGGATGCGTCTGGTACGCCGCACGGCCCCCCGGGCGGCACCCGGAAATGGCGGTCGGAGGGCCGCCCACCGTACACGCCCGACGCCTTCACCCGGCGCAGAGGGACTCGGCTTCGGTGAAGGCTTCGGCCATGGCGTTGATGCGTTCCTGGCTGTGCTGAACAGCTTTTGGGGAGGCATACCACTGGGAGATGAAGCCGCCTCCGAAGCAGCCGAGCGTCTCGACCAGGCGTCTGGCATAGGCCCGTATGTCGTCCAACGTGCCGTTCACCATCGTCGCCTGGATGTCCACCGGACACCAGAACGCGATTCGGCCGCCGAAGCGTTCCGCCAGCAGATCGATACCCATGTTCTCCTGTTGGTCCATCTGAATCACCTGCAGACCGGCGTCGATGAAATCATCCAGAATATCCACAATGTGTCCGCAACTGTGGAGAAAGGTGAGCATTCCGAGCTCTCGAGCACAGGTGTATACTCGGGCATAGCGTGGTTTGAAGAAGCGTTGGAAGAGTTCGGGCGACATCATCGTTCGGTCCTGCAGCCCCCAGTCGTCGCAGGCCATGATCGCGTCAGCTCCGCACTCAGCCAGTCGCTGGACGGCATCGATGGCGATATCTGTCTGTCGATCGAGTAGCATCCCGAACTCTTTCGGGTAGAGATAGGGATCCATCATGAGGTTCTCAAATCCACGCAGGTAGTCGGTCCGGTGGTTGAGTGAGAGAGGGATGCTGGAGAGGACGAATTTCTCTGCCGTGTTCTGCTCGACGACCCGGCGCGCGTTTTCGTACCGGCGCGGATCTGTGTAGTCGGGGAAAGGGTAGTCGTGCAACTGGGCATAGTCGGCCAGCGGGTGAACGGTCACTTGTCCCATGCTGGCATCTTCGTCCCCGGCCTTTTCCCAGACGCAGCCCCATTCGTCCGCTCCGGGCCGGCTGGGGACGAAATCCGGGTCGCGTCCGGCCCCGGCTCCGGCAAAGTCGGTCTGCCAGGGGGATGGCAGCGAATGCGCGATTCTCGGAGGGTCCTGGAACAGGACGCTGGCTCGGACAATTTCACGGCTCGTCATCGGGAGTCCTCCATCGGTGTTCGCCGCATGGTTGGCTACACGGTCAATCCGGGCAACCATAGACTCGTCGGTGCGTCTCGGCAACAGTGTGACATGGCTGTACTGCTTGCAGCGACGTGAAAAGCAGTTGATACTTGGCCGGACTCGAGAGGAGTGCTCGAGGGACATTTCCCCGGGATACCTTGCGGTTTGACAACCAGCCGGGTTGCGGGGCTCGGTTCTTGTACGGCGAGCGGCCCTTCTGTTCAGCAGGGCAAGCCCTCCGATCGCCCAGAGAAGATGCCGCCCGGGGGGCCGTGCGGCGTACTAGAAGCAGAAGATGCCGCCCGGGGGGCCGTGCGGCGTACTAGAAGCAGAAGATGCCGCCCGGGGGGCCTTGCGGCGCGTTGGGTTCAGCCCACATCCGCTTACAGACCGGGATTTTTGCAGGACACCAACGTGTTGATTGCTTCCACAATCAGGTCGACAGGTCCTCTGCTCGTGGCCATCGTGTGTAGTTTGGCGGCCTGGCCTCTCCGGGCGGCACCCCCGTTCCGCAGTCCTGTCGCCATTTCGTTCAGTTCGGGGCCAGCTTTCCCTCAGGGGCGTCGGAACGGCAATCCCCCTGATCCCACCTACGCGGCCGACAAAGCGATTGACGGTGATCTCGCGACGTTTTGCTGTTTGCTTGACGACACGCTCACCGGCTACGGCGAGACCACGATCCCTGCACGGGCCGCCGCCCCGGTCACCGGACACCTTGTTCTCGACTTGGGCGAGCCGCTGCTGGTGACAGGTTTGCGTCTGACTGGCCGCAAAGGCGGTGGAGCCTTCAACCCGAAGAATGTGGACGTGTTCGCCTTTGCCGAGGACGATCCGACGCGTCCCGCTCCCGTCGATGCTGTCGAGGACGACTCGAATACCATCAGCCTGGTCAGGAGCCATACCTTCGGGGGATTGGCGAACGGGCGTTCGGAGGACCTGAATTGGGAGGGGATCGCGGCACGTTTCATCGGGCTGCGAGTAAACACCAGCTACGAAACCGGGGATGTTCATCACAATTTCCAGATTGCGGAGATCGCGTTTTCTGCCGTCCCCAAACCTGCGTCACTTGCTCTTGGGGATCGCATACCTTCCGTCTATGCACGGGGAGTGTCGCTGTCGGAAACGATGTTGGGCGTGCGGCGGCGTCTCGTGGCATTCTACGGTACGGAGGCCGATTCCTGGCCGGCTGGACAGGTGAAGCTGGTTTGGGACCGGATACAGGCGGACTTCCCTCCTGCCTCGCACCCGTTGCTTGAGGATGTGGATGCAGAGTGGTTTGCGGACGATGGGTGGTTCGCCCGGGGGGGGACGACAGACCTCGAACGTGCGTTCATCGACCATTGCCTGGCTGAGATGGCCGGCTCGAATGCCTTTGCGGAGATCGCACGAGTGTTGGCTGAGGGCAGTCGTGAGCCTCCCACAGGAGGGAGCGACGCGAGCTCCCGGTGGCACGTGCAGGTCTGCATGCGGATCGCCCGGCTTTCGCGCCTGGCTCGGAAGCTCACGCCGCTTGCGCTGGCGGTAGACGATCTGGGTGAGACGTTCCCAGGCGTGTATCCGGTGGCTGAACTCCGCGCCAGACTCGCGGAGTGGGTCGCCGGGGCCATCGCGGTGGCACAGCACGAAGCAGGAGGAACGCCGGATGCGATCCGTCAGCTGTCGACTGCCCTCACGACCCTGCAGCGGGATGCGCTGGTCTTGCGTAATCCTCTGTTGAGCCCGGGAAAGCTGCTTTTTGTCAAGCGCTACACGTACAGCCCGGGCTGGTACTACGCTGAGTTCATGCGCGCCAGCCGGTTCGGGGGAGCGCTCTGCACGCTCTCACTGCCCGACGGGAAGGTAACAGAGCTTGCCCCGGGGTTGGAGGGCGGCATTTTCGATCGCTTCGACCTCTCATTCGATGGGGAGCGTGTCGTGTTTGGCTACAAGGCAGAGGCAGGTTGCGGATTCCGCCTCTTTGAAGTGGGAGTGGACGGGGCAGGCCTGCGCCAGCTGACGTTTGCCCCTCCGGACGAGGAGGAGCGCATCAAGAGGTACTGGCATCCCCGTTACCGCAAGTCCGGCGTCTATCGACACCATACCGATGACTTCCACCCGTGCTATCTACCTGATGGCGGCATCTGTTTCGCGTCGACGCGCTGTGAACGTGGCGTGCTCTGCGCGCAAGATGACAGCCTCAGCGTCAACGTGCTCTATCGCATGGGCGGCGACGGCAGCGACCTGCACATGTTGTCACAGGGAGCGCTCAGTGAGTCGACCCCCACCGTGATGAATGATGGCCGCATTCTGTATACGCGGTGGGAGTACGTTGACAAGGGTGTCATTGCGGTTCAGTCGCTCTGGTGTATGCGCCCGGATGGCAGCGGGAGCCGCGAGGTCTATGGCAATGAGATCGAGTTCCCTCCGGTGTTCATCCATGGTCGGGCAATTCCGGGGAGGAGTGACCGCTTCGTCTGCACGGCGACCATGCATCACCCATTCGCGGTCGGTCCCATCCTCTTACTCGACACGTCCAGAGACATACGCACGCATGCCCCGATACACAGCGTGACGCCCAGGACCAGTCTGAGTATCGAGGGCACGGGTGGTTTCCCGCGGGGCGAGAACTACACGCACCTGAGGAATGGGCAGTGGGTGAAAGACAACCGCGGTCCGTTGTTTTCGGAGCCCTACCCGTTGGCTGATCCGCGGACAGGCCAGGGATCGGGTACGTACTTCCTGGTCACGTGCAATCCGGATCAGCGCTGGAACCACCCAACCGCCTACGGGCTCTATCTGATCGACACGTTTGGGAATCGGGTCCTGATTTACCGCGACCCCGGCATGTCCTGCTGGCAACCCGTTCCGCTCCGTCCCCGTTTCCGTCCGCCGGTGCTTCCGAGAGATGTTGTTGACGAGCCCACGGTTGCTGCCGGTAGCGCTGTGATGTCGGTCAGTGATGTGTACGCGGGTTTGCCCGGCGTCCCGCGCGGCAGCATCACGTACCTGCGTGTTCTTGAGCAGGTGCCGCGCCCCTGGTCGGCCCGACGGTTCTGGCCGGACGATACCACCCTTGGTCAGCAGGCGGTGATCAGCATGTACGCGCACATCTATGTGAAAGTGCTGCATGGAATCGTGCCCGTGCAGCCGGACGGTTCGGCCTGTTTCCGTGTGCCGGCGGACAGGAGCATCTTCTTCCAGGCATTGGACGCAGATTTCATGGAAGTGAAGCGGATGCGCACCTTCGTGAACGTTCAGCCCGGGGAGGCCCGATCGTGCGTGGGCTGCCACGAGCCCTACGCGATGGCGCCGCCGGTGAAGCCGTCTCTTGCTCTGGTACGGGAACCCAGCCCGATTGTGGCGCAACCCGGAGATTCGGGGGCACGTCCGATTCACTACCCGACCGATGTGCAACCGATCCTTGATCGACACTGCATTCGCTGTCACTCGGGGGCGGAGGCGAAGGCCAAACTCGATCTGACCGGAGCTCTGACGACACATTTCAGCCGGTCTTACGAGGCGATCATGAAGCGTAAGCTTGTCAGCTACATTCAGGAGTTTGTGGGCCCGCAACCACGAGCTCAGAAGACCAATGTCGTACCGTTCCCACCTTACCAATTGGGAAGTCATGCCAGCAAGCTGATCGGGCTTCTGCGCAAAGGCCATCAGGAGGCCGTTTTGGAACGGTCGGAGTGGGTTCGTCTCGTCACCTGGGTGGACGCGAATGCTCCCTACTACGGCTCGTACTTCGGTAAACGGAACCTCAAGTACCGTTCGGACGACGACTTCAGGCCTGTCCCGACGTTGGCGGAGGCCTGTGGCACGCCGCCCCCGAGGCGGTAGATAATGAGTGGCTCAGCAGGAGATCTTGCATGATCAGGTACATCGTTGCTGCTATCTCGCTTTGCATCCTGTCTGCCCGGGCGGCTGACATTCCGCCGTTGGTCTTGCTTGACGAGGGGGCCTCCTTGGCAGCGTGGAAGGGGTTGAAGGCGACGAGTGATCTCACAGCCCACGGTGCGATCTCCGCTCGCTGGGAGGGCGCCGGGACAGGAGGGGTTGCCTCCCTCAGACCGGCGCCCGCAGATTGGTCCAGGCACAACTGCCTGGTGCTGGAAGTGCATTCCGACACGGATGATGAACGGCTCATTGTGATCGCCGCCACGAGCCCCACTGAGGAGCATGGAGTCGGGTCTTACTACATGCACCGGCTCACGGTCAACTGGCGTGGCTGGCGCACCGTTCGGATCCCGTTCTCTGTTTTCGGGGAAGCCCGGTCCCCAAAGGGATGGGACGCGATTGCGTCATTTGTGCTCCACTCGCGCGGCTGGAACATCGAGCCTACCCCGGGCACCGTTCTCCACTTGGACAACATTCGGCTCGAGTACTCTCCCAAACTGGCTCGGCGGAAGGTTCCCAAACGCGTAACACATGCCCATCCTGAGCTCACTCCATGGACCGGCGAGCTGACTTTTCCGGTTTTCCCCTGGGACGAGATCTTCGCCTTTGCGGAGAGCGATGAGGAGGCGGGACGCATTCTCAAAGGTGTCGTTTCCTCGGCCCGAAAGCAGACCGACCGCCCGATCATCAAGCGCGTCTTCAAGCTGGATGACATCCCCGAAACCCAGCGTGATGGGCGGTACAAGTACGCGGGCGATAATGGTGAGGTGTTCGCTCTGGCCATGCATGACTGTCGGAATGGGGCGATGCTCAATTCGCGGCTTGTATCCATGGCTCTTGCCGCGCGTCAAACGGGTGAATCGGCGCACTTGGGATGGGTCGTCCGGCAACTGCGTGAGGTCGCAACGTGGAGCCCGTTGCAGCGTCCCGGTTGGACCCAGTATCGCAAGGAGGCCACGCTTGCCGAAGGCGGCGACGGAAATTGGCTGGCCACCGGCTACTCCATGCGAGCCATCGTTCATACGCTGCTCCTGGTCGATGATCGCTTGCCGGTCGGCCTGCTCACGGATTTGCGGGGCCTGCTGCAGAAGGAGATTGCCAGCATCCAGGACGACTGGAAGACCAAGCGGCCGTGGTTTGTTCGTTCAGATTACCCAGCCACCAATCAGTGGGTGCTGCCAAGTGCGGCCATGGCCTACGCCTGTCTCTACCTCGGTGATGAGGCCAACCGGGAAGCGTATGACATGGCTGTATACAACCTGGCCCGGACGTGTCTTGCCCAGGGGGATGATGGCAGCTGGTCAGAAGGGCTCTCCTACGGCTTGATGAGTGCGGAATACCTGTTTTGGGCGGCTTGGGCGATGGCGAGGAACGGGGACCAGCGGCTTCTGCAATACGGGTTCGCGCGCAACTTTGCCGACTGGATTATCCACATGACGATGCCTGGAGGCTACTGCGTCAACGCGTTCGACTGCGGCACGAGCAGCCTCGGGACGCGGTCGCACAACTCGTTTTTGCTCAGTGCTCTCCTGGTGGATCGTCCCGATGTCTTCTGGGCCGGTGAGAACCTGTTTCCTCGCGTGCCGACGGCCCTGTCGGGCCTGCTCTTCCGGTACCACAGCGCGGCTCGGGACGGGGCAAAGACGGAACCCAAGACCTATGCTGTCTATCCGCATGAGCAGGTGTTGACGTGGCGCTCCAGTTGGGAACCGAAGCATGCCACCGGCCTGTGGATTCGAGGAGGCAGTAAGCGCGACTCACACTGCCATCGGGACAACGGGCACGTCTCCATCTACAACGGTCGTGAGCCGATCCTGATCGAGTGCGGAACACCGAGTTACGCCGACCGCGATTTGCCGGTCAAGTACTCACCGGCAGCCGGTCACAACACCCTCCAGATCGGTGAGGTGAAACCGTCCGGAAGAGGCTGCCACACGCCACTGGCTGTACAGCGTCTCGACGGGACGGGAGGACATGTCACGGTGGACGGCACCAATGCCTTCACGGGGGCTGATGAGTGGTTGCGGGATGTCCGCTGGACGAACAAAGGAGAGGTCACGGTCGTGGACACCGTGGTGCTGAATGAGACTGTTCCCGCGGGAACGGAGGTATTGCGTTTCCACACGGGAAGCTCCATCCCGCTGGGCCTCTCGGGGAACGCAGGGAAGTGGGCCTCTGAGTGGAGCTCGGTGAGGATGGCGTTCAGCGCGACCGCTGCCATGGTGATCGACCAGGTGCCCTGGCCCGATCGGTCCGGCCCCAAGGGGCATCAGTGTCTCCGGATCATGGCGGCATCGCCTACACGTGAACTCACGTTGACGACCACAATCACATTCACGCCCTCCAAGCCCAAGGGGCACGACGCCGTCCCCTACGAGCAGTACCGTCGGCAGCATACCCCGGAGGGAAGCACGCAAAACCTGCAGGTTATCCAGGCAGAGGCCATGGTCGGGAAGGACGCGCGCTTCACCGTCTCCGAGAAGAAGGTGGGCGCGAAGACCAGCATCTACAACTGGAACGATCCGGGGCAGACACTGTCCGCCAGGATCGGGGTCGGCCAGGCAGGCTGGTACCGCATCATGCTCAAGTGCTGTACGGGTGCCAACCACGGTATCCCAGTGAGAAGCGTCGCCATTGACGGCAAGATCCCGTTTCGCGAGGCCGCGTCTCTCGTGTTCGAGAGTAGCGGCGGCTGGAGCAATGAGACGGACGATTGGGAGATGCGCGCTCTAGGTGTCGAAGCCGTTCCGGGCGGATATGCCTTCTTCTTTACCAAGGGAATGCATACGCTCGAGCTTGTGAACGAGGAAGGCGGAGGGCTGAACGTCGACTACGTGGTTCTCTATCCCGGCGATATGCCCAAAGCAGAAGCCATCAAGCGAGTCGATCCGACTCGGGTGGATTGAGTGAGGTGCTCAATGAAATCTGGCCCCGGTAGTGCTTTGTTTTTCCCTGTTACTTTGGGTGCTGTGGCAGCATCAGCCCTCGCCGGCCCGCCAACTCATGCCGAGGGTGACGTGGCGTCCCCTCTCTACGTCTTCTGTGGGACCGGGGACCATCTTTGGACGCGTGAACGCGAGCCGGTAGACAGCCCCGCCACGATCGAGGCCATGCTGGAGTGGATGACCAGGACGTACGGGATCAGCCGTCTCTACTGGCGCGGGGGCCAGACGATGATGTGGGATCAGCACTGCAAGTTGGGGAAGGAAACACCTCTGCAGTACGACTGGTCGGCCTGGAAGCATCATCTCTACAACAATTTGAGAATCAATGAAGCCGCTGTCGCTTCGGCGCACCGCAATGGAATGGAGATTTTCCTCTACTCCGGCCTTCTCGAGTTTGGGGTTCAACCGGACATCGGGATTGTGGCCCCCTACCTGTTCGAAGATTCGCTCCGCATCGAGCATCCTGAGTGGTGTCCTGTGGACCGATGGGGCCAGCGACGCGCGGCCGGCCCCCTCGAGTTCTGCTACCCCGAGGCCCGGCGGGCAGTTATCGAGCGCTACATCGAGAACATGGACCGTTACGGGTACGACGGGATCAACTTCTACACCTACGTGGAGAATTGCGGAATTCGCTATGAGGATGAGTTCGGGTTCAACCAGCCCATTGTGGACGAATTCAGCAAGCGCTATCCGCGGACCGACCTGCGCAACGACAAGCTGACCGCGGAACAGAAGGAGCACTGGTACCGGTGTCGGGGCATGTTCGTGACCGCCTTTCTGCGTGAACTCCATCATGAGCTCAGCTCGCGTGGGAAGACGCTTTCGGTCATTCTGGACGCCACGGCCCCCGACTACGTCCAGCCGTGGTGGCGACAACCCATCGCCGGTTCAGGCAAGATAAGGTTGGAATGGCAGACATGGGTACAGGAAGGGATCATTGATGAGCTTTGGGTCCAACTGGGCCCAACCGAGGCTCAGCGGGCAACGCTGGACCTCCTTCTGGACGCGTGCAAGGACACCCCGGTCAGATTGACTTTCCGAGCCATCGATCCCTTTGACGAGGTCTGGACGCCGTATGTAGCGGCCGGTGTCACACCGGTCGCGGTGATCACCTGGGCCCGGAACGGGATCGAGCGTCTTGCCTTGGAGCCGACCAGCCCGGACACGTTGGCCAGCCCGGACTGGCGGCTGCGGCTGCAGACGCTCGTGGATGTGGAGGAGCGGCGACTGCGCGTGCCACGAGAAGCGGCGGCCGCCTTGGCCGGGGATCCACACGTTCTGGTGCGACGCCGGGTCATGTTCGCTCTGGCAGCGCTGAAAGCGACGGATCAGGTGGAGACGCTGCACAGCGGCCTTTTCGACGTCGAATCGAGTGTCCGCATTGCGGCTGCCGGTGCCCTGGCGGAGGTCAACAGTTCGGACAGTCCGACCCAGATTCTGGCAGCGCTTGAGAAGGACGGCTTTTTCCAGATGAAGGAGGCCTGTGTTGATGCGTTGTCTGCCATGGCAGATCAGGCTCTTCCTGCGGCTATCGCTGGTACCCAAAGCCCTGTTCATGCTGTGCGTGAAGTCTGCATCCGGGCGCTCTACAAGCTGGGAAAGGCAGGCAAGTCCGAGGACGTCTACGGGCCTTTGCGCAGGGCGATGCTCGATTCCGCTGTCGATGAACGGCTCCGCTACTATGCGTTGGAGGGGCTTGTCGGACTTCGCCTGGAACTGCCCGATACGATGCAGAAGGAGCTTGTTGATGATCTCGTTGCCCTCGCCGGCTCCGAGAATTCCACTACGGTCCAGCTGCGCGCAGCCTGGGGGTTGGGGCACATGTACGGCGTGCTCGACCCGGCGGGGCGCACCAAGGCGCTGGCAACGCTGGCAGCCGGTCTGCGGCGGTATGGCGACGGGTGCCGACGCACGGATGCTGCCTTTGGTTGGCGTGTCTTCGGCAACGCCATGCTTCAGTACCAAAAACCCGGACGCGACGCCCTCGAGAGCATGCGACAGCAGAGCGATGACAACTGGCTGGCCTGGCTGGCCTATGAGATAGCGCATCTGCCCAACCGGCAGGGCAAGATCGTGCTGGTTGATGAGCAGGATGCCATCGAAGATCACAGAAGAAACGCCCCACCGTTCCCCGGTTACCGGACATGGTAATGGCGCTCGACCGTCGCGGGAGAGTTGTTCCGATGCACAGAATCCAGATCGCAGTCATTCTGATAGTCACCCTCCTGGGGCTGTCTGCCCAAGGCGTGGAGTTTTGCGTCAGCCCCACCGGCAACGATACGTGGTCGGGGCGTCTGCGTGGCCCCAACGCCGCAAAGGTAGATGGTCCGTTCGCCACGCTCACGAGAGCCAGGGACGCGATTCGGGAACTGAGACGTGGGCAGGGCTTAACAGAGCGGGTGACGGTCACCGTGTGCGGGGGCACCTATTTCCTGGCGGACACGTTCGTGCTGTCAGCCGAGGATTCGGGCACAGCAACGTGTCCCGTCACGTTCCGTGCAGCCCCGGGAGAGACGGCCGTATTGGTCGGCGGACGGGCGGTCACAGGTTGGAGAAAAGGGGGGAATGGCATTTACGTGACGTCCCTGCGCGATCAGGGGATCACCCGATTCAGGTTCCACCAACTGTTCTTCCGTGGGCAACGTCAGGTCCTGGCGCGGCATCCCAACCTGGACCCCGAGCATCCGCACACCGGCGGCTTGCTCTACGTGGACGAGGCATCCTACGAGAGCGGGAAGGCGTTTCACTACGCTCCGGGTGAGATCCCGTTCGCCGAGTGGGGGGCTGTTTCGCAGGCGGAAGTCAACATCTACCCCTACAACTGCTGGGATCACAATATCATCCCGATCAGGAGCGTGGACGCGGAGATTCGCCACATTCGTCTGCGGTACGCCGTGGCCGGCAAGATCAGGGAGGGGAACCGCTATTTCATTCAGAACGTCCGAAACGCTCTCGATGCTCCCGGGGAGTGGCACGTCGACTACGCGACCGGTGAACTGTCCTTTCTCCCGCCAGGTGGCAGCGTCGCGGAGGGTGATGTCGTCGTGCCGTTGTTGGAGAACGTGATCGCGATCTCGGGCACCGAGGCTGAGCCGGTCCGACACGTCAACGTGCACGGGTTCCGGTTCATGGTTGCCGAGCAGGACGCCGTCACGCTGGAGGGGGCCGAGCACTGCAAGATCACCGGGAACGTCGTGACGAACATCGGCGGAATCGGCATCAACGTCGGTTTCCTGCGCAACGCCCGCAGGGGTGTTGGTAACCGCTGGCGCAGAGGGCCGAACAGGAAGGTTCCGAGCCACTCGGGAGACCGCAGCCTGTTGCGTGGGGCTGTTTGCTCCGACTGCCGTGTGGCCGGCAATGACGTGGACTCGGTGGGAGGCGATGGTGTTGTCCTGGTGGGGAGCCGGAACAGGGCTGACAACAACCACATTTCCCGGGTGGGGCTGTTCGACATGGTCTGCGCCGGAATCACGGTCGGCGGTGATGACAACGTGGTGAGTCACAATGAACTGCATGATGTCCCGCGTGACGCCGTGTTCGTGAACGGAGGGCGCAATACCGTTGAGTTCAACTCCATCCGGAACAGCATGCTCTACACAGCCGACAACTCGGGAATCGCGCTTCGGCAGCACAATGTCGCACGGGCTGTGAAGGACCTGGGCAACGTCATCCGGTTCAACCGGATTCTCGACACAATCGGCTATGGCGGCTATCCCCACTGCACCCATCCTCCCAAAGGCTACGACTCGCCCTATTGCAGCTGGGGCATTTACCTGGACGGATCGATCTGCGGGGTGACGGTGTATGGCAACGTCATTGCCCGCTCCGGGGCCAACAGCATCTTTATCCAGTTTGGCGGCGATAACGTCGTCGAAAACAACATCCTGGTCGAAACGCACGAGGACGTGGTTCAGTACAACAGCATGATGTTCTTCGGCTGGTTCATGCACACCGACAAGAACCGGCAGTTTCCTCAGCCTCCGAACAGGATCCAGCGGAACATTTTCTACTACACGGGGGAAGGCAGGAAGCTCTACCTTGAGGGGCTCTGGGGGCACCCCGAATGGGATCCGAAGCAGGCCGTCTTCGACCACAATGTGATCTGGCACAACAGCCTGCCGATTGAGGTCGCCATGGATCCCAAACACACCTACAGCTCGTTGGCTGACTGGCAGGCTGCCAGTGGCCATGACCGACACTCGATTGTGGCGGATCCCCTCTTTATGGACGCACGTTCAGATGATTACCGACTGCGCCCTGACTCACCGGCCTACCAGACCGGCTTCCGGGACATCAACGAGGAGATCGGGAAGATCGGGGCCTACGCCAGTCCGGAACGCGCCACCTGGCCGCTTACCGGTCTTGTCCCGAAACGAGAGGTCCCCCTCGTGTTCGAGTACCGGAAGCCTCTGCGGCCTCTGATTGATGGGTTCGAGCTCGTGCCTTTGGGAGGCGCTCCTGCCAAAGCAGAGGTCACGGTCGAAGGCACGTCCTCCGTGGCCGTGACTGACGAGGCGTGCTCAGCCGGAACCAAGAGTCTGAAGTTCACGGATGCCGCCGGGCTTGAGCACAACTACAACCCGCATGTCGTCTACCGACTGAACAACCCCGAGGGCAAGCAGCGTTTTGCCGTTGACATCATGAACTCGAAGGATGCGCCGGCGGAGTGGTACATGGAGTTCCGTGACTGGCGCCAAGAGCTCTTCGTTGGGCCCACGTTTCGTGGCACGTCGGAGGGGGACCTCATCGCTTGTGGGAAGTTCGGGGACGGTGGCAGAACGCTTGCCACAATTCCGCCGGGAACATGGTTCACCGTTGGCCTGGCATTCGGAACCGGTTCCGAAGCTGTGAAGACCTTTGCGCTCACGCTCAATGTGCCCGGCCAACTTGAGCAGGTGTTCCACGAGCTGCCGTTTGTGGATGCGGCCTTCACGAACGCGAACTGGTTCGGCATAAGCAGCATGAGCACGAAGCGCACCGCATTCTTCGTGGACAATCTCATCCTCGGACCGGCGGCGGAGAATTTGATGCGTGACGCCAGGCTCTCTCCCTCGATCAAAGGCCTGGCACGGGCGCGGAAGACGTCCGTTGAGATCCGGAACGCCGAACAGCTTGCCCTGCACTGGGACTTTGACGACGTCGCAGCCGACGCGGTGAGGGACCGTTCCGGGAATGGTCTGGACGGGGAGATGACCGGCGGCGCCCTGGCTCACGGCACGTTCGGCACGGCGCTTCTCTGTGACGGCAGTGAAGCGGCAGTCGAGACCGAGGACGATCCGCGGATCCAGCTTGGGACGTCGGATTTCAGCATCGAGTGCTGGATCTGCCCAACCATGCTTGGCGTCGACTCACTCCATCCGCGACGTCGCTTGCTTGACAAAGGGCTCTGGCCCGCCGTCTGGTGGAACATCGACATCCTGAGCAGCGGGAACGTGCAGATGGAGATGCATACCATCCAGAAGCAGTCAGGCACGACCGGGTCCCAAGGCGTTGTCAGCGAGAACCGCTGGACACACGTGGTGATCGTTGTCGACCGTCGGGACTTCACCACGACCTACTATCTCGACGGGGTGCGCGACAGCGTCGTCGACCTTCCCCGCACCTTCACCGGCAGCCTGGACACATTAGGCAAGTCGCTGACCACGGGAAACTGGCAACCGTTCATCGGGCTTCTCGACGAGCTCAGGATCTACAAACGGGCTCTGAAGGCAGACGAAGTGAAAGCACACCACAAGGAAACCGGGGGCCGGTACGCCGACGTCACGTTCAAGTCTGAGACCGAGTAGTGCGTGCCGCGTACTAAGAGGGAGAGGATGCTGCCCGGGGTTCTTGTACGGCGAGCGGCCCTTCTGTCCAGCAGGGCAAGCCCTCCGATCGCCTTGAGAGAATGCCGCCCGGAGGGCCGTGCGGCGTACAAGCGAGAGAATGCCGCCCGGTTTCTTGTACGGCGAGCGGCCCTTCTGTCCAGCAGGGCAAGCCCTCCGATCGCCAGAAGAGAATGCCGCCCGGGGGCCGTGGGCTGTTATCACCGTGGCGCCTCGCGGACGCTGGCGCCGTCCACAAAGAAGGTTGAGTCGCCTTCTGGATTCGCTGCGGTGATCCGGAAAGCGGCCCTGCTATGCTGCGCCACGAAGCGCAGTTCCACGCGTTTCCAGTCTCCCGCTTTGCAGGTCTGTTTCATCGTCTGATCAGTGCCATTGGTGATGGTGACCAGGGCCTGTCCGGCCGCCACTTTGATCCAGACGCTGGCCACATATGGTCGACCGATGTCGAGCCACTCCGTACCGCTACTCAAACCGGCCCCCGTCTTGGCGGTGATGCGTACACCCGCTGCGCCTTCGCGGAATTCGCCGGGCTGGTCGGCGCGCCCGACGGTGGTCGTTTCGGGAGCACGGCCCATGAACGACCAACCCGGGGGAAGAAGGATCGTGTCCCCTAGCCGCATGTAGGGCCGATGCGGAGCACGGTAGTGGTCGCCTGGGCTCTCGGACCAGGTGAGGAAAATCCGCTTGAGATAGCGAAACGTGCCCGGGAGAGCTTCGAGGCGTCCGTCCGGGAAGACCACGAAATCCTTGCCGGGCACCAAGTCTTTGGCAAAGTAGCGATCACCGTTTCGCGCGCTCACCGAAGCCGGGTCGATCTGCTCGACGCCGCGCAGACGGAAATCGCCTTCCAGGTCGCCGGCCGGTAAACGCTCACCCAGGATGCCTTCGGCCAGCAGGCTGTTGAACTCCGGTGTACGAGCCGGCGATGGGTTGAATCGCAGGCCGCGCGCCTTCTCCTCAACGGCCTCGAGGTAGGCCGCATCGGTAGACACCAGCACGACACAGTAGACATCGAGCTCAGGCACCGAGATCCTTGCGTGTTCGACCTCGCGCTCGATTGTCAGGCGACGAGGCGGAAGATCCGGCGAGATCATGAGGCCCTGCGCCCCCTCAGGTGCACTCGCCACGCTCAGCTGTAGCTGCACGTCACTCCGACGCACCAGTCTCGTACGCATCTCCGGTCTCATCTTCACCCTCGATGCCTCACCAATGGTCACCATATAGGCACCGGTCTGAATGCCGTTGAGGGCCGACAGATCATCGCCACTGAACGTCTTGCCACCATCCGTCGAGTAGTCGCTGTCCGGCACGGTTTGCGTTGCATCCAGATAGACGGCCACATGCGCCCCATAGGCATCGACTGCGCCGGCGCCACGGACAGTGATCTCGTTAGGGGCGTTCGGCTTCAGGAGCGCTCTCTCAACCGGGAACTCAACCCAGGCTGTGTTGCGAATCGCTGCCGCATCAACCGGTGTCAAGGCTGTCCCGTTCACCGTAGCGGCCAGTTGCCAGTCTTTGCCAACCCCGAATGCCAGTACACGCAACACGGGATTCGCGGGCACGTCGACCAATGCCACCTGGGCTCGGATCACCTGACCCGTGCTGGTGATCGTGGCGTAGCGTTCAGGCGTCTGATAGGTCGCGTTGACGATGTGCGCCTGGGTCGCACGCCCCGCGTGATCGGTCATGATGTTCATGAATACCGACCCCAAATCTCCGGCACCCGGCGAGTAAGTCACACGATTGCCATGACCTCCGCTCAGCCGCGTCAGAATCGCCTCAAACTCGCCGTCTGTGTAGAGCATGAGGCTTTGCGGTGCATAGGCCACCAGGCCCTTTCCTACATCGCGGTAGGTCACCGAGTTGAGGTCCGCGCCCACCGGCACGAACTCAAGATCGTAGATCCGGCAGAACTCTTCACCGTCCTTATCCATCCGGGCGCGCACCTCGAAGCGATCACCGGTGCGGATGGCGATGCCGGGCAACTGCTTCACATGTCGACGATCAGTGTCCTTGTCCAGTGTGAATGTGGTCAGCACACTGCCGTTCTGCAGTACGGTCATGTTTGATACACCGTCGCTTTCGTCGAGGTGCACGATCCGCACATCGTACTGCCCATCGGCACCGCTGAAATCCGCTGTCACCGTACCTTCCAGCGTCTTGGTCTTCTCGTGGAAATTCATCGGCAACCAAACTCGTCCCTCCTTCTCCACCACAAAGCCTGTCAGCTGGCAATCATAGGCCGCGCTGAAACTCACGCGTGTCGGGACACTGCCCAGGAGTTGTGACGCCAGGACACTCGTCCGCGGAATCCCCAATTCGTCGCGTGTCGCCAGTGCTTGTGAGATGAGGGCTTTACCGCCCGCGCGGACCCAGTCCAGCAGCACCTGCAGCCGCGGTTCGTTGAGGCAACGGACGTCCGGCAGAACCAGTACGTCTGCCTTCATCTCCGGCCAGATCGCCGGGGTGACGTCGTGCTCAATCACCACGTCATAGGCCCAGCCCTGCCGCCAGAGACGCTCGCCCAGCGGCGCGTTCGAGGCCGAGCCATGTGCCTCGGAAGCGATCGGGCTCATGACCGCCAGACGGGCGGCTAGTCTGGCCTCACGGTAGACCAATTCCTCCAATTCCCTGTTGAATGTGTTGTACTGGGTGACCTGCGGGCCGTAGCGCATGGTGTCGTAGGTCATGGCTCCGATCTGCACCATGTGCGCGGCGTTCAACGCCAGCGATTCTGCCAGCATCAGCCGAGCGTATTCCTCAGTCAATGTCCAGTTCAGCACCCGGAAGCCGCCACTGCGGTCGAGCCGTGGCCGAGGGAAGTGGTCGTGGGTCAGCAGCGCCTGCGCCTTACCATGGGTGCGGGCCAGCCCGCATTTGAGATCCCAGATGCTGTCTGTCTGCGGCAGCATCTTGCCGCTGTTTTCGTAGAACTCGATATCGGGGAAATCATACTCGCCCGCATAGTACGCCGGTGCCCCCCGCGACCCTTGGATTGACAGGCGCGGTCTGTCGGAGCTCCAAGCGTGTTTCCGCAAGGCGTCGCAGTACTCGATATAGGCGCGGTGTTGCATGTCGTCCCAGAACATCCGCACGCGGAGATCGCTGGCGCTGCGCGGATCGATCACTTTGCCGAACTCACGTCTGCTCACCTCTTTCCACTTCTTCATCGCCAGCGGTCCCCAGTCGTGACGTACCCCGGCATTGTCGTAGTAGTAGCCACCGTGGATGCCTGGGTGGTCCAGGTCGTGCAACCACTTCACGAGTTGTTTGTTGGTCACTGCTGCTTTGCCTTCGACCATGTAGCTCATCACCTGGAAGTGATGCTCTAGCCAGCGCTCCGAGAAGTAGCTCGTGCGGTGCCGCGTCGATGGCCATACGTAGGCCTTGATCGGCTTGCCGTCCCGGCCCCAGGTGATCTGGTCCTTGGCATAAGGGAAGCGATTCAGAGTGTCCCAGCGATGCCGCTCGAAGCGGACATCTTCCCGGTAGTCCACTCGCTCGAACTCGTCGTTGAAGTAGATTGAGTTCGGGCATGTATAGAAGAACAGATTGCCGCCGCGGGGCTGCAAGTAGCGCGAGACAACGGCGTCCGTCTGAATGATGGGGTGTTCCCACGCGGGCTGCGCGGTGAAGATCAGATTGAAGTGACTGCCCAGCGGGTCCACGTCGAGCCAAGTATCCAGCTGTGGGCCGTTGAACGGTGCGACGCAAGCGCGAAGCACGCCGCGGCGGGCGTAGCGCGGCAGGTGGTCATGGGTTTCCCAGTGTGCATCCGCGCCGATCGCGGCCAGTAGGCAGGCCGCGGTGAGAGTTGAGCGCCAAAGGTCCATGCGTTACTCCGGTGAGCAGGGGGCTGCGGACGGACTTCAGCGCGCGGTCCACCGGCTGGGCCCCAATCAGTAGTAACTGAGCTTGCTGGTAGCGAAATAGCTTTCCGTGCTCGGCGAGGAAAGTAGCGTTGAGGGGGGGGGAGGGCAAGGCTTTGGTAACGCTTACGGGTGCAGTATGGTGGTGGTGTCGCGCTGGATTGGGTCGATTTCCGAGTTCGCAAGTGTTCTTCAGGAGCCATGAACATGTCTGTCGATGATGAAAGTCACCGAACTAAGCGGGGCGCAATCCTCGCGCGGTCTGCAATGACGGCATTGGCGTTGTCTGCGTCAGCCTCGTGCCTCCGGGCTTCGGCAGAAGGAGATCCCATGAGATCAGCCATCGAGTTCCTGGATTCTCGAACCGTTGAGCACACACACTTCCTGGATCGACGCGTCACGCCAATCCGCCGCTACGAACACAACCCGATCATTCCCGAGGCGAATGACATCGCGACGGTCTTGAAGGGCAACGATGGCGTCATCCGGCTGTGGTACAAGACCAAAGTGCCCGTTCCCGGCATTCGCCCCCATGGCGGGCGCATCGTGATCGGCGTCTACAGGCTGTGCTACGCCGAGTCGACCGACGGCATCACCTGGACTCGCCCGGAGCTGGGGCTCAAGGATGTGGACGGGTCGAAAGCCAACAACGTGGTGCTGAACTACGCGGGAACGATGGGGCCCGTCCCACCGGAGTACAAGAAGCCTGATGTTGACAGCGCCGGACGTCCGGTCGAGGCCAACTGCATCCTCGATCGTGAACTCACGCCCATGCCGCACACACGTGGCCGTTTCACTGCCCTCTCCCATCACGGGACCTCGTTCGCCTTTTCCGACGATGGTCTGACGTGGACAGCGTATCCAGAAAATCCGGTGGTCAGCTTTGGCGGCTCGGATACCTATAATTCGTTTGTTTTTGACCCTGATACTGGTCGCTATGTGCTATTCCATCGCCCTCACCCCAACATCCACGCGGGGTGGGCACGCGTCAATCGGCTAGTCGCCCGTATCGAGAGCGATGATCTGGTGAACTGGGACTGGGACAGCGCGCGCTGCGTTTTGGACACGGACTCGCGAGACGCGCCGGCGGTGAACCCCAAAGGCGACAGTCAGCGCGGGCGTCTCCAGCAGTTCTACGGCGTCAACGTCGTCCGCCATGGGGACCTCTTTGTTGGGCTCGCACAACTCCTGGATGACGGCAGGAACGGTTGGTTCGATGTGCACCTCGTTCACAGCCGAGATGGCATTGATTGGCAGCGAGAGCTGCCCGATCAACCCCTGATTCCGCTTCTGGGGCATGGTCATTGGGACAGCGGCATGGTGTGGGCGAAGCCACCCATCCCGATGGGGGACGACCTGTACATCTACTACACCGGCTCCAATATGAGTCACCAGTACCAAATGATGAACGACGAGACACTCGACCAACGCCAGATTGGGCTCGGGATTATCCGGCGTGGACGCTTGGTTGGTTACCACGCTGGAGAGGCCGAGGGTGAGTTGTTGACCCGCCCATTCATGCTGACAGCAGGGCAGCTCTTCCTGAACGCGGATGCGTCCGGCGGCGAGATCAAAGCCGCGGTCGCACAAGGAAACGGGAAACCCGTGCCCGGTTTGGGTAAGGAAGACTTCACGCCGATCAGTGGTGACGGACTGGAGTTGCCCATGGTGTGGGGCGAACCGGGAAAGCTCGCGGAACTTGTGGGGCAGCGCATCCGTCTGCGTATAGCCGTTCGCACCGGGGCCATCTACGGACTCCAGATGGGGCAACGGTAGTGCCGTGGACGCCCCCCCCGGCGGCATTCTTCTGCTTGTACGCCGCACAGCCCCCCGGGCGGCATCTTCTCTTGGCGATCAGAGGCACCGGTTTGGGAAAACCGGCCTCCAGGAGAATGACGGCCGGCCTTCGGACAGACAGGGATTCTGAATGACGAAACGCCTCATACTTACCGTGTTCCTCGCCTGCAGTCTGGTGACGCTCGTCTCCACCGGCGCAGGATTGGTCCCTGCGAAGCCGGTGTTCAATAAGGACGGTACGATCACGGCTGGCCCCAAGCGCATCACGTTGAGGCAAAACTATGGGCAGTTCTGGATGGTCCTGGGCCGAAGCGTGACGGTCCATTGTGAGCAGATGTTCAGGTTCGACGATGGTCCAATAGGCACCGTCTTCTTCCTCGACCGGAAGTATCAGGTCGACCATGAAGCCAGGCGTGTCGTTTACTCCGCCAGAATGCGTTCACACAGGGCGACGGAGACCACGCTGGGAGATTTCACTATCTCCATGCGTCTCCGTGATGATGGACTGATCGAGATCGCCAGTGACTACACCTTCGACGACCCCGATCACGCCAGGCCGAAGAGCGACTACTTCACCTTCCATATTCCGCCGTCTCTGACGGGGGACAAAGCGTTCACTCTGAACGGCAAAGCCGGGCAGTTCCCCTCTGCGGGAACCAAGTTCCTCACGTCTGAGGACCACCCCCGGGAGCTTGTTCTCTTTCCTGCCGACGCTCACGCGAACTCGAGCCTCGGGATCACCTTCGTCGACACTGGGCGTCTCAGTATGAAGGGGGATCGTGTGACGATCTTCCCTTCCGCGACCGGGAAGCTGAAATTCCTCCTGGATTTTCGCCAGGTCAGCGAGACGTCACTTGTCCAATCAGAAGAGACATACGGCGGGATCGACTACTGGCAGAACGACAGACTGCGGCTGCCGCAGTACGGCAAATGTCGCAACCTGGTTCAGAACCCGTCCTTTGAGAATGGCATGACGCACTGGGGTTACCGCACCTATGGTCAGGACAACGACTTCAATGTCAAGTGGATCTACAGGATAGATGACAAGGAAGCACGAATCGGCGCTCACAGCCTGCTCATGCGGGTCGTTCCACGAAGTCCATACCACCCTATACAGATCAGCACTTTCACGATGCCGGTCGAGCAGGACCAGGCCTATGTCGTGAGCTTCTATGCCAAGGCTGATCGACCGGGAGCCGGGATTCTCTTCGCCGGACGCTGCGCCACTGTCCCGCTGTGGCATCCCAGTCTGTGGAAGGGCCGGACGAGCATGTACGAGGTCATCGACATCAGCACGGAATGGAAGCGCTATTCGTTGGTCGTGGAACCGCGACAGCGACTGTTGTCACTGTATTTTGGGCCCATCGGGAGATCTGGTCTGGAGGGAGGGGAAGGGAAGATATGGATCGATGGCGTACAGCTCGAACAGGGCGAGCTCACAGCCTACCAGGAAAAGCCGGTGGCGGCGCAGTTGACCAGCGTTGCGCAGGGGAATTTCCTGGAGGCGCGACAAGAGCCGGACTTGCGTCTGTGCCTCTCCATGGGGAAGCCGGGGATAGACGGCGATGTCTCGATCGAGATTGCCGATTTCTGGGGAGAGACTGTCGTGCGAACATCGCACAGGTTCATTTCCGGGAAGGATGGATACTGCTCAGTCCCGATTCCTGAGGTCGACCGCGACTTCCCCCCCGGCATATTCGTGGTCACGGCAAACACCAAGCTTGACGATGGGTTTGAGTGTCGGGAGCTCTTTCGTTTCTCTGTGATGGGGCCCCTGGCTAACACGCATCGCAACAAGGACATCATTTCGTGCGAGTACAGCTTCGGGCTTCCCCGCGCTGCACCGGATTCCGGACGAGGAATGGAACGCCTCCGGGCCGTCGGCTTCGGCTCCGCTGTCAGCATGGCGTACGTCCCCGACCCGCAACGAATGGCACAGCTGCAGACGTACGGCATCAGCCTTGCCGGCGGTTGCTCGATCATTGATAAGCGCCGGGGCGGGGGCTCAATCAAGGTCGGCGATCGCGCAATCACCGGCATCCTCACGATGCTGGATCCGAGCACAGCGCAGCTTGGTGAGTTCGAGGAGTTGTGTGCCCTCAAAGCGGCGCAGAACCCGTTGGTCGGCGTCTGGTACTTCTCGAGTGAGTGTCCGGCCGGGTGCCTGCCGCTGGCAGCACACCTCGATACGTTCGCCAAGTTCCTGGTCGCCACGCATCAGGGGGTCAAGCGAGGCAACCCCCGGGCAACGGTCCAGTTGACCGGTGGGCCGTCGGACATCTCCCTCCATGGAGGCGTGCGGCAGGTGCGGGAGTTCATCGAAGCGACTCAGAAGCTCGCTCCGGGGATCTTGTTCGACGGGGTTGGCGGCCACATCTACCGAGGCACCCCTGAGCTTCCCGATCTTGACACGGATGTGGCTGCGTTTCTCGACATGCTGGACGGAACCGTCTACAAGGGATGTGCCGTCAACTTGAACGAAGGGATGAACTACTTCCCCTTGACCATGCTTGAGTACGGCATCGATCCGCACCAAGGCAATTCGAGCAAGTGGTTCGGGAGTCCCGTCTCCTACGATCTGGGCGACGCCGAAAGAATCGCGGCTGCCTACTACGCGCGGTCCTGGCTTGTCGCGCTGAAATACCACAAACGAGTTCTCACGATGAGCGGTCACCAGAACCGCTTCATGTTCCTGGACTTCGATTTCACAGCCTACTCACTTCTCAAGGTCAGTAACACGCTCGGCCGATTGCTCGGGAGTGCAGATTTCAGGGAGGATATCCGGTTCGCACCACTTGTGAGGTGTTATCTGTTTGAGGATGATAGGCATCGGCCTGTCGCGGCGCTGTGGTCTCACATTCCGGATGTGGATCGCGGGATGAAGGAGGCACCCTCTGCGGTGCTGCCGTTCACGGGCGACCCACCTGATGTCTATACTCTTATGGAGAACACAATCAGACCGGAAACTCGAGCGGATGGGAGCGTGGTTGTGCCGGTTGGACCTCAACCACTGTTTCTGGTGGGCAAACCCGGGACACTGAGCACCATGTCCCGGGCCATACGGTTTGCCCGGTTGCTGGGGCGGGAAGGTGCGCCAACGGTAGCCATCAGCGCCCTTCCTCTGTCCGCTTCTGAAGCGGAGGTGACGTTCAAGAATCTCCTGAGCAAGCCGTTCTCGGGGGTCGCCAGTGTCTCCTTCGCTCACGCGACTGAGCGGATCCCTCTGGATCTCGGCCCGTCCGCTCGGTTGAAACGGGTAGCCAAAGCCGGGACCGAGTTCGCTTGCGACCGACTTGAATCATTCGTCCTGGAAGCGGATCTGGGGAGTCTCGACCAGCCTATCAAGACTACGATTTCTTACCCGGTCCTGTTCATCAGCAGGTTCGCCCCGGCAGTGGATGGCGATCTTGGTGATTGGCGGGACCGTCCGTTCATCCCGCTGAGTTCCGGGAAAACGGACTTGTTGAGCGCCTCAATCAAGTTGGCGTGGGATGACAGTCATCTGTTCCTGGCCGCGACGGTCAATGATGCGTCCGCCACGGCTGCCTCGCGCCAGGATGCTATGGAAGGCAAGAGCAGAGACATGCTGGGCATTTGCCTCGACTTGCTCTCCAATGGCCGGCTCAAAGGCGATCTGGCGCCATTCGACGACGACAACTATTGCTACGAATTCATGCCATCACCCGGAGAGGAGAAGGGGATCGCTTTCTGCCGCCACGCGCCCGTGACCCAAGCCGACAGTGGGAAGATGGCGCCCCGCAAGGGACGGTTTGACGGACAGATTATCGCCGTGTGCAGACGACGAGCGGATGGCTATGTCTACGAGGTGGCCATTCCCAGAGCCCGGCTGATGCCGCTGCGGCTTGCCAAGGGCACGGCGTTCGGGCTTAGCGTTGCCGCGGGCGACGGGGGGGCAGGGGACGACACAGCGACCGGAAAAACGGCGGCACTTGCAGCCAGGGACTGGCGGAACCCGGGGGAGTTCGCCGTCGCTGTATTTGTGGAGTAACTCTCGGTGTCTACTCGAGCCGGGCGCTGGCCCAGACGGCATAGTCGGCGCTGATGCCGTCGCCGATGTCGCGACAGTAGAGCTTCAGCCTCTTCGCCTTTGAGATGTCCACGCTGATCGCCAAGGGCTCAGTGGGGCCGGCCAGTGTCGGCGACGTATACATCACTTCCCAGCCGTTGTTCCTGTCTACGTGGACCTCGTAGACCACCCCGGTGGCACGGGCCGAACCGAGGCAGTTATCACAGATGCCGATCACAGCCCGGAACGTCTTGTGTCCGGGCTCGCCGGGCAGCTCGTAGATGATCTCTGAATAGGCCAGCGGGGTGGCGTACTCCGGTCCGGCGTAGAGCGCCTTGGGATACAGCACGCCACGCATCTTGAGCGGGTTGCCATAGTAATCCGTGTCCTTCTTCAGCCCGCCGTGAACTCGGGAGTCCGCCTCCTCCAGATCGCTGAGATAGAGGGTCCCGTCGGGGACTTTGATGAGCCTGTCATAGGTCAGATGCAGAGAGGTGACAGCTTCATCGATCGCGACGTCATCGAGGGTGACCCTCACCGTGTGGCGCGTGGGTTGTTCCTGATCTTCCACCGCCAGCGCGCGCGCCAAGTCGATCCCGACCGTGATTGAGCGCGCAGGAACTGCAGTATCCGTCCGGATCTGGACGAGTTCATCATTCTCCTGGATCTGCGCACCATCCAGGGAGACCACGATCGAGTTCAAGTCGATTGGGTTGTCATCGTCGATGGCTTCCAAGATCAGTCTCTTCGGGGGCTCGATTCGTCCCAGATCCAGAACCGATTGGAGCTCCAACGCTTTGCCATCGAGGAGCACTTTGGTGATCCGCGGCGGCCCACTGTCTTCCAAGTTGAGCCATACCGGTTTGTTGGCCACAAGTGCGACTCCCCCAACGCTGTCTTTCCCGTCTACGGTGATGGTCGTCACGCTGCTTCCGCCCTTGCGGACGCGTTTGGCCTTCTGCCATTTGCCATCGGGTGTCCGACACCACACCGGGCCCTCGGCGTCCGACATGCTGATCCTGGCTTCGCCGGTAGCACGCAGGGAGTACCGCATCGGCTCCTTCGCCTTGCTGGTCGCAGAGCTCCCGTGGTGCAGTCTCTCACGGCGCAGGACGAACTCCCCGGGGACGGTAACCTTGAGACCGGGTTCGACGGCGTGGACGGTGAACCAGTCGCCAAGCTTGATGCCTTCAGCTACAAGGTCCACACCCTCCACGAGTTCGAGATCCACAGCCCCCCGGGTGCCATTGCTGCTGTCCGTCTTCTTGAACGTGTAGGTCTTTCCCGCCCTGGGGAACCAGACCCGAAGACCGTGCAGCCAGGAGGTATTGATCCCGGCGGAGAACGTGCGGTTGGTCTTGAGACTGTTCGGGCGGCCCGGGTTGAACGTCGTCACTTGATGCCACCCGACGGCAAATGGTGCATGGTTCGCCAGATTCACTCGCAGCAAACCATCGTCCAGCGGCGTTACGCTCTCAGTCGTGTACGCTTCGTTGCTGTCTGAGCGGACGGAGTTGGTCACGCGGATCAGCATTTGTCTCCCTGACAGCCCGCCCCCGGTGGGCCACGATGCGTCCGGGCGAACGATCAGGGCACTCTCCATCCGTGTGCCGGTCAGGTCGCCGATCACGTCTACAATGGTCCCAGTCAGGTCGCCTGGAACGCGCGCGGAGAACGTGCCGCACTCAAGCTGCGTTCCTCGCACCAGATTCGCCTCGATCACGCTGCCGTCGCTGTCGCTTCGGATCAGTGCATAGCGGGCATCGGTTACCAGGCCATTTGTGCATCTGAGTGTTCCTGGCTCCGGCTGAAACACCACGGTATCGGTGTGACCTCCTGCAAGCGTGAGTTTGAGCGCCACGGTCCCGTTCAGCGCTTCCGCCGGGGCCACTTGTTCGACGTTCTCAATCACCGATTGTTCACCCTCTCGGAAGCCCTCCAGGATATGCACGAAGGTACTATCCAGAGCTTGGTTCGGCCGGTCCGCGCTGACAGTCCGGCTCTCGACGAGGAAGTCGCAAGCATCCAGGAAACCGACATAGCCGCTGACACTCTTTCCTCCCGGCAGCAGCTGGTTTATCCACGGGATCCACGGTCCCTTTGCTCTCAGAATCTGGGTGTCACCTTTCTGTTGCAGGCCTATCAGGCGCAACCGGACTCGACCGACGTCGTCAGGGAGCGGGCGAGAGAACGGCTTCCCATCGAGGGGGCGTGGCGCATATGCAGCGTAGTCGGTTTTCCACGTCAGTCCCCAAGACGGGGGAGCCAGGCCCAGCTTCTCGACCTGCCTGACCTTCCGGTAAGCACCGATGCGAGGGATGGCGTCTCCGTGTCCGTCCTCCAAGAGCGCTTCGGCCAGATTGGTCGCCATCGATGTGGCTGACGGTAAACTGTCTTCGGCGCGTTCGGCCCAGGCGCTTTGATAGAGGGCGTGTCGCTGCCCGCCATTGAGCCTGAGAATGTCTACCACGTATGGCCGCCCGGCTGTGCCCTCGACGGCAAGCAGCGTGCGACGGAACTCGTTGACTTCCACGTCGACTCGGTCGAACGAGTCGTGGTCTCTGACATCCAAGACCTGGAAGTTAGCCCCCAGCGTGCCTGCCCGTTCACCCCCCTTGAACGTGATGAGCTCCCCAAAACCTTCGTTGTCTTGCCAGCCGCGGCTGGTACCCCGCTCGTCCACTGAGACGGCATTCTGAGCCAGGTGGCTGGAACCGTATTCGCGACACCACTTCCGCGGATTGGTATGCGCTTCGACGATTTCTTTCGGATAGTCGAGGGCGCGGAAGGCTTTGATCTCCGGCCTGGACTCGTCGAGTCGCGCCGCATGCAAGTCGTAGGCGTATCCGCCCGGTCGCATCACCGGAACACCGTCCACCCAGCACCCGATACCGAGCTTGTCGGAACAACCATGCAGCGAGACTTTGTCGTAGCTCAGGCGGATCTCTTGCCGATGGCCCGGACCGCCCACCCGCAGAACGCCGACTCCGTATCCAGGCCAGTTCATGCTCGGAAGTGCTTCGTTCTCGCTTAGCGTCGCGTGATCCGTAATCAGGTTGCGGAAGGGCCACATGTGCTGGTCGCCAAACTCCAGCGGCAGGCCCCGGGCCGTATGCAGCTCCTTCCATTCGGTACTGGCGGGCTCAAAGAACGGGTTCTTCGCGATGAAATCCGGCTCAAATTCCAGCCAGCCGGTCACGTTCTTCATGAAGGGGTAGTAGGAGCTCTGCAGCATCGCCATGTAATTGGGGGCGCCCTGGTGGTTCATGCCGTCGTGGTAGTGGTGATTGTAGAGGGTCAGTTCCTGGTTTGACACGGCAAAATCGAACAGGAAATCGTCTTCCAGAAGAACCCCCAACAGCATCAGGTCTGCGCAGTTCGCATCCTGGTAGTTGGACTTGAGTCGCTGGGAGAACACGCTCTCGAACATGAGTTTGAGTTCCCGCAGGAGCTTGGTGCGGATCTTTCGGTCCAAGGCATCAGGATCTCCATACCTCTTGAGGGAGTAGTGCTTGAATGCAGGATGGTGACGTACTCGTGCAAAGGGCTCGACCCAGATGTGCTCTTTGTGTGCATTCAGCCAGCCGGGACTGCCGGTGGCACAGCGGCGGTTCCAGGCGCCGAGGCAGGAGAGCTCAAAGATCGCCGGGCGCGGGACTGCTTCCCACTCGACCCGGGTCAAAGGCTGCCCGTCCTTGCCTTGGGCCAGTCTGTTCAGGTGGCAAAGCGGCAGTCCGTAGTACGTGTCCGCAACGTGGTCAAGAAGCACCGCGATCTTGTGCGCATACAACGGGTCAGCGGTCTGTTTGAACTTCTGGAGATGACTGACAACAAGGCTATTTCCCACGGCAAGCCAACGCCTGTGGGCAAACAGCGTGCTGATGAACAGTTGCCACTGAACGCCGGCCTTGTCTGTATAGACGCAGGCAGGGACTTTCTTGACGGTGTCATCAAGGTGGACGAATTCCACGGTATGATCAGGGCGCAGGTCGTAGTCAGGTGGGAAGTCTTGTTCACGTCCGTAGAGATGTTTGCGGCAACACTGCGTCACGGCGTGGTAGGGGTTATCCGGATCCCACTCGTAGGCGGTCCTTCCGTAGTAATCCCATTGCGTTCCGCAGAACGGGCAGTACTGAACCATCACCCCCGCTGCTTGCTTCGGGTCCGGCTTGCCAGCGAGAACGCGACCGAAAGGAGCGATATGGTCCGGGAAATCCGCAATGAGTTCGTCGTCTGTCGGCTTGGTCTGTGAATACGCGTGGCAGGCTTCCTCGGGAGATATGGGCTCGTGGTCCCGGTTCCACTGCTCGACTTTCTTGGCGGTCCACTCAGCGAAGAGCGTGTCAGGCGTCAACCTGGGCACCCTCTTTCCTGGGATCAGTTGGGCCACTTTTGCTGCCCGATCGGGGGCCTGCCAGGATGGTGGAGCGGTGGCCGCCGCACAACACGCAGCAGTGAAAGCCAGCAAGAGCGATAGGGCGAGCATTACCCGTTTCATTGTTCAGCTTGTATCCTGTGCTGTTGAAGGCCAGTGGACTGACCGAATCGGTTTCTCACGCGAAAGTCGGTCCGGGCGAAGCTCACCAGAGGTCTTGATGCCTGCCTTGCCAGTACGCCCAGAGCCAGTTGGCCATGGTATCCCCGCACAGGAAGCGGGACCGGCAGCCATAGCGGGGCGGCACCCTTTCCGGAGTTGACATGTCAATGTCGACCAGACTGACCATGTCCCCGATCGTCATGGAAGCCAGAATGTGTCTTGCCGCTGAGACCATGTCGTCGCTCCCGGGGACGACGCCCGCCGCTTGCACCGCGCTTCTGGCGGTCATGGTGGCGCGCGCCCACTTCGCTTCCCGGAGGGTGTAGATCGACTCGGGTATCTTGTCATCCGGCAGCCTGTCATCCGGTCGACACACGTCTCCCGTTTTCCTGTCGACCAGCACACAGAAATGGGCCTTGCCGCCCGGTGCCAGCATGATCCTGGCCTCAGCCCACACCTGGCCGATGGCGTTTCGCCAGCCGGCGCACCGTTCGTTGTCCGGATCGTTCCTCAGCTTGTAGTCAAACTGCATGACGTCCATGCCCATGTAGTCGGGTGTCATGATGATGAGCCATGCATCGGCCTCCTCTTCAAATGCCGCTGTCGGCGTCTCTCCCGATTGCTTCGGGGCCAGGCGCAGGAACTCCGGGGCGTCCGTCACCCCCAGGGCAAGCAGGCGATGGTATTCACGCTTGAGCGACTCGTCATGCGAGTGGTTGTATGCCAACAGGAGCAACGCAGGAAAACGCACGAGCGGCCACTCGATCTCCGGCCTGTCGTAGTAGCCGAATTTGTAGTCACGTCTGACCCAGAATCTGACCATTTCGGCGATCATGTGGCTGATCTGCCGTTGCTCTAGGGCGTCGGCCAGCGGCCAATATCGGTCAAGTGCCATGGCGCAGTACAGCACCTGATCCGTACTGGTTTGGTTTGACAGCTTGCCTCCGTATATCTTCGGGAAGAAGCCTTCTTCGTAGCCCTTGCCAAGATCGTAGATGTGTTTGAGCGCCCCGTAGCAGCGCCGGGCGCGCGTCAGGGCGGTCGGCGTGTGGTCAACCAGATGCCGGGACACCATGGCCTGAAGGTAGGCTCCGGTCGTCATGCCGCAGTTCTCATAGGCCCAGAAATCCTCCGGGGCACAGCCCTGCACATAGGCATCGGCCAGATGGGCTGCATAACTGTCGCCGAAGAGGCTGCGGTCGGGGGGACGCTGCGTCTCTCGATTGATGACGCTATAGACGACACCATTCTCGTCGAGGAAGTGTGTTTCAGCCCATTCCTCGATCTCCTGGGCCCGGACTTCGAGCTCCTCGGCAGAGAGGGGCAGGACACTGTGCGTTGTCATTCGGCTGCTATCCTCCGTCCCTGGTGTCACTCGATGCTGAGTGGTTGCTTCTCTTCGACGCCTTGGACAAGTAGGGTACTCGTTCGGACCGGGTTGGCAATGGTGGAGGCGTGGTTCAGATGGCACAAGCGTACTACAGGGCTCTGGGAGCGCTCGCGCAGAACGGACAGCGTGCAGACGATGTCTTCGTCGGCAAGATGATGCTGGACCGGAAGCCGTACAAGGCGCTCGTTCGCAACAAAGCACGTCAGCGAGAGCTGCCGGGCCGCAAGTTCTTCGCCATGGGGTGGGCTGACTTTTTCGACGACGATGAACTCTACATCATGCCCCTGCTCGCGAAGTATGGCTTCACGAGCGACTTCTACGCCCAGATGATCCCGCTGACCGATGAGCCTCTCGGGTCGCACTACGACATCGAGCGATTCAAGCGCATTTTCGCATCCGGAAACCACCTCGGTGACCATGGTATCCATCACAATGTCTGGATTGCCCTGTTTCCCACTTTCGACGGCTTCAACACACCCTCAAACGACGATTTCCGCAGGGCGCGGGACGATGGCACAAACGCGTTCGGGCACGCAGTCTCCAAGACGCTGAACGACGCCATGCGTGAGGTGTTCGTCGCCTACTACCTCAAAGATGCATCGCTGGGCGACAAAGCGTTCGCTGAGCTGACCGATGATGACTGCGATTACCTGCGCAGAAAGCTCTCCTTCTTCCGCAGTGATGCGGACTACCGCACGGGCCAGGACCAGCTGAAGTGCCTGGATCAACTCTCGAACAGGTACTGCGGTACGACGGGGACCTCTGTGTTCGAAGATGACTACGGGACCAGGATTCCCAATACGCAGGACCTGCATTACCCGTCCGAGGCCAATCGCGTCCTCGGGGGGATCTACCAGGGCGCGGCGACGCTACAGAACCACGAGGTGTGGGAGCGGCTTGAGACGATCTATGCGGGCTACATGTCCGAGGTCATGGGCCTTGACCATCCGCTGCGGTTCTGGGCCATCCCGGGAGGTGTGACCTACAGCCTGTTCTACAGGAAGGTCGGGGCTGCAGACGGCGATCCCGGTTACGCAGACAGGGAGTGCACGGTCATCGGGAGCGGATTCGGCCGGCATCACTCATCGATCACTGGACAGACCAGGGGATTCATGGACGTGCTGCGAGCGTTCGGCTACAGAACGACGATGGCCGGCTGCCTGCTCGGGTTCGGTGACCGACGTGTCGACGCCAGAGGCCGGCGAGAGGGGCAGTACCAGTACAAGCTGAATTCGAGAGCATCGAGACGGGACTATGTCGGAGATGGCTTCTGGGACTCGTTGAGGCACTTCGATCCAGGTTCCGGTGATCGCAAGGAGGTGGTGGCCCTGCTCGAATCCGACGATGCCATGCTCCGGCGGTATGAAGAAACGAAAGGGAAGAACTCCGCCCACACAACGCGCGACAACTACGCACAGGTTGTCGAGGAGATATGTCGGAAGATCGCGCAGGGCCTGATCCCGCAGGCGGTCGAGGATAGCGGCATCAATCCAGGTCCCGAACAGCGGACCAGGCGCGCACACTCAGCCCTGACCATCGAGCTCATATACCAGTTCTGCCTCAAAGCGGGGATCGAGATCATCAGCCACACGGAGGCGAGCGACGTTGCGTTTCGCGAACTCCCAAAGGGCGTGAACATCTTCCCCAACGCCGATCTTGCGACCACGGTCAGAGACGTCATCGCATCCGATCTTGCTCCAGTGTGTCCTGACGGGTGGGACAGGGGCGAGGTTGAGACCGGGAGCGGAGAGCGCGTGGCCACGTTCACGGAGCGGAGCCATGTGCGGAGCTACCTGATTCAGAATGGCGTGGCCAGGCTGGCGGCCGATGTCCGGGGGCACGGCGTGTTGAATGTCTACTTCATTCGGAACGACCATCTGGTTGACGGTTCGGAGTACCTGTCTGAGCGGGCAGGCACGCTGACGATCAGTGGAGCGGAGCTTGGTGAGTACTCGCTGAACTTCACTATCCCGGACGTGCCGCTCAGAACATACACAGACGAGCCCCAAGACCAACGCGACTACTTCAGAGGCCTGGACGACAAGATCTGCGGGCTGCATATAGAGGTCGTGCCCGCCCCGGGCGAGACGATCACCATCAGGTATCCCAACCTGATCGTGCGCTGAACGGGGACTCAAGGTGCAAAAGCTCTGATCTAATTCGCTGCCGAGGATTTCATCTCCGCTCCGGGCAGGAACCCGGTAGCATGGGGCTGTGGCATTTGGTGAACCTGTTCATTGCCCCGCCCCGACGAACTCGATGATGCCAGCGGTATCGACGCGCCAGATCGAGCTTCCGGTTGCGACCCAGCAGAACCAACCGGCGCGCTTTGTTCCACCGATGCTGAACCGCGTCCGCTTCGTCTCGAGCGGGTCCAGGTTCAGCGCGGAAAGAGGCACCCGCCATTCTGCCGTCCAGTGAATCTGCTTGGCATCTATCACCTTCGCCTTGTACTCAATGGACGTTTCCAGTTGCCCGATCACGCCTTGCGGCATGCCGAAGAGATTGTGTACTGTGAAGTCTCCTTTGGGGCGCCCGCTGAACACATAGAGGGGACCGGTCGGCAGTCCTTCCTCCCACCACCAGGTCTTCTGACCGATGGGCGTCTCAATGGCCCATTCGTGGACAACCACCGACACGTCCTCGGGGAGTCCCTTCCGCCTCGGATCCGGGGCGTGTTCAACGCCAACATACAGGTAGTCGTTGTCGACCAACAACCACACGTAGTTCCCCGACTCCGTGCTCTTGGTCCCGGTCATGTGTTCCTGTTCGACCACGATCGCCTGGTCTCTGTCAAGCCCGCCCCATTCGCCCGGCTCGAGATTCCCGTCAATGACGATGGTCGACGTTCGGCGTCGCACCGTGTAGGTCTTGGGCTTGCTGATCCGCTTCAGGGGAGGGAACCTGGTGCTTGTGCCTGTCGCGACCTTCTCCCGGCCGGGCTTGTAGTACTTGCCGTACTCGCGTGTGACCGGCCAGCTGGCCCGTAGAGCATCTGGATACAGACCGATCTTGCCGAATGGCAGGGGGCTGTGCCCCACTGTGCCAAAGACCGGGGAGCCCGGGCGAAGGCGGAAGTCCAGCGTGTCCACGTTTCGGAAGAAGGCGCGCCCATCTTCCCAGTTGTTTGCCACCGTGTTCTCGGCGTCGTTGAAGTCCCCAAGCACCCGCATGAACGGGCCTCCGGTGGCGATGTTACGCTCGACGACGATTCTCCGCGGGGCGCCGCTGGGTTTTTCCTCTTCGAGAAGACCCGCCACCTGCGGGTACCTGCTGCTCCAAGGCGGTTCGCGATGCTTGAGCCAGTCCAACACGTTGCCACGCCACCTCTTGAAACTCGCGGCCGTCCGCAGCAGGTAGGTCCGGTTGGACTGTGTGATCGCGACGTTGTTGTCCACGAAGATGTTGTTCTCGATGCGAGTGTCGGGCCCATGGGTGAACATGGCCCGCTCTGTGTGGCGGTAGAGCACATTGCCCTGCATCGTCATACCGGCATTGAACGCATCGATGTAGATGCCGCTCACCTGGTGTGTTTTCAGGGGGGACGAGTGTTCGGTGATGTGGTGCAGGAAATTGTAGCGCATCACATTCCCGCGGTTCATGAGGTAAAAAGGGGCGCCGTAGGTGTAGATGGCGCCGCCGTCGCGGGCTTCGTGCGTGACGTCGTAGATCTCGTTGTACTCGATGACATGGTCGTTGCCGCTGAAAATGACCGCGATGTACGTGCCATCGTGGATGAGATTGTGACTGATCCGGTGTCCCACACCCCCGACCCCAATCGCGTATCCGGCACCGTGACTGAGCCGGTTGAATCGGTAGATGTGATTGTTCTCCACAACATGGCCGCCGGGAGTCAGTGTCTCTCTGTCGCCGCCGTTCAGGATGACGCCGCCTTCACCCGTGTCGTAGATATCGCATCCCACAACACGGTTGCGCCAACCGCCTTTGATGACCACGGCCGCGTTGGAGGTGTTCCGGATCGTGCTGTTCGCGATGAGTGTGTCGTTACAGTTCCCTAGCTCAATGGCGTGGCGCCACGTACACTCCAGGGTCAAGCCCAGTAACGCGACGTGCGCGACGTCATCAAGTCTGAAAAATGGCGCATTGAGAGTGGACACGATCATCTCGCGCCCTCCCGGGCCATCGGTGTCGAAGGGGTAGAGGTACAGTTTCCCTGCGTCCCTGTCGATGTAGAACTCGCCCGGCTCAGACAGTTCGCTGAACACATTGTAGAAGATATACGGCGTGTCCTTCCGAACCGGCATGTCGTAGTGGGGGTTCCCGTCCCACCAGCGGACATCGGTGGACAGGTAGACGATCTTGCTGTCCGTGTCGATCGACAGGACTCTCGTCTGCATCTTGTCCCAGGGCCGCATGAAGTACCCCGTCGTCCATATGTCCGGCTCCTCCGTCCACCTGTTCGGCCGGTCGCCTGCATACCGGAACTTGGCTTTCTGGTAGCGGATCCCTCCCGCCTTTCCGTCGCCTTCAGGATCTACCATGTCCGTCACACTCAACCAGCCTTGTTTGGGCCAGCGCACCAACCGGAACGGTCGGGAATCACAGAATAGCTCCATGGCTCCGGCACCCCACTTCCGGCCGCTCCCCCCGCGGTTCCGGAGACATCCGAAGTCCCGAATGCCCGCCGTCTTCAGGTCGGCCACCCACACCTTTCCTCGAGCTTCTGCCGGCAGACGCGCCAGGACCTCGGGGGCATCGAGCAGTTGGAAGTCACCGATCGTCTTGCCACCGATGATGCGCGCCTCTTCCCCCGGGTAGCTGCGGTACACGATCGGCGAATCCGCTGTCCCTGAATCTTCTCTGCCGAGGGCGACTGTCGCCGCCATGAAGTGCTTCCCGCCTCGGAGACAGACCGCAATCCCGCCATCAGGCAACCCCTGCTCACGTTTGATTCTGCGGATTTCGTGCTGAGCCCTGGCGATCGTGGCAAAGGGCTTGGCTTCGGTGCCGACATGGTCATCGGAGCCCAGTGTGGATACGAACACCGTGTGGCGTGGCCGGCTCACCCATTCCTTCCTGGCCTGCCGCGGGGGCACTTCTGCCTGCCCATCTTCGAGCCCGTCGATCGCTTCGAGGCGATCGATTGCGTCCAGCCGGTAGCTGTCATGCGGATAGCTTGATGTTTCCTGCTCTGTGAGGAGCTTCTCGTACGTGCTGCGCGCTTTCTCGTACTTGCGTTCGCTCCTGTAGGTGTCGGCGACAGCGATTTCAGCCATGAATCTGTGGTTCTCGGCCACGCCGGCAGTGGCCAGGAGCTTCTCGTACGTGCGCCGGGCCTTGGCGAACGCCTTCTGTTCGGCATGGACCTCGGCCTGTCTGAACAGAGCATACGTTCGGTACGAATCAGTCAACTGCGGCAGAGCCAGTATGTCCTTGTACGTCTTGTGAGCCCGCGAATGGTCCTTTTCCAGGCGGTAGCTCTCAGCGATGTTGAACAGCGACAACTCCTTGCCGTAGGTGAGGGATGCAAGAGTTGACAGTTTGCGGTATTCCCTGCGTGCGAGGCCGTAGTCACCTGCCGCGCAGTAGATGTCCGCAGCCTGGAAAATGGAGTCGACCGGATCGCTTTCCCGCGTGCTCAGGACCGCGACCTCTTCCTTTGCCAATGCACGACTGAATATGCAGACTTCGTCGATATCGATCGGCAATGCTGCCATGCCGCCGTCCGGGTCAAAGCCAACTCTGAGAGTGTCCGTTTCGGCGACCGGTATGTATGGGCCATCGTGTCGGGACGAGGCGATGTGTTTGCCGTTCACGAACAGTTCGATGGTTGCGCCGTCCCACGTTCCCGCCAGGTGATGCCATTGGCCGTGCGGAAGGTGAGCGTTTCCCATAGCCTTGGCACACCCGTCCTTTGTGCCTATAGAGAAGGCCAGTGGCTCCGTTCCAATCATGCGCCAACCCTTGGTCCAGCCGCCCACGGACAGTAGGGTGCCGACCTGTTCGTTCTTGTTCCCGGGGCGCTCTCGGAACCAGCACATCATGGTCAGATCTTTGTTCTCGATATCGACCGGAGTGCCCTGGAACCATCCTCTGCTCAAGCGTACGGCGCGGGTGCCGGAGATGCGCCCCTCTATCATCTGCAGATCATCGACGGGTTTGCCTTCCTCACGGAATGGGACGAACGTCAGCTTCCCACCGTTGCCCGTTAGGTCGTCGGCGTTGCCTTTGCTTCCCTCCAGATGGGCGAATGTGTACCGCCGCACCAGGTTACTGTCGCGGAGCAGCGCGTCCCTTTGCGCCTTCCAGTCTTCGTCAGCCGCATGGGCCACCAGACCACCCAAGGCCGTCAGCACAACAACAAGCCGTCGCAGGATCGTCATATCGGGTCACTCTCTCTGTTCGTCTACCGGTAAATACTGTGAAGTCTGTGCGCGATCCGTGCTGCCCGTTCCGGAGTCACACCGTCCAGACCCAGAATTTTCCCGTACTCCTTCTCCGCTCGTTCGAAGTCGCGTTCGGCCCGGTAGAGGACGGCGGTCTTCTCGTGCGCCGTTGCGCGTTTGCCAACCGAGATGCCGGGAATGGCCAGTACGTTTGCGTAGGCTGCCCGAGCTGCGCGGTAGTTGTTTTTCATCGCGTAGCAGTCCCCGATTCGCGTCTGCGCGTCTGCCTTCGCGTCCGGCCTGACTCCGCTGATGTTCAGCGCCTGCTCAAAGGCCGAGCGTGCCTTCCCGTAGGCCGTCTCCGAAACATAGCTTTCGCCGCACCCCATACGCGCAGTCGCTTCCTGGCGAGGCGTGGCATCGTCGACCTTGAGTGCTTCCTCAAACTCCGCTCGTGCGTCGGTGTATTGTCTCTTCGCCAACAGGCTACGGCCTTGCCGAATGCGGGTCGCCCCCTCATTGACGCCGATGCGCGCTTCCACCTGTTTCCGCTGCGATTCCTTGAGAGGCACGAGGCCGAATTCAAGCCATTTCAGGTAAGCTCGCCGCCCGTCGTCCGTCCGGCCTTCCGCCCAATAGCTGCCAGCCGTCAACCGGAGTGCTTCAGCGATCACGCCGTTGATTTGGCTCTTCGCATAGCGACCGCGGACGGAGTTGGCGATTCTCACGTGAGCTGAATAGGCGTCGCGTTCTTTGCTGTAGGCCTTCTCCGAACGGTGCGCTTCCGCCACCTTCCTGTAGGCATAGACTTGGCTCTGCCAGGCTTCCGTATCCATGTGGATTAGTTCTCCATAGGCGTCCCGGGCCTCTGCGTACCGCTTCTCCGAGATGAACGTGCCACCGATGGCGTTGATCACCCGCGCTTGCGAGTACGGGTTGACGACCGCTACGGCCAGTGCCTTCCTGTAAGCGTCGCGGGACTCCTTGTACTGTTTTGCCGTTCTGTGTCCGTTCCCCACACGCTCCCAAACATCGAACTGGTCTTCAGTGCTCACCGCCGGCATGCTCAGTATGCTCAGGTACCCCTCCCTCGCCTTCACAACGTTGCGCGCCGACGCCCACACCGCGGCGATTCTGAATTGCACGGCCACTTTGGTGCGGCAATTGGCCTGGGGAAGCACCAGGATGTCCACCAGGGTCTGAACGGCCTGTTCGTATGCCGTCACTTTCTCAAAGCAGGTCGCGATCTTGAGCATGATGTCTATGCGCGTCCCATCGGTCTCCGCCAGTGTGGTCAGTGCCGTCTCCAGTACACCCCGGCATCGCTCGAACTTGCCGCTGGCCATATACGCACCTGCCAGTCTGGTACGGATGGATAGTGCTACCTCGGGGGCAAGGGGCGTCAGTTCGAGTACCTTCCTCAGCGTCTCCGCCTCCTCTGGGTGGCGCTTCCTCTCCCGGAACATCTCGGCCATCTGCGACAGGACACTCACTCGCTCGGACGTCGTTGTTGCCAACTCCAGAGCCGCGCTGAAGGCTTGGTGGGCCTTGGCATAGTCTTTGAGTTTGGCCGCGCTGCGCCCCGCGTACTCGGCGTCCTGGAAGTTCTTGTACTGGGCCGTTCTCGTGTGCAGTAGGGTGACGTCATCAAAATAGGCCCCCGTCGCACTCGTCAGCACCACGATCACCGCGTGTATGCGTCTGTCGCCAGCTGTTTCCGGGATGCTCATCTCACCCGAACACTCCACCCATTCGCCTTGTGTCTTAGCGGTGAAGAATGGGATGGTCACGATGAAGTGGTTCTTGTCGTGTCCGTCTCTCTGATACGTGTAGAGCATCGCCGCCACGCCCTTCTTCGCCGGGTCCTTGGCGTAGAAGCGCAGTGCGATCCTGTCTCCCGCGGCCACGTCCATGACGCCCCCCCCCTTCAGCATGAGATGCCCTTTGAGGTAGATGCAGTGCTCGCCGGTGTGGGCTTCAGCCCGGTCCGCGATCAATCGGTATTCGCCGTTCCTGGTGACTCCCGGATTCGGACGCCATCCCGCCGGAAGCTGCAACGGCTCGCTGAAGGTCCAACCGCAGCGTCTCATGTTGCCCTGGGGGCCGCTCTTCTCCGGCACTGCCTGCGTCTGCTCAAAGCCGACCACCAGCGGCTCGGCTGCAACACTCCCAGCGGCGAACAGAATCGCTGCCGCGCAGAAGCAGGTCACGGACTCGGTCGCATTGCGCACTATTCCCATGGAGTTGCCTCGCTTTGCTGTCCCCATTGCCGACAGAATCAGTGTCTTATCTACCCTGGCTGGGAGCGGAACGGTGTACGCCGTTACATGGCTCATCGAGCATCGCCAAGCGCGGTTTGAATCTTCTCGATCGCGTCGGCCAGTTGTGTCCGCACCGCGTAGAGCCCGACGGTCGTGTCTGCGGAGGGACGCCGGAGTGCCACCCGGTAGAGGATCACGCCGCTGTCCTGGCCCACGGCGGACAAGATAAAACGGCAGACCCCGTCCTTCACCTCAACGATCCCTGCGTTGACGTTTACCGGGCCTTTGATGGGTGTCTTGGGGGTGCGTAGTGGCTTGCCGTTCACCAGGAAGCAGGAGTAGGGTCTCCCGCGGTAATCGGCATCCGCGTACGTCTTCGTGATAAGATCGTACTCGCCATTCGGTAGATCGGTAGCGAAGTGCATAGGCAGATCGGCGCGTTGGTTGCCGGGATGGTGGAGCCAGCCTTCCTTGGCATTGAACGTCCACCCTGTACCTGGGATGGTCCCGGCGGCTTCTTCACGTGCCGTGAATGTGAGCTGTGCGATGTTCGCACCACCGATGCTGCCGACCGTGCTTGCGGCCAGCGCGTGCGCCATGGCCAACGCGTCTTCTCCCCTCTTGACTGCCGGCAACCCACGCTGTCGCGCCTGTTCTGTCAATCGCTCGAGCAGGCGCAGTGTGTCGTAGTCCTCCGCGCCTTCTCGCAGGAGTTCCCAGCGAATGGTGGTGACCACGGTGTCAAGGATAGGGGGGGTGGGGTTGTAGTGGCGCTTCGGCGGGTAGAAGAAATAGCCGTCGCCTTGTCGGTACTGGTATGTGACGTTGGGCAGCAGGAAACTGGGCCGATCCCAGGGGGTCGCATCACGTCCCCAGTAGGTTGAGAGGTAGTAGAGGTAGCCTTTGGCGTCGCATTGCCAGATGTTCCAGAACATGCCGCGATTCTGCATGCCGGTATGTGGGATCAGGCAAGTTGTCTTGACATCGTAAAGCCAGTATTCGGCCCCCTTGGCGCGCTGCTCGGCAGCCACGCTTTCGCGGTAGTGGGAGCAGTAAGGTATCCACAGGGAGATGAGCGATCGCCCGTCGGTGTCGACCAGTTCGGCTAGACGGGGACGGTTGGCAGGGTCGTAGGTCAGCGCGGTTCGCAGGCGCGGGTCAGCCTGCCGGATAAGGGCGCAGATGTGTTTGAGGATGGGTGTCTCTTCCTCTGCCGGTTCATCGGTGACGTAGTAGACGGCGCGATCCAGCCAGCCGCGCTGATCCAGATGCGTCGCGATTGCCCTGAAGACGGCGACGACAAGCGTGTCAAATACTGGGTTGACCGACCCATCAGGCCTTAGGCGAGTGACTACCGTCTTGGCGGAGTCCACGAACCGCAGCGCGATATGCGTCGTGCCCTTTTCTCGTTTGCGGGTCCAGATGTAGGGAGCGACGTTGAAGCTACTGAAGGCATCGCGTTGGTCGAGGTAGAAGGCGGCTTCGCGGTCAAAACCGGTAAAATCCATGGTGACGTCGCCAGTCAGGGCGCCATCGGGGCCCTTCGCGAACGTCCAGCCGATGCGCCCTTCGGGAAGGGGGTTGAAGGCCATGGTGCCGGTGGCGTAGAGGAACGGTGAGAGTCGGGCGCGGATATACTCCTCGAAATACAGCCGAATGACCGCCTCTCGCTGAGCTGGCGTCTTGCAGCCGTGGGCCTTGTAGATATTGCCGGCCGACAACCCGACCATGCTCTGCAGGAGGGGGCGTTTGGGGAGCGAAAAGTCCCGGACACGCAAGACGACCGGTAGCTGAGCTGTCACTCCTGCCGGGGATCGCACCTCGAAATGCCCTGCGTACATGCCGGCGGGAGTGTCCGGGGGGATCCCCACCATGATCCAGAAAACCAGATTGTGGCCAGGCTCGAGTTCGAAGTGATCCGTGTCGGGATCGACGCGGGGCAGTGGGTCAGGCTGCAGATCTGGCTCGACACTGGGTTTGTCAGGCTCAAACGGCGCATTGACATCGACCCACTCGGCTCTGCAGAGGCGCACTTGGTCCGCGGGCAACGCGCGCCCTTGCGGCCCGCGTAACTCCGAGAGACGTACACGTAGCCCCTGGACCGACTCGGAAGCACGTACTACCACCTGTACTGCCTCCCACTCATTCCGGGCGCATTCCAGGCGTGCCTCCTTCTTCTGCCAGTCGGATGCGGGGCGTTCGTTCGGGGTGATCTTGTGGAGCGGCGTGGCACCCCATAGTTCGAAATCCTGCGCGGCCATCCCGGGAGAGGCGAGCGCGGCCAGCGCCAGCATCAAAGATCCCGTGCAGTGTCGTCGCCGCAACGTCATGTGCTTCTTCCTCGTTCTCGTCAGTTTGCGTCGGAGCTACTGAATATGCAGGACGAGCGGAGGAGATCAATTGCGGACGAGCTGGAGAGTAGAACACGTGTGTCGGGTTGACTGTTCGAGCCGTGGCCGTTGGCAGGGCTTGTTGCTGTTCGCGCTGCTGTCATAGTAGGAGACGTGATGGACACGTCGGGCTGCGGTTGAGGGCAGACCAGCGTGTCCGGCGCATACTCACAGAGTTGTTTTTGGCGTTCACAGGTGGAGTTCCATGTACTGTTTGATTTACTTCGATACTGAGGACTTCATCTCTTCGCCCGACAGTCCTGTGCATCGCCTGCCCGGGCAGATGGCAGAGATCATGTCCAAACACGGGTTGCCGGGATGCTTCCACATCCATGGCGAGAAGGCCCGGTTCATGGAGCGGCACGAGCAGACGGATGTGATCGAGGCCATCCGCCAGCACGATGTGAGCCTGCACTACGACCGAGGCTCCATGCATCCGACCACGGCCGAGGAGGTCTCGGAACTGGATTGGTTCAGAGGCGTGGACCGTGTTCTCTACCGTGAGACGGGCGGCTTCCGCGATCTGGAGCGCATCTTTGGCAAATGCAGCGCGCTCACCCAGCATGGCGGAACGTTCGCTGCCCCGATTGTGTACGCGGCAGGCAGGCTCGGAAAGCCCTTTTTCTACTCTCCGTTCCGCCTGCCTGGGCGCGAGGTCGTCTGGTTCTGTAACAACCTGTTGTTCGGCGGCTACCGGGCACCGTTCTACTTCGACCCTCACTACCGTGATACACCTCAGTTCGAGAAGAGCCTGGCCCAGGTGGATAATCACATTCGGGGACGTGCGGAGACTCACGATCTGACCTGCATGTTCGGCTGCCACCCGGTCATCACCATGATGCAACGCTTCCCCGACGCGATCAACTTCATCAACGGTGCAACTCCGGCGCCTGACGCGTGGGAGCCACCCGTGCCTGTCGAAGGCGTCTCGATTCCGCTGATTCTGGAGAACTTCGAGCGGCTCGTGGTCAAGCTGGCAGGCCAGCCGAATGTGGAGTGGACCGATGTGGCGGGCATCACGCAACGATACCAACGGGCCCCCAAAGTCGTTGCAGACGAGGAACTGCTGCGGGGAGCCAACGCTGTGGTTGACCACGGGGGGCCGACCTACACGGCCGTCCTGAGCGCGGGAGAGTTACTGGTTCTGCTGGCCCAACGCGCGGTTTCGCCCTCGGAGACCTATGATGTGCCGGATGTCATCGGGCCGACAGAGGATTGCGCCGCGTCGTGTGGTGACACGCTGCCGGACCTCGGCACTGCCGACGCACTTGCTCGTTCGCTCCTGGGTACCGTACTTGAGACAGGATACCTGCCGCCCGTTGTCGCTGTCGACAGCCAGCTCGTTTCTCTGGGCGGGGCACTCCTTCTTCTGGCCTGTCGCGCCACGAGCCGCGGGGTTCCTGCCCCGGCGGAGCGGCAACTCTCCGTCGATGCCGTCCCCGGTGTCTCCGAGGCGCTCCAGAACGTCGCCAAGTACGAGAAATGGTGTTGCCACGGACCGCGCTACCATCAGCCCGGCATCATCGAGCCTTTCCGAAGGCAGTGTTGGACCCTCAAGCCCGCCTATGAGCCGGAGGACTACGGCCCCGGCGTGCTTGGCCTGAGACCGGTGGGGTAGTGTTCTGGAGGCGGCGATCGGGGGGCTTGCCCTGCTGGACAGAAGGGCCGCTCGCCGTACAGGAGACAGCGTACGCCGCACGGCCCCCCGGGCGGCATCTTCTCCTTGGCGATCGGAGGGCTTGCCCTGCTGGACAGAAGGGCCGCTCGCCGTACAAGACACGAGGCCGCGATGGAGCTCCGGTCATCCTTGACCGGCTGTCGTTCTTACCGATACGAAGGCACCGGTTTGGGAAAACCGGCCTCCAAGAGAATAGCGATCAGTCAGCGTCCCCCCTACTCCATCGCGACGCAGGCTTCGGCCGCGAGCCAGAGGAGCTTCTCCCGGAGCGAGGTCTGCTTGTCCCATCCTCGGTGGTCCCACTCGTCCGAAGCGAGACTGTCTCCGGCGTAGAGGATGTGCCCGAACTGCACATTGCGGAACTGAGCCACGGCAAAGAACGCGGACGCTTCCATGTCCACGCAGATACACCCCTCGGCTTTCCGGTGGGCCACCTTTGGGCGTGTCTCGCGGAAGAAGGCATCCGTGGTCCAGACTTTGCCTTCGACAAAGGGCACGTCGGCGTCATTGAGGACGGACCGGATTGCCGCCACGGCCTTCGGGCTCGGCTCCACGTTCCGGGACGGCGGGAGATAGTGGTAAGATGTGCCTTCATCCCGCAAGGCTGAGGTCGGCACAATGAGATGTCCCACGGTAAGGTCGGCATCCAACGCCCCGGCTCCGCCACAGGCGACGAATCGAGTGGCTCCACGGGCGATCGCATTTTCCAGGAATGTAGCGGCCAGTGGGGCCCCGATCCCTGGCTGGAGAAGGCCAATCGTGTGCTCTCGGAGCTGGAACGTGAACAGCCGGTGGACGGCCATTTCGGTCTTGATTTGACCGACTTCAGTGAGCAGTCCGCGTTCTTCGAGACCATCGATGACATTCTGAAAGAAGCAGATCACGCACTGCTGGGGGAACGTGTCGCGGATCTTCGGGCTCCGGCCCGGTTCGATCATGGCCTTTCGCGTGGCGTCGTGTTCGAGAATGGGGTAGTCTTGGTGCATGTTGGATGTCCGGGGCGTGGTTTGGCAAGGCAGGTCTGTTTACCGTCGTGTGAGCGACCGGGCGCAAGCATATTGCGTGAATGCCTCAGATCAACCGCCCGCATTGACCCTCACCCGCGACCCGTTACGTTTCTCAGACGATACTCCGCACCTCGTTGAGTTCGATCCTGCTCCGGGAGAAGATCAATGCTGACTACCGCTATGCGTCCACTCACCGTCAGTGCTTTCCTCATCGGGTTGTCTTGCCATCCTGATCCTGCCCTGTCCCAAACGGCCGGCCCGGCCCGGCCGTCGCTGCTCAAGAACGGTGGCTTTGAGGAGGTAAGCGCCAAGACGGGTTCTCCGGTGGGCTGGCGGCCGGCAGACTGGAGTGCGGCCGACAGGCGGGGCGCCATCAAGGTCGTCAGTGAGACAACAGATCCGCCCGAGGGGAAGGCATATGCCCGGATCGAGGCAGAAGGTGCGGGGACCAACCTGATCATGCAGCAGGATGTCAAAAGCCCTGCACCGGGGAAGTACGTTCTGCGCCTGAAGTGCAGGGCGGAGGCGGGCAAATACGCATATGCATCCGCGGTGGGGATCAGCTCCGGGAAGAACCTCGTCTACAAGAACACGCCTCGGGTGACGGACTCTGAAGCCTGGACCCAGCAGGAGCTGGCTTTCGAGATGCCACCTGGTGTTCAGTATCTTCGCACCCTGCTCCGCGGTAACGGCAACGCAGCGTTTGATGACGTCTCCCTGATCCTCGTCGAGAAGGCCTCAGGCAGCGTCGCGGACACACGCCAGGAACCCAGTAACACGAAGGCGCTTGAGCAGAAGAACGCCATGGGCCTCACCCCAGCCGTCGCTGAGTTCGATGAGGCACGAAAAGCGAAGATGAGCCCCGCTGAGTTGGCGTGGGAACATGTCCTTGAGAAGAGCCTGGGGTCGTTTTACCTGCCGCGCTACAAAGAGGTCAAGGCCAAGAGAGGGACGACTGCCTGGGATTACGTCACCGATGTCCCGGGGCTGCCGCGCGTGCTGCTCATCGGCGACTCGATCAGCCGCGGCTACACGGTCGCCACGCGCAAAGCTGTGGCCGGCAAGGTGAACCTGCACCGGGCGCCGGCCAACTGTGGTTCGACCGCCGTCGGACTCAAGCACCTGGATCTCTGGCTTGGAGACGGCAACTGGGACCTGATCCACTTCAACTTCGGCATTCACGATCAGCACAGCAAGCCCGCGGACTACGGCAAGCGTCTTGAACAGATCACGGACCGCCTGAAGAAGACGGGGGCCAAGCTCGTGTTCGCGAGCTCGACCCCCCTACCGGAGGGGGGGGAGAAGTACCGGCACGGGGCCTGCAAGCGCCTGAACGCCGTTGCGGCCGAGATCATGGCTCGCCATAACATCCCGATCAACGACCTCTACGGGGCGATGCTTCCCGTGCTCGACACGTACCAGAATCCGGGAGACTGCCATTTCGGTGGTGATGGGTACGTGTTCATGGGAGGCCTGGTGGCCAAACGGATCCTGGCGGAACTGGGGGTCGAGTAGCGAGAGCCGCCGCGAGAAGGGCCTCGCTGCGGGGGTCACGGTTGGCAGGTTCGCCGTTCAACGGACATGAACGGAAAGATCGGGCTCGGCAATCTTGCTCCGGCTCCTGATCCAGGAACGGTGTTCCAGGTCAAGCAAGAACCGGAAACGGGCAACGAGGATCAAGAGCGAGATCAAGAGCCGGAAATGGTCGGATGTCGGACGGACAATTGGAGGATCCGGCTCTCCCACGTGAGGTCACGTTCCGCGACCAACGTGGTCACGTGACGCGACCGGCCTGGCCGCATACGGAGATGCGGCGCCTCCAGGGAGATGTGGCCCGGCAACATGCTATGGTTGTGCAATCGTGGACGCCGCATCAGATTGACCAGGAAGGAATCGGGACAGAACCAGCCCCTTCCTGGCGGACCTCCTACCGTCGGCCGCAGACGGGCACGATGACGCCCCGGGGAAGCTCTACGAACGCTTCGACCCGAAGACATATGGGGACCCGTACGATCAGGCCGAATCTCTGCACGACCGCTGGGTGAGTATTGACCGGTACTCGCCGGGGCCGTGCCGGTGGACCATCTCGTCAAGAAGGGCACCCTCCGCAGAGCCGAATCCTACGAAGCGTGGCTCAACTACTGCGCGACGCGGAGCCGGAGCACTTTCGAGGGCGCCCGTATCGAGGTCGTGAATCTGGGTAACAACCGATTCAGGCCGAAGACGATGCACGTGGAATCGTACTCGCTCTGGCTGCACCCGAATATGGTGGACTTCGATCGGCCGGTCAGCGTAACAACCGATGGTGTCGCGGCCGAGTATGTCTGCGAGCCCAGTCTTCTCACCGCGCTTGAGAGCTTCAAGCGCAGACACGATTGGGGACTGATCTACTACGCAAGCATCTCAGTGGACGTGAATCACCACTGATCCGGGCATGAACAGTGTTGCACATCGGGGTGTCAGGTTTCAGTGTTCAGGTGTCAGAACTCCGAGCCTGAAGCCAGACACCTGACACCTGAAGCCTGATTTGGCCCAACGCACCATTGAATGTCGCCGGATCAGTAGAACGAGATAACGGCCCACGCACCCGACCTCGTTCCTTGGCGGATGATGGTGCCGTTCTGCACCAATCGAGGCAACAACATGAGCGATTACGAAATCGTCGACACGAACGCTGAAAACATCGATGGTTGCAGCTTGTGTGGCAACAAGAACGCCAACAACCTGGGGCGTCGTCGGAAGGCGAATTGGCTCAAGGAGCGCTATTCGGAAGGCCTAAGATACAACGTGCTCCGTTCCGAGAAGTTCGGTGATGTCGGAATGATCGAGTACGCCCTGGGGAGTCATACGTGGAGACCGGTGGAGGCGGAGGATTACCTGGTCATCCATTGTCTGTTCGTCAGTGGAAGACAACACAAAGGGAAAGGGCTTGGAAAGCTCCTGTTGGAGAGCTGCCTCAACGATGCAAAGCAGAGCAAATGCCGAGGGGTCGCCGTGGTGACAAGTCCCGACAGTTTCATGGCAGAACGTGACTTGTTCATCAAAGCGGGGTTTGTCTCGGTGGATCGCATCCCTCCCTATGAATTGCTCGTCCAGAAACTCAAGAAGACAGCGCCCGATCCTCGCTTCATCGTCGAAAGGGAGCGACTATTGAAGACGTACAAAGAGGGCCTCACGATCCTGGCTGCCGATCAGTGCCCGTATGCTGTAAAATCGGTGGAGAGAATTGCGGAAGCGTCTAGGAGATTGGGGCTTGAGCCGAACGTCGTTCGAGTCGGGACCGCCAAGCAATCAAGGGAGCTCCCGACACCCTATGGCGTGTTTAGCATCGTCTACGACGGAAAACTGATTGCAGAGCGCCCGATCAGTGCAACGAGATTCATGAGCATCATGCGTAGGAATGCAGAACAAACGGATGAACGCGAGCCGGAATAGGCCGGTTGGCTCGCTTCGTTCGGCCACGTCAACTCCCGGCCGCGGTATCCTGACCGTTCTGGGAATGAATGATGACCGGACGATGGGATTCGGGAACGGATCAACCGGGAACGGTCCGATGCCGGACGGGTACCTGGAGGCCGGTTTTCCCAAACCGGGTCCCTGGAACGCGCGATTGGGGAAGAGCGCTCAGGGATGAGCTGCCTCCAGCGACGTGGCGCCCGATCCACGCGTCGTGGTTGTGCGAATGCGAATTCCGCAGCACATTGGCCGGGAAGGAACCAAAACAGAACCAGTCCCTTGCTGGCGGACGTCGCAGAGCTTCCGCCGCAGAAGGGCGTCGTGGGCGGCAGAGATGAAAACGATATTGCATGCGGCAGTCACACTCTGGAGCATGGCTTTTCTGTGCAGTTGTACAAGACTTCCTGCTCAGCTTGACGCAGCCGGGCACGAGACCGGTGCACTGGAGGAAGACGGAATGATGAAAGCGGTGATGGAAGGCGGGTCCCGAGCACGCGAAGCGACGTCGGTCGAGGTGACGCTCTTTGATGATTACCTCCGTCCGGACCTGCCGCGGGTGCCGGAGATCGTCAAGAAGACCTACACATGGAACAGGATTTCGCGTTTCTTGGCCATCTCCAAGAACCCGGACCGGTTCGGCAAGTGGACCGAAGACGAGCTCAGCGCTCTGGCGAGGCATGACATCATTCAGTTGAGCACGCCGACCGATCCGGTCAGAGGGAAGGGGGTCTGCGACTTGGCAGCCGAGTTGAAACGGCGAAATCCGGAGATCATCATTCTTGGGTACCGCAATCTGATCCTCGACTACGGGTCCTTTGACGGCGAGACCTTCCGGAACCATCCGGACTGGTACTTGAGAGACAGGGCGACTCGGAAGTACTCGGTCCACGGCAATACACCGGCCAAAGCCAAACGCCCGCTCCTGGACACGCGGAACCCCGAGGTCCGCGAATGGTGGGTCCAGGACGTGAACAGACAGGTCAGCCTGCCGAACTTCGACGGCGTACTCATTGATGCATTTGCCAAGGCCATCACGTCGTGGGGACCGAGGAGGAGGGCCGTCGGCGGAAGTCGAGAGGAGTTACTCGAGTCTAACAAACCGTTGCATCTTTTGCTCGAAGAGAGCCTGAGGGTCAACGGCAAGCAGGGCGTCATCATCGGCAATGCGCTTCGGTCCGTTTACACCGACTGCCTGAAGAGCTATGTGGACGCCTACCTACACGGCTCCTACCTGGAAGCCGTCGAGCAGAAAACCCCGGAGCGCTATCATGTTCACCTGGCCCACCTCATCGATACCTGCGTTCAGATGCAGCAAGAGGGCGGCGAGAAGCTCATGTGCATAACGATGACTCCGCTCGACCCGCCAAAGGCGCTTGGTCGGAGTTCCGGAGAGGCGGCGCACGTATACGACGAGGTCAAATCGGGAACGAAATTGAGCCACGAGCAAACGATGGAGCGGATGCGGAAGAACTTCGAGTACAAACTCGCCATTGCTCTCGTCATGGCCTCCAACTACTTCTACTTCGGCTATGCAGAGGGGCACATCGCTGATGGCCGACCTATCGCGTTGCTTGCGCCGGACTATCCCGAGTTCGAACGACCGTTGGGAGTGCCCCTCGGACCGGCGGTGAAGACCGGTCCTTACCGGTACGAGCGCGAGTTCAGGCATGTTGCTGTCCAGCTTGACATTGCCGCTCGACACGGGCAGATCACTTGGCGGTAGCTATTCCCCTGTTGGTGCCGGACGCTCCCTGAGCAACGAGTGCATGTACGCGGACCGGGAAATCGCGCCGCTTCGCGTCACGATCCCCGGCATCGCTTTGCCCCTCCAGGCTGGTGAACTGCGCGTTGCAAGGTGTCCGGTATCCGCTACAGTGGGCCGAGCCCAGGGAATGCAGCGCTGAGGTCGCGAGGAGGATGTACATGGCTGCCGGGATGCAGACAGACGACGCAAAACGAGCATTTTGGGGCCAGCAGCTGGATGCGGCGCACCGCTTCATGGAGCGCGTGATGACGTATCCCGTGGACGAATGCGGCGAGCCCGTTGTGTCGCTGCATGAAGCGGCGGAGGACGCCGGGGTTGAGGTGGTGTTCTCAGCCACGATGATCGCCGGAGGCCTGGGCCGGCACTTTGTCCTCCGCGAGGGGTTGATTCCGCATTTTGTGGGTGCGGCCCGGACGCTTAACGCGCATGGATGGGTACTGAAGGTGGAGGACGGTTATCGGACCCGGGAGATGCAGCGCAATCTGGGCACGGCTGATTACGTCCTGGATGTCATCCTGGGGAAGGTCATCTGGGAGCTTGGCGGGGAGATTCCGGAACCGGATTTCCTGTTTGCGCGACTGATGACTCTGGTGGCCACGGCGCCCAAAATCGGCACGCACATGTCCGGCAGTGCGATTGACGTGTCGGTGTTGCGGGCTGCTGACGGGGGCGAGGTGGATCGTGGGGGGCCGTATGTCGAGCTGTCGGAGAAGACGCCGATGGCCTCGCCATTCGTCTCAGCTGAAGCGGCGGCAAATCGGGCGGAACTCACCCGTTTGCTGGGAGAGCACGGATTCGTGGCATACCCGTATGAGTTCTGGCATTACAGCCAGGGCGATGCGTACGATGAGATGCTGAACGACACAGGTCGGCCCGGGCGCTATGGCGCGGTTGACGTCGACGTGGCCACGGGCACTGTGACGCCTATCCCCGATCCGACGGAGCCCCTCCACACGCCGGAGTCATTCCGTCAGGCAATGGAAGCAGCACTGGGGCGGTCGCGGGGGTAGACGGAGCTCAGAACGCCCCCACCGGGGGCTACCCTCGGCCGTCCCGCAAGCTCGGCTGTCCCGGCGGGGCAGTGGAGGCAGACTGGGAATTCCTCAGTTACGTGAGGCGGCTCGACGGAGTCTCTCCCTCCAGGGGTTCTTTGGGTCATCTGTGTCCGATGGAGGGAGAGACTCCGTCGAGCCATCTTGGAGTTCTCCCCCCGCGCAACTGAGGGGTTACGCAGACTGCCCGTTCTGGACTGGCAGCACGGCTTTGGGGCAGTACGTTATTCGTTTCTACGTTGGTAGTGCGTGAGACTGTTCGGGTTCGGGGGCTGGCGGCCTTGGGTTATGGGGTCGCCGAGCTGCGGTTACGAGCCGGGAGTGAGGTTATGGCGAAAGAGTATTTCGGGCTGATCATCGGCGCGATCCTGGTCAACAATTTCGTGCTCAGTCGTTTTCTGGGGATTTGCCCTTTCCTTGGCGTCTCGAAACGAATCGATACCGCCATGGGGATGTCGGGCGCCGTGCTGTTCGTGATGACGCTGGCCAGTCTGGTCACCGCGGCGATCAACAAGTTCGTCCTTCTGCGTTTTGATCTCGCTTACCTCCAGACGATCGTCTTCATCCTTGTCATCGCCTCCCTTGTTCAGTTGGTGGAGATCATCCTCCAACGTTTCCTCCCTGTCCTCTACAAGGCGCTTGGGATTTACCTCCCACTCATCACGACGAACTGCGCTGTTCTTGGGGTGGCCGTTTTGGCTTCGAAGAACTCCTACGGTGTTTTCAAGACGACTGTATTCGGCGCCGCTTCGGCCGTCGGGTTTGGTTTGGCCCTCGTCCTCTTTGCGAGCCTTCGTGAGAAGCTTGAGCTCGCCCGCGTTCCTGAGTGTATGAAGGGCACCGCGATTGCCCTGATCACAGCCGGCGTTCTGGCCATGGCGTTCATGGGCTTTGCCGGTCTCGGCGGGTGATCGGGATTCTTCGCTGACAGCAGCACGCTGGAAACAACGGAATTAAACGTATGGCTGGTGTAGTTGTTCTCCTGGTAATGGGGCTGGTCCTGGGATTCGGGATCGGTCTGGCCGTGAAGTTCTTCGGGGCAGTGGTGGACCCGCGCCTGGAGAAGGTTGAGGGGATGCTGCCCAACGCGAACTGCGGGGCTTGCGGGTTTGCCGGCTGTGCGGATTTCGCTCGGGCTCTGGTGGCTTTGGAAGCGGAGCCGGGCAAATGTCCTTCCTGCAGTTCCGAGGCGGTCGAGGAGATCTGTGAGCTGCTGGGAGTTGTTGCGGAGGAGCGTGAGCCCAAGGTGGCGGTTGTGCGCTGTGGAGGGGACAACACCAAGGCCAAAATGGCCGGCCAGTACAATGGCGTTGCTGACTGCAAGGATGCTGTCCTTGTTGCCGGCGGGGGAAAGGGATGCGTGCATGGCTGTCTGGGATTGGCGACCTGTGCCCGGGCATGTCCTTTCGGGGCGATTGAGATCACAGCTGACGGCATCGCGATCGTCCATGACGAGCTCTGCACGGGCTGCGCCAAGTGCGTGTCGGTCTGTCCGCGACGGCTGATTGTGCTCGCTCCCGCATCGGCACCCGCTCATGTGTACTGTAACTCGCCCCAGAAGGGCGCGGCCAAGACCAAGGTCTGCAAGGCGTCCTGCATCGGCTGTCGGAAGTGCGTGAAGGCTTCCGAGGACGGCCAGATGGAGATCAAGGGTTTCCTTGCCGCGGTCAACTACGACAACCCGCCGACCGCTGCCGTCTGCGACGTTTGCCCGACCAAGTGTCTGAAACCGGCGTCTGACGAGGCCGCTTCTCCCGAACCTGAAGAAGCCCGCGAGGTTGTCAATGCCTGACCATATTTTCTTCCGTGGTGGCGTGCATCCGGATGACGGCAAGAGCCTGTCGTGTGACGTCGCGATCCAGTCCGCTCCGTTGCTGGAGACCTACGTGGTCCCGCTGCAGCAGCACATTGGTGCTCCGCCGAAGCCTGTGGTTAAGAAGAAGGACGCGGTTTTGCGGGGACAGCTCCTGGCGGAACCCGGCGGTTTCGTCTCGGCTGCAATTCACGCTCCGACCAGTGGGACGGTCAAGGACGTCTCCGAGTGTCTGGGGCTGTCCGGCACGATGATTCCGGCGGTGACGATTGTGGCAGATGGCGAGGACACGGCCGCCGAGCCCCTGCCCGTAATCGAGAATTGGCAGGAGGCCGATCCGGATGTGCTGAAGCAGCGCGTCACTGAAGCCGGTGTTGTGGGCATGGGCGGGGCGGCGTTCCCGACCAGTGTCAAGCTTTCGCCCCCGCCTGCCAAGTCGATCAATGTACTGATTCTTAATGGTGTTGAGTGCGAGCCCTGCCTGACGGCTGACCACCGACTCATGCTCGAGGATCCCGAGAAGATCCTCATCGGTGCCCAGATCATTGCCCGGATTCTCGGGGTCAGTGAGATTCATGTCGGGATCGAGGCGAACAAGCCGGACGCCATTGCGTTGATGACCGAGAAGGCCAGCGGGACACCCGTCACGGTTTCTGAGTTGCGTGTCCGGTACCCACAGGGGGCGGAGAAGCAGCTCATCTATGCCATTACGGGGCGCAAAGTCCCGACCGGCGGACTGCCCATGGATGTGGGCGCGGTGGTTCAGAATGTCGGTACGGCCGTTGCTGTCGCGGAGGCCGTGCTCGAAGGCAAGTCCCTTTACGAACGCATCACCACGGTAACCGGCAGCCCGGTTGTGGCCCCGGGTAACTGGCGTTTGCGCGTCGGTACGCCTTACAGCGAAGCCCTGAAACTCGCCGGCGGCGTCAAGATGGATCCCGCCAAGCTCATTTCCGGTGGACCAATGATGGGAATCAGCGTGTATTCCCTGGATATCCCGGTTATGAAGAACACATCCGGGATTCTGCTTTTGGCCGCGGACGAGGTTAGTCAGTACACATCGGAATCGTGCATTCGTTGCGGCCGTTGCGTTGATGCCTGCCCGATGTCCATGATGCCCGGTACGTTGAGCGTTCAGATAGAGAATGAACGGTTTGATTTGGCTGAAGACTGGCATGCTTTGGACTGTATCGAGTGTGGCTGTTGCGCGTACGCCTGTCCGTCGCACCGTCCGCTGGTTCAGCACATGCGTCGTGCCAAGGGCGAGATTATGGCCAAGCGCAAGGCAGCTCAAGCCAAGAAGTAGGGGATTTCTTCTCCCCTTGTCCGGCAATATCGAGAGCGGAAGTCATGGCGGAAAACGAAATCAGACTCCCCGATACGAGTAAGCTGGTGGTGAGCAGTTCGCCGCACTACCACGACAGCATCGACGTACGGAAAGTGATGCTGCTGGTGATTGTGGCGTTGCTCCCCGCGTGTGCGTCCGGCGTGGTCATTTTTGGGCTCCGTGCCCTTTTTGTCCTGGCTGTCTGCGCGGTGAGTTGCATGGCCTTCGAGGCGCTCTTCACAAAGATGATGGACCGGCCCGCAAGCACGCGTGACTGCAGTGCCTTGCTGACCGGGATTCTCCTCGGGATGAACCTCTCGGTGGGGACGCCGTGGTGGGTCTGTGTCATCGGTGCTTTGCTGGCCATCGGCATCGGCAAGATGATCTACGGTGGATTGGGTTACAACCCGTTCAACCCCGCTCTGGTGGGCCGCGTTGGACTGCTTATCGCATTTCCCGGAACCATGACGACCTGGCTCAAACCGATTCCCGGGGACTTCTCCTACGGGACAGCGGCCTCCGACGCGCTGACGACCGCGACGCCTCTGGGGCTCCTCGGGATGACCAAAGCATGGGATCCCAGTGAGGTCATGCGGGCCGGTGACCATGCGATCAGCTACCTGGACTGCTTCTGGGGGAATGTTGGCGGCTGCATCGGTGAGACCTCAGCCTTCGCACTCCTGATCGGAGGCATCTTCCTGATCGTTCTGCGCCTGATCCGCTGGCAGGTTCCTGTCTGCTACATCGGGACCGTCACGATCATTACTGGAATCACGCACATCGCGAACCCCGAAACCTATGCCCCTCCGATGTTTCACATCCTCGTCGGTGGGCTGTTCATTGGCGCCTTCTTCATGGCGACGGACATGGTCACCTCCCCCATGAGTGCCCGCGGGGCCGTTATATTCGGCGTCGGTTGCGGGCTTGTGACCTGCGTCATACGGCTTTGGGGAAGCTATCCGGAAGGCGTCAGCTTCGCAATTCTGTTCATGAACGCACTTACTCCCCTTATTGATCGGTATACTGCCGGACGTCCCTTCGGCGTGGCTCGCAGCATAGAGGCGAAGGCATGAAGGAAGCTCTCAAACTAAGTCTTGCTCTTACACTGACGTGCGTGATCGCTTCGAGCGTACTCGCGTTCGCCAACACCAAGACGAAAACCAAGCGCGACGAGGCCGAGATGACTCAGCGCGCGAAAGCCCTGAGCAGTGTGCTGCCTGAGTTCGACAACCAGCCCATGGCCGCCCCGGTGACGCTCGAAGTCGACGGCGAAACATTCACCTTTTACCTGGCTATGAAGGGGAAGGCACTTGTGGGAATCGCCGGTGAAGGGACATCCGGACGTGGCTTCGGTGGCGATGTTTCCGTGCTGGTTGGGCTTGAACCAAACGGCAAACTCGGCACGATTGTTGTGACCGGCCACAAGGAAACGCCGGGACTGGGGACACAGGCCACCGACCGCAAAGCCGTCCGCTCATTCTGGAGCCTCTTCTGTGGCTGTTCCGGCGATGCGCCTGCTACAGGATTGGCCCCCTGTGCGTTTCTGGATCAGTTCACTGACCAAGCCCTGGTCGCGTCCGGTGGACCATTCACGGTCAAGCAGGACAGTGGCGCTCTGGATGCCGTGTCCGGCGCGACGGTCACGAGCCGGGCTGTGGCCGACGCCGTTAGTAAGATCAGCGCGGCTTTTGCCGCGAATCGGGCTGCCATCGCGAAGGCCGAGTAACGTCGCTCGGTATAGCCGACAAGCTCACGAGGAATGCGAGCATGAAGCTGTGGAAAGAGTTCACTAAGGGAATCTGGGCCGAGAACCCGGTGCTTGTTCTCGTGCTGGGCATGTGCCCGACGCTTGCCGTCACGAGCAGCATCAAGAATGGTCTCGGGATGGGGGTTGCGACGTGTTTCGTGCTCCTGGGGAGCAACGGGGTGATTTCGTTGGTCCGGAACATCGTTCCGAAAAAGGTCCGTATCCCGATTTACATCGTGGTCATCGCCACGTTTGTGACGCTGGTCGAGATGCTTATGAAGGCGTATGCACCGGCCGAACTCAACGAGGCACTGGGCATTTTTATCCCGCTGATCGTGGTGAATTGCATCGTCTTGGGGCGGGCTGAAGCGTTCGCCTCGAAGAACGGTCTGGTGGCGTCAATCGTTGACGCGCTTGGGATGGGGGCAGGGTTCACCCTTGCTCTGATGGCCCTAGGCGGCGTCCGTGAGTTTCTCGGTAACGGCACGCTCTTCGAGATGCAGGTTGTTCCGGGATGGCCTCCGTTCCTGCTGATGAAATTTGCTCCCGGCGCATTTATCGTGCTGGGCCTGTTCCTGGCCGGCATGAACAAGATTATGATGCGCAAAGCGCAGCGTGAAGGCCGTACGTTCTCCGCTCCTGCTGAGATGAACTGTGCCCACTGCCGCATCTGCGATCTAAGCCGCGACGCGTAATGGCGTCGGGCGCAAATAGCGAGCCCACCCCCGGGCCAGTCTTCGATGAGGCTTCGTCCGGGACGGCAAAAGGCGATGCCGAGTATCGTCGTTGGCGTCCCAGCCCAGAAACTGGACACCGGGCGCTTGTGCGGGTACCTGTACGATACAGACCATCGACTGAAGATTTCGGCACGGATTGAGAACGACTTCCTCTACGGAAAGCGAGGACATCAGTAGATGTCAGTTGGCCTAATCGCGGCAATGATCGTTGCAGGGCTGCTCCTCGTGTTCGCCGAGGTGTTCATCCCCGGCGGCGTCTTGGGCGTCGTTGGTGGGATTCTCCTGCTTGTCGGGGTCGGGGGCGCCTTTGGGCATAGCGTACTTTGGGGAAGTGTCCTGTTCGTGGGCGTTGTCATCTTTGGGGGCGTTGGGTTCTACTACTGGATTACCTATTTTCCCAGTAGCCGAATGGGCAGGAAGCTTATCCTGGACACCAACGGGAAGGACTGGCACAGCTTTGACGACACGGCTCAGGATCTGCTGGGCAAGGAAGGCGTGGCGCACTCCAAGCTGCGCCCGGTCGGGACGGCGATTATCGAGGGGAAACGTCTTGATGTGATGACACGCGGCGAGATGATTGAGCGGCGTGCGGCCATTCGTGTAATCGATGTTGAAGGTAACAAGGTAACCGTGGTCCGGGCATGATGAACGGCTGGCCGTTCACAGCTCCGCAGGCCGGGAATTAGAGACACAGGAGGCGTGACGTATGCAGTGGTTAGTATTTGGCTTGGTGTTCCTTCTCTTCGTACTCATGGTGTGTGGGTTCATTTTCCTGTACTTCTTCAGTGTCTGGATCCGTGCCAAAGCATCTCAGGCCCCCGTCAAGATCACCACTCTGATCGGTATGAAGCTGCGGCGCGTGGCCCCGTCGTTGATCGTCGAAGCGCTGATTCGGCTGAAGAAGGCCGGTCTCCTTGAGGTCGACACTGACGGCCTCGAGGCTCACTATCTGGCTGGGGGTGACGTCCTGAACGTAGTTAACGCACTGATCGCTGCTGACAAGGCCGGGATCGCCCTCAATTTCCAGCGTGCGGCCGCTATTGATCTGGCCGGACGTGACGTTTTCGATGCGGTTCGTGTGAGTGTGAACCCTCGGGTTATCGATTGTCCGGATCCTGCCAAGGGACGGACGACCATCGACGCCGTGGCCAAGGACGGCATCCAGCTCAAGGCAAAGGCCCGAGTTACCGTCCGAGCCAATCTTGAGCGTTTGGTCGGTGGTGCCACTGAAGAGACGATCATCGCCCGTGTGGGTGAAGGCATTGTCACGACCATCGGGTCGGCGACAACCTACGCTGAGGTGTTGGAGAACCCTGACAGCATTTCCGAACGTGTGTTGGACAAGGGGCTGGACAGCGGAACGGCGTTCGAGATCCTCTCGATTGATATCGCTGACGTGGACGTGGGCAACAACATCGGCGCCCAACTGCAGGCTGACCAAGCCGAAGCAGACATGCGCGTCGCTCAGGCCAAGGCAGAGACGAGACGTGCGATGGCGGTCGCCGAGGAACAGGAGATGAAGGCTCGGGTCCAGGAGATGCAGGCCAAGGTTGTCGCCGCTCAGGCAGAGGTCCCCTTGGCCATGGCCTCAGCGTTACGTGACGGAAACCTCGGTGTGCTCGACTACTACCGCATGGAGAACATCAACGCTGACACTGAGATGCGAACCAAGATCATCGGGGCTGACACTGACGGCACGACTGATCCTGAACGCCCTGAGTAGATCCCTCCGTGGTTGCATCGCAGCGACTGACGTCTCTAGGAGAAAGGAATTCTGATGGCTGGTGGTAGAGATCCGGGATTCATTCTCTACATCCTGTTCATCGTGGTGATGGGGGGTGTCGGGGTGATCAAGAACGTCCTGCGGCAGAAGGCACAGGCTGACCAGAAGAGACGCCGTGCGGGGAAGACCCGTTCGCCTGAGGATGAGTGGGAAGGCTGGGAAACGGTCACGGCTGCTCCGCCGCGACCTGCTCCCCCGCCGCCTCCAGCGGCGCCACGGCCGTCGTCCAAGGTCGAGGCCATTCTGCAGGAGTTGGAACGGAAGGAGCGAGCCAAGGCTTCTCCGCCGTCTCCCCCGCCTCCTCCCCCTGCCAAGGCGAGCTCCCTGAGCGGTGCCGGCGCCAAATCCTCCAAGAGGCGCTATCTGAGCAGCGAGACGCCGGGCTCCGGTTCGTCCCTCCGGCAGCACACCCCGCGGGCGAACAAGACCGAGCGTGAACTCATGAGTGAAGCGCTGACGACCGCCTTCCCTGCCGGCGTGAAGCGTGCCCGGGAGGCGAGCAGAGGGCAGGCACGACCAATTGTTCTCAACGTGAGGGGGCGCAGGAATCTCCGCCAGGGAATCCTGTTCGCGGAAGTTCTTGCCCGGCCGCGTGCCTTTGATCTGTAGCCACGCCTCGGGACGGCTCCGCTGAACCATCCCGACATGCTGGTGGACCGACGGATCTGAGCGCAGTGGGGTGGCGTCAGAGGCATCCTTCCATCACGTAATTGCCATCCCCGAGGAGACGTACCCCATGGACGACTGCATCTTCTGCAAGATCATTGCCGGTGACATCCCGTCCGAGTGTGTCTTGAGCACCGAGGCCGCATTCGCTTTCATGGACATTGGTCCCCTGGCAGCGGGGCACTGTCTTCTGATCCCTAGAAGCCATTACGAGACGGTAGACCAGATGCCGGCTGAGGAAGCAGCGGCCGTTCTGGGCGAGCTTCCTGCTCTGGTCAAGGCTGTGCAGACTGCAACCGGCTGTAAAGGCGTGAATGTTCTGCAAAACAACGGGCGAGTCGCCAACCAGCTCGTCCCGCACGTGCATTTTCACATCATTCCGCGCAATCCCAACGACGCCTGGTCCTTCAACTGGCCGGCCGGCGAATACACCGGCGATCACATGGCTGAGCTCGGGGACGCGATCCGCAAAGCGCTAAGTTAGTGCCTGAACGGAAAACCAGCGGTCGAGGGCGATCGCCCTCCAACGGGATTGCCGCGAGCGGTGCCTTCAGCCTGGAGCGGCCGCCCTCGACCGCTTGAACTCACCAAGTAGGCCTTTCCGCGCAGGCGCTTGGCTAGTCCGGTGTTGAACAGCTCGCGATCTCGCCTATCTTGTCAGAGGTGTATTCCCTGTGGACTCACGCGCTGACCCGGTTGGCAACCGATCTGGAGATACCATGATGAAACCCTTTCTTATCCTGTGGCTTAGCCTGCTGTCTGTCATTGCTTTCACGCCCTGCCACCTGACCGCCGCTGATGGTGACGGTGAGAAGCCCAAAGCCGAGGAAGCAAGTGAGGACGGGGCCGCTGAGGAAGGACAGGATGAGCAGGCCGCAGACGAGACGAAGGCGGAAGACGACCAGTCTGCTTCGGCAACGGTGGCCGAGCCGGCTGTCGAGGAAGAGAGTCTGGAACTCCCTGTCCCGATTCAGTGTGGCACACTGACCAATGCCATTCTAAGTGAATCCGGCATGAACTGGGTTGTGATTGCGGACGCGTTGCGTGCGAAGCAGTTTGAGGCTCCGGGAATGATCATCGGTGATGCAACCGAGATCCGGACGCCGGGAGAGGACAAGACCTTTGCTCTGCTTACGGTTGAGGTGGCTCCGGGACGCAGCATCGGCCGTCAAGATTACGTATTGAAGTCCGACGGCGAAACGCACGACTGTCTGGCTATCAGGCCCGGCGGTGTGGATACCTACGATTTCCGCCGCTGGCAAATCGAAGCGAAAGGCACTCCCCAGACCGTGACGCTGTTGTTCGAGATCCCTTCGGACACGACCGATGGGGAGCTTACATTTACGCTGGGGACGACCGTTCCGCAGCCGCCAGTGCCCCTGAGCTTTGCCGAGGAATACGAGCCCGCAGCCGGAGGGACAGCTCCTGAAGCTGCGAGTGAACCTGCTCCGGAGACGCCCGCAGCCGATGACGGCGAGTCTGCGGATGAGGCATCGACCGAGGCAAAGGAACCTGCCGCAAAGCCTGCCGCAGAGCCCGCTGCAAAGCCTGCCGCGAAGAAGCCTGCCGCGAAGAAACCTGCTGCCGACGACGACTGGAACTGAGTCGACCTCAGTACCGCCCAAGAAGATTGACGGCCCTGACTGTCCGTGTGCGCTCCTCCCCTTCGTCAGAGAGCGTCCCCTTTTGCCAGAGCTTTGCCCGATAGAGGAATTCGCCTCCTGAGGGCAGGCAAGGCAACGGGGCGGTCGAACTGCTCTGCGAGAATCCTGCCCGGACTGGGCTTGGCGTGGTGTCGCCCGGTTCGTGACAGCCGACACAGCTTCGGGCTTCCCCCGGTCTCGAGTACATCCAGATCAACTGATTCCCCAGCACGCGACGGTCGCTGTCCAGTACCTGGCAGTGGAACAGGCGATCAGCCGGCACGGTTACGTTGAACGACCCGTCCGCTGCCAGCGGCACCGTGCCCAACACGCGGCCCAGTGTGCCCGTGTGGTTCTTCCACGCTTCCCGTGTGCGGTTGGTATGCGTATGGTGCCGTGCCACCGGAGGAATCCCTTCGACAATGCGCAGCAGTTTTCCGCGCTCCCGAACGGCGGGGTGTCGGCTGCGGAACACAGAATCGCACAGCACCGTCGCTGTGCTTTGTGAGGGGTGAAGGCGGCTGGCGAGAACGGGAGGGGATGCCCGGGCGATGATCGGGCGTGCTTCAAACTCTGCGCTCGTGGGGTCATTGTGGAGCAACGTCAGTTCCCCCGTGATGGGGTCGCACAGGTAGAGTCCCAAGTCTACGTCTTTCCGGGAGAACACGCGCGTGGTTGCCGCGCAGAGGATGCGGCCATCCGGCAGAGGGAATGGAGAGGTAACGGCCATGTTCCGCCAACGTGGGATGATGTGTTCTCTGGAGCGGCCCGGCCCGACGACGGTCAATCCCCCGGTGGTCACACAGAGTGCACGCCCGTCCGGCATAGCTTGAGGCTGCGTCAGACGCAGAACGCGATGGCGGATGCCTGATTCCTGCCACCACTTCTCCCCAGATGCCCGGGTGATCCCTTGCCAGAATGCGCGTCGCTCCGGCCCGTACAGGGTCACGTCTCCGGAACCATCCGGGAAGACGGCATGTAGCGTTCGCTCGGTCTTGAGTCTGGAATAGAACAGTTCAAGTCGGCCGAACACGATGCGGCCATCGTTCATAAGGGCTGGTTCATCGTCTCGTCCCGTATTGAAGCCGATACAGCGGATGTGGCTGCCATCGGCTTGCATGACCGCCAGGCCCGTCGCCGGGTAGCCGTGGTACTCATCCCGCATGCCGATACGCGACGTGGAGAACACGATGCGCCCATCAGGGAGGTACGCGGGCTGCACATCGTGGTACGGGCCTTCTGTGAGCTGCTTCAGGCCGCTTCCGTCGGCTCGGATCTCGAACAGATGCCACCACGGGGCGTCGTCTCCGCCCCTCCGGGCAAAGACGATGTGCTGTCCGTCCCACGAGACTTCGCAGTCGGCGATCCAGCCATCCTGAGCGTCCAGCAGAAGCCGCGTCTCAGGCAGCGTGCTGTCCGTCGCCAGGCTCCACAGCGAACGTCCCAGTCGGTAGGTCGGGCCTGAGTCCGTGGTGGAGTAGGTCTGTCTCCAGATGTCGATGCTGAAGTCATTGGGCATTTGGTTCGGCCCCCGGATGAAGACGTAGCGGTTCACTGGCGAAGATGGGGGCTCTTCGGCCGGGGCGATGGGCGTAGGCGTGTGTGGACGGGGCTGAGGCCAGCCTAGTCCGTGGGCTTTGAGGCGCTCCCGGGCGAGCAACCGGATGCTGTGAAACGCGTGGTCCCCGGCGGCTTCACGCAAGGCAGTTACGGCTTGCGTGCCGCCGATGGCAGCCAGCCCCTCAGCCGCTGCTGTCTGGACTTCCAGAACGTTGCCGTCGTGGGTGAGCAACTGTCGCAGGAGGGGAACGTCATCGGGGGTGCCAAGGACGCCGAGGGCGCGTGCGAATGCCTCTCGCCAACGGGGCGACGGGGCGTTGTACTCATCCTGGCCACGGTGTTGCCTGGTCCGGAAGAAGAAGCGCCCGTTGTACCCGTACTTGGCTTCCGGCTTGGAGTTGGCAAGCAGCGCAGCAAGATCAGTGCGGGCGTCGTGGGCACGGCTGAACATGAGGGCCTTTGCTGCGTTGATTCGGACCCAGCCGTTTGTGTGTTTCAGAAGCTGTCGCAGCTGAGGCACGAATTCACCGGGCGAGATCAGCGCGCACAGCCAGGTGGCCCCGTAGGGGGCATCTCCGGGGGCTGCCGCAGCCAGTCCTCTGTATGTCTTGAATGTGTTGGCGTCGACAAGGCCATGGGCCCCAACGTTTGCCCCGAACGTTTCAAGAGCGGCGGATATCGCGGCCTTGCGGTGTCCGCAGACGTCGAGAAGATGGGAGGTGACCCGGTGTCCTGCTTCTGGTTCATAGAGCATCATCCCGTCGAAGTCACCCGGCAGGTTGGCGAGGAGCAAGGGCGCGATCTCCGCCATCTGATTGATGTCCCGCTCGGTTGGCTGTACAAGCCGGCTGAGGGCCGCCGCGATCGCAAAGGGCGTCTCGTACATGCGGTCGACCGACTCGAAGCGGGGGATGTCGTCGGCAGGGATGAGTTTGGGGGGCTTGCGGGAAAGAGGCCTGGCGCAAGCCGGGTAAGCGGCCAGCAAAGGAGGAATGGCGGCAACGTCTCCGAGTTCTCCCAGAGCATCGGCGGCGTACCGGGCGAACTGCGGGCGCTGCAGGAACCGGCACAAGGTCTCCCGGGCAATCGGGCCGCCGATCCGGCCCAAAGCCCGGAGCCCAATCTGGACGAACTCCCTCCCGCGGCCTTCGGGGAGTGTCCGGGACCGGTAAGGCTCAAGTCCGTTGGCAAGCACATCCGCTGCATCTCCGACCCCCAACACCCCGAGGATTCTCGCAGCCCTTATCCGGGTTTCGAGTGCACTTTCTCTCGGAGCGCTGGCATAGATCTCTATCGTCCGGAAGGTGGTTGGGTAGGTTGGTGTCAGTGCAGCGTGGGACGTAACCCGGACGTACCGGGTCGCCCGTGACGGGAACACCACGGTCAGGGCAAGGGGAGATGTCTTGCGTTCGCGCAGGACCGACTCGAACGCGGCACCATCGCTGCTGACAGACACGTCGTAGTCCGTCATGCAGAAGCGCTTGACGTACTGCTCAACATAGACACAGCCCACGTCGCGGATGCGTCCCAGATCCACAGTGACGTGTTGCGGGAAGGGCACGTTCTTGGTCTGCCAGAAATGCCCATCGTCGGGGTCAGTCAACGCTGACACGGGGCCTTTGTAGGTGCTTGAGGCCGACACGGGGCAGTTCATGGCCAGATTGCCTGGCGAGGCTCCTGCCAGGGCTTCCACGCACTCGGTGAGACCATTCTCGCTTGAGAGGTCCAGCCAGCGCTCGCGCCATGCGGCCGCCTGGCTTGTTCGTGTGTTCTCGTCGGCCAGCCCGTCGAATGGCAGGTCTTTGCCGAGGAGATTGGCCAACGCAACGGCTGCCGATTGCCGAACCGACCAGTCGCGGTCAGTCAAAGCAGTCAGTAACGCCGGCACGTGATCTCTCCGGCCGCACCACGCCAGTGACAGGGCCGAGTTGCGCCGCACATTCGTATCGGCATCTTCAAGTGCTTTGGTCAGTCCGTCCGCTGCCTCGGCGGCGCGCAGGAAACCCAGGGCTTCGGCCGCTCCAGCTCGAGTTCTTGCGTCTTCACTGCGGAGTTCGCGGACAAGGCGGGTCACGTCGGCTGAGTAAGGGGACACGTGCGTGGTTGGGGCCGCGAACACGGTCGGGAGCGCGGCGAGGAAGAGCAATGTCGCGCCGACCAGGGGTGCAGAACTGCGGTGGTCGCACCGCTGCGGCATGGGATGGCTCCTTAGTTCACCCGTGCTGGCTATTCCTGCAGACGGTCCCTGAGGTAGTCAGCGAAATCGGGATGGTCGTACTCATCCTGCCAACTGCCTTTGGGCAGCCTTGGAGAACTGGTCACAGGACGTTCTTCCAGTTGTCGCATCTGTGCCTCGATCGCTGCGTTAAGGGATGGCTCCCGGTCGATGGCGCCGAGAACATAGAGCGCATCGCTGGCCCAGAAGAGTCCGCCGGACACATTGCCTCGGAGGAAGGACGTATCACCGGTCCAGTGAGCGCGGTTCGCGGTCACTTGCTTGAAGGCGTACTGCCAGGCAGGGCCGGCGTAGCAATCGCTGAGGGCTTGTCGGTAGGGAGTTGGATCGCTCGCGTGTCGGGCGGCGAACGCGACCGCTTTTCGGCACATGCCCCCGACGGCCTTCTGCCCAGCGGCCATGGCGTGATCAGCCGTCGCGATGATCGCGGTGCGGACAACAGGATCCTGCGTCAGGTAGTAGTATTCCAGGACGGCGTGCATGGCCCCGAATGTGTGGAAGAACATACTTGCTCCGCTGACGTCCCGGGGCTCGCCTTGGCGCCTGGCCTCCGGGAAGCTCACATCCGTGCTGATGGCGATCCCTTCCGGTGGGCATAGCGCGTGCATGTAGTCACGCATCACCCGGCCGATTTCCGGGTCCCCTGTGATTTCCCAGTTGGTCAGCAGGCCGTATGTGCGGCCACTGTGGCTGGCGTGGATGGCACAGTTTCCTTTGAGGTAGTACCCGTCGGTGAGCGTCTGGTTCCACTCGCGCGTTCGGTGTTCCCCCGTGAGGAGATAGTGGAAGCGCTGTTCGGTAAAGGTGGTCTGCCGTTCTTCATGGTTGCCGTCGCTCCAGTGTTGGACACCATGGCGCGTGCCGCGCCCGAACCACTTTCCTGCATGTCGTGCGTCGACGTCACGTGAGTGTCGGGCGTTGGCTTCGATAAACGCGAACAGGTCTCGTCTCCCGGAACGCAGGTACATCTGTGCCATGAAGTGGTTGATGAGTCCTTCGGTGTTACTCCAGCCCCAGCGGCCATTGTCGTAGGCCCAATCATTCTGTGTGCTGTAGTCGAAGACGGCGGGGTATTCACCCCCCGGTTTGACGGCTCCCCGGGCATCCTTCGGGAGGGCCAGGATGCGGCGCAGGACATCTGGAGTGAAAATACGGCCATAGCCGCTGCGGTAGTGGTGTTGTACATCTCCGAAATCCCAGAAGCCGTACCATCCCCAGGCCCGTTGGTGGAAGAGCCACCAATCGGCCAGGTTACGCAGATTGGCTTCGAGTCGTCCGTAGCTTTCATGCCCACTGGGCATCAGCGGCATGGTGACCCCGATCTCCGCACAGGTGTCCCAGTCCGTGTAGACCAGTGGGCGGCTCTGGAAGTCGGCTGCCACGGCGTCGAGTGTCGCCGGTGGAACGGCTGGGTGGAAGACGAGGATCGTTTCGTGGGTCCGCGTGACACCTTTGAAGGGGTCGTTCTTGTAGTAGTCGTCCAGGACCCAGCGGGCGTCCCAGGGAGTCGATTCTCCCTGAGCCTGGTGCGGGTAGTTGCTGTAACGACGGCAGTCCATAACGGGGTGGGTACTCGGCCAGTAAGCCACGGTCAGGTCGCCGCTGTCGTTGTCGTAACGCAGTTCCTTCGGGGCTTCCTGCCACATGTCCTTTTGGACAACGCAGAGCCCGACTTTTGGGCCGGTGACATCAAGCCAGCCGCGGGAGCGGTGCCTGGATTCCACTGTCTGCCGCCATGGGGCATCGGCAAGGCGTTGCCAGATTTCGTAGTTGAGATGGCTTGTCTGACGCAGCCCAACCTGCTTGGACGGCGTGACGGATACCGGCCCGTCTTCGCCTCCCGCCGTAAGGCGTGGGGCCGGAGTGAGGGCCAGCGGGAGCCGCAGGCCCAGCCCTCGGACCATCGCCATTCGCGGATCGGCATGCAGGAACTCGACGGTGTGGAAGAGGCGGACGAAGGGGCGCCCCGCCCACAGCTCAAACCGCATAATGACGCGGGCCGGTTCCCGGCAATCGGCCTGTCCCTCAAGCCGCACGACGGCCCGAAGCGGGCCTGCCTCCTCGACCGTCACGGAGGCGATGGTGACCGGCCCCGGGTCCGGCGTCCCTTCCGGGTGCGTCGTGCCACTCACAATGGAGGCCCCCTCCGGGCGCAGGAAGTCCACGAACGCTTGAGGAGCGCTGCTTTGCCGCAGGATACTCTCACCATGGGCGACTGCGGCTCGGAGCCAGCGTGTGCCTTGGCCCAAACTGAGCTGCAGCGGGCCGGTATCGATGACGACACCGTCAGCCGTTTTGGCCACAGTCAGGCGCTGGTTCAAGGGGGCCGCCGTGGCATCTGTGCCGACCAGCAGGCGGCATGGCACGGGCTTGTCGTTTCGCAGCGTAACCTGGAAGTGGATGTCACTGTTGGATGCCTCCCCGGCCTCCGGAGGGCGCCCCTCCAACGCCGTCGCAGCGGGCAAAGGGAACATGAGAAGCAGCCACTTCACTGAGCCGTCCGGCCAGTATGCAATCGGCCGTGCATCGAGTTCGCCCGGCCGCCCGGCCACGACGAGCTTGGCGGCGTGCGGACTCCGCAGGGCACCCCGTGGGATTGGGACGCCGCCTTGCACAATGGGGGCCAATTCAGGAGGACTTGGCGGGCCATCAAAGAGGTCACCATCGTCTGAGACCGGCTCAAATTGGTTGGGGCCGTCGCTGGGCAGGGAGGCAACACTCCACACCTCAGCCAGTGTTCCCGTGGGGCGTTCGAACGCTTCCTCGCCGGCAAAGAAGACCCAGTCCACTGTGTGAGCCTTGCCGAATACTGCTTGTTGGGCGAGCGGCGAGTCGGTGGCTATCGCGGGGCGGGTAGGCGAGTGGATGTAGGCGATGCCTTCGGCCCCCTCAGTTGCTTCGATGTGAAGACACTTGGGGGCACGTTTCGCGATGTCCCGGTAGGCGAGCAATGCCCCTCCCTCGCGGTCATAGGCACAGATCCATCCCGCTGCATGGCGACCGCGGAACGAGACCAAGGGCGCTGTGTCATTGCCTTCGGCCCGCCACATCGTGTAGCTGTGGTCGGTTTCCTGGTCGACATAGAATCGGCGCCACCAGTTGTGCCCGGGTTCTTCCAGGAATCTCACGTGTGTGTGGAACTGGTAGTGATGCCTCACGTCCCAACGCAGGCCTTGGTCGCCTCCTTGGGCTACACGCTTCCGTTCATGAAGCGAAAGGGGAAGCCGGCATCCGATTGCGCGCAGAAACCGTCCTTTGAACGGGCCCCGAGGGGCCAATTCGAGACGGACTTGCACGTGTCGTTCGCGAGCAAAGGTGTAGATCAGCGTGGCCGTGATGGCGTCCTGCTCCGGGAAGGTGAGTTCGCCCGTAACGGTCACGACGATCTGTTCCGGAGTTTGCGTTTGGGCGCAGTTGCTCAGGCGCCACTCCCCCTTCAGGCGCTTTCCCGGCGCGTAGTCTGTGAGGCCGTCGTAGGCATCGCTCTCCAGCACGTCTGCGAACACGGGGGGAACGTGATTGTTCCGGACGAGAACTTTGTCTCCAACTGAAACCCGACTCAAGCTTCCAGTCGTCGAGTCGATGGTGGCCTTGAGGCTGCCGACCGTGACGTCGATTGTCTTCGCTGCCGTCGTTACCGTGGGTTGTGCTCGCATCGTTTCCTCCTGGTGGGTCAGGTAACGCGTTGCGTCACTCGCTTCCGGGGGATGGGCATAGTCATATATGTGGACTTGGTCCAGGGCGCCGGTGAAGAGATCGTGGCGCTGCGACTTTGCGCCGAGGTAAAGTGTCCTTCCGGGGCCAATTTGCTCGTCCCAGGCTGCCTGGGCCACCTCTTTCCCGTTCAGATAGAGCATCAGTTTGGGGCGTTCGAAGGTGCAGGTCACTCGGCACCACTGATCCGGTTTGAGCTTTGGCCCCATGAGATCGATGCGTTTGCCGTTTCCCTTGAGACCGAAGTGGATCTTCCCGTCCGGGGAAATGGCGAGACGGTAGCGTTCGCCGCCTTTGTCGATTATACACCGGGTCTGTGTGCTGTCACTGATGCGGAACCACGCATCGAGCGTGAGAGCGTCCGTCATGATGAGGTCGCCGGTGGAGCGGACTGCGAAGGTGGCCTTGCCATCGAACACGGCGGCATGGCCTGTCGGGCTTGCTGCATACGTGAAGCGTGCGCTCGACACTCCGTGGTTGCCATTGCCGGAGTGGTCTTTCACCAGACGCGGGGTCTGATCCCCGAACGTGTAGACCAGCACGGGCTGGGCCTGGGCCGGACCGGCCAGTGAGACCAGGCCTGCAAGGACGACGGAAGCACGCATTGGGTTCATGAAGTGGCTCTTTGCGGTTCACGGTTCAGCGGTTCACGGTTCAGCGGTTCACGGTTCAGCGCTCTCTGAGCGATGGCGGACACGGCGGTTCGAAGACTGTACAGCGGCGTTGGGCACGAGGAAAGGGGGAAGTGGTGGGCCCGGTAGGGCTCGAACCTACGACCGGACGATTATGAGTCGTCTGCTCTAACCGACTGAGCTACGGGCCCGACCTCGTCCGTCTATGTGAACACGTGGTCCTGTTGACGCTATGCTCCAGACGAAGCGGAGAGAGAATATGGTCTGTCGGGGCTCCTTTTCAAGAGAGGGACCGGGGCAAAGCGTCTGCTTGAGGGTCCGAACTCCGGCTCCAACGGCACGAGGCCATTGGGGGCCGGACAAGCATGTCCTGAGCTGTGCCGTGCCCACCGCAGGCAGTCTCCTCTCGTTGCCCAAACGGTTGCGGAGCGAGACCGGTCGCCTATGTTAGGCGGTCAAACAAGAGTATGCGGGTGCATGCGGCCACCCGTCCGCGGTCAACCCTTGAAGTCAGGAACGTCGGGAGGCAACGAAATGAGCGATAAGAAGACGTGGACGCTGACGAATGTCGACGAGAGGACGTGGCTTGACAGTTTTGATCTCTCTTCCGACATCATCGCCCAGGCTTCGCCTTTGCCCTGGACCATCAAGAAGAGGACTCTCCATGGGGGCCTCACGGATGGTGTTGATGTCATCGAGGTCGACAACGGCGCGTTCTTTTTCACCGTGGTTCCCACGCGTGGCATGGGGCTTTGGCGAGGGGAGTACGATGGGTGCAAGCTGGGATGGCGCTCACCGGTGAAGGGGCCGGTGAATCCTGCCTTTGTGAACCAGGTCGACTGTGGTGGGCTGGGGTGGTTGCAGGGCTTTGATGAGTGGATGTGCCGCTGTGGTCTCGCTTCCTTCGGTCCACCGGTCAAGGACGTGATTGTTGACGATGAGGGCAACTCTTCTGAGGCGGACCTGACCTTGCATGGACGCATTGCCAACACCCCTGCCAACCGGGTTGAGCTGGAAGTCACGACCGGCAATCCGCCGGTACTCACTGTCGTAGGCGTGGTCGAGGAAGCGATGCTGTTCTTCCCCCAGTTGCGTCTCACCACACGGATCTCGACCGAGGTGGGGTCGAACCGCATCACCGTCAGTGACGAAATCGTGAATTTGAAGGACACTCCGGCCGAGTTCGAGATTCTGTATCACTGCAACTTTGGGCCTCCTTTCATGGCCGCCGGTTCGCGTCTGGTCAGCCCAACCCGGCGTGTTGCGCCACGGGATCCTCTGTCGGGTGAAGGGATGGCAAACGTGTTTGAGTATGGGCCTCCTGTTCCTGGTTTCGTCGAACAGGTCTACTGGCATTCGCTGGCCTCTGATGCTGATGGCAACAGCCTGATTCTGCTGCGGAACGCCGACGGGGATCGCGGTGCTGTATTGCGGTTCAATGTCAACGAGTTGCCGTGCTTCACCCAGTGGAAGAACACGGCTGCGATCAGCGAAGGGTACGTCACTGGGCTGGAGCCCGGGACGGCCTTCCCGAACCCGAAGACGTTTGAGCGATCCCGGGGGCGGATCATCACGCTTGAGCCTGGTGAGCGTTACCACGCGGATGTGACGGTCGAGGTGCACACGACCCCGGACGGCGTCTCCTCAGTAGAAGATGAAGTGACTGCGTTGCTCGACGGCGTCGACCCGGAGATCTGTCCGGCCCCGCTGCCGGAGTGGTCGGTGGTCTGATCCGGACACAGATGGACTTCCGCCTGATGTCCAGAGCGTTGCACTAAGGGAATTGAATGGACAGTTCTTCAGGGGCTCTCCCCAGTCACTTCAGCCGCAATCTGTGGTTCCGCTTCACGTTGGCGTATGCGGCTCTTTTTCTGCCGTTCTCGGTAGCCACCCCTTACCTGCAGGTCCTCCTGGGATGCCGGGGCTACAGCAAGGACCAGATCGGGTTGATCCTGGGATGCCTGGAGGCCTTAGCCGTCCTGGCTCCTCCACTTTGGGGATATGTTTCGGACCGTCTTCACCGGCCGAAGTTCGTACTCGCGATTTCCATTGTGGGGGCCATCCCCTCGTTCCTGCTCTTCGGCCTCGCGACCGGCGTCATCACCGGGCTTGCCGTTGCCGTGCTTTTCGGCCTGTTCTACCGACCGCTTATCCCGCTGACTGACGGCTTGACCTTCAGGTACATCAACACGCATGGCGGGGATTACGGCTCTGTACGCATTGGCGGCTCAATCGGGTTCATCTGCTGGATCATCACGCTCGAAGCGCTGGGCATGGCCAAGTCAACGAACGGAGGGATGATTCTGGTCGCTATGGCTGTTGCCTCCGTTCTGCAATTGGCCAGCCTCGCGCTGTTACCCTCGGATCCCGGGAAGCCGGAGCGCAGAGAAGAGAGGACAGCCAACACCGCGGAAGGACTCAAACTCTTCACCCAACCGACGTTCGTCGTCTTTACCCTCTGCGCCCTCCTGGGACGCATTGCCATGATGGCCTACTACGGTTTCTTCAGTCTCTATTTGAGGGACGTGCATGGTTTCGAACAGGCCGGATTCATCTGGTTCCTGGGACCGTTGAGCGAGATTCCGGTCATTTTCTTCAGCCGACGGATCATGGACCGCATCGGGGTCCGGAATCTGTTCGCGTTGGGATTGCTGGGGTGCACTGTGCGCCTGGCGGGTTTCGGACTTGCTCCCTCCATCTGGTTCGTGGTTCCCCTTCAGTTCCTCCACTCGCTGACATTTGGTGCCTACCACACGGCAAGTGTCACCTACGTGAGTCGTCTTGTGCCGAAGACTATGCAAAGCACCGCCCAGACGATCTTTGCTGCCATCACCATCGGTGCAGGGGGACTGCTCGGAGGAGCGATCGGAGGGGCGGTCGCGGAGCATGCAGGCTACACGTGTCTGTACCTCAGCTTTGCCTGTGTGGCTCTGGTGGCGCTGGTTCTTTTGCTCGCATTCGTGCCAGCTCTTGGGCATGGGCAGGAGTCGACCAATGGCGTTGCCCGTGAGGGGTGAAGGGCGATCAGTTGTCGTCGTCATCGAGGTCGAAGCGGGGGACGGACTTGCGCGTCTTCTTCGCGTCGAACACGCCTGCCTTGACGCGGTAGTATCGGGTTTCCATTTTGCTCAGCGGCGTCTTCACGTCCGCGATGATGACGGCCCTATCTTCAATGGTGTAGTTGAGGTCTGCGGCCATGCACACATAGCGGATGACTTCTGCGAGGGACAGCTTCGCGAAGCTCATGGTCACCTCCCGCTGCATGACCGTCTCCTTCTGGCCAGGCCTGAGTTTGAAGAAGAAATTCACTCCGGCGTGGTCGGGATCCAGGCGTTTGCTTTCCTTACGCAGGAACTCGAAGACTTCCGTGATGGGCATGTCTTCCACGTCCATCTTGGGGATCATCAGTTCGTTGACTCTCGCGTACAGGTCGCCGCTGATGGCGGCTGCGGAGGTGACCAGGGCGGCTGTCAATGCCGTGAGCAAGCGTCGTATCTGCATGTTTTGAGGTCTCCTGGTTGTCGGCGGAGCGGCGTTCTATCAGACTGCCTTCCCCTCCTTTCCTGAATGTACCCGGGTTGGCGGTCTGGTGTCAAGCCCCTGTGCGGGAGGCCATCCCGTCTTGATTGATATCGTCTGAGGATCCCTCTATACTAGACACCATTGAGCGGCCGCGTTACTCCCCGTTGCGGGGGCGGCGATTGTGAGTCTGTGTTGACGAACGCACCCGGCGGTTCGGGGGATGGTAGAGCCATGAATATCAAGATACTCCAGGATCTCGGTCTGCAGGCTGTGACGTTCGACATCGGCACGGTTCTGATCGAAGAGGGCAAACGGAATCGGAACGTGTTTGTCCTGGTGTCCGGCAAGGTCATGATCAAGTCCGGGGGGCATCAGATCGCGATCGTGGAGGATGCCGGGACGATCCTCGGAGAGATTTCCGTGTTACTGGCCACCGACCCGGTTGCCACCGTGGTCACGACGGAGCCGAGTGAGTTCTACGTCATTGAGGATTTCATGACCTTTGTCCGTGAGAATTCTGAAGCCTGCGTGAGCATGGCTCAGATTCTGGCCTGTCGCCTGATCAACATGAACAACCAATTGGTGTTCGTGAAGGACAATCTGGTTGAGCTTCAAGGCAAACTCAGAGACTATGTCCCCGTTTTCCCCGAGAACTTCCAGACCTGATGAGTGGCCTGAGTGTGCGACCGTGGCTCTTCAGCGGCAGATCCGGGTAGATGAGTTGGGCGGGCCATCGTGATGGTCCAGTACGGCGCACGGCACTCGGAGGAGTTGGAGCGGTGATCAGAAGGTCTTGTCCATCTTGGTCCAGGGGGCTTCTCCGGTCGGCGCTGACCGGCTGCGTTGCGGTTTCGTGGACCGTGTTGGGCCAGGGCAAGCCCCCCGCTGCTGCGCCTCTGCCGGAGGTCCCACGCACTCCCTGGTTCGCCGACCACCACAGCCCGCGGCCGCTGACTCTGCAGCAGATGGGCCGGCTGGCTGAGCACGCGTTCGACGCGCTGCGTTCGGGTACTGTGCCACGTTTGGAAGACGCCATACTGCAGGCTTCCCATTCCAGCATCGTGTTTGTGTCGTGTGCGCGGCATGACACCCCGACCCAGGTTGCGGTGGGAACCGGTGCGGCCCTGGCGGCAGCAGTCGAAGATGCTGTTCAGCGTCTTCTGCAGACTCATGGTGCATCCGAGGGGGCTGTCAGCGCCGTCAAGCTTGATGTCGTCCAGTACGTCCGGGCGAAAAACACGTTCGCGGTCCGAGAGTCCCTGGTGCCTACGTCCAGTTTGGTTGGTATCGCGTTCACCCCCCTCTCCGGATTTGCCTTTATTCCTGAGCAGTTGGTCGGTTGGGGATGGGCGACGACCCGAGGACAGCTGTCCCCCCATCGCATCTCGCTTCATTTTGCCGAAACCGAACAGTGGACAGAGGTCAATAAGTGGGGAAAAGTGGCCAGTTTCCCAGCTGGGCAGACGGTCTCTCTCTTTGAGTCCCAAAGCGTTTACTTCGCCGGTGGCAGAGCGATTCCCCTCTTTCGCGGACATCCCCTCCGGACAGACGTCAATCGCGACGACATCGTGCACGCTGTGTCGCGACTGGGGGATTTCCTGGTCCAGAGCACGTCGGCTGAGGGCGCGATTGAAGTCGACCTGCCGCACTGGGAAGTTCCTCCAGACGGTGAGATTCCGTTTCGGGACCAGGCGGCAACTGCGTACGGGATGGCACGCCTGGCGCGTTTGCTGAAACGCAAGGACCTGTCTGCTTGTGCGCGTCGCATGGGGGCGCGGTTGGTGAGGGAGGTGAGGGAGCTGCAGCCGTACGGGAACGACGCTCAGGCGCTTTGCCTCGTTGAGACGCAACGCACGTTCCTCGACGCGAACGCCTGGCTGGTCCTGGCCTTGCTCGAATTGCGTGGCGAGGGCAACACACCAGAACTGGATCGGACGTTGACGAAGTTGGGGCGCTTCCTGCTTCGCCAGCGACAGCCGGACGGTGAGCTGGTGTGCGAGCGATCTCATCCGTCGGGGAAGATCCACCCGCGGACCTCGGTGAGTGCGTCTGCCGTGGCGGTCAGTGCGTTGGTGAGGCTCTACGAGGAAACGGGGCAGCGCGTTTTCCTGGAAGCGGCCAGCAAGGCGATGGAGGCCATCGTCAATCTCCATGTAGAGAAGCGCCCGATGGAACGCCTGCCACGAGGTGCAGGCCTGTTGGAGGCGATGGACGCACTCTATACCTTCACTCGACACGAGCCGCTGGTGGGATACGCTCAGCGCATTGCGTTGGGGATTCTGGCCCGGCAGGCTGTCCCGTCAAGCACAGCGGCCGCCAAGAAGACAGATGATATGGACTCGGCCGCAGCCCAGACGCTGATTTTGCTGGCTGAGCACTCGAGCAGCAAGATGGTGCCCGACTTCCTGGGCAGCATGGACAGTACACCCTCCGCGAATCTGGCCGCGGAGCGGACCCGCAGTCTTCTTGCCGGAGCACGGTTGCTGCGGGATGCCGGCAAGACTGCCGCGTCCGAGAGCATCCTGGCGAGCGTCAAGCTGACGCTGATGTTCCAGCTTTCAGCCCAGCTGGATGCCCCGTCCACTATGTACCTCGACGATCCTGAGGCATACGCAGGGAGCTTCCGGGGGCACGTGCTGGCGTACGGCCTGGATCTGCGCTGTCAGGCCCTGCAGCTTCTTTCCCTCCTGGATGCCGCAGAGCTGCTGGGGCGGGCTCCAGACGGGGCGTTCCCCCGGGATTCGGGGGTTGAGGAAGCCATCGGTAAGGCTCAGGCTCTGATTGGTCGTTTCCCTCGGGCTCTTGGCGTTCAGGTACGTCCGCGCACCCCAGACCCGCAGCATCAGCTGCAGAATACGCGCGCTGTTCCGAAGCGTGTGCCAGCCGGCAAACCACGGCGGCGCGGCTTCTGACCAAGTGACACCACAGTCCACCAGCTGGAGGATAGCTCCTGCTGATGCTATTTTACGGTCAAAGAGCAATCACCCGTCCGCCGGCTCTTCCGGAAGCTCACTCGAGACCCGACCGTTGTGCTTCCCGCGTGCCTCCACAACGCCCCCAGAGTCCGGCCCGACGGTCACATCAATGCCGGGAAGACCTTGGCAGGAATTCGAGCGGACCTCTTTTCCGCCCGGTGCGAGGCTGTCGGTTGCGTGTATGAGGAAAGGTCCCAGATGCGTATCACATCATTGGCCATGCTGCTGATCATGGTGTTGTCTCTGCCTGCGCAGGCGCTTTGGCCTTGGGGTAAGAAGAAGGCGAAGCGTAACGCGGAACCTGTGCTCGAGCTGTACAACGACGATGAACGGCGCGGCGAATTGGTTGAGCCGAAGCCGCGTCCTGCAAAACGAGAGGAAACGGTTTCCGCCAAACGTGTGATGAAGACGGCTGAGGAAGGAAGCCCTTCGGCGCAGCTCATGCTTGGGCGGATGTACTTCGAGGGGCGGGGCGGTGTTGAGCAGAGCTACGAGAAAGCTCACAGGTGGTTCAAGGCGTCCGCCAAACAGGGCGATCCGGTTGCCGCATTCAACTATGCCATATGCCTGGACGCCGGTTACGGAACGGAGAAGAACGGCGCGGAGGCATTGCGCTGGTATGAGCAGGCGGCTCGGCAGGGCATCCGGGAGGCCCAGCTGAACGCGGCTTTGACCTATGAAACGCGCGACGAATACCCGAAGGCGATCACATTTTTCCGAATGGCCGCGGACGCTGGCGATGTGGGAGCCATGCATAAAGCTGCTGAGTTGCTTCTGAAGCGCGTCGACGATCCGTCAGCTCTGGCAGACGGGGTGGCGTATCTTGAGCGGGGAGCGGCACAGGGCGACCATCGGGCCCAGGTCAAGCTGGCCGACTGCTACCAACGGGGAACGGGGGTGACGCGGGACTATGCGAAGATGCTGAATCTGCTCTGGCTTTCTGCTCAGGGGGGGGACGCGGAGGCCGAGGCCAAGATCGGTTACTGCTTCGCCAAGGGCGTCGGCACAGTCAAGGACAGCGCCAGGGCCTTCAAGTGGTACAAGACTTCGGCAGCCTCCGGCTATGCGCCTGCTCAGGTTGCTTTGGGCAACTGCTACATCGAGGGGGCCGGAGCTGAGCGGGACCTTGAGCAGGGGCTTGTTTGGCACCGGCGAGCGGCCGAGCAAGGGGATATGATGGGGCAGTTCAGCCTGGGGGCGGCTTACGCGAATGGTCGGGGTGTCCCCCCGGATGCCGACAAGGCCTTTACGTGGTTCCGGGCGGCAGCCGAACAGGGCTACCCGTTGGCCCAGTTCAACGTTGGGGCGTACTATGAGGAGGGGATTGGGGTCGAAGCCGATGCCAGTGAGGCCGTCAAGTGGTACACGCGGGCCGCCAGTCAGAAAGACGTCCGGGCGCTGGTAGCGTTGGCTGAGTGTTACCGCGAGGGTCGAGGGGTTGCCCCGGATCGTGAGAACGCGAAGCGTTGTCTGCAGCATGCCGCCTCTTTGGGATCCGAGGAAGCCGCCAAGCTGCTGCGCAAGTCCTTTTGACGTCACATCGTGCTGCCCTGTTCGCCGGGGTGGTGTTCTCGAGCATTCGCCGGGGTCAGACGCGAACCTCGGGCTGTTGACGCGTGTCCCAGCCCATACACTGTCAGTGGAGATGAGTTATGAAGGCGCAATCAGAACGTGAGAAAGTCACCGTTCGAGAACTCCGGCGGAAGAGCGATGCCGGAGAGACGATTGTTGCGGTCACAGCCTATGATGCACTCACAGCCCGTCTGGTCGACGGTGTAGGGTTTGACATCATTCTGGTTGGCGACTCTCTGGGCATGACCGTCCTGGGGTACGAGAACACGGTTCCGGTGACTATTGAGGACTGTCTCTACCATGCGGCCGCGGTCACGCGGGCACGCCCGACGGCTCTGGTCGTGGGCGACATGCCGTTCCTGACCTACCAAGTCAGCCCGGAGCAGGCCCTGGTCAACGCGGCGCGTTTTCTGCAGGAAGGGGGGACCGATGCGGTGAAGCTCGAAGGGGGACAGTTTATCGCGCCCGCGATACGTCGGCTGGTTCAGGCTGGAATTCCGGTGCTCGGGCACATAGGCGTCCTACCGCAGGCCGTTCTTGCGGTAGGTGGTTATCGGGTGCCGGGGCGTACTCCTGAAGAGGCGGATGCTTTGGTCGCTGACGCGTTGGCCGTGCAGGACGCGGGTGCCTTTGCTCTCGTCCTTGAGTGTCTCCCGATGGCGTTGAGTGCTCGCATCACTGAGGCTCTGGACATCCCCACCATCGGCATTGGGGCTGGGCCGCACTGCGGCGGCCAGATTCAGGTGCTGCATGATGTGGTCGGGCTCTTTGAGGCGTTCGTGCCACGGCACACGAAGCGTTATGCCTTCCTGGCTGAAGCTATGCGCGAGGCGTTGGGCGAGTATCGGGACGAAGTCCGTTCCGGGGAGTTCCCGACCCAGGAGCATTCCTTCAAATGATCATTGTTCGAACGGTTGCCGAAATGCAGGGCCTTTCCCGTCGCTGGAGGCGTGAAGGGAAGCGGGTGGGTTTCGTTCCGACCATGGGTTTCCTCCATGACGGGCACCTTTCCCTAGTCCGCCTGGCCAGGGATGAGTCAGACGTTTCGGCGGTCAGCATCTTTGTCAATCCGACCCAGTTCGGCCCATCTGAAGATCTGGCCCAGTACCCTCGGGATTTCCTCCGGGACGAGGCACTGTGTCGGGGGGAAGGGGTCGACTGTGTGTTTTACCCGGCTCCGGAAGAAATGTACGCATCCGACTTCTCAACCTGGGTCGAAGAAGGCGTCCTCTCGAAGCCACTGTGCGGGCAAGCCCGCCCCACTCATTTCCGTGGGGTAACCACGGTGGTGACAAAGTTGTTCAATGCTGTGCTTCCGGACGTCGCCGTTTTTGGGCGGAAGGACGCCCAGCAGGCCCTGGTGATCGAGCGCATGGTGCGGGACCTGAACGTGCCCGTCCGAATCATCGTGGGGGACATTATTCGCGAATCGGACGGTTTGGCTATGAGCTCGCGCAACAAGTACCTGTCGGTCGATGAGCGGCAGCGGGCGCTCTCCATCAGGGCCGGCCTGCTGGCGGCATCCCGGCTATACGACGGAGGAGAGAAGACGGCTGAGGTGCTCCGCCTGGCGGTGTTGGGGTCCATTGAGGAACAAGGGGGGAAGGTTGACTATGTTGAGCTTGTTTCGAGAGCGCAGCTGGCGGCTTTGCCACAGGTCAGTGAGCCGGCTGTAATCGCGGTGGCTGCTTTCTTCGGGAAGACGCGCCTTATTGACAACTGCTACCTTGGTTGAGGCAACATGACCATTCGTCGCAAACTGATTCTGATGTTGACGGGCTGGCTTGTCCTGATTCTGGCTTTCCTCGTCGCGTTCGTGGTTGGCTTCAACCGTGTCGGCAACGTGCGCCTGGCAATTCGCGTGGCGGAGAAGGCCCGGCTCGAGATTCTCCTGCAGTCCCGGGCATTGGCTGAATTCGTGGCAGCCCGGCAGAACGATGACCAGATGGCCGAAGACGAGATCGCGGAGCAGTTGCGGGACCACATGAGCGAGATCAGTGCGTCGTTGGCTCAGCTTGCGGACGGTGGAGCGGGGGCGGCTTTGGGCGATCTGGCCCCGGTGCAGGGCATCCAGAGCTTGCGGGAGGCGGAAGACACCTGGCTCCTTGTCCGCGATGCTCTCGAGTCGGTGCTTGGAGGGCGCTCGGTGATCCGAAACTGTGAGTTTGTGCGCGACAGTTCTATCCGTCTGTCCAATACCATGTCCGAGACGGTAGATCTTCTGGATCGGGCTTACGTGCGGGATGCCGCTCGGGCCCGACGTATGCTGTGGGCCGCGGCCTTGGCCGCGATCGTGCTGACTCTGGGGGCTTTCGTGCTGCTGTACGCGCGGCTTTTCCGACCGCTCAGAGCCGCTGTGAGCCAGCTCAAGCTGATGAGCAGCGGGGAGCTCTCGCTCGAGGCCCAGATGCCCTATGATGGCCGGGATGAGTTCGGCGAGCTCAGCCGCCACTTCAATCTGCTTGTGGATCGTATGCGCGTTGCGGATCAAACGAAGGATCGCTTCCTCGCATCCATGAGCCATGAGATTCGGACTCCTCTGAATGGTGTGATCGGGTTCCTGGGGAACCTGCGGGAGACGCCACTCAACGAGCAACAGAACCAGTACGTGCGGATCATTGATTCCAGCGCTCGGGCTCTGCTACGCGTGATCAACGAGATTCTGGATTTCTCCAAACTGACCGCCGGGAAAATGTCGCTTGAAATCGTTGCGTTCGATCTGAAGAAATTGGCCCAGGATCTGGTTGCGGTGACTCGACAGACGGCCAAAGGAAAGAGCCTGCGTGTTCGCCTTGATCTGGACTTGGAGCAAGAGCTCGTTGTGCGTGGTGACCCGACCCGCTTGCGGCAGGTTCTCGACAATCTGCTGAGCAACGCGGTGAAGTTCACTGAAGGCGGGGAGGTCTGCCTCTCCGTCATGGTCAGGCCGTCTGCGGAGGATGCGAGCGGCGTCAAGCTGTTGATCTCTGTGACGGATACGGGGATCGGGATTCCCCTCGGGCAGCAGGAACGCCTGTTCGAAGCGTTTGCTCAGGCGGAAACGAGCACGACCCGCAAGTACGGCGGAACCGGGCTGGGCCTCTGCATCGCCGCGAATCTGGTCAAACTTATGGGCGGCGCCCTTCGAGTCGAGAGCCAGGAAGGGGTGGGCTCCCGCTTCTTCTTCGAGCTTGAGACAACGGTCGCCCCGCCTGAGGAGCAGGTTCAGCTGTCCGAGCACCACACGATCCGTCTGCCCCGCCGCGCGTTGAAGAAGTTCTGGGCCTTGCTGGTGGACGACACGCCCACCAACCTCTTCCTCATGGAGACGATTTGTCAGAGCATCGGTCTCCCCTATGCGACGGCGGTCAATGGCCAGGAAGCCGTCGACAAGGTCAAGGAATCCAGGTTTGACATCATTTTCATGGACATCCAGATGCCGATAATGGATGGGTACACGGCGATCAGGGAGATTCGCAGGCTTGAGAGCGCCGCAACGACCGAGATCATTGCCTTGACCGCATCGGCTATGCAGGATGACGTCGAGCGTGCTCTCGGAGCCGGTTCCACCGGTTTCATGGCCAAACCGTTTGAGCGGAGCCACCTCCTTTTGTGCATTGCGGAACATCTTGGCATCGAGGTGGAGCGTGAGCTTCGTCCCAGTGACGAACGGCACGAAACTCAGGAGCAGCTCGAAGTCCGGAGAATGTACGACTTCATGCGGGAGCAGTACCAAATCTCCCTGGGTGAGATCAAGCTTGTCCTGGCGCAGTCTGTGGCGGACTGGCGGCCGCAGCTTGATGATCTGATCGTCTATGCCAAGAAGAGAAACTGGGAGGCCATCCGGCCGACTATGCATCGGCTGAAGGGGCAGCTTGGGGCGATTGGTCTAGGCCGTTTCGCCGACGTGTGTCACGAAGTGACGACGTCAATCAAGGACGAGAAGACGGATCATCTGTTGGAGTTGATGACGGAGTTTGTCGGGGAGTTGCGGAAGATTTTCCGGGCGGCTGAGCAGGACATCACGCTGGAGTTTCCATCGCCGGAACCTGAGGGCCAGTAAGGTCGACTCGAGGGGGGAGCTGAGGGGCAGCGAATCGATCCTCAGAGGGTTGCGCCCCCGTTGCAGGATGATCTCGACCGTTTTACGCACACACGAATCTTCTCAAGACGGGGAGTCAGAATGAGCACTGGATATTCGACAGAATTGCAGACGGTCTGCAGCGGGTACGACCGACAGACATGCTGGGTGCAGACTCGAGCTGCTGTCATGCCGAACGGTGGGGCTGTGATCACCACCCAGAAGCTGAGGTTGACCGGATCCGATATCTTCTACGCGATCCACAGCATGCACTCCGAGGACAACGGACGGACCTGGTCCATCCCAGTCGAGCAGGAAGCCTTTGCGCCCCGTCCCTGGGAGGATGGCGCCTATTTCTATGTCTCTGATTTCTGGCCCAAATGGCACGCCGCCAGTGGAACGCTGTTGGGGACGGGACACACTCCGCTCTACAAGGATGACGAGCTGGCTTCAGGGCCGTATCCGAGGTCTTCCGCATACAGTGTCTATGACGCTGACGCACGCGTTTGGCGGCCGTGGTGTTCGCTGGCGCTGCCTGAGGGGGCGTTCTACAACAGCGGCTCGGGCTGCGTTCAGCGTGTGGATCTCCCCAACGGCGACATCCTTCTGCCGATCTATTTCCGCACCGAAGAGGCGAGCTTGGACCCATGGCACCATTGCTCAAGTGTGGCCGTGCTCCGCTGTACGTTTGATGGAGAAACGCTCTGCTGTGTCGGGCATGGCAACAGCTTGAGCGTCTCTGAACCACGGGGCCTCGGCGAGCCCTCCATCGCGGCATTCGCAGACCGATTTTTCCTTGCCCTCCGCAATGACGTGCGCGGCTATGTTGCAGTCAGTGATGACGGGCTGTACTTCAGTGACCCCATTCCCTGGTGTTTTGATGATGGCGAGGAGCTCGGCAACTACAACACGCAGCAGCATTGGGTCACGCACAGCGACACGCTGTTTCTGGTCTACACGCGCCGCGGAGCCGACAATGACCATGTCTTCCGGCACCGAGCCCCGCTCTTCATGGCTGAAGTGAATCCGGAGACGTTGCGGGTAGAACGGGCGACGGAGCGCATTGTCGTGCCTGAGCGCGGGGCTCGACTGGGCAACTTCGGAACGGTGGACGTCTCTCCGGAGGAGGCCTGGGTCGTTGTTTCGGAGTGGATGCAGACGAATCCTCCGAACCCGCATGACTGCACCGTCTGTGAACGGTACGGCAGCGACAATGCCATCTTCATCAGCCGAATACGCTGGCAGTAGGCTGAGCGGCTCTCCAGCGACGCCATCTGCATTGGGAAGGACCGCCATGTCTGGTATCTCGCACGCAGACTACGTCCGCACACTGTCTCCCTGGATCAATGCGGCCCGGCCCTATTTGTACCGTTTGCCTGAAGCCCCCGAGCGCATGTGTTACGGCCTCGGAAACCACGGGCATTGGGCGCTGCAGGCCAACAATACGGCGCTCAGTGCGTTCGCCGTTCTTGCCGTCGATCCTGCCACGGATCCTGTGCTCACAGGGATGAGCCGTGATGAACTGCTGGCGACGGCCCTGGGGATGCTCCGTTTTGCCCTCCACAGCCACCACGCGGGTGACGGAGGCACTACAGACGGTGACAGCTGGGGACATTCCTGGATCAGCGCTCTTTGTCTCGAGCGCGTCATGCATGCGGTGGAAGCACTCGATGCTCACCTGACCGACCAGGACCGCGATATGCTTCGTCGCATGTTGATCTCGGAGAGCAACTGGCTCATGGACCACTACGAGATCGTGGCGGGGGAGGTCAAGAACAACAAGCCCGAGAGCAATATGTGGAACGGAGCCCTCCTGCACCGAACGGCGTTGCTGTACCCGGACGCCCAACGGGCTGACGAGTACGGCGAGAAGGGGACACAGTTCCTGGTCAACGCGACCTCGATTCCGTCAGACGCGGGCTCTGCAGCTCTGATCGAGGGACGCCCGGTGAGCGAGTGGCATGTTGGGGCGAACTTCTTCGAGTCCTATGCCTGCAACCACCATGGGTACATGAATGTCGGCTACATCGTGATCACCCTCTCCAATGCGGCGATGCTGCACTTCTCGTATCGAAATCTAGGGGTCGAGGCCCCGGAGGCCCTCTATCATCATCTTCAGGATGTTTGGCCGTTGGTCAAGACGTGCACGTTCCCGGATGGCCGTCTGATGCGGATTGGCGGCGATACCCGTGTGCGCTACTGCTACTGCCAGGATTACTGCATCCCGGTTTGGCTGATGATGCGCGACCGCTACGGGGATGCGGATTGCGAGGCCTTCGAGAGCGGATGGCTCAAGCAGGTCAGCGCCGAAATGGCGGCGAACGACGATGGCACATTCATGGGCGAACGGCTTCGCTGCATGGAGGATGTGTCGCCGCTCTACTTCACCCGGCTCGAGGGGGACAAAGCCGTGACCCTTTCCATGGGGGCCTATTGGCGCCGGCGCTATGCGGAGTTCGCAGATGTTCCCGTGGCCTCCGAGCAGCCTGAAGCCCTGGAACAGTGGGAAGACGACTACCATGGAGCCACCATGGTCAAGGGACCACGGCGGGCAGCCAGCTGGATTTGGTGCGCCGCTGAGAGGCCGCAGGGGTTGTGCCTGCCACCGGACGCCAGTGACATGGCGGAGTGGCGCACCAATCTCGCCGGTCGTGTCGCGGGGGCAGGGCTCGCCAATACGCCTGTGGTCGAGTCTCACAATCACCGACTCTTTCCCGGGGGATTCGCGAACTGTGGCACATTCCGAACGCGAGCTGAAGGGCACTTTGCCGAGGGTGAAATGCCTCAGGATGTGGCTCGCACCTGTGTCGCCTTCGCAGCCTTGCCTGACGGCCGTACGGTTGTCGGGCTCCAACGTGCGACGGCTCTGAACCGGGCTTTCTTGCGCGAGGTGAAGGGGATGCTCTTGCAGATCCCCAACGACATCTTCAACGGCAAGACCCGGCGCTATTTCTCCGGCAAGGGAGTGGTCGATGTGGCGGGCTGCGATGGCGTGTGTGAGACACTTGAGCTGTCCTCCTGGATGAACATTGACGATCGGATGGGGGTTGTGGCTCTCCACGGTGGTGAGAGTCTGCTTGTGCACCGTCCCGGGAAGCGACAGATCGCCATCAAGTCGGGGCAGTGGTACGCGCATGCAACCTACGGTGATGCGGAAGCGGCCCTCTATGCAGACGAGATCTGCCTCGGAAAGTGTCATCACTCTGAACTCGCATCCTACGATGCCGGAACTGCGTTGTTTGATATCGGCTTCGCCTTACTGCCGGACACCGGGCATGAGGAGACGCGTGTCTGGCGGGAACAGGCCGACGCATTGGACATTCGTCCCTGTCCGGATGATGATGATGTCCGCTGCGTGATCGTTCCCGGTGTGGATGGGCAGGTCTATGCCGTTGCCGCGAATTTCTCGGACGCATCGTCGGAGTTGCTCATCACCGGCTGCGGGGACGATCCTGCCATGCGTCTAACGGATGGTCGGTCGGTGGCAGCTCAGGACGACAGCATACGGCTCGAACTTCCTCCCGTAACGTGTGAGGTGTTTCGGCTCTGACATCCCGTCTGCGGGGATTGGGCGGCCTCGGAGTTTGTTGGTTCTTTGAAGAAAACGTCACCCCACCCGCGCAGTTTGGCGCATTACTCCGTCTTTACTATTGAAACGCCGACATGTCGAAGGCGTTCTGACGGAGGAGAGCGCAATGCCGATGTTCATGTATACGGCGATGGATGGGACGGGCCATGAGACCAAAGGTACGGTCGAGGCCTCAAGCGACCAGGATGCCCAGCGACTCATCAAGGAGTTGGGGCTCTTTCCCACTTCGGTAGCAGAGCGCAAGCAAGTCGCCCCTCGCCGTCGAGGGGGTGCGTCGGGAGGAACGCCCGGGAACCGGGGTTGGCTGGGGCAGGTTCTCGCGGGAGGGATGCCACGGATTCCGCGCAAATCTCTCGCCGTGGTGACCCGGCAGCTGGCCACGATGATCGATGCCGGCATGCCGTTGGTTCGGGCGTTGCGTTTCCTGGGCAAGCAGGCGACGGATGCGGGCACGTGCCAGGTTGTGTCCGATCTGGCGAGCCGGATCGAGGAGGGGCAGACGTTTTCTGAAGCACTGGCGGCACATCCGCGTTCATTCTCCAACCTCTACGTCAACATGGCACGAGCAGGTGAAGCCTCCGGTTCACTCGAGGGCGTTCTTTCTCGTCAGGCAACCTACCTGGAGAAGAACAAGCGCATCCGCAAGAAGGTCCGTGCCGCTCTGACGTACCCCATTTCCGTGTGTGTGATCGCGATGGCGATCACATCGGGTCTGATGATCTTCATCGTGCCCAAGTTTGCTCAGATCTTCCGCGAGATGTTGGGGAACAAGCCTCTTCCGGGCCTGACGCGCGGCGTTCTGGCAGTGAGCGAGTTCATGATGGAGAGAACGGTTGTCGCCGGCGCCCTCGTGGTGGCGGTCATCATGGTGGTGCAGTTTGCCCGGCGGACAACGGTTGGTGCTCAGGTGCAGGATGCCGCCCTTCTGCGTCTGCCGGCTTTCGGGCCGTTGATCCGGGCCTCCGCAAGCGCCCAGTTCTGCAGGCTGCTGGGGACGCTCCTGGGGTCTGGTGTCCCGATCCTGAACGCGCTCCAGATTGTCGGAAACACGGTCAGCAACCGGAGTGTGGCCAGTCGCCTTTCAGGGCTTCAGGACGCCGTTCGTGAAGGCGACAAGATGAGTCGTTGCCTGGCCCATGCTGGTGTGTTCCCGCCCATGCTGGTTGGGATGATCGAGGTTGGCGAAGAGACTGGGGCTCTACCTGAGCTACTGGAGCGAACCGCCTTCGCCTACGAAGAGGAGGTGGACAACGCCGTGGATGCGCTCACCTCGCTGATTGAGCCGGCCATGATTGTCTTCCTTGCGGGTGTCGTGGGGACCATCGTCGTGGCTCTGTTCATGCCGCTCATCGTACTGATCTCCAACATCAGTATGTAGCAATCGCGGGTGCGTCCGACGCCTGAGCGTTTGATCCACCTGCTATATTAACAATGGGGACCTCGGAAGATGGCAACTTTGGGGACGCGCAACGTACGTCCCTCGGTGATGGAAAGGAGGCCCGCGCCGTGGCGCCACTGAAGATTCGGGAAACGACCCTGCACGCGTTGGCTGGGGATGTGAACGCGTTCGAGGAACTGGTGCGTGTCTACGCGGACGTCGTCTACGCGCAGGCTTACGTCATTCTGAACAGCCATCCCGAGAGCGAGGATGTCGTTCAGGATGCCTTTTTGAAGGCTTACACGTTTCGGAGTACGGTCAAGAAGCCGGAGAGCTTCAAGGCGTGGCTGCTCAGCATCACCCGGAATCTCGCCAGAGACGCGGTCCGGCGCCGGCGCGAGCATCTCCCCCTTGGGGGCGCACCCGAGCTTGCCGCTGCAGCGCCCGTGAGGCATCCCACGTGGGGATTGGAGCAGGCCGAACGCCGTGAGATGCTCCTCAAGGCACTCGTTCAGCTTCCCCGGAGGCATCAGGAGGCGGTTTCGCTGCGGTACTTAGAGCATCTGGACCATCGCTCTATCGAGAGGCGGATGGGCATCAGCAACGGTGCGTTGCGGGGGCTTCTCAACCGTGGTCTGGCGGGGTTGCGCCGTCGTCTTGGAGCTCCCGGACCGGCACGAGGCAGTGGTGTTCACCGAACAGACACAGGCATGGCTGATCAAACCTCATGAGCACCGGAATACACAACGCAATATCCGGCTGGCTTCTGGCTTCGGCGCGGGGAGAACTGACTGCGGCTCAGCGGTCGCTTCTGGCGGAGCACATGACATTCTGCCCGACCTGCCGTGACCTGGCGAGCGATGCGGAACTCCTGGAAGACGTCTGTGACACGTTGACCCCGTCTCCTCCTCGTGGCGGCGAGTTTGTCGAGCGAGTCGCCGAACGGTTTCGGGAGACAGTGCAACCGCTGCCTGAGCTGCAACCGCTGGCCCGGAGACCTCGGTGGCGCAGCGGCTGGCATGCGGCCCTGGGGCTCGCCGTGGCCGGGCTGCTTGCCGTGCGATGCGTTGACTCGAAGGAGCTCTACGACGGACTGTCGCCCAGCGGAATTGTCTCGGTGATCTGGCAGTTCGGACTGCGTGCGCCGGACTACAGAGGGGTCGTTCAGCCCGGGGAGTTTCTTGGGAGCAAGACGACCATGCTCGCGGCCATGCACGCGCTGACATCGCTCTGCGTCGACTTCCTATTGTGGACGGTGCTTCTGTTGATGCTGGCCGGGGCGCTGCTGCACATGTGCCGCCGGCGTTGCCGACAGCCCGTTTGAGAGAGAGGGCGCCGCTTCTGCACGCGTGCCCAACGGGAGTAGCGGAAGGGATCCTCAGAACACGAGGGTGTCGGTTCGGTAAGGGACGTGGGCGAGTTTGTCCTGCTGATTCAGCCATGTCGACCATCGTTCAGGGCTCACACCGAGATCCACCCCACTCGCCGCTTTCAGCTCGGCACAGGCAAACAGCTTCAGGATGCTGTGAAGGTCCTTCAGATAGGTGATGAGGCGTCTTCCGCCCTCTTTGCTCCCGCACCGGAAGGCGGCTGCGGCCAACTGAACTTCCGCGTAAGCGTCATGGTAGTTCGGCCCTGCCTCCGCCGGGGTCGACGACAGGTTGCCGACGACAAACCTGCGACCGAGGAGCTTGTCGAGGGGGGCAATCAGGGCTGGGTCGGCCAGGCGTTCTGCACAGTAGGCGATGCAGAGGAGACGATCGAAGTGCGGCACACGCTGCATATCGATTCGTCCTTTGATATAGACGTTCAACTCGCGCACCGGCTCTCCCCCTGACCACGCCTGGTCCACGATTCGCGCGATGGGCGGCAGAGCAGCGCTGATCCGGGCTCGGGCAACCAGTGTGAGCAGTTGGTTGATGCGCCAGTAGGTGTCGACGTGATCGACAATGCCGGCTCGGGGATTGCCGGCTTTGTGGGGATGAGTGTCGTCGTATGCGGCTCCATCTTCTTCCTCGGCCAGTCGCTCGAGTTCGGCGACCAGGGCGTTGCTGCCCCGGGGGTCGCCATACCAGGCAAGCCCTTTCCCCAGCTCGAGGCGATTCGTGTCCCGCATCTGCCACGCATCCCGGAGTCGCGGCAAAGCGTCTTCGGCAGGTAGCAGAACGACATCCAGAAGTGCCGTCTCATCGCCTCCGGCCAGTCTCGCGACTCTTGCCTCGGGCGTCCCGCGTTCAGGCGCGCGAGGCTTTTCCTCCTGCGGCAGAATGCCCTCCTTCAGCAGGCGCTCCTTTAGGGAGAGCAGATCGATGGTCCGCGGGTCCCCGCCGGCTTCAGCGGTCAAAGCTGCGGCCAGTCCGGTGGCGTAGCCGAGGTTTTGCACATCGGGGGCCATGCGGCACAGGCAGGCTGCATCGGTGGTCGCAGAGATCGCTTTGGCCGTGATGATGAGTCCGCTCAGTCCTTTGGGGATGCAGGAGCGGAACGGAATCTGAGTGGCGAATTGCTCCATGTGTGTGGGCAGGAAGCCGAGCCGACCCAAATCGCAACTGCTGATTCCGTGGGGGTCCCAGTCGGTTTTGGCAAAGGCGATCGCGTCCTCAAAGCGTCGTCTCTCGAAGATGTCCCGGATGTCGAGGGTGTATTCCCCTTGAACGTGACGTCCTTCCCGCACGGTCAGCATCGGTGAGAAGTCGAACCAGAGCCCTTTCTGATGCGCGATCGTCAAGCCACGCAGCATTTCGGACATGTGGCGTTGGTCGATCACGTCCAGGTCAAGGGATTTGGACTGCCAGCTTCCCGTGCCTTTGCCCCACTGGCTGTAGTCCTGAGCATTTCCGTTTCGCGGGTTCCCGAAGGTCGTTTCGGCACCGCAGAGGGCCGCGACGTCCCCATCACCGGTTGCATCCATGGTTACCGTTGCTTCGACCCGGTTGAGCCCGAAACGCGAACCGACGAGGATGCCCCGAACGTGCCCATTCAGGCTGAGACCACCACAGATCAGCGCGTTTCCGAACCATCTTCCCCCCCCGTTGACTACGCCGTTTTCGTAGCACAGCGCCTTTGCTACGCGACGGTGACCTTCACGCCTGCCCCCGTGTAGTTCTCGTCCAACAGTGGCTACTCTTGTGTCGAGTTCTTTCGTGAAGCCTTCGCAGTAGCCGTAGTAGTAGCCGGCGACGAGACCGACTGTCTGCGTCCCCCCAAGATCCGGGTTGGCATCGATAACGACGACATCGGCACCCTCTTCGGCGGCGGCAATGGCGGCACAGGCTCCGGCCGTTCCGCCACCGGCCACCAGGACATCGCAGGTTGCGAGAAGAGGGACCGGGCTGCTATCCAGCAGCTCGACGGTGATCAGGTCCAGCGCCAGGCCGGGGTCGTTCAGCGGCGAGCATTGGCAGTCAGCAAGGGGGATGCTGACCTGTCCGAATTGGAGTGATGTGTTCGCAATGCCGGGCGTTGGCGCCGTTTCGGACGCCTCCGTCGCAGTCGCGGCAAGGGTTTGGGCAGATGACTCCAGCTCTCCCCAGTTTTCCCATGGCGTGGCGGCAGACACACTCGCGGGGGCGACAAGCAGTCCCCGGGGCAGGCTGTCGAGCGGATGCCCGAGGCTGGGACTCTCAGGAGCTGTTTCGTCTGCGAACTCCGCAACAATGGCCTGCTCGAAGCCGGGGGTCGAGTCGATGAGGTAGGCGGCGACTTCTGCCCCTAGGCGTCGAGCCTGCTGTTCACCAGCTGATTGGGCCACCAGCGAGAGGCGGTGCGAGGCAGCAGGGGTGAATGCGAATTCGACGTAGAGGTTGCAGCTCCGGTTCTTCCCTGGATGCACTCGGATGGTATCTCCGAGCAGCCCGATGCTCTTGGGCATGGGGATATCCGGGATGTCCGGAACGACAGCCTTGGTGAACCCAAGCGTGTACCGCCGCGGCTTCGCAGCCGCGTCCGGGAGGGGAGCGATGAGATCCGCCACGTGCTGGTTACCAGTCGCATCGATGATCGTTGGTGCGTGCAGGGCCTGCAGGCCGTGCTTGTTCGCGAGCAAGACGCCGGTCGCGGTCGGGCCCTGCATCAGGACAGCCGCAACGTGGCTCATGAGCAGGACGGTTACGCCTTCTCTCTGGAGCAGCGCCAGGAGGCCCTTCTTTATGGAGCCGCAGAACAGCGGGGACTCCTGCGCGCACCATGGCGGCAATGCGCCGAGGTCTACGTCAATCTCCTTGCTCTCATCGTCGGGGGAGAAGACAGCCGTCAAGCAGGGCGAGATGCCTTCCATGGCTGAGCGCGGCATCCATGGCCGGAGGGTTGCAGTGAATTCGTGTCCCAGGTAGGGCCTGGACTCGATCAGGACGACGTTCTGTTGCTGCCGTGCGGCGGCTACGGCGGCCAGACAACCGCCGACTCCGCCACCGACCACGACGATATCAGGGCGGGGCCCGGGCGCGCAATCGTGTGCCATGTCAGTCACTCCGCTGCCGGCCGTTCGCGCCCCCGTCTCTTGCGCTTCGTGGGCATGCCGGCGGGTGGCTGAGACCGCTCAAACTCGAGCTTGGCGAACTTGAGCTCAGCATAGATATTGTTCGAGAGGGACGCGCGTCGGAAGCCGATCAACTTGGTCCCGCTAAGGTCAAACAGCCGGGCGAAGTCACTGGATTCGCCGAGCTGCACGATGGGGCATGGGAAGGTCTCCGTGCACTTGCGGAGACTGTTCGGGCTCAGGTCTGAGGTCACCCACACGAAGTTGAGTTTGGCCCTGAGCTGCTGCAAACGTTCACGGCCCACAACCACGATCCCGGATCGCAGCACGAACGGCGCCAGCTTCTCTACCTGTTCCGGAATGGTTTGTTTCTGGTCACTGTCCATGTCGTTTCGTCCCTTTGCACGCGGGGACTCCTGCCCCCTAACAAGGTTGGGATGCTGGTTCCCCGCCGCTGCCAGCCTGGGTAACTCGCGCAGAGCGAGAGAACATATCTCAGGGGGTGGGGCGGCGCTATTGTCCGGCCCTCGATTCCCCTCCCTGCTCTGAGTGGTGCCCGCCATGACAAGGGTTCGGTCCGCTCATTTCGCGTTTTCCAGGACCTTCGCGTAGACGTCACAGACGCCCTGCACCATCCGTGCCACGCTGTATTCGTCAGCGCGTTTCCGCGCATCGTCCGCGACGGCTGTCCGGGCGTTTTCCTCGAGCCACACGCCGATTCCCCGTGCGACGTCGTGTGCGGTTGGTGCCACGAGTGTTCCTGCCGGGCAGTTCGACACGATCTCCTCCGGGCCTCCTCCGCAGGTCGTCACAATCGGCTTTCCCACGCGTAACGCCTCAACCACTGTCCGCCCAAAGGGTTCGCCGTCCGCGACGCTTACAAGCACATCGCTCGTCTTGATCCACGCGGCCGCGTCATTCACATCAGTCACGAACTGCACGAGGTGGTGTATGTCGAGGGCGCGAGCATAGGCCTGCAGTTCGGCCAAGTACGTCTGAGCAGGGAGGCCATGCGCCCGCCCGAGCACAACACCGCGAACAGTCGGCATCGACAGGGAAGCTGTGCGCAGTGCTTCCAGGAACAACTGGTGGCATTTCCATGGCACCATGTCGGCGATGAGAAGGACTTTCACGTGCTGTCTGCCCCAGTGGCAGTGGGGACGCGCCGCCTGTCCCGGTTCTGGTTCCAGCCCATTCGGAACGACAGTGATCGGCGGCCGGTGGACGGCATGTCCCCAGACGCACCCGGTGAAGCGTGAGACGGCGATGACTCGGTTCGCACGGGCTGCCGCGCGGCGCATCAACCAGCGAGGCAGGCGGACATCGCGGACGTGCAGTAGGCTTGGGCAGGAGTTGAGGGAAGGGCGCGGCATGATGAGGGCGGGGCGTGGTCCGTTGAGGTGGACGAGATGTGGTTGCCAGTCCGCGACGCTCTCGTTCCATATCGGTCTGAAGCGCCGCCGGTCATGCAGGTAATGGCCAACCCCTCGTACGTTCCGGCGCCAATGGCGAGCGTGGAAGCCTTGGGCGGGGATGTCAAGCTCTTTACAGGCGGAAATCAAGCCGTGAGGGGAGTGATCAGCGGCCAACAGAACTGGGTGATACATCGTTCCTCGCAGGCCGCTGATCAGTGACAGCAGGCTGCGTTGCGCGCCCCCGAGCCAAGGGGCGCTGTCCACGAACAGAATGGTCTTCTCTTTGCTGTCTGTCATTCCGTTCCCATGGTCTGCGGCGGGGGCGCTCCGAGGACGGTCGAACCACCGGTCGCAATGCGTCCCGGCGGTGTATACCGCATGGTGGCTGAATGTATCGCATGAAGCGCTGTCCGGACAATTATTCGGGGTGAACTGGGCCCACGTGAGCAAGCCGCGCCGTTCTCCTGCTTGATCTCCGCCTGATTCAGCACTAAGACTAAGAGCCAAGAAGGCGTGAGCCAATGGCACGGACCTTGCAGCCGGGCTCCCGACACTCTCGGAACTCCTTGTCGGCGCAACCACAGAGTCTCTCCTATGCCAACCGAAACGACCAGCGCAAGCGGGACTGGATGGGGGACGAATCGCGTCCTGGTCGTCGATGATGACGATTTGCTTCGCCGGACCCTGACCCGTTTCTTGAAACGGGAGGGATTCCGGGTGTCTGAGGCGACTGATGGGGAGGCGGCCTGGGAGTTCCTGGAGGCGCACGACGTCGATGTCATTATCACGGATGTGAAGATGCCGCGTCGAACCGGCATTGAGTTGCTGGAGTCCCTGCGCGAGTCATGCAGCGCCATCCCGGTGATTTTAATCACCGGGGCTCCGAATGTCGAGGCCGCCGTGGACTGCATGAAGATTGGGGCATTTGACTATATCTCCAAACCGGTCAAGCCCGTTCGCCTGAGAGAGCGTGTGCGAGCCGCACTCTCACACCGTCGTTCGCAGATTCAGGGAGCTGCTTTGGGTACCGGGCCAGGGGATGTGTTGGGGGGGTATCGGATTGTGCGAGTGCTGGGGGAGGGGAACGCCGGCGTGGTTTGTCAGGCTGAGAAAGGCACGGCTGACGAGACCCAAACGTACGCCATCAAGATCCTCAAGGTTGCGGGGATCGAGGAGAATCGGCGCGAACGCATGCTCCAGCGCTTTCTGCATGAGGCCAAAGCGGCTTCCAGGATTTCGCATCCCAACGTCATTCGCTTCGTCGAGTATGGGCTGGCTCGGGCTGAGAGCATTCCCTATCTGGTCATGGAGTACTTTGCCGCTCCGACGCTCAAGGACACCTTGCAGAGCATGCATCGTCGGAACGTGAACGACAAGATTCGCGTGTTGCGGCAGGTGGCCAGTGCGTTGGGTGCAATCCATGCTGAGGGGATCTGCCATCGCGATGTGAAGCCGGGCAATGTGATGCTGGACCCGGACACGCTCCTCACCAAGATCAGCGATTTCGGCGTTGCTCAGTTGCCTGAGTCGGATCTCACGCTGGGATCACATCTCCTTGGGTCGCCGGCTTACATGGCTCCCGAGGCGTTCGCCTGTGCCCACGTGGACCGTCGAGCAGACGTTTTCTCTCTGGGTGTTCTGGCCTACGAGCTCTTTCTTGGCGAGCGTCCCTTTTGGGGGCAGAGCGTTCCGTTGTTGGCCAAGCAGATTCCCCGGATGCGCCCAAAGGCCCCACGACGTATTGACCCCGACTTCCCCGAAGACCTACAACTCATCCTTTCCCGCATGCTCAAGAAGCGTGCTTCACAGCGCTATGACAACGCCACGGATCTGGTTGGGGAACTTGACCGTTTTGTACGCAGGGAGCCGTTGCGGACGTCTGCCTGGCGGCGCCTGAAGCAGTCACTTTCTTCGGATTGGAGCTGAAGCTGAATCGTTGCGCCCCACGCGCGTGGTTTTTGGGCTATAGACAGGAGAACGGACACATGACTTCCAGGGAAGCCGTCACACAGAACATTGAGTGCCGTTCGAAAGGCCGAATTGCGTTCGGCTTCGGCGGTGGACGCCTGAACGATTTCGCCGGCGCCGGCGTGGCCCACGGATACAAACCCAATGTCTGGGTCGAGGGCGACGTCGAGTATTCCGTCGACATGTGGGGGAACACCTGGCATCGCCTGGTGGATCTGTCGAAGGGCGGAGAAGTCTACAAAGCCGTTCTGGAGGACTGGGACGCCCTGGACAGCCTGGAGCTCCCCGATCTGGACAATCCAGCGTATTACGCCGGGGCGCGTGAGCTTGCGGCATCGGCCACGGACAAGTTCAAGGTCGGCGGGATGCCCGGGTGGCCATTTGCCGTGTGCCGGTACATGAGGAAGATGGAGATTTACTTCGGGGATCTGATCCTGGAGCGGGAACGCATCGACATCCTGCACGATCGCGTCACGACGCTCCTGGAAGGTGTCATTCAGCAATACGGCGAGGCTGGGATGGACGGGGTCTTCTTCTGTGAGGATCTCGGGGTTCAGGATCGCCTGCTGATGAGTCCTGAGATGTGGCGAGATATTTTCCGCCCCCTCTACGAGAGGCTGACGAGTCGGGCGCATGTGTTCGGGATGAAGGTCATTCAGCACTCATGCGGGTACAACTACGACTTGGTCGATGACCTGTGTGAGGCCGGCATCGATTGCCTGCAGTTTGATCAGCCGGCGGTCTATGATCAACCGGCACTTGCCGAGAAGCTCAGGACGCATGGCGTGGGGCTGTATTGCCCGTGTGACATCCAGAAGGTGCTGCCGACTGGAGATCGGACCTTGATCGAGTCGGAGACGCGCCGTCTGGTCCAGACGTTCCGCGGTGGTCTGCTGGCAAAGAACTACGGCGATCTTCACGGGATCGGGGTCGAGCCGGAGTGGGACCAGTGGGCCTATGAGGTCTTCGTTCGTGAGGGCGCTCCGGAGCTCGCCGCTGAGGCGTTGGCATAGCCCATTGTTGCTGGTGGCTGCTCAACCCACGGGCATCGGCAAGTCTGAGGGAATGCTGTTGGCCGCCGGTAGCTCTTCTCGGCTGGCTGCAATGCCTCAGTTACGTGGGGGGAGAACTCCAAGATGGCTCGACGGAGTCTCTCCCTCCAGGGATTCTCTGGGCCATCTGTGTCCGATGGAGGGAGAGACTCCGTCGAGCCGCCTTACGTAACTGAGGGTTACGTCTGGCTGAAAAAACGCCTTGCGCCGGACTTCAACTCCTGATACACTAGCTTAGAGCTTGGGATACTCACGCCTCCGCCGGCGAGCGTTTGGTTCGCGGGTGAGTCGGCTGACGGCCATCGAGGGTGTGGTAGCTGTAAGTAGGAATCGGAGTTTCGGAACTGCCCGGGAAACATGAGGAGAGATCATGATGAGGAAGCGTCGTTCTTTTACCCTGATTGAGCTGTTGGTCGTGATCGCGATCATCGCGATTCTGGCTGCCATGCTCATGCCGGCGTTGTCCAAGGCTCGAGGGAAGGCCAAACAGATCTCCTGCCTGAACAACCAGAAGCAGGTCATGCTCGGCGTTCTGCTCTACGTTGATCAGAGCAAGGAATACTGGCCCGTGGCCCTCAATCGGAGAGGCGGCACCGCCAACGGCCATTACGCGATTACCGACTATTGGTACAACCTGTTGCGCTACACGACGATGAAGGGCCCAGTGGGTGGTTCATTGTCAGCAGCGGCTTGGGCCCCCTTCATTTGCCCCACCTACGGCAAAACAAACAATCCGGCGCGTTACCACGGTTCAGGTCACCCCATCTCCTATGGCTGGAATATCTATGGGACAGGAACACTGACAGGAACGCAACACTGGGGCATGGGGTACCAGGCGGACAGTAGTTCGCTCATGTTGTATCGAACCGGAATGCTGAGTCGACACAAGAGCTCCACAATCCGGGAGCCCGGGGAGACGATTGTGCTGGGGGACTCTCGCACGAGCAACTATGGCGGGAATGGGATCTACATCATCGGTTACAGCAGCAGTTCTTATATGCCGGTGCACCATCTCCAGGGCGGCAACTATTCGTTCGCGGATGGGCACGCCGAGTGGCTGGGCTACAGAGAAGCCTATCGGAGCCCCCTCTGGAATGTTGATAAATAGCGCGTCCGAAGGACTAGCGCTGCCGTGAATCATCGAGCCCGTTCGCTAGTGCGGACGGGCTCGATTCGTCTGGTGGGCAGCGTGAGGGGCGTGAGCGAAGCCCCATCTGCGCGAGCGATCTCCCCGCCCGCGCTCTTTTCTTGCGATTGCCGAGCAAGCGAAGGCGTGCCCTGGTTGGGCGGCGCTACGGTCAGACAGAAGCCCTCAGGCCTGCCCAATGGTGCCCCTTTTGAGCGGGATTCTCATCAGCGGGCTAGGCAGAGGCTTGCATTGGCTCAGGATGCTCCGTATAATCAGAGTGAGCTCTCGGAACGCGCAGGACAGTCGCCGTTCCGCTTCCCCAGCTGGGGCAGTCGTTTGCCGTGCGACGAGCGAGTGCCATACGGCCGAAACAGACCGGGAGTCTGGAAACAGGGAGATAGGTGATGGTAAGGAAGTGTCTACGGTTTACTCTGATCGAGCTGCTGGTGGTGATCGCGATCATCGCGATTCTGGCTGCCATGCTTATGCCTGCCTTGAGCCAGGCCCGCGAAAAGGCCCGCTCGATCGGGTGTACCAATAATGCGAAGCAGATTATCCTTGGCGTCTTGATGTATGCGGACCAGAACCGGGAGACATTGCCGTCGGGGGCTGTCCACGGTCCACCGTCAGTGACTTGGTATAGGCTACTCGACAAATACCTGGGAGTGTCCTATCCGGATGGCAGTTACAACACGAGTAACAAAGGGCATGAAGTGCTTGTGTGTCCGACACAGAGGATGAACCCCGGCCCTCACAACCAGGGCTATGGTTGGAACTACCAGGAATTCGGCTATTACTGGAACTCGACTGCATATCTGGCCGGCTGGGCCACCAAGTTGGCGAAGATCCCGGAGCCGTCCTGGAACATCGTTCTGGGTGACAACGAAGACAACGGTGCTCGCGCGCCGGTCGCTTGGTGTGCGCAGTATCTATACCGACGCCATTCCACCCTTTTGCCCCGGCGCCACAGTGGGGGCGGCAACATGGCGATGGCCGACGGTCATGTGGAGTGGTTGACCTACAGCGCTCTTCGCGATACCTCAGCCCAATCTCCCTGGCGTCTGCCGTAACGAGACAGGTTGCCCGCAGGATGCTCAACGAGCCCGTTCGCCTATCGCGAACGGGCTCGATCTGTTTCCTGGAGAATGGGGCAGAGGCTGGGCTGGGGGCGAAGCGTACCGGTTTCTCCATCCATGCACCACGGAACTGCCGAGGCATTACCCATGCCGGATAAATTTCTTGACGGCGGCGCCAATTCTTGGTACAGTTGATTCGTGACACCCGCCGGGGTGCCCCGGTGGGAGATCACACGAGAGACGTTCTGACGATCGCCAGGAAGATCTAAGGAGATGTCAATGGCCAGGAAGCGTTCACGATTTACTCTGATTGAGCTGTTGGTGGTGATTGCGATCATCGCGATTCTGGCGGCGATGCTCATGCCGGCTCTCAGCCAGGCCCGTGAGAAGGCTCGCTCGATATCCTGTACGAGCAATCAGAAGCAGGTCATCCTTGGTGTATTGATGTATGCGGACCAGAACCGTGAGACGCTGATTCCAGGTGCTGTGTACCTGTATGCAACCGGGAGGGCATGGGAGTGGTATCGCGCGCTCGACAAGCTCATCGGATTGTCTTACGCCGGGGGGAGTTACAATACCGGCAATGGCGGGCACGAAGTGATCGTATGTCCCAGCCAGAAGATGAATGCCCACCCCTACAACCTGGGCTACGGCTGGAACTACCAGGAGTTCGGGTATGCTTACAGCTCCACCTCTTACTTGGCCGGCTGGGCGACCAAGTTGGCGAAGATCAAGGATCCGTCCTGGAATATTGTTCTGGGAGACAGCGAGGACAACAACGCCCGCACGCCCATCTACTACGGCCCACGGTACCTGTACCGTCGGCACTCCACGCTTCTCCCTCGGCGCCACAGTGGAGGCGGGAACATGGCCATGGCCGATGGACACGTTGAGTGGTTCAACTACAGCCAGCTCCGTGACACGTCTGCCCAGTCGCCATGGCGTCTGCCGTAACCGGCCAGTTAACCCATTGATCCTCAACGAGCCCGTTCGCGGATGCGAGCGGGCTCGTCTTGTGTGTGGACACGGCGGGCTGGGGAGTTGGGTTGAGGGGAACGTCTCGACCGGACTCGTGTGTAACTTCAGCACGAATCGCAGTCTGGGGTGACCGTCAGAGCCGCGACTAGCGGGAGCGGTCGCCGCGTGATGTCGCCACCGGAAACCGCTCCCGAAAGTCGCGGCTCTGTTCAGGCACCGAACAACCGCAAGTCCCATCCTTCGATATGTCTGCCGAACCTTCGCCAGAGGCGGCCGCTCGTGTGTGGCCGCGAACCGTCCGTCTGAGCCGTGAGGAAAGGGACTTGGCAACGCAATCAGCCTTCTCCTGCCACTGCGTTGGCGGAGAGGCCGCCGGAGGGAAGCCATGACACGTGGCCCTGCGACCCCACCCACTTCGCGTGGGTGGGGTGAGCGAGATTGGTCCCGTGCGCCGTGCGCCCATGCCCCCTCCTCCGCGACTCCATCTCCGAGAGAGTTGACAGCATTGGGCGATTCGGGACGCTCACCCACTTTGGCTCTGCCGGTGCGGCATACGGGTCAGTTGGCGGTCAGAGGGCAGCCGCCTGAGGCACAGGGACTGCGGGAGGGGCAAGCGCCGGCGGCGGGACACGGACCTGATTCGCACGGGGACTTCGGGGCTGCGGACACCGCAGCAAAGCTCGAGAACAGCTTCTTTGGCTTCTCGGTTCCGCATTCCGGGCAGGGCGGGGCCGTCTCTGACAGGGTTCGGTGCAGGTGCTCAAACACGGCCTCGCAAGACGCGCATTTGTATTCGTAGATGGGCATGTCGTTCTCCAGTGGGAGCGGCGTTCGGGATGCGTATTCCCGGGACGGCATCTGTCGTCCGGTGGTTGACTATTGCGGCGTTCCGCGGGGGCTGAACGGGCGAATCCCGCGGTGTTGGGCACCGTGCCTTACGGCCTAGGGCCGTTGCTTCCGCAAATCTAGCTCTTCTTCCCCGGGGTACCAGAACTCGCCGCTCGTGGCTCCTGGTGCGTTCCAGCATTGGGTGACCGCTTCGTTGCATTGCGGCAGCGCTGCGTGTAGGTTGCACTGCCCGCTTGCAGGGCGGGATTCTGTATGCCATCACGAGGACAATGCCCATGCCGACTTTGCTCGATCATCTTCAGAAGGCCGTTCAGGGCCGCAGCCCCCTTATTTACCTGTATTCACCCGAAGAGAACCGACTTCTGGATGGGGTGCGCGCGTTGGCAGACACGTTCCCTGAGGCGTTACCAGTCTATGTCTGGAGTTGTGTCCAAGGGTTCTCTGGATTGGGGAGTGCCGGCGATACAAAGGCCCCGGTTGATGCTCTTCGGGCCGTACTGGCGTCCGACACCCGCGGTATTTTCGTGATGCGGGACTTGCACCCATTCCTCAGTGAACCCGATGTGATTCGGGCCTTGCGGGAGTGCTACTACGCGTTCCGGGAGGATCCAGACCGCATGGTTGTGGTGATGGCTCCTGAACTGGTCATGCCGGAGAGCCTGAAGAAGGAGATCTACTTGATTGAGGTCCTCCCTCCCGGTGACGACCAGATTCTGGCTGAGATTCTCCGCGTTCGGGAGAGCTATGGAGTGGCGGCGTTCGCCGAGGATGTACTGGATGAGATGGTACTCGCCTGCAAAGGCATGACGGTCGCCGAAATCGGGCATGTTCTCCACCGCATTTCCCGCACGGACTTGTCTGTGAAGGACGATATTCTCGAAGAGATTTTCAGCGAGAAGGAGATGATCGTCAAGAAGAGCGGTTACCTCGAATTCACGCCTCCACGCTGGGACATCGACGGGGTCGGAGGAATGGACAATCTGAAGGACTGGTTGCGCAAACGCCAGGCGGTGTTCAGCCGTGACGCGGTGGCTTCCGGTGTCCCTATTCCCAAAGGGCTTCTGTTGATGGGCATCAGCGGATGCGGCAAGAGTCTTGGGGTGAAGATCATCTCTTCGCTCTGGAATGTTCCTCTTTTCCGACTCGACATGAACCTGGTCTTTTCCGGTCTGTATGGTTCGCCGGAGGCCGCTTTCCACAGCGCTTTGAGCACCCTCGAGGCGGTCAGCCCCGCTATTCTCTGGATCGACGAGATCGAGAACGGCTTGGGAATGGAGGAGGACAAGATCACCATCGCATCGCATATTTTCTCAGCGTTCCTGACCTGGATGCAGGAGAAGCCGCCCTTGGTCTTCGTCGCGGCCACGGCTAACCGGATTCATGCTTTGCCGGCGGAGATTATCCGGAAGGGGCGGTTTGATCAGGTGTTCTTCGCAGACCTGCCGAACAAGAAGGAGCGCGAGGAGATCATCAGGATTCACCTGCAGAGGAACGGCGGCGATCCGGAAGACTATGATGTCGAGATGCTGGGATTACTCATGGAGGACTGGAACGGGGCCGAGATTGAGCAGGCCATCGTGTCTGCCCGAGTCGATGCCTACTCCGAAGGTCGCTCTATGGTTCAGAAAGATGTCACCCGCAGTTCCTCGCTGATCGTCCCACTGTCCACCACCATGGAGGATCAGATCAAAGGCATCCGGAGTTGGGCGTTCACTCGAGCGACGCCGGCCTCGAAATACGGCAGCAAGGCCCGTACCCGGTAGCTGAGGGGATGAGGGAAGGCGTGTCAGTGAGAAACGTGGCTTCCGGCTCCAACAGGGCAAAGCCTGACATGTTCCCGGCAGTCTGACTGGCCCCCTTACCTGGCGGATCTCTGCTCCTGTGCCATCCCCGTGAGCTTGAACGCTGTGTGGCTACACACGTTCCTCAGGCCGAGCCGGCTTCGGCTGAGCCAACCCCCCGGGCCAGACTTGCGGCCATGATCTCACGGACTTCTCCGAGCAGGGCCTTCTTGGTATCGCGATCCATCCCCTGTGTCTCGATAGGTGGCGAGATCACCACCCGGACGGAAGCCGGACGGATGCGCCAGCCCTGCGCTTCGCGGAGCTTGTGGGAGTCGATGATCGTCACCGGCACGACCGGAACGCCGGCAGAGACGGCCATGCGCAGGCTGCCCTGGCGAAATGGTCCCATCGTGTCGCTTCCGCTGCGCGTGCCTTCAGGGAACACAACAAGGCCCGCTCCGCCTTTCAGCAGGGCGATTCCCTCGCGCATCACGGCCAATCCCTGGCGTGGGTTCTTGCGGTCGAGGAAGAGGCAGCCGATCTGCTTCATCCAGTACCCCAGGAGTGGGATTCTACCCAACTCGATTTTGGCGACAAAGCCGATGGGCCGCGGCAGAAAGCCGACGACGAGCGGAATATCAAACGCGCCCTGGTGGTTGCTGCAGACGACAAAGCCACCCTCGGAGGGGATGTTCTCAGCCCCCTCGAACTGGATGTCGCCCCCAGAGAGCCGGACCATCGTTCGTCCCCAGCCGATTGCTCTGCGTGACGCGTAGGCGGGGATCTGCTGACTCCGTCCGAGCAGACGGAGGATCCCCATCCAGAGGATGAAAAGAGCCGAGAAGAGCAGATACCCCCAGAAGCTCACGTAGTAGATCAGTGTTCGCATGGGTTGTGGACTGTGTCCTGCCTCTTGTGGAGAAACGTCTCTTACTACTCCCATAGGGTAGCTGGAGATTTGCCCAGAGCAACGTGGTGAAACGCTGTTCTTTCGACGGCATACTTCGATGTGTGTGCGAATTCGTTGCTCGCGGCGTACCATGGCTTGACAGTCGGGGTGGCTTCACGCACGTTGATGAGGCGTTGCCCTGTGCGGCAGTGGAGAGTTGTCCGTTCTCAAGAGGAGATAGTGCGTGCTTGATCGTGTTCTGATCGTCTCGTTTTTCTGTACGGCCCTGGTTCTTGCCGCCGCCCCGTATGAGGCTCAGCTGGATGACCGAGGTGTGATCACGTTTGGCGGGGAGCTTGACGGCATGTACGCGCATGTCGGCACTCACGGCCCCGGGTGGTCATATGCCAGCGCCGGCTCCGGAGCAGCCAAGACGGAACGGGTGGCGGACAGGCTCGAAGGCGTGTTGCCTATGCCGCCCAACTGCGCAGGCGACCTGCTGTACACGATGGCGTTGGGCGCAAGTGGCCCCGCGGCTGAGATCGTGTGCTCTGAGGCTTTTACCGAGCGGACCACCATCGAGGGCGCCTATCTCTGCTTCTTCCTGCCGGCGAAAGCCCTTGCGGGGAAACGCGCCTCCCTTCCGCATGGCAAAGCTGTGAAGGCAATGCCGGTCGGCGAGGAGTCGCCCGGATTGTCCGGGCCGGCCGCCGCGTTCACGGTTGAGCTTGACCACAATCGATCGCTGGTCATCGCCTGTGACACCACTGATCATGTCTTGGTCCAGAACAACCGTCAATACGGCAACGACACGTTCGAGGTGCGCTTCCTTTTCTGGCCGAAGGGGCAGGTATTCCCCGGGATGGCCCTCCGGCGTGTGTTTCGGGTTGCGGTTATTCCCACCACGGAGATTGGTGCTATGATTGAAGCCATGAACCCACCGATCGAGTTCGACGCCGAGAAACCGTATGCCCTGCTTCGTGACCAGGGGCAGATCTCGGTCATGGATGAACGGGGTGAGATGGCCTCGATAAACCTGGCCGTGCATGGTCTGGGGTGGTCCTATGCCAGCCAGGGAGAGGCCAACGCCCAGGCGTCCGGGAGCAACCGGTTCCGGACGATTCAGGGAGCGCTTGCTGTGCCCGACAGTGGTGGCGGACTCATGGAGTACGTCGAGCAGGTCAGCGCGCAACCGGGCGGGGCGCTTGATCTGCAGTACCGTCTGCACTTTCCTGAGGCCGCCGCTCTCAATGGCTATCAGCTTTCGGTGCAGGGGAAGCTGTCGACCTATTCCGGGGCATCGGTTGATCTGCTGACCGCCGACGGGGAGAAAACCGTCAGGATCGGTACGGCTCTGGGCGAGAAGTTCCCGTTTCGCGGCGAGGTCACCCGTGTGCACGTCGGCCCTGATGATCCGCGCGGCTTCGAAATCAGCGTGGACGAGGCCACGTATCTGTTGATTCAGGACAATCGCGGGTGGGGAGGGGACACGATGGAGTTCCGTTTCTGCTTCCTGCGTGATGAATCGGGGGGGCGGGTCACTGCCGGCGAGACCGTGAACCGGAGATTCGGCTTCCGACTCAATGGGCCGATGCAGCTGATCTTGAACGAATCGGGGACTTCCTCCAAGACGGACACCGGTGATTGGGTGCCGTTCGTGATGCCGTGGGATCAGGCTCCCGTGGACGTCTCGTTCCTCAACCACAAGCCTGCGGGGACGTTTGGTTTTGTGACTCGCCGGGGGGATCGATTCGTCTTCACTGACAGTGGCGAGGAGATCCGCTTCTGGGGAACATGTTTCTCGGCTGGAGCGAATTTTCCCAGTCACACGGAGTCGGAGAAGATAGCCGCTCGTCTAGCCAAGTTCGGTGTCAATATTGTGCGCACTCACCACGCCGACGCACCATGGGCGGAGAGGCATTTCTTCCCCGACTCCGTTGACCACACGCGCGAGTTTGACCCCGAGAATCTGGATCGTTTCGATTACCTGATGCACTGTCTCAAGCGCGAGGGAATCTACGTCTACCTTGATCAGCTTGTCCACCGGCACTTCAAGACCGGGGACGGGGTGGATGCCGTGGATGAACTTCCGGCGGCCGCCAAGCCCTACAGCAACTTCGATCCGAAGCTCATTGCGCTCCAGAAGGAGTTCTCCAGAGCTCTGTGGACACACGTCAATCCCTACACCGGCCTCGCCTACAGAGACGATCCGGCTATCGCCCTCATGGAGTATGCAAACGAGAACGACATGTTCACGCAGAAGGTGACGCTGGAGCCCTATCGCACGCGCTTGGAAGCCCGTTACCGCGCGTGGGCCCGAGGGAAAGGAATGACGCTGCCTGAGGGGGACATCGACTTCACCGTACCCACTGATCCGATGATGCGCTTCTTCATTCATGTTCAGCATGCGTATTACCAGGAGATGCGGACCTTTCTGCGTGATGAGGTGGGCGTTCGTGTGCCGTTGACCGGCAGTAACTGGAGCCGGAATGCGGCTCTGCTGACGGCTCTTGATCACGAGGATTTCACGGATTCGCATGCCTATCAGAATCATCCTGGGAAGGATGGCTCATTCGGGAACAAGGCCATGGTCGATGGCCGACGGACGATCATGGACAGCCTCGGCTTCCAGCGCGTGGCCGGAAAACCGTTCTTTGTGAGCGAGTGGGACGAGCCCTGGCCGAGCGAATGGCGGGCCGAGCTTCCGCTCTGGATGGCCGCCGTGGCAGCCTTCCAGGGATGGAACGGCCTGACCGTCTACACCTATCGCCACACCGTGAAGACACCCGTCGACAGCATCTCCGGGGCGTTCGAGACATTCAATGATCCGGCGAGGTTCGGGCTGTTCGCCAACGCAGCTCTCATCTACCGGCGCGGGGATGTCCAGACCGGGCCGGACCGTGTCTCCGTGACGATCCCGGAGGCCCAGGCTGCTTCGGCCGCCACCCCGACCCCTTGGTCCGCTGTGGCCTTCCATGGCCTCAGCGACCGGTTTGCGTTCCAGACGGTCGTCGGCAAACCGAGCGCCGCGTCCGGGAAGACGGTTTCCTTTGACTCGGATGAGCTGGCCGGAGGCGATCAGCGGCGAAGCGACACCGGGGAAATACGCCGGAACATACCGAAAGGGATTGTCGTTGTGGACACGGCGCGGAGTCAGGCTGTTCAGGGCCGCCTTGCAGACGGCGGGCAGTTGCGGACGGCCGACCTCACGGCGACGTCCGCCAGTGTGTTTGGTGCGATTGTCGTGAGTTCACTCTCGGATGCACCGATTCGGGATTCGGAGAGGCTGCTTCTCACCGCCGTGGGGCGCGCGGAGAACGCGAGCTTTGCCTACAACATCACCCGCAACAAGAAACAGTCCGCCGGCTCGGGACCGATCCTTGTCGACCTCATCGAAGCGCGGATCGCGTTGCGGACGGAGCGGACCGACCTTGTGGTCATCCCGGTCACCGCTGCCGGCAAGCGACTGGCAGCGCTCAGTACGCAGTACGTCGATGGCCAGTTGACATTTTCCATAGGTCGGGGAAGCAACACCATTTTCTACATGATTGAGTCAGATCAGCACAGATAGAGCGAGGGCTTTGCAGGATGTGTGATAACGTCAGAATCGGGATCATCGGTACCGGGGGCATTGGCAAGGTCAACGCCCGGGCTCTCGACGCCAATCCACGCGGCGAGATTGTCGCCCTGTGCGACATCATCCCTCAGCGCATGGACGGGTTTGAGCAGGAGCTGGGTCGAGAGGTCAGAAAGTACGCTGACTTTGGTGAGCTCTGTCAAGATTCGGAGATTGACGCGGTATTCGTCGGCACACCGAACCAGGTCCATGTTCCGGCCGCGCTCTCCGCGGTTCGCGGCGGGAAGCATGTGATGTGCACCAAGCCCCTGTCCGATTCGCTGGAGCCGGCCATCGGCCTGGTGAAGGAGGCCGAGGAATCAGGGTTGGTGAACATGATGTCGCTCAGTACGCGTTTCAGTCCGGAGAGCCTCTATCTGAAGCATCAGGCTCGTGACGGCTTTTTCGGGGATTTCTACTACGGTCGGGCTCGGAGCGTTCGCCGGAGCGGCATTCCTGACTGGAACGAGGGGTTCATTGAGGCCGGTGGGGGTGCGTTCCGGGACATGGGAGTCCACGTGTTGGATACGGCTTGGTGGTTGATGGGAATGCCGAAACCGGTGACTGCGACAGGCGTTTCAGGAGCGAAATTTGGTCCCTTTGGGACGGGCTACACCAAGTTCCGTACTCCACCTGAGGAGTACTGGTTGAGGTACAACTCGGACGACTATGCAGGTGGTTTTGTGCGGTTCGAGAACGGAATCGGGCTTCAGATCGAGAGCTTCTGGGCCTGCCACATGCCTCCCGAGGTGCAAGTCGAGCTGTTCGGTACGGATGGTGGGGCCACTCTCCGTCCGGTACGCATGTTCTCGACTGACAACGGGGCCCCAAAGGATGTCAAGGTGGACATTCCCTCGTCGTGGAGCGGCTCCTGGCAGAACATCGCCGAGCATTACATAGACTGCATTCTGGACGGGGTGGAGTGCATGTCTCCCTTGCGGCACGGTCTGATCGTGCAGGCCATGCTGGAGGCGGTCCTTCGGAGTTCGGAGTCCGAACGCGATGTACTGCTCGATGAGTTGCTGACGATCGACTGAACCGAAACGGGCCGCAAACGGCCCGTCACGGTGTAAATCCGGCGAGGACGGGAGATGTGGCGCCCTAAGGGGCGTCCTGTTGATGCTTGTCTCCTATCGCCATTCGGAGACGGAATGATGCTGTTGAGAGCGTTCTCGCCTTTTGTCCACGTGTTTGCCGTTGGTGTCCTGGCGGCAGGGGCGTCGACCGCTTTTGCCCAGTCACTGAAGCCTAGTGATGATGGCTTCATGTGGGAAGGACACCACGGTCGCGTTCTGTGTCGGGCGAACGGGAGTTTTGAGCTTGTTGGGACGGATGGCTCCACCGCATCGTTCACGTTTTTTCAGTGGCATGACAAGTGGATCTATGAACGTCTGGATGCGGGGAAGGTCGAGGGGAAAGGCCTGATCCGGGAGGCCGATGGAAGCGTCCGTCTTGCCGGCCTGTGGGGAACGACAGGAGAGGCCCCGGCATTGCGGTACGAGATGGTTCTCCGGCCAAACGCGAGCGGCGTCAGTGTTGCCCTGTCCGCCCGGAAAACGGCTCCGTTGACACTCATGGCCGGGATCTGGGGAGTATACTCAGCCACCCGGAAGGCTGCTGATGAGCGTGTGGTGTATGCCAGCCCATGGACACACCGTCCCATCGGCACGGCTGTCTCCGGTCCATTTGCAGAGCTGTTGGTCGGTGTGCCTGGCGGTCCGGCTTTGCGTCTTGCAGGTGGCGAAATTGCCACCGCTCGCAGCCGGGTCACTGACAATCAGCATGGCTTGGAGTGCTGCTTCCATCGTTCGGATTTCGGGGTGGAGGAGACCGCAGTGATCGAGATCGAGTTGGGCTTTGGGACTGTTCCCTCGGAGTTTCCCGGCGAGATTCGTCCTCGACAGGCGAAGCTGGCTCTCGGCCGGACCGCCCCACTGCCGGAAACCGTCCCTCTTTACGGAGGGATTGAGTTCAGTGTGTCCCTGGATGGAACGTGGGACAACCCGTTCGATCCGGACGATGTGCGACTGGATGCCATGGTGCGGACGGGATCGGGCAAGAGCTACGTGCAGCCCGGTTTTTTCATGGTTCCACATGAGCGTGTGGTCCAGGGGAAGGCTGAGATCATGGTTCCCAGGGGCGAGGGGGAGTGGCGTATCCGCCTCGCGGCCACGGAGGTTGGGGAGCTGTCCTGCGAGCTTCGTGCTACCGACCGAAGCGGCACGGTGTCCCAGCCGTTGCCATCCGTGATGGTGGTCCAGGGGAAGGGGAGAGGGTTCATTCGCGTCAGCGACATCGATCCTCATTACCTGCGCTACGAGAATGGTGATTCATTCGTCCCGATAGGTCACAATGTCCCCATCTACCCCTCTTCCGGGCAGCTTGTAGACGAACTGATCCCGAAAATGGCGATGGCGGGGGAGAACCACAACCGATGGTGGATGAGCGAACGTGGGCTTGGGTTGGAGTGGGAAGCGGAACTGGGTTGGTACCGCCAGGCTCAGAGCGCCCAGATGGACCATGCTCTGGAGCTTGCCCGGAACCATGGCATGGTCTACATGCTGTGCATGGATACGCACCAGGATTTCCGGAAACAGGGCTGGGAGGCAAATCCGTTCAATGCCACGAACGGCGGCCCGTGCAAGACGGTGGAGGAGTGGTTCACGACGGAGAGTGTCCGAGAGGTCTATCGGAAGCGTCTGCGTTACACGGTTGCCCGATGGGCGTGGCACCCAAATGTGTTCTGTTGGGAGTTCGGGAACGAGTTCGAGGGATGGGCGGACTGTCGCCAGTCGGTGATCATTGACTGGCATCGGGAAATGGCTCCCTACCTGGCTGAAATCGACCCCTACGACCATCTCATCACAACGAGTTGGTGGAGCAAGACGGGACCTGAGAGTTGTTGGGGCATTCCCGAGATCGATGTGGTTCAAACGCACTGCTACACGAACAACAACGGGAATGTCGCGGAGCAGGTCCGGGATTTCTGTCTGCACCAGTGGAAGGCGTTCCGGAAGCCCCACGTTTTCGGTGAGTTCGGGATCAGGAGTCACGAGAGCACGGCGGACAAAGACCCGAAGGGATGGGGTCTGCACAACGCATTCTGGGCCGCTGTCGCGAGTGGCTGCAATGGCGTACCCATGCCATGGTGGCACGGCAACTACATCGAGCCTCTGGATCTCTACTTCCATTTCACGGCGATCCAGCGGTTCGTGGCAGACCTGCCGTTTGGGAGGTCGCCCTGGCGGCAGATTGAAGTTGCAGATATCGCGTTCCAGAAAACACCTGCAAAGTTGCCGGCCAGTGATGCCGTCTTCACTCCGAGACGTGGCTTTGAGAAGCGCTCTGTGACGACGTTTCGGGTGCAACCTGACGGAGGTGTCAGCGATGGCCAAGCCCTGTCGAATCTGTTGCATGGGGACGGTCATAAAGAGTTGCGAAACCCGCCTGTTCTTGTGGCGGCCTTCCCGTCTGCCGGCGTGTTTGGGGTGCGGGTTGGGCGTGTGTCGAACTCCGGCCATCTGCGCATTTTCCTGGATGACGCGTTAGCTTTGGAGCGGGAGTTCGCCTGCGGCGAGGGACACGGGAAGAGCTGGCAGCACCGACCGCAGTGGAAGCTGTGGGAATCCGTCTACGATGAAGAGATCACGATCGACGTTCCGGCTGGAGTGCACCGGATTCGTCTGGAGAACCACGGACGGGACTGGATTGAGATGCGGGAGTTGCGTTTCAGCGGATGTCGGCTGCAGACCAGGCCCGATCTGCTCTGCGCGGCGCTGGCGTGCGACGAGGTCGCGATTCTCTGGGTACAGAATCAGAAGAGCAGTTGGTTCGAGCACGGCAGGGGCGAAGTGAAGCCGGCTAGAGCTGCTCGTATAGCCCTGCGGGGGCTGCCGGATGGCGAGTATACGGTTGAGTGGTGGGAGACGTGGGAGGGGAATGTCGCCCGCAGCGAAACAGCACGTGCCCAAGACGGCCTGCTTCAACTGCGGCTTGCCGCTCTCCCAACTGACACTGCGGCCAAGATCCGTCCGAAACGCTGAACTCGTCAGGACGAACATTGCAGCAACCGCCTCTGCCGGAGGTTCGGCAGACATATCAGAGGGAGTAACTGCCCCCAAACGTATGGAGGAGCCGGTTTTCCACAGCCGGCCTGGCCGCTTACGGAGAAGCGGCGCCTCCAAAGGGGATGGCGCGACCAGGAAGTTTGTGCTCAGAATCGGGGTCGTCAGGCCCCGTCCGGAGAGGCCTCGCGAGCCGTGTCGGCAGTGCGGACGAATGAACCGTACGTAGTTCCGTCTTTAGACGGTCTGTCTGGGCCGCGTGAACGCGGAAC
>JABHEG010000310.1 GCA_018676675.1 Lentisphaerota bacterium
CGAGGTTTGTAACGGCTTCTTTCGGAGACTGTTCCGGTTCTCTTCATTCGACATTCGGCGTTGGACGTTCGATGTTCAGCGTTCGCCCGGCTGCAGGCAGGAACTTGCTCAACAAGTTAGCGCTTATGGGGCAGCGCCCCGGTTCCTCTGCCGCAACTGGTTTTGACTAACCTCGACGAGGATGCGTAAGTCACGACTCGATTCGGAGAGCCCCCGTCCGGCAAAGCCCTGATCAGCAACGCCAGTTACTCCACCAACTCAAGCGTCCCAACCCGTTCCACGAGGAAGCTGTTTCCCATCGTCGGTCGCCACATTGCCCAAACGCCGTCCGCCATGCGCCGGACCGTCACATTTGCCCGCACCCGGTCTCCGGGAACAACCCCCAGATTCGCCAGAGGGATCTCCCACTCCGCGCTCCACTGCTTCTTGCGGACCTGAGTTGCGTAAGCGACGTTCTTCCCAAGTTTACCAAGGGCGACGGCCCCGGCCCCGGCATCGCCCGCGGTGGCCCACTTCCCAGCGGCGAAACCGCGCAGCACGAGAGTGTCTGCATTGGGGCCGTCAGCGGCGCGGAAGGAAAGCTCCACGGCCTCGTTTCCTCCCCACTTGCTGCCCAGCTTACGCGTCTTGCTCAGCGGAACGACCACAGCCACCCTGAGAGTCGTGCCATCGTGGGTCAGCCACGCTTTGGCAGGAGGGTCGACGAGTTTGCCGTCAAAGTTCACGGACAAGACCATGGCCGCTTTGTCGTTGGGGCCGCCCCACTCGTCAGCACGCACATGGCCATCCACTGCAATCGGGGATGCTGTCCGCGCCACCCGGTAGGTCGGATTGGGGGGGAGCTTGGCGTCGGGACGCGGCTTGGAGGGCTCGGGAAGTGAGATCTTGTCCACCTGGTGCTCCACCGGCCAACTGGCCCGACGGGGATCAGCATATACACCCATCTTCTCCAGCGGCAGGTCTTCGAACCCGATAGCGTTCACTGCTGCCGGGTCTTTGTAGGTCAGTTTGGTCGGCCGCCCGAGCTCGTCCTTTGTCAGCGCGATCCAGTCCTTGTCCTGATCGAACACCAGGTTGTCCTCGACCGTCTGATACTTGCGTGTGCCCTTGTGGATGTCGTCCCAGAGGCCGCCGGCGCTGAGATTGGTTCTGAAGACATTGCGCTTCGGGACATTCCGGTCGTCGTTCTCGATGTTCACCAGGTTGGGATATCGCTTGGCCCAGAGCTCGCTCTTGTAGGGCATGCCACGCAGCCGTTCGTTGATGGAACTGTTTGGGTCGTCAGTGAATTTTTTCTGCCATCCCATGCCGCGGTTGTCCATGTGGGCTGCCTTCCAGCAGTCCAGGAACACGTTGTTCGTCACGGTATTGTCGTCGCCCCCGCCGATGAAGACAGCGCGTGAACAGCGTTCGAAGAGGTTCCCGTGGATGGTGTGACCGCAGTGTTGATCATCGAGGTAGATGGTCATGCCACCGTGTCCCGTCGCACCCACGATCTGATGCCAGTAGTTGTAGCGCAGGATGTTCCCGCGCTGGGTGTAGTCGCGACCGACATAGTAGGCCCCGGCATCGCCACTCTCGTAGACCGCGTTGTGAATCTCGTTGTATTCCACGATGTGGTCATTCCCGCCTGCGGACAACGCCATATGCGGACCATGGTGCACCAAGTTGTGCGCGATTCGATTCCCACAGCCGCTGACCGTGATGCCGGTCTTGTACGTCCGGGCCCGTCGGGAGTAGTGGTGCACATGATTGTTCTCGGCATTGTGTCCCGCGGGAGTGAGTGTCTTGCGATCTCCGCCGTACATGCCGATCCCCCCCTCACCGCAGTGGTAGACATCGCAGCCATAGATTTCGTGCTTAGTTCCCCCCGAGACCGACGCCGCGCGGTGACCGGTGTTACGCAGCGTGCAGCCGACGATGTGACTCCCGGTTCCCCCTCTCAGGACCACCGCCGTGCTCCGGCACACTTCGACCGTAAAGCCCTGGAACGTGACATGTGAGAGTTCGTCTCCCCGAATGAGCCCATCGGCCTGGGAAAGGACCGTGCTTCCCCCTTGCTCAGGAGGCCAGAAATAGAGACGGCCCGCCTGGCGGTCCAGATAGAACTCTCCGGGGGTGTCCAGTTCCGCGAGCAGATTGTAGGCATACCATCGGGCGCGACCGCGCGTAATCCCGTAGCGAGCCTTGATGTCTTCACGGCGCGTGATCGTGCCTTTGGTTGTGTCAACGGCAACGATCGGTTCGTGGAGTTCTGCCCAATCATGGTGCCAGTAGGCGAAGATCCATGGATCCGTCTCAGCCGCCCAACGGGCAACACGATCCGTGTCCAGCTTGACAACCGTATTCGCCTCTTTGCCTTTGATGCCCTTGAAGCCTTGGTTGGGGTACCGCGCCAGAGTCATCGGGGTGTCGTTGAAAAACAGCTCCGCTTCTGCGGGCTTGCTGCCCATGGCGAAACCGTGCACAGTGAGCTTGCCGTAACTGGTGATGCCCTGTGCCTTCAGATCAGCGACCTGCACAAAGCCACGCGCTTCCGGTGCCAGCCGCCGGACGATTTGAGGGTCGGTCACGGGCTGCCAGCCAATCACCGGTCGGCCCCCGCTTAGACGGACCTCTGTCCCCACGGCAGCTCTGTAAACGATCGGAGCGGTGGCCGTGCCGGAGTCCTCCGCACTGAACACGACCGGCTCGGAGAAGGCATACGTGCCCGCGGCAAGCTCCACCGTGACCGACGTGCCTCCCTGTTTGACCTGTCGCACCCGCTCACGGGCACCCGCAAGGGTAGCGAGGGGAGACTGCGCCGTCCCCGGATTCGTGTCGCTTCCACCGGGAGCCACGTGAATGACCGTCTGAGCGGATACGAAACCGGCGGCCATCAACGGCAACACGGAAGCAACTGCGATTTTCATCCTGTTCATCTCCTCGGCTTGTCCTCATTCGCATTGCGGGCAGACTTGGGGGCTCCCGTCTGACTGTAGCGCGCTCCGGGCGGAGTTCTCTTCTGCAGCAGCCGCTCAGAGTGCGGCGCTACTTCCGGACAGTCCCGTGGACTGACCATGCCAGCCATTCGCGTCACACCTCCGCCAGTTCTTCCCAGACGTCGATCATGCGCATGTAGTTACGGAACTCCTGATCACTGATCTGCGGCGAAGGCCCTTCTGTAGGCCGAAGCACGAAGCGTTGCTTGCCGCCCTCGAAAGCGGCCCGCGTGGCAGTGTCCACCGCTTCTTCCGACTCGTTGCACAAAATCCGGCACTCGACATTGCCTCCAAGGGTCACGCGCCCTGCGGCGAGCTGCTTGGCTTCAGCCATGGTGACATCGCCATCGGGCGGCGGCTCGACCGGTTCGGTGTAGTCGCCCCCGCGCTCGATAACACGCTGTAAGGCATGACGGACGTGTCCGTGACAGTGAATGTGAACAACAGCATTGCTCCTCGCGTGGATCAGCTCGATGATCTCTCGCTCCTGCTCCTGAACCAGAGCGTCGTAGATGGAGGGAGCTCCCATGGGTGGAGTCACCCACTCACTGCCTCCCAACCAAACGTACTCGATGGCAGGCTCCGCAAAGAGCACGTCCACGCAGGCGAGCGTACGCTGACAACAGATATCGGTGAGTTCCGCGATCAGCTTGGGTTCCGTGAGTGACAGCTCGAGAAACCACTGGTAGCTCATCATCCCGGCCACGCACACAAACGGGGACGAAATGCGGGTCTCCAAGACTCCACGGCCCGCCAGTTCGCCGTCGAAGGCTCGGGCTTGGGGACAGCGCAGATTGGGAGGCAATTCCCAGGCAACCGAGGCAATGCGGTCGATGTCCGCAAACGTCTCCACCGGGTATTTCACCTGCCATCCCGTGTTTGCATGCGGATCATACATGGACTCGAACGTGAGATCGCCGCCCGGGATCTCGATCACGCCGGAGGTCCGTCGACATCCATCGGCCAGCTCCTTGGTCTCTCGCCGGATGAACTGGTTCGGGGTCATCAACATGCGGTTTGTACATGACGGCACACCGACGTAATGGTGGGTGTCATCAAAGATGCGCTGAGCGATCAGTCGCTTTCGGGGGTCCGGCATCTTCTCGATGTCCGCTCGGCGCGCAACGTGGAAGCCGGCCAACTCAAGCGGCACGCGATCCACGTGGTCACCGCGGAGGGCTCCCAGGAGGCGATCTCTCGGCGTCATTGTGTCAGGCATCCAGGGACCTCTGTCGGGGGGGATTGTCGATGCGGGCCAATATAGCGTGAATGCCCGATTCCGACTCTCGGGTTGTCACCGTCGGCTTCAGGCGGCACATTCGTTCCAGCCGGGCGCGTTGGCCGGCAGTGTTACAGATAGGAGGCATCCGTGATGGTTAGCCGAGCATTACTCTTGGCCCTCAGAACGACCGCGTTTCTCGTGTGCTGTGCACAAGCAGCGGACCGCCTGCCGTTGCCGACCCGTTCGGTCCCGGACGAACCGGCGCTGGCCCCGACAGTAGTGACAGCCGGCGGACAACGTCTGCTGCTCTCGCAAACAGAGGCGAGCGTGCGTTACAACGCCAAAGCGCGAAAGCTGGTCGTCAGCCACCCGGAATGGTGGGTGATCAACTACCCCACGGACAAGATCGAGGGGCTGGAAGGACACAGCCCCAATGAGATCGCCGGCCTCCTCTTCGGGGAAGGCAACAGGACCGTCAAGAACTGGTACGTCAAGACACGCGGGCCGGCGCGCCCGGAGCCCCCCGAACCACTGGGACCAGCCCGGACCACGTGTTCACCAGCGCCGACGTACGTGGTCGACGGGACGGCATCCCACGCCGCCGATGACGGGGCAGGGACCGGTGTGCAGCCTTTCCAGACCATCGGGGCTGCCCTCGCCAGGGCACGCCCAGGGGACGTCATCCGAGTGCGGCCCGGGATCTACCGGGAGAGTATCGTGTTTGCCACGGGAGGAACGTCGGCTCGCCCGATCGCCCTGGAAGGGGAACGGTCGGCAGCCGGACAAATGCCGACGATCACCGGAAATGATCCCTTCCCAAGGCGTGCGTGGATGCCTGTGAAAGGCATGCCCGGGGTGTTTCGGGCAAATCTCTTCACTGAACAGCTGGGCGTGGTGTCTTGGGGAGCCGTCACGCTGGAGGAGGTCAGTTGGCCCACCCAACTGCAGGCGGGGGAGTTCTGTCTCAACCGCGCCTCCTACGAATTCCTGAAAGAGCGACCGGCCGGTTCGCCAGCCCCAAACGAAGGGCTCGAGGAAAACGGACAAGCATGGCGCCGAGTCACCGCCGATTCGGAAGGTATGCTGCAATTCGGAGATAAAGCAGGAAACGCGATTCTGTTCGCATCAACCTGGGTTTGGGTGGCACCAAAGGCCAGAGAAGAGGGAGTGGTCTGGGATCCACGCTTTCCTGAGCCGATCACAGGGAAACTCACCTGTAAAGGACCCTTCCGGGCATTCCGTCAGACGGGAAGTAGCCTGGAAACTCAGGTCAATAGATACCGCCTGTGGATCAACGGTGAACTCGCTCCCTCCGCCTGGGAACCAGGCAAGCCCCGCCCGCACCACAACTACGGAAAGAGCGACCGCTGGCAGGATTTTTCCCTCAAGGAAGGCTGGAACCATCTGCTCTTCCAGTTCGACACCACAACGAAGCCGAAGGCTGAACTCTCATTCCGTTTTGGCGTGCCCAAAGGCATCAGCGGGTACGTCTGTTCTGCCAACCCACCAGTTGACCGAGCCAACTCCGGTGGCGGCGAAGCATCAGACCACGTCTCCGAGGCTCTGTTTCTCGGGCCCTTCCCCGCGACTCCGGATGTGGGAGTCTACGTGCGCCTCCCGGGGGCGGGGGACCCAAACGAGAAAGCAATGGGGCTGGCAAAACGGAGCTCCCTCGCCAAGCTGGAGGCGCCTTTTGTTCACATTCGCGGCCTGGAGTTCCGCCATGGGGCCTGTTTCCAGCAACGGGCTCAGTTGACCGTGTCCGCTGAAGGCTGTGTCATCGAAGGGTGCCAATTCGTCGACAGCGAAGTCCGAGGGATCTCGGTGGCGCTCAGCGGGATGGATCAGACCAGTGCCCCAATCGTGATCCGGAACAACTGGATCCTCAACCCCGGCGGAGTCGGTATCGGTGCAAGTGGCGACAGCAAGGATCTGACCCCGCTGAATCAGAACGGCACAGCACCCGGTCGCGGACGTATGCTCTGTGAGCACAACGTCATCATCAACAATAACTGCCACGGCTACCCACGCTTCTGGGAGTCAGGGGGATTCAAGATGTTCCGGCTGACCGGCTGCGTGCTTCGGCAGAACACGTTCATTGGCGGCGATGGCCCGGCCATCTGGCTGGATTGGGAGCACTATGGCAACCGAATCGAGGGAAATCTCTCCCTGGACGGGACGGCGTTCTGCGTTGGCATCGAGGCCTCCCCCGGCCCCAATCTGGTTGCGAACAACCTGGCCGTTAACCTGCATACCGGCGGCGTCTGGTTCCGCCACGGCATCCTGGCCTGGAGTTCCCATGCCGTGTGGGCCGTCCAGAACACGATCGATGGACGCTGGAATGACACACCGGCCTGGCAGGGCAGGACGGGTGCCGGCGGCATCTACCTACACGAGGGCGGTCCCGATCGCGGCACGCGTTGGGAGCCTGTCCCCAAACAGCAGGCTATCATCAACAATCTCATTGCAGGAGTGGACCGGGGAGACGTCATGCGGCGCTATGACTGGAACCCCAGGACGCCCGAGATCGGCAACCACCACGACACACGAGAGGCCCCCTGGAATGGGAAAGGCCTCCCACGCACGTTCCGGAGTCTCGACCAGATGGATTACCGCTTAACGGCCACGGCCATCCCGCAACTGCCTGGTGAACGCCATCCTCTGGTCAATCTGGTGCGCCGCGATTTCTATGGTCTGCTGCGCCATCCGGACCTGCTCCGTACGCCCGGAGCCTGCCGAACCGACCCGCCTGTACCCAACGGCGTGACAACCTGCGTGGAGGTCGAGTTCACGGACGGCACCATGAAGCGTCTGTACTGAGTGGCCCGCGCGCAGTCGGTGTTCCCCAATGTGGGAGGCGCGACCGGTCCAAGCACCAATCCTGGTCGCGGTCCGGAGCTCCCCTCCCACACTGGAAGACCCCGGCGGCACGTGGCGCGCACATTCAGCTTGCGTCTGGACCACCACAGCGCTCCTTGACTCCGAGGCCTGATAATCATATAATATGAGTATCTTACTGAAGGAGCCGACATGAGATCAAGCACGTTGACCGTCACTGAAGCCGTGCGGCATTTCTCCGACTACGTCAGTCGGGTGGCCTACCGGAACGAGTCCTTTGTGCTCTGCAGAGGCAAGAAGGCAGTGGCAGAGCTGCGCCCTGTGCCAATGGGCGGACGTCTTGGGGATCTGCCTGAAATCTTGCGTTCACTACCTCATCTCTCCGAGTCCGACGCAGCCGCGTTCGCCGCTGACATTGAGGAATCCCGGGACGCACTCCCAGACGAGGAACTAAGGGACCCATGGGCATCCTGATCGACAGCAGCGTCTTCATCAACGTCGGACGCTCTGGCATGGACCTCTCGACCCGGATCCGGGGACGGGAGGAGGAGGCTACATTCCTCTCGGTCGTGTCCGCCAGTGAGTTGTTGGATGGTGTGCATCGCGCCCGGACCCCGAAGCAGAGGGCAAAGCGCCTGGCTTTCGTGGAAGGGGTCCTTGCTGCGCTGCCCACCATTGAGATTGACGTCGCGACAGCCCGTTCCCACGCACAGTTGTGGGCCGAACTCTCACTGCATGGCATGAGAATCGGTGTCAACGATTCCTGGATTGCGGCCACGTGCCTGACACACGGTTTACGGTTGGCCACAGGAAACGTCAGGGAATTCGAACGAATCCCGGGCCTCGAGGTCGAAAAGTGGATCTGATTGGTCAGTGGGAAGGGCCAATCGCTCCGCAATCCCAGCCCTTCGGCTCGGCTCAGGGCCTTCGCTTCGGCATCCCAGTGTTGATCAGTGAATCTCGCCACGCACGCAGGAGTGTCAGTACCATGTCTCGAATTCTGACCGCGGCCTTTGCCTCCATTCTCTTCGCCGGATTGACATGTTTGGCCGCCACCGGCCCAATTCGCGAATCCCGCACAGCCGAACAGATCGTTGACTCGTTCGACAGCACGCCTCCTCTGTACCGACACCGGAATCGCGGCAAGATCACCCCCACGCTCACACCGCGGACCGGGTACTCACGCGATGGGGCTCAGAGCCTCCTGATCACCATCCCGCCAACAGGCGAGAAAGGGCGGAACTCACTGATCATGGAGTGGACGCTCAGGGAGCCAGTCGACTGGACCGAGTGGGATGGCCTCTCGTTCTGGTATCAGGCCCAAGATGAGGCCTCACCAGGGTTCACAGCCGACCTGACCGAGGCAGACGGAGCCCACTACTGGCGCAAGGCAGCCCCCAAGCCGAGGATGGCAGGACAGTGGCAACTGGTCGAGCTGCCGTTCGCCCACTGGTCGTGGAGCTGGGAGGGCCCCGAAGACAAGAACAAGCATTTCGACCGCAACGGTCTGAAACGCCTGAAATTCGAGATTCGCGGGCACGAAGCAAAGTCGGTCGTTTTCGCCCTGGACGGCCTGGGGCTGTACCACGCCGAACCGGCTTACTCCGGGCCGACAGTCTCCATCGGCGTTGACAAGGGCGGATGGCGTCGCCCCCCGAACTCAGACTATCAGCTTTCGGTGAATGTGGGCGATCTCCAGCCGGGCCAGACGGCAAGTATCGAGCTCAAAGGGGTGGACTACTGGGGGAACGCGGTGCTCAGCCGGCGGATCCCGGCCACCCTTCCCGCGGGAGCACAGGCCCCCCAACCGGTCGCCATACCCCTCCCTGGCCAGGGCTCCAACTACGTCGATCTGGTGGCCACGCTGAGCATGGACGACAAGCCCCTCTTCCGCGCCGAACGAGCCGCTGCCTGGATCCGCCCCCAAGCCCCGGAGGATGCAGGCCCAAATCCAGACTCCATCTTCGGTATCTGGGTCGGTGGCGGACAGTGGAGTATCGGGGCAAAGTGGAGCCGCATGTACCTGCGCGGCAGCGATGTAAAACTTGTCGACGGCCAATACGTCGTGCACAATGGGGAACCCGGCGTGTATGCCCCCAAGCCGGACAAACGGCTCAACTGGACGTTCTACTTCTCCAAGATGCCCAAGTGGCTCACAAGCCGGCCGGAACGCGCCGACTGGTACAAGTGGAGTCCGAACAACTGGGATGACTACGGCGAGTTCGTCGAGTTTGCTGTGCGCGGGGCCTATGCAGGCGGCGTGCGTCACTTTGAGGTCTGGAATGAGCCGGTCCCCTATGCCTACTGGATGGGGCCGATGGAAAGCGTGGTCAAGCTGCACGAGGTGACGTACAAGGCCGCAAAACGGGTTGCGCCCGACGCCGTGGTTCTCGGGCCCTGCCCATATTCATTCGTGTGGGGATTCTTGGAGACGTACTTTGAGCTGGGGGGGGGGAAGTGGATCGACCAGGTCGTCATCCACGCATACGGCGGGAATCCGGATCTCGAGTTCGTGGCCAAACTCCGCAAGTTGCGTGAGATGCTGGCGAAGTACGACCTCGGAGATCGCGACATCTACATCACCGAAAAGGGCTTCAGCACCCCTCAGTTCTCTGAACACCAGCAAGCCCACAACCTGGTCAAGACCTATGTCTACTGCCTGTCGGAGCGCATCCGCCTGCTGACCTGGCACATGCTGTGGGATTACTCTCCCAAGGGCGGCCCTGGTCACGCCATTCTCCGTCACGACCACACCCCGCGTCCATCCTACTGCGCGTACACCGCGATGACCAGCGTGCTCGAACGCGCGGAGTACGTCGGTCCTGTGCCGGGCCTGGCCAAGAGCCAGCGCGGTTTCGAGTTTGCCAAACGCGGCACGACGATCCGCGTGCTGTGGGGAACCAGCGCGACACCGACTCAGACCGTCATCAGAACACCTGCGGAGACCGCAACCCGCATCGATCTTATGGGCGGCGAGACGCATCTGACATCCTCGGCACCAGGTCGATTCACCCCCCAACTCACGCTGGATCCCATCTACTTGATCACGCGAGAATAGCAGAGCAGAGCGACCGCGTCACGGGTACATACCCGCAGGGACGCGGTCGCTCCAAAGCACCCCCTACTTGGCCCTTCTTCGAGGCACAAGCATGGCCAGCTCGGAGGGGAGTTTGCCGACGGGGCACTCCGTTTCGAGGCGGTAGGCGAGTTCCCGGGTGGCCCCGGGCTTGAGGGTAAATGCCCAACGAACCGTTCCCTGAGCGCCGGTTTCCGCTCGCGGCTCACTTTGGGCCAGACGAATGGTGACGTCCTTGCTCTTTGACACCGGAAGCTGGTCGATCACCTCTGCCTGAACATCCGACTCGGACGCATTCTTCACGGTGATGGTATAGGCAATGGTCTGGCGTGCCCGAGGCCCGAGGACGGTCGTTGACGTGGCACTGAGGTCCAGGCGACGCACGGCGGTGACCGACTCGGTACGGCCGACCGGTACGGAAGCGTCTTCTCCCGGACCCGTGAAGGGCATGGCGGAGCGACCGGTGAGATGCCCTGACCTGAACACCGCTACCGAACCGGGGAGGAGAGCCTGGTCCCCTGTGTTGGTCAAATTGAGCGTCTCAAAGCCTGCGGAGGACAGAGCGGGAACCAAACGCACCTGGGCAGCACATGGGAGCTCAGATTGGGCCAAAACGGCAACAGCGGCCCTGCCGTCGGACGCGCAGACCGGAGTGCCCTGGGCCACGTACTCAGGCGAAATGCCGCGGATGCTCAGCTGCCGCATCAGCGTTGCTGCCTGCGCCTGCCCGGCCAGAACACGTGCGACCGCTTCCTTCCCCGCATCGTCATGGCCGACACCTTCCCGCCAACGCTTCATCAGGGCATCAAGTCGGGAACCGAACGCACGATCCAGGCGAGCCGCGTGTGGAAGCTGGACGGGTGGGGTGCCCTTCCCTTTCTTGACTACACCAATCGACCATTCGCCGAGGCTGGGCACAGCCGAACCCAGGAAGGGATGGGATGTGGAGAACGTCATGGGAACGGCGGGCCAAGGCTCACCTGTCGCCTGGTAGACGACAGCTTGCGTCTGAGCAGTTGCTGTGCCGGGGGCCCCGTCCAGAGAAACCGCGTGCTCCGGGAACCAGGCCGCACCTGCGATGATGTAGCTGACCTGCAGTTGGGCCGTTCCCGCTGAGGTGACTGCCAGGTCGATGAGGAGCTCCACGGTATCGCTGGCCGGCTTCTTTCGCAGCTCTTCGAGAGCCTTCTTCTGCTTGGCAATCGCCTCGTCGATCTCACGTGTGCCCTGCCCGAGCTCAGCCTTCTTCTTGACAAGTTCCAGGCGAGCCTGGGAAAGGTAGTCATTTACCTCCTTGATCTCGGCGGCCGTGATGGGTCGTGCCTTGCTCTCCTCAGGCAAACGATCCTTGTACCACGGCATGAGACTGTCGAGGTAGGCGCGCTCACTGTCGATCGCCTCAAGTTGGGCAGCAATCGTGGCCTTTGCATCGGCCAACTCCTGTTCCAGCTTGGCGAGCTTGTCCTCCTCGGCCTTGAGCTCATCTTTGGTGAACCCGGGCTTGGAGGCAGATTCCGTCCGGACCCCCAGAAGACGAACGTTGTCCGCCGGGCCGACGTGGGCCTGTATGCCTGCATGGTCTACCCAAACGGGCAGCTCGCGTATCACGCAGGAAATCGAGCCTGGCGTCACCGCGACCTCCGCCTTGCGCGTCACCCGAGCCACGCCCGGGAATACCGTTACGGCAGAAATGCCTGCCTTCAGCTCAGTCCGTTCAGCGGTGGCCGTCAGACAGGCGACCATCCCAACCAACCCGATCAATCGTTGACCCAACCTGTATGCTTTCATGGCTATCTCCGTGTCTCCGCAGTTCTGTGGCAATCGTGCTTTCATCCCGGGCTGGCTCCGCCTATTCATTGCGATTCCCATCGTCTTCAAGCTCTGCATCACCGGGCTCGTCAGGTGGTGGGTCATCCGGTTCAGGAGGAAGGACGGCATCCGACGCATCCTCTGAAGTGGCGGCCGCAGGGCCCGTGACCGGATCAACCGGAGCATCTGCGGGAACGGCTCCATCCACAGCTGCCTCAGCATCAGTAGCTGGCTCATCCTTCGCCTCGTCCTTCGCGCCCTTGCCACAGCCACAACAGCAGACCCAGCCGGCCGTCACCCGACCTGGGAGCGTCAGCACCAGAAGCAGCACGACGAACGCCCCGCCAGCCCATGGCAGCCCGGCGAGGAGTGACTGGGCACGTTTGGGCGCGGCGCGGAAGGATACCTTCATCTCAGCATCCGGCTCAACCTGAAGGGCGCGGCGGAACACGAGGGTACGCCCGTGCAGAGGAGGTTTGACCATCAGCTGCAAGGCGACCCCGGCCGCGGCTTCCTGAATCTCGATCATCCGGTTGGTGATCTGCTCGAGATTCTGACTGTCGTCCTTGCTCAAAGAGTTCTGAAGCCGTTCGGCCTCCTCCTGGGTGAACGTATCACCGAGCTGCTGGCCGGGGGCATTGATCTGCATGCCCTGCTGCTGCGCAACCTGAACAGACTGGTCCGCGGCACTCACCGCGATGTCGTTGTTGATGGAGCGGACGTCATTGCGTCGCCCGACCAGTCCCACCACCGCCTGCTGCTTCAGCAGATTCCGCAGGTTGACACGGGCGTCCTCGTTCAGCGACTTGTCCGCCTGCGAGTAATTGAAGGCCTGTTCCAGCGCCTGACGAGCGCCTTTCTGGTTACCGCGCTTGGCCAGCTGCAGCCCCTGCTGCTGAAGTTGGACTGCCTTCTGCAGGTCAGCGTCGTTGGCTTGTCGCGTCTCCTCCTCGTAGGTGCGAATGTCATAATGCGCGACTGCGTCGCGTGCCAGCGATTGCTTATCCGGCGTCATCGTCCCTTCGAAGTCGCTGTACGCGTACCGCTCCGGAACGTAGAACACCCAGGTGATGTTGTTCAGTGGGAGGTCGAAGCGTGGCCCTTGATGCGCCTGTTTGGCGATGGAGCCTTCCGTCGGACGCGGCAGCACGTAGATCATCTCAACCGCGACGCTGAGTTCACCGCCGGTGCTCTGAGGCAATGGGACCTGAAGTACCTGCCTGCCGTCCACTTCTGCCAGCGACGGTGTGCGCGACTGACGATCCACAAGCAACGACCAGATTCGCGCCCCGGCCGGCAACTCCGTGCGCAGGTAGCGCTTCCCTCCGGAGCGCAGGGACAGGGCTACCTGGTGAATGCTGTCACGCTGCCGGTTGACCACGGAGATCAGGTCAGCGCGCAGCACCTTTGCCTTGAGCAGATCCGCGGCATCGTGCCGGGTCGCCTTGAAGCTGAGCTCGTAGTCAGGCGTCGAGCTGGTGTAACAGAACGCGGCATCTGCCAAGTCTCCGGCCCCGAACTTCGTTGGTACAGCACGAGCTTCGGCGGGCTGAAGCGACGGACCCACAGTGGCGCTTGCCAACTCAACCCGAGGAGACGTACGGACGACGACAAAGCCACGCTGCAGATCAGCTTCGGACGCTTTGATGGGAACAATCGGAACGCCTCCCACCTCCCGATCGAAGCGTGTTTCATAACTGATCTCAAGAGGATACGCTCGGTCAAACCACTTGCCGCTAAGCTCAACCCGCCAGAGCCCGGTTTCCGCATCCACAAGCTCTTTCCGGGCAATCTCAGGCCCCGTGATCAAGAGCCCCAACGCATCCGGTGGCACGGTGAATTCAAGGAGCTTTGTGCCGGCGTTCTGCAGGCGATAGCGCAAATACTGCCGGTGCTTGACCAAGCCGTCAGACACATTCGCGAGGTGGAGAAACTGAACGTTGATGCGAGGCGTCAACGTCTCGGTCTCAAACCGCAGGGCCCAGTTGGGGCGCAGGAGTTTGAATGCCAAAGCAGGTTTCGTGCGCATCTGGAGCTGAGCCACGTCCAGTTCGCTGATCCCGTCACGTTCGGCCACGGAGAGGCGGACGCCTCGCTCGGCAGAGACAACAAGCTGTCCTCGGTGTTTGAGGACATCCGCGACACCAATCCGAGGAACGGGGATGACGGCCGGGAGCGCACCAACCGACTGACTCAGAGCGACAGTCACGCTTGTACTCCCGAGAAGCTGCTTCTGGAAGTGGATTCGGGCAACACGGCGTCCATCGGCTTCAGTTTCATCCCAGTGACTGATCTCGGCGCAGCTGAGGCTGTCGACATCGTATCCGGTTGGTAGATCCAAGTCGATAGCGAAAAGTCCCGATTTGGAGATATCCAGGACCAGGACCGTGTTGAAGACAAGGCGCTCGTCGGCAATGCTGAAGCTGGCGTTCTCCTCCGTGCGAAGTTCGGCCGTGACAGCGGTGACTTCAATGGCGACCGACGCTTCCGGATCAGACATGCGGTAGGCGTAGAGCACATCCTGACCCCATACTTTCTTCTGAGCTTCCAGGAGAACGGCGGCCGCACGCCGGAAGTCGTCGGTGTTCATGGGCTGCGGATGCGTTCGTACGGCCAGATTGACAGCAGAGCTGGCGAGAAGCCCCAGGCTCGCCCGCTGGCGAGACGCGTCCACAACGCTGAGGCCACGCAGTTGAGCGGCATACGGCATACTGTTCGCCGATACCTGAGTGACCAGCGTGATGGTGCAGTCGCCGGTGACAGGCTGTTCCAGGCCAACCTGAAGCCGGTGACCAGCCGGATCGAAGCGCCAACTCCCCAACAGTGGGCTGTTGACCCGGGTCACAGTCATGCCCTTCGGGACGCCGATCTCAACCCGTGAGAGCTCCCCTTGCGCGACCCGCAGGTCGACATGGTGAAGTCCTTCGACCAAGCCGCTGTCCGCGCGGGCCAGGCTGACGACTTCTGCGTAGAACACCGTTTCCTCGAGCTGGGTGCGCCGTTCGCGTGGCTTCCAGGTGAGGGTCAAGGCCTTGACCGGGGACAGAATGGCAGTGAACGTGGCAGCCGTTTCCGTGTCCTTTACGGTCGTGCTGACTGCTCCGGCAATGTCGACGTCCAGATCCTTGCCGGGAATGGTGCCGTTCAGCTGTGTGGCCAGGGCGACAGGCAAGGGCATGCTGAAACGTCGCACGTGGTCGTCGCCAGCCGAGGGGAGGGGTAACAGAAGCTGCAGTGTGGCTTGGTGCGTGCCTGCTCCAACTGCGAGAGCGTGGTGCCCGTTTTCACTGATCAGAGCCACGACGCCCCCCTCCGGCTTTGCGAGCAAAATGGCAGCACTCGGAGCCACGGGCAGCCAGCCGCCCTCCTTGCTCGAGACGGTGAGCGCCAGGTCGACCGTAACACTGTCCTCCTGAACCGTGATATCGCACGTGGAACGTTCCACCACGACATGGACTGCCGCAGGCAAGCCCGGCGGCGGCTTCGGCGGCGCCTTGCGCGCCTCCGCTGACAGCGGAAGAAGCAACAGGAGAATGGCGGCGGCGGCCGGTGGAGCGGGAGCGCCCTTCCTGCCCCGGATCGTCGAAGCGGCACCACAGATGCACAAGTTGACCAAAGCAGCGGCCGGAAGTCCCCAGGTAAGTACGTGGAGCGTGCAGAGAATGCCTACGTCGAACTGCAGGCCTCCGAGGAGCAAGGCGGTGACCGCTCCGGCAACCGCAGGCTTCCGCCAACGCGAGCTGGCGACCGCAGCGCCGATAAGCGCGAGAGCCGCCACCCCGAAACCAACTGACGCGCCAACACTGAAACGCTGACGCCAGGACTTCAGGACATGCACTGCAGCGCTCACCGGTGTGTCCGCATCGAGATTGAGAACCTGATTGAGCGCAATCGATGGCTGCGCGGTCGCATACGACCCCATCCGGGAAGCATAATTCCTGGCCTGGAACCCAAACAGCGTCAGAGCCAGAAGAGTGACAGCGACCATCAGGATCGCGACCCCGCGATTGCGGAAGATGATGGCACAGGCAGCGAGTACACCCACGAGAATCGCACTGAACGCGAGCGCCGTCCCGCGGACGGATCGACGCCAGCCGTGCAGGATATTACGCCCCAACGTGGGCAGCTTGCTCGGGGCAGCGGAAGGCGCCCCGACCGTCCCGCTCTGGCCGGGACGCAGGATCCAACCCGCGGGAGCCTGAATGTGCCAGTCTGCGTAGGTGGACTGGACCAGACATCCAGGCAGACCGAGGCGCAGATCACCACTCCACCCCAGGCGACCGTGCACTTGACCGTACTCGAGCTCGACCGTCAATGGGGCGTTGGGATTCTGCTGTCGTTTCAAAGGGATCTTGAGCCGATCCCCATCCCGGGCCGCCTGCACCCGCTGAGCTCGCTCAGCCCCGTTGCTGAGCTTGCGAATGAGACGAGTACCCCAAATATTGAGACCCTCCGGCACGACGATATCGAGGAATTGGGCAGACGAGTTCTTGACCGTGTAACGAACGCGTGTGACCGACTCGGCGTTCCCGCGATCGTCGAGGGAAAGGTCCGTCCGGGCGTTCACGAACTCGACGATCACGGTCGGGGTGGCACCACGGTCGTAGGCTTCCACTTTCAGCTCCAGGTCATGGGGCGTGGTGACGTACTTGTAAGTCCTCAGGATCGGCGCACTGACCAACAGGCGATACTGGGAGGGTGTCTCGTCGGAACCAATGGGAATCAGGGCGCTGTCAATCCGCTCCTCAGAAAGCTGCAAGCTGCGATGACTGGACACAGTCAGGAAACCGGTCTGTGTCTCCACGGCGTCGCAGGTGATCGCTCCGGCCAGCACGCTCTCGCCATCTTTGTAGCGCTGACTGAAGGTGACGCCGAGGTTGTAATCACCAATGACCTTCCGCCGTAGTTTCACGCGCCACAGGTCTTCCTCATTCGTCCAGCGGCTGACGTCGAGCCCGATGAACTCGACATTGCGCAGCTTGGGGGAGATCCGGAACGTGAGTTCGTCGACCGGGGCCCCGGCAATGAAATACGTGAGCGCAACGCTGCCGTAGGCGACACCGTCACCCAGTGACAGTAGATGAAAGGCCTCTGCGCGAACGTTGGATGGGCGCTCCTTGACCGGTAGCGCCAGGCGCCAGGTCGGCTCGCGGAAGCGCCAGGCGAACTGGGCATTGGGGACGCGCATGGGGATTGCCCGCGTGTGCACCTGGCGCAGCTCCGTCGCTTCCGGGTTCTCGATCAGGACACCGCTTTCAGTCACTACGGCGATGAAGCCTCGTTCATTGCGCGCACCGTCAACAGTGAGTCCGGCCAGGGCCTGAGTTGTGCCGATGGGCGTTTGGCCAAGCTCCAGCTTGAACTGGATGAGTGCCCGCCCGAGCACGGCCTCTCGGAACTCCACCACCAGCCGTCGGCCATCTCCTGCATCCGCCGGAGCCGATACCGAGTAGTCCGAGATCTGCTTCCCGGTCACCCCGGCCACGACCATCTGATCAGGCAAAGCGACCTTGACCCGACGGATGGGGGCGTCGCGCACGTCAAACTCCATTTCCGCGTCAATGGTCATGTCATCGTCTTTGACGGTCACGGTGAGACGCTCGTCCACGTCAAAGGAGGGGACAATGTCCGCCAAAGACAGGCCCATCTGGTAAGGCGTCGCTGCGAACGAGTAGTAAAACGTCTTGCTCTCGGGGATCGCTCGGGGTTGGTCCTTGGCGAGAGTCACGCGCGGGAACGCTGCCGCATCGATCTGAGAGACACCGGTGCTCTGCTTCACCTGGAGCTGGATTGCGCTGTTCGTTCCCATGGCGAGAAAGCCATCCGCACGCGTGCCGTCTCGAGGCACAATCACCGGGATCTCGGCATCACCGGGCAGTGGGGGAAGGGCCATCTCCGCGAGAATCTGAATGCGGTACTGCTTGGCCTGCTCCCGACTGAGTCGGACAACCAGCGTCTGGCTGTCGTCACCGGCCTGCAGATGCCAGTCACGCAGGTGGTCACCGCGAACCTGAGTGACACTGAGCTGCTTTGGGACGCCGTACGTGAGCTCGGTGAGTGCCCCCTGACTGATGGCGTAGACAAAAAGGGCATCGGCGCGAAGCGTGCCGGGGCTGAGGGTCAGGATGGTGTTGGCTTCGCTGGCCGCAAGCAGTTTCGCCTCCACGACCTCAACCTGCGCCTTCCAGCGAACGGAGAGCGGCTGCTCCGGGCGCAGCAGGGCGGAGACGACCAGATGTCCGTTACGCGTTTCTTCACGACGCTGCAGCGTACCAGGCAGCTCGAGCTCGAGATCCTCTCGGTCGGCCTCGATCTCAACCTTGCGGACGTGAGCAGCCGGGGGGACAATCGACGCCGTGTGCCAAAACGCGTTCTTCGGATCGGGGCTGGATTTGGCCACGAACGACGCCTTGACCTCCACCGGGGCATCGCCTTCGAGCACGATCAGAGCATAGCTCTTCGTTTTCGCATCATAGGTCAGCCGCCAGCCGGGCCCGGAGGCCGCCGAGACCAGGCCGACCTCGCCACTGACAACAGGAATCTGCGCACCGACCCGCGACGCATCGGCCCGGAACGCCACATCGAAACTGAAGTCCTCCCCCGTAATGCGTCCCGTAATGGCAAGGTCGTCAATGGTGACCTCCCCGGCGGAAGCCCTGATACAGGCAAGGCTCAGGGCAAGAAGCCCCAGTCGGATTCGGGTCAGGATCGATGTCATGTTCTTCATGTCGTTTCCCTCGTGTATAGCAGGAGTCAGGAGTGGGCGGCTGAGCGAGAACGCGCCCGGCTTCTCTCTTCTCAGTTCACGTGTGTGTCTGTCTGCATTTGCGTCCGGTTTGTCCTCCCGGGATTTCAGGGACTCACCCAAATAGATCCCGTTCTCGGAGAGTCGTTGAGGGAGCTATGTGAAAGAATGGCAAAAACTGGTAAAAACTTGTATCTCCGATCTGGGACATGCCCTGGCGCAGACCATGGCATGTCTTGCGTTTCCGTACATTCGGTTGGCGTGCCCCTTCAGGGCACAGACATCCACGCACTACCACCCAGGCCGTCGGCCTGGGCTACGATGAAGTCGGCCCTTTGGGCCTACCGATTCCTGTAAGGCGCCTCTACGCTCGGTATGCACAGCGCCGTTGGCGCAGAGCCCACGTTCCCGGCCGTATCACCCAGGCCGTCGGCCTGGGCTACGACGAAGTCGGCCCTTTGGGCCTACCGATTCCCGTAAGGCGCCTCTGCGCTCGGTATACACAGCGCCGTTGGCGC